>JAFRJC010000122.1 GCA_017432445.1 Eggerthellaceae bacterium | reverse complement strand
CCTCGGCCCGTTCGTATTCATGAACGCCAGCTTGGACGTCGCAGACAGCAGCGCCGTAGAAGAGGCCCCTCCTCCCCCGTTCGTCGAGTACGTTCCCGGAAAGCTCCTCAACGACAGGCTTCTCGTGCACGAGTACGGCCACACCATCCAATCGCTTATCTTGGGACCGCTGTACCTGCCGGTTATAGGTTTGCCTTCGGCTATCTGGCTGAACACGCCCCGATTTTCGAATCGGCGCCATAACGCGCAGGCGTCCTATTACGCGTTCTACACCGAGCGCTGGGCCAATCGCTTGGGAGAGCGCATCCTCAAGCGTCCCTCCATGGGCATGGCGCTCATCGATTAGCCGAAGAACACGCCTATCTCGCGCTCGGCAGACTCGGGAGAATCAGATCCATGGATGACGTTCTCGTCCATGGTGAGGCCGAAATCCCCGCGGATGGTGCCAGGAGCGGCGTCGGCAGGGTTGGTGGCGCCCATGAGGCTACGGACCTTGTACACGGCGCCTTCGCCCGAAACGACCATCTTCACGACAGGGCCAGAAGTGACGTACGCGATGAGTCCCTCGTAGAACGGCTTGCCCTCATGCTCGGCATAGTTGGCCTTTGCCTGTTCGGGCGTGACCATCTCGAGACGCATCTGCTCGATAGTGAGACCCGCTCGTTCGAAGCGATTCACGATCTCGCCGATGTGACCGTTGCGCACGCCGTCGGGCTTGATCATCGTATAGGTCCTCTGTACTGCCATTTTGACTTCCTTTCTGTGCTTGCCATTGGCAATGTGGCCGACGAGGAAATCCTCGTCGGCCACTTTTTCGTTCTGCGGTGTCTTGCGTCTGTTAACTACGCAGACTGTGCGGAAGCGGACTCGGCGCTCGCCGATTCTGCGGATGCCGATTGCTCGGCGCTCGCCGACTCTGCAGACGCCGACTGCTCGGCGCCGCTCGAAGCAGCTTCGCCAGACCCCTCTTCGCCGCCATCAGCGGCCGGCGCGGTGTCGGCATGCTGGCTAGCGAAGTAGAGATCGACTCCCGCCACTTTCCAGCCGATGAGATTGCGAACGAGCGAGACCTCGTACGTAATCTTGCCGCCTTCCGGCGTCGTGGCCGTAACGTAGGCGGTAGAAGCGCTCGTGCCGCGCGAGACGCCGTCGATCACGATCGTCGAACCAGGTTCGATAAGCGATGCGATGTCCTTGATGTCGTTTTCGGTCAAGCCGTCAATGTACACATCGGAATCCGAGGGGCTCTCGAAGAGCTGCTCGACCATGGCCTCCTGCGTGGGATAGCCGTAACCCTGCAGATACAGGTACAAACCAGCACCCAGGGCAGCCAGCACGAGCAGGATGATGACCACGAGGATCTTCAGGCCCACGCCGCGACGCTTGCGCTCGAGCTTCACAACGCCCCTGGACCATTGCTCGAGCTCCTGGTCGCTTGCCTCGAAGAAGTAGTCGGCGTTGTTCATGGGGTCGCCCTGGTGGGCATACTGGTCGGCAAAGTAGTAGTCTTCGGAAACCGCCTGATCATCCACCACATACGCTTCATGCTCAGAGGTGACTGCCGGTGAGTCGTTGATTACATCCAGCCCGGACATGTCGAGCGCGGGCAGCGCCTGGGTGTTCTCGGAATTGCCCTGCGAAACAGCCGCGATAGCGCGCTGGTAGTCCACGCTGGCCGAATCGGACAGGAAGTAGGTCTTGTCGGCGATGGCGTTCTCGAACGCGTTGACGGCCTTGTCCATCTGGCCGGTGGCAACATAGGCCTGGCCGAGGCTCGCAAACATCTTGTTGCGCGTATCGGGCGACATGTCGAATTGCAGGGCGCTCTCGTACGAAGCCACCGCATCTGCGGGACGATTGAGCGCCATGAAGCACACGCCCAGGTTCAGCAGGGCCTTCGTGGGATCGGGGTTTGCCTCGTCGAGCGCGGCCTCGCGGAACGCGACGCCCGCTTCAGCGGATTTGCCTTGCTTGAGCAGGGCGTTTCCCATACCCATGTAAGCCTTGTACGGCGTGGGGTAATTGCGGTCCGACACCGCGATCTCGAAATGCTTGACCGCATTCACCCAGTCGCGCAAGGCGGCATATGCCATGCCCAGGTTGCAGTTGACCGTGCCCACGGCGTCGTAGTCGGAGTCTGCGGTCGACCTGTTGTATGCCTCGATTGCCTCATAATAGCTTTTCAGCTTGATGAGGCAGTTTCCGATCTGGTGATAGATCAGGCCGACTTCCCCAGGAGCCGCAGGGTTTTCCTCATCGGCGAGGCATTGGTTGAAGAGTTCGCAGGCGCCGTTGTAGTCCTGCGCGGCCATCGCGCTTTTCGCTTGCTGGAATAATTCGTTGTTCATAGGAGCCCTTCTAACGACGGATACCGCGGACGTTCGAACGAAACGCCCGAAACGAAAGAGCTATTCGGAAACGTTCTCAATCTCGATATGCTCGATCACATCGCCTGCGCGCAGCTTGCCGATGACATCGAAACCCTCGATGGTCTGGCCGAACACGGTGTAATCAGAATCCAGGAACGGCTGCGGGCCCAGGCAGAAATAAAACTGCGAGCCAGCCGAGTCGGGCATCTGGGAGCGCGCCATGGCCAAGGTGCCATCCTTGTGCTCGTTATTGGGGTTCGTGCGCCATTCGCCCTTGATGTGGTAGCCGGGACCGCCGGTGCCGGGATGGCCCTGGGGACCGCGGAAGCCGCGGGCGACATCCTCGGGAGACATGTCGCGCGTATAGGGGCATCCACCCTGGATGACGAAACCGGGAACGTAGCGATGGAACTTCAGGCCATCGTAAAAGCCCTTCTGGGAAAGCTCGACGAAATTGCCCACGTGGATAGGCGCATCTTTGCCTGCCAGCTGCACGCGAATCGTGCCCTGGGACGTGGTGATCACGGCGATTTCATCACCCGTCGGCTTGTACTCGGGAGTGTAGAGTCCTGTCACGTTTATCTCCTTTTCGTTTTCTCATACACATACACGCGCAAAATTTTATCAGCGATTACCTCACGTTCTGCAAAAACCGCCCAATATTCATTGGAGAGCATTGTCAACCGCTAAGTCATATCGAGATGAATCGTCCCCGCCGCAGTGACGGGCAACTTACGAGAAGTCAACAGTATCCTCGTTTCGTGGTCATCTGAAACTGCGGGGCTTTCGAAGGCTATACTATGCTGATAAAGCACGGCAAGGAAGGGAACGGCGTGCAGGCAAACGACGAACCAAACATGAACGCCAACACGAAACAGCAAGGTGACGTGCCGCTCATCACATTCCTCATGCCCTGCTACAACTCTGCGGGTTTCATGAGGTGCGGCGTGGAATCGCTCCTCCAAATCGAGCACCCGTGCGAGATCATCCTGGTAAACGACGGCTCCAAGGACGAAACGGGCTCCATCGCCCGCGAGTACGCCGACCGCTACGAGCATGTCATCGCCGTCGATCAGGAGAACTCCAACTGGGGCGGCGTCATCAACCGTGGCATAAGCATGGCACGGGGCAAGTATTTCAAGGTCATCGACTCAGACGACAGCTTCGACCAGCTGGCCTTGCGCCGCGTGCTCGAAACGCTCGATCTGGCGGTCGAAACCGGAAACGAGCCCGACTTGCTCATCACCAACTACCTGTACGACCACAAGGCCTCGGGCACGAAGCGCGAGATGCAATATCGCAAGTTCTTCCCGCAAGGCCGCGTGTTCACCTGGGACGAGATGGGCCGTCCTGGACTCGACAAGTTCATCATGATCCATGCGGCGTGGTACAAGACGAGTATCCTGCGCGAATCGGGAGTCGTCCTGCCCACGAAGGTTTCCTACATGGACAGCCTTCTGCTGCTCCATCCCATGCCGTACGTCGAGACGCTGTACTACCTCGACGTAGCACCCTACCTCTACCTCATCGGGCGCGAAGGGCAATCGGTCGAGATCGACGTGGTGAAAAAGCATATCGACGAGCAGATTCTTGCCACGAAGCTCGCAATCGACGACGTCGATTACGGCGAGCTCCTGGAAACCAAGCCCAACTGCGCGATGCTCATGATCGGTTACGTGTCGTGCATGATGAGCGTGTCGACCATCCACCTCTTCATGATCAACACGCCCGAGTCGATAAAGAAGAACGACGAGCTCTGGGATTACATGCGCGATAAGAACCCTATGCTCTATGATCACGTGCGCCGTTCGTGGGCCGGACGCGCCAACCGCAAGACCGCCTTGGGCAGGACCCTCGCCCGCGGAGGTTTTGCTATCGCGCAGAAGTTGTACAAGTTTGCCTAGCGCGTAGGCGTTAGCTCGGAAGGACATCATGACTGACGCTCACCTGACAGATCCAGATGAGCCGAACGGCGCCCAAACCATCGCCGAGGATGTGGACATCCCCGTAAGCTCGGCGACGCTTTCCGACGATGACGCCGTATACGCTGACGCCGACCACTGGATGCACTCGTTATCTGCCGACGACATCGACGTCGCGGAATCAGGTGCGAAAATCGACCTGACCGACATCAACCTCTCCGCGATCGTCGAGGAACCCACGTTGCCGGACAAGGGTACCGCTCACTCCATGGGACGCAAGCTCAACATCGCCTTGTGCGCATTGGCCTTCGTCGTCCTCTTCGGCTACCTGTTCATCGCCGGCGAAGGCGAGCAAACCCTCAACGCCTTCACGTCGTTCAACTACGCGTTCTTGCTGCTCGCGCTCATAGGCATCATTATTTACTGGGTGCTGGAATCTGCGAGTATGCAGCTGATCTGCAACGAGCTGTTCGCAGGATTCTCGTTCGTGAAGACGAACATAGTCACTGTCATCGGACAGTACTTCAACTGCATCACGCCGCTGTCCAGCGGTGGCCAGCCCATGCAGGCCTATTACTACTCGCGATTCGGCTTGCCCGTCGAGCATGCCATGCCCATGCTGCTGTGCAGGTTCATCGTCTATCAGCTCACGATGACCGTTTATGCCGTCATCGTGCTCATCCTGCGCTTCAACTACTTCACGCAAGACTTAAGACCCATCATGTACCTGGTGGCCATCGGGTTCTTCGGGGGCTTCGTGCTCATCGCGATGCTGTTCTCGCTTGCCTTCGCCAAGGGCGCCATCATCAAGACCACGCGCTGGGTCATCAAGCTGCTCGGGCGCATCGGCATCCTCAAGCAGCCTGACGAGACGCTCGCGAACGCCACGCAGTCGCTGGAGGAATCGTATGCGGGCATCCGATTCCTTCTGAAGCGTCCGAAGGTCCTCATCAAAGTCTCGCTCGTCACCTTCGTGCAGCTCACCGTGTACTTCTCGCTCTCATGGGTCATCTTCGCCGGCTTCGGTTTGGAAGCTAATGACTACTTCACCGTCGTGTCGTGCCAGGCGTTCGTGTATCTCATCGCCTCGTTCGTGCCCCTGCCGGGCGCCATCGGGGCATCGGAGGCCAGCTACATCACGTTCTTCAACTACGTGTACGGAGACGCCTCGATCGTCGCGCTCTCCACGTTCATCTGGCGTTTCTTCACGTTCTACTTGCCTATCGTGCTCGGCATGGCGCTCACGCTCATGGTCAACAACGAGAACTCGGCCCTGGCTCACTGGCTGCGCCGAGATGACATCCGCATGGCCTTCACCGACCATACCGTCGTGCCCAAGGAAAAGAAGCACAAGAAGAAAAAGGATGCGGACGACGACACCGAAGCGGAACAGCCCGAAGCAACAGAGAGCGTCGATGCGGAACAGCCCGTAGACGCAGAAGAACAGATCCCGGCCGACCAGGCTGTCGATATCCAAGAACCCGAAACGGCAGTGGAGCAGGCTGTCGTTTCCTAAGGACGGAATGGGATATCTGCCGATCGCTATCTCCAGGGTGACTGATCGGCAACGGAGCTTTCCTCCAAGACGCCTGTCTCGCCCTTGCGGTACAATTCCACGCATGCCTCATCAAAGGGAAAACAACGCACAGCAACCCAAGCTCTGGACACCGGTGTTCGTCGGCATCGTGGTCATGACGCTGTGCTGCTTCTGCGTCGGGCAGGGCCTGAACGCGGGCACGTCGGTTTACCTGGCTCAACGCGGTGCCACGGCAACGCTTGCAGGCATCGGCGCAGCAGCGTTCTCCGTAGCTGCAGCAGTTGGGCGCATCGTCTGCGGCCCAATCGTCGACGCCAAGGGTCGCATCATCGTCATCACCATAGGCGGCGTCATCGTGCTCTGCGGCACGCTCGGCGCAGCACTGTTCACCGATCTCGACCTCTTCGTGCTCTGGCGGCTTCTCCAGGGAATCGGGTTCGCCGCCGTCACAACCGCTTCTGCAACGGCGGCAGCCGATGTACTACCCATCGAGCGCCTGGGCGAAGGCATCGGTTACTACGGGCTCGGCCAGGCCATTGCCATGTCAATCGGACCGGCGCTCGCCATCTTCCTCGTATCGACCGAACCATCGGAAAACCTGTATAGAGGATTGAGCGTCTTCGCAGCTGCCGTCTTCTTGATATCGTTTTTCTGCCGTTACGAGAAAAACGTCGAACGGCTGCCCGAGACGGCAACGTATCGTCGGCTCGTCGAGCGGCGCATGGAGGCCCCCGATGAGCATGACGGCGAGACTGCCCAAACCCGAAAGCGCTGGCTGAACAGCGTGTTCGAGCCGAAAGCCCTTTCGGGCGCCTTGCCCAACATGGTCATCGCCCCCACGTTCGGGTTCGGCATCTTCTTCACGGGGTTGTTCGGCACGACGCTCGGAGTTCCCATAGCAGGAACGTTTTACACCGTATCCGCCGTGATCATGATTGTCATCAGGCTCGCATCCCGGTCATTCATGGATCGAACGCCGGCGTTCAAGCTGCACACTATCGCCGCACTCGCCGGTGTCGCGTTCTGCCTCACGCTGATAGCTGTTGGACAACCGGATATTGACGAGGGGCTCCGCAACGGCTTGTTCTACTTCGCCGGCGTGCCCTACGGGCTTTGCCTCGGCATCGTGGCACCTGTCAACCAGGCGGTCTCCGTGAAGAATTCCCCGCCTGAGAGGTGGGGCGCCGCAAACGCGCTGTTTTTCCTCTTGCTGGACATCAGCATCGGAATTGCCGCCGTCTTGTGGGGCGTCACGAACGACCTGTTCGGATTCACAACGACGCTCGTGTTCGTCATGGCGTTCATCATCGCTTCCATCGGCGTCGCGCGGCTGACCTACCCCGCCGCCGACAAGCGTTGGTGCCGATAGGCGCTATTTGCCCGCAAGCTGCGAGGCCAGGCGGACGAGGAACTCCTCGATCCTTACGCGGGGACACGCGAAATTGAAGCGCATGAAGCCTTCGCCGCCTGGACCGAACCAGCGACCGATATCCCCCACGACTTTGGCCTGCTCTATGACCAGGTGGTAGAGGTCCTCTTCGGGCAATCCAACAGCGCGGAAATCCATCCACACGAGATACGTGCCCTCAAGCGGCACGATCTTGACCTTGGGAAGATGTTCAGCCAGCCATTTTTGAGCGAAGCAAACGTTGTCTTGGATATAGCGCACCAGCTCGTCGATGTAATCATCGCCGTGATCGTAAGCGGTGGCGCCGGCGATAGGACCGAAGGTGTTGCTTTCCGGAAGGCGGTTCTCGAACAGCTTCTTTGCAAGCCTATCGCGCAAATCAGGATTGGGAACCGTGATGAGCGAGGTCGTGAGGCCTGCAAGGTTGAAGCTCTTCGAGGCTGCATGGGCTAAAATCAAGCGGTCGTGGTGCTTCTCCAAAAGCCCGGCGGTAAACATGCGATGCCCTGGCATGACGATATCGGCATGGATCTCGTCGCAGAACACGAGCACATCGTGACGAGCGCAAATCTCGAAGGCCTTCTCCAGCTCCTCGCGGCTCCACACGCGCCCAACCGGATTATGCGGGCTGCTCATCACGATCATCTTGGTCGCAGGGTCTGCGGCGAGCTCTTCGAGCTGATTGTAATTCATCTCGTAACGACCGCTTCGCTCCAAAAGCTGATTGTTCCTCAGCTCGCGGCGCGTGCTTGTGACGGCGGCTTCGAACGGATAGTACACCGGCGATTGGATAATCACGCCATCGCCCTCGTCGGTGAACGCCTGGATGGCGTTGTTGATGGCCGGCACCACGCCGGGCGAGAACAGCATCCATTCCCTGTTCAGCAAAGGCCGTGGCCATTATTGCGGCGCTCATATCATATGGTCAGTCGGCATTGACGACAAAGGCAATTTGCAGAAATGCTGGGAAGCCATCGACAAGCCTTGGATGTCCTTCGGCACCGCACATGACTGGGATCCTGCCGACCCATTCGCCACAGCGTCCAAACCCGACAGCCTGACGATGTATCTGAATACTGCCAGTCCCGTGCCTGACGAGGAGTGCCGCGAGTGCATGTGGCTCCCAATGTGCGTAGGTGGCTGTCCCCACAAGCGCTTGTTCGGCGAGCGTCTGTGCGTTTCGTTCAAGGACGACGCGGAAAGCTACGTTCTTGCCCTACACGCCCGCATCGGCGAGGAAAAGAGAAATTGAAAACGAGCAAACCCCTGCAACGTGGGTGGGCATGAAACGACCCCGCCGTAGCGGGGCCGGATTGCGCTCTGGCGTCCCCTGCGGGATTCGAACCCACGGCCTTCTGCTCCGGAGGCAGACGCTCTATCCAGCTGAGCTAAGGGGACCAAGCGAGTGAATTATACGCTATGATGGAAAGGGCTTAAGCACTGAGGACAAAGGATTCACAGTTCATGAACGCGCGGAAGAAGGCAAGGGACGTAGCCATCGGCATCGGCGCTCTGAATTATGTCGACGACGTCGACTCTACATCCCTGCACACGGTACGAATCGAACGCATGGCGTACAGCCCGGAGGCTGTCGGCCACCTTCCCAACGGCAAGATCGTGTTCGTGGAAGGCGCAGCACCCGACGACGTCGCCGAAGTCGAGGTGTTCGAAGATCGGAAGACATTCGCCCGTGGCCGCATCGCCAAGCTCGTCGAGGCTTCGCCTAGACGCGTGAATCCCGCCTCTCCCACCGATCTGCTCTGCGGCACGGCGCCGTGGCAGCACCTGAGCTACGAAACCCAGCTTGACGCCAAAAGAGCCAACGTCGTGGACGCCCTGGTTCGAACCGCGAAGCTCGAAACGGAACGCGCCGAATCTCTCGTCGAACCCTGCGTCCCCAACAAGCGCGAATGGGGTTATCGCAACAAGCTCGAGATAGCATGCGGCAATGACGAGGAAGGCCGCTTCATAGCGGGCTTTCACAAAGAGGGCTCCGATGAGCTGATTGCCGCCGACTCGTCGAAACTACCTCACAAGCAAATCGAGAAAGCTCCCAAAGCGCTGTGCGGCGCCATACGCTACGCGCAGGGGTCCAGGGACCTTGGTATCTACCGTATCGGAGTGCGCCACAGCCTGGCAACTGGTGCCCTGGAAGTGGCCCTGTGGACCAAGCCTGGCCCGTTTCCGCGCGCGCTGTTCGCGAAGACGATAGCATCGGCCTGCAAGCCCACGGGCATCATCCGCGTTCTCGCCGAACCAGGGAAGGCACGCAAGATCAAGGGCGTCGAGGTTCTCGACGGACACGGACGCTGGCGCGAACGGATTGGCGAAGTGGAATTCGCCACCCAGGCCCCTTCGTTCTTCCAAGTGAACACAGCACAGGCTGCGAAACTCATCAACATCGTGCTCGAAGGCTTGGGCGATGTGAACGGCGCCTACGTGGCCGATCTGTATGCAGGTGGCGGCACTTTCTCGGTACCGTTGGCCCTCGCCGGAGCCGAGGTCGTCGCCGTCGAGTCAGCCGGCTCCTCCGTACGCGACCTACGCGTGAACGCCGAAGAAAACGGGGTTGACATCGAAATCGTAGGCGGAGACGCAGCACGCGAGCTCGAGATGCTCGGCGAGCTCGACGCCCTGGTGGTAGACCCTCCGCGCTCGGGACTGGCGGAAAGCGTCATCGGCGACATCGCCGCCGCAAAGCCAGGCAGGGTAGCCTATATAAGTTGCAACCCCTCAACCTGGGCACGCGATGTGGCACGTCTTGAAGGACAGGGCTATAGGCTCATTACCGCCAAGCCGCTCGACATGTTCCCGCAAACCTATCACGTGGAAATCGCAAGCTTCTTCGAGCCGGCATAGGCTGCAATCGAGCATCAACTTCATGCGTTCGTCACTCCAATTGTGGAGGAATCGTGTCGTGCTAAACGAAACCAAGGCAGAAACTGGAACCGCGCGATTACAAAATTTGGCCAATCTTAGTCAGAAATCATAAATATGACCAATTCTCGCGTTATGAGCGGCCAAAGAGGGAATCATTGATACCATCAAGCAGGGGAGCCGCTGTCGTCTCTGCTCTGGTCAAGCCTGGCGAATCCGTGGCTCCCCCTTCAACTGTAGCACACGTCGCGGATCGGCCCAATTGTCGTTTCGGGTAATTTCCAATCAAAACCCTCAAGGCGCACCATGTCACAGGATTGCCGGGCGCAATAAAGAGAGGTTGCTTTTGGCTGCTTGGGCAAGCGATTGCATCGCCCGTAACCCAACAGGTTCTAACGACGCTTTTTAGAACGGGCCCGCGAGCGCTCGACCTCCGCCCGACGGGAACGGCCGGGGCGAAAATCTGTTGAGTCCTTCGACGAGCGAACTGGCCTTGCAGGCTTTTCCGCACGACTGGGTTTCGCTTTGCGCGCGGTATTTGCTGCTACTGGCTTTTCCTTGGGCATCGGCTTGGATTTGGGAGCAGCTTTCGGTTTGGACGTCGCCTTGCGCCTGGACATCGCTTCGGGTTCGGATGCCGGATTTCGCTCAGACGCCACCTTGGACTTGGACGTCGTTATGGATTTTACGGCCGTCTTCGGTTTAGGCTTCACCCTGGGTTTGGCTGTTGCTTTGGGTTTTGCCGCTGCCTTGGATTTAGACATCGCCTTGGGTTTGCGGGAGCTCACACCCTTGGACGCCTGCTTCGCCTCGGCTGCCTCGGCCTTCTGTTGCTTCTCGCTGCCCAACTGCCGCCTTACCTTGTTGACCTCGGGATCGCGCTTGGATTGGGCGAGGATGGCAGCTTCTGCCGCGTCGGCCTCGGCCTGTGCGATGTCGAAATCCAAAAGCTTCATCTCGGGAATGGGCTTCTTCACCAGACGCTCAATTGCCCGCAGCTCCGCATTGTTTTCGGGTGTGACGAACGTGATGGCAAAACCGCCCTTTCCCGCACGCCCCGTTCTCCCGATGCGATGGATGTAGTCTTCAGCCTGTTCGGGAATGTCGTAGTTCACGACGTAATCAACCTGCTCGACGTCGATTCCCCGCGCGAGCACATCAGTTGCGGTGATGATGTTCACCGCCCCGGAAGCGAAGCTTTCAAGCGCACGGCGGCGTTGGTTCTGCTTGCGATCTGAATGAATCGCCTCGACGGCATAGCCTGCCTTGCGCAAACGCCGACAGGTCGAGTCGGCGCGGCTGCGCGTGCGCGCGAACACGATGACGCGATTCGCGCCTTTCTCGGCCAGCACTGCCTTGATCAAGGCCGGCTTCACTGACTGGGGTGCGCGGATGATGAAATGCTCGACCGTCTCGGCGACATCCCCTTTGCGCGCAATCTCGACAGTCTTGGGATCGCGAAGCATGGAGCCGACGATGCTCATGATGGATTTGTCGATGGTCGCCGAGAAGAGAAGCGTCTGCCGCGTTGTGGGCGTAGCTGCCACAATTTGCTTCACCGAGGGCAGAAAGCCCATGTCGAGCATGCGATCAGCCTCGTCGAGCACCAGAACCCGCACGTCGCCCAAACGCACCGCCTGCTGTTGCATGAGGTCGATGAGGCGCCCTGGCGTGGCGATTAGGATATCGGTGCCCCGACGCAGCTTGTCGATCTGGGGCTTGTAGGACAGTCCTCCCACGACGGTGGTGATGCGATGGCGCGTCGACAAGGCAACCTGGCCGGCCACCTCGCCGATTTGCTGTGCAAGCTCGCGTGTGGGCGTGACAACCAGCATGAGCGGGCCCGACCCTTGCTCGGCATGGGCGAGCGTGTCCATGGCGGGAAGCGCGAATGCCGCCGTCTTGCCCGTGCCCGTCTGCGCTGCCGCGATGATGTCATGTCCTTCGAGCACCAGAGGAATGGCCTGCTCCTGAACGGGCGTGGGCTCTGAGTAGCCCATACGCGCGACGGCGGAGAGCGCCTTTTCCGATAATCCCAAATCACTAAATGAAGTCATGGGCACATTCCCAGTTCTTGCCATCGTTCAACCCAACTTTCAAAACGTCATCTAAGGAATGGCATACTTGAATGACGTTTTGCCGCACGATCAGACGTGCTGCATGCATGAAAAAAGCCGCCCGTAGGACGGCCATGAGTTGTGGTGCCCCCAACGAGAATCGAACTCGTGTCTCAGCCTTGAAAGGGCCGCGTCCTGACCTCTAGACTATGGGGACCTTTGCGTTGCTGCCGCAAAACAGCCAACACAGTATTGCAGAACATGGGTGGCTTGGCAAGTGAATTTTCGATGGAACGGTCAATCGGCCTGCAACGGGATACTTTCAATGCCTGGCGCCGCATCGTCAATCGCCAATCTCCTAGCCCATGCTCGCAATAGAAATCGCCCCGCTGCTCATATGATGCAGCGGGGCGCGTGCGAATCGTTATGCGCGTGATGCTTACGCAGCGAGCGCCTTGCGGGCGATCTCGACCAGCTGGGCGAAGGCAGCCGGATCGTTGATGGCCATGTCGGAGAGGACCTTGCGGTCGAGCTCGACGCCAGCCTTCTTCAGGCCGTTCATGAAGACCGAGTAGGACATGCCGTTGACGCGGGCGCCAGCGTTGATGCGGGTGATCCAGAGCTTGCGAATCTCGCGCTTCTTGTTGCGGCGATCGCGGTACTGGTACTGCAGCGAATGCTGGACCTGCTCCTTGGCCTTGGTATAGGTGCGCGATTTCGCTCCGTAGTAGCCTTTCGCGCGCTCGAGGGTTGTACGACGCTTCTTGCGGGCGTTAACCGAACGCTTAACACGTGCCATGATGTATCTCCTTTGGTTCCACGAAGCGCCCCTATCTGGGCAACTCCGTCAGCTGACATTAACGAAGGCCCAGGTTGCGGGCGATGACCCTGCGATCGGCCTCGGCGATGACGGTTTCCTTGCGGAAGTTGCGCTTACGCTTGGGGCTCTTCTTGGTGAGGATGTGGCTCTTGTAAGCCTTGGCGCGCACGATCGTGCCGGTCCCGGTCACGCGGAAGCGCTTGGCGGAACCGCGATGCGTTTTCATCTTAGGCATTTATTCGTCCTTTCCCTTGGTGCTCTTAGATTCCGAGTCTTTCTTCTTCTTTCCCGCTCCCGGTAGCGGCGCAATCAGCATGTGCATGTTGCGGCCTTCCATCTTGGGCGGGCTCTCGATGACGGCGACGTCCTTCAGGTCGTCAGCTAGCCTCTCGAGGATTGACAATCCTTGGTCGGGGTGCGACATCTCGCGGCCCCTGAACATGATGGTGATCTTGACCTTGTTGCCATCGTCGAGGAAGCGCAGCACGTGCTTCTTCTTGGTGGTGTAGTCGCCCACGTCGATCTTCGGGCGGAACTTCATTTCCTTGGTCTCGATCTTGCTTTGGTTCTTGCGCGCCTGCTTGGCCTTGATCGCCTGATCGTACTTGTACTTGCCGTAATCCATGATGCGGCAGACGGGAGGATCGGCGTTCGGGGCGATTTCCACCAGGTCGTAACCTTGGTCCTCGGCGATGCGACGGGCCTGTACGGTGGGATAAATGCCCATCTGGTTTCCGTCGTAGCCGATCAGCCGGCACTCGCGCACGGTGATCTGTTCGTTGAGCCTGGGCTCCTGAGCAGCTATCGCGCTCACCTACTTTCTACGTCCTCTTGCGCTTTCGCGCTCCAACAAAAAACCCGCTTCGGGAGCGGGCACATGCATGAACGCAACGCGCAAATGCGCGTAAGCGAATCCTATTCACATGACCCATCGGCTGCCGAAGCGCCGAACCAGGTGGAGGTCTTCCTCACTTGATTTAGCCTTGCCATGATAGCACGCTTTCGCCCATGCGCAAGGGATACCTTTTCGTAGCGCGCACGTCTGCAAGCTTTCTTCACGCAGTTACGCCCCAAAGCCGCAGCATCCTGACTGCTTTGCAAGCCTTCTTCGTGCGGCTGCATCCCGACGCCACAAAAGGAAAGCTTGTTTCCAGCCATCAGGCAAAACGGAGCCTTTCCCTCAAACGCAGCACACTCATTCAAGTAATTTCGCCATCTGCTCCCGCATCCTGCAGGCACGCACAAACATACCCACCGTTGTTTCAGCCATAAAAGACAGCGACGAAACGACTGGCCTGTTTAGCAGCCTGCCGATTCGGGAAACTCATTCTGCAAAGAACCCTGCGACTGCCCCACGATAAGCTCTCGGTGTAAACGCTCACGCGCAGCGATGCACAAATCGGAGGGCTTACGCAGGCGAATGGATAGGCGCTTTGCGACCTTCGTCGCAAGAACCTGAACCTGGCTAACGGTTTGCAACTGCTCGTATGTGACGATGTCGATATCAATCCCATGGTAATGCAGATCGCTTTGGCGAAGCGCGTCGTGGGCTACGCTCTGCACATCCGTATGCCACTCTCGTCCATAGTATTCGAGGGCATATCCGAAATCAGGCCAACACAGATCGCAAAGGAATGCACTCCTTCCCAATTCACGGGCTTCTGACCTCGTTAGTCTTATCGAATGATTCATCAACGGCACTGGAAGACCATAGCCTCCATAGCGTTTCGGAAGACAGAGCAGAAGCTCAAGAATGGTCTCCATGGGCGAATTTGAATACTCGACCACGAACTTCAAGGCTTTTGCCGCCTTGTTGGCTCCATATCGACCTTTCATGCTTGTGATAAATGTGTCTATCTTGCTTTTGCTAGTCAGGGGTTCTCGATCCCTACGAGATGGATCAGCCGGCATAGGCACATAAGTCCCACAGAGCTCGCAACCGAGCTGGATGGCCTCTATGAACGTCAAGCGGCAGGCCATCTGGACAAACGTCAATTCAGGCGATGCCACGAAAAGGCCCCGTGATACCTTTCTAAAAGAACCAGGAGGAAATTCACCGATGCAGGAATGAGCTGAAATGTATTTTGAGCAACGCCTCTCTTTCTGGTTCCTGACAAGCAAATGGAGCTTCTTGTTGACGATAGCGCTTCGTGGCACGCCCAGGCCCTTCAGCTCTTGATGACTCGCGATTGCGTCCGCAATACACGTCGCCCTTGAGCGCGTAGAAACAGAGTCTAGCGACTCCGCCGCGTCCCAGAATGCTCGAGCGCTGTCATGTGTTATGAATGCAACCATGTGCGAATCGTATCAACCCAAACTTGCGGGGCAGTAGCACGGGGTCTTGCGTACAGATTCAAGAGGCATGATTTGCCTATCGGTTGCTTCTTACTCCTGAATTGCTCGAATTGCAGTACCTCACATGCTCTCAAATGATGGGAGATTACTCCTTTCTTGTTCTCAAACAGCAGGATTCGCATCTTGATTGCGTGCCAAAACGGTTTGTTTCGACAAAGTTGCTTGTATGTTTTGAAGCAAAAGTACTGAAGCCCATTTCAAACAAATCGCTTGCTCGTCCGTGCGCGGCCATACTCAAGCACGAAACCATGCCATCTGCAGAAGGGTGTCCCAGCCTTGCGCGTGCTTGGATGGCAAATTCCGATGGGACAGCATACCTGGAGATTGATTCCTGAATGGGAATGGGACCCAGAAGGCAAATCCCGGCAGGGATGGCGGGAAAACCTTGTTCGGTGGGTCCGAAGCCCCTCCGTGCGGAATTATCGTCGGATTTGGCACGTTTTCGCGTTTGAGCACAGCCCAGAAGGGCCAATCGCATGCTAAACCGGTTTCTGCTGGCAGAATCGCCCGCACATCGGGGGAGCAGGAGCGCCGAAGGGCCGTTTCTTGCCATAATTCGCGTCCGCGCGTTCGCAGGCATACTCAAGCATGAAAATCTGTCGCTTGCAGGAGGGCGCGTCCCGGCAAGGCGGGCCCCTGCAGCAGGGCGTTCCGTCAGTGCCTCACAAGCGAGATCGCGCCCAAACGCGATATAACGCCAGACACACGAGCGGCCGAACGCGATATTAAACCAGACGTAAAAGCACCCGAACGCAGCTGTGAATCGACTGCAAAAGCAACCCGTTAGCCAACGATGACGAGTGTCGCCTCATGCAAGGCCTTTATACCAATGCCGCCGTGATGTTCACATTGACGACATCGTGAACGTTCATGCTGATGACACCGTGATATTCTCATGCCTTCGCCAAGAATCGATAGGCGCAAACGCATTCAGATGCAATTTGCATTACCTACAAAAAGCGGTTTCCTACCAGTGGTTGATGCCGAATATCGTCAACCCATCCTTGACGCCAACCCAAACGCCTGCGAACTCCAGGGCATAATCGCCGATGAGTGCGGCAAGGAGTATTACTGCCACGATGCGGGCTGCATGGGGTTTCGCGGCAACTAACCTTGTGATCGCTGGGTAGAGCACATACAGGGCTATCAAGCCCAAGACCACGAAACGCATCGAGTAGATGGGCGCGATGCGCCCTTGGAAGTTGCCCCAGGCATGCGAGTAGTCCCAGGGCACGTACCCCATGATCCATTCGCATACGTAGCTACCGGCAAGCTCGACCACTGTCGCGACAACGTAGATGCCGATTGCGATTGCCGCCACCTGCAAGAACAGGGGAATGCGACCTGCAAGCTTTCTGCGGAGCGGCTCGAGCGCTGCAACAATGAGCAGTCCTCCGATGCCATAAATTGGGCACCAGGGCAGCATGAGCTGGGCGCGCAGATACACCCCGCCGAACGTGAAGACGTTCTCAATGGTCTCGTACAACCAACCCGCACACGAGTAGAGGGAAAAAAGGATAACCGCACGGCTGATGCTGTCGATCCCCTCGATATGCGGCAGACGGCCGCCCTGCTCTGATTGGGCGCTACCTGCGAAGGATCTCGTTGTTTCAGGCTCGTAATCCATAATTCCTTTTTGCCTTCCCGGCATTCTCGCCTCATTTTCTTCAGTAACATTTGTCTCTCATATTATAGAGACAAATGTTACCTTTTGCAAATGGATCCGCCAAAGTTAATAACAGCTCAAACCGTTGAACACCAAACGACCATTTCAACCCACAGCCACTTCCCCTAATAGCTTGGGGAGACAGCCATGACCTGTGTCAAGGAAACAATACCCAGGACATGGTCGCCGAACCAAAGAGCTTCTATTCCGGAAGTCTGTCGACGAGGAGGAGACTGGGTAAGTCAGCCCTATAAAGCAATCAAAGAAAACGCCGCATCGGATTCGCATCCGATGCGGCGCCTGTACGTTATGCTGCTTGCAAGAACGACTAGGGAATGACGTAGGTGCTATCCTGGTCATTGAACAGGATGACTACCTCGCTGCCATTGACGTCATGGGTGATGACGCGCCAAAGACCGTCAGAGGGGTTGTACTCGGCGCTCACATATTCGCCAAGACCGTTCTCCCAGACGAGGTTCTGGATATCGGCTTCGGTAAGGTTCGACACGCCATCCTGGCTCGTACCGTCGTCGATGGGATCCGTATCGCTCCAAGCCAAGTTGCCCTCGGTGTCGAAGTAATGGGCGTAAAGCTTGCCGTCGGCACCGCGCGAGTAGACCGGCCAGTACCAAGCGCCGTCCTGGGCCTGGAACACATCGCCGGTGTACTCGTACTGACCCAGACCGTTATCCCAAACAAGCTGGTTGAAATCCAGCCCCGGATCGCCTTCGGGCCTGGGCTGCTCGGCTGGCTGCTCCTGAGCAGGCTCGCTCTTTTCGGACTTCTCCTCTTCCTTGACCTCAGCCTTCTTGGTGCCTTTCACGAGCACGGCAATGTCATCTTCATCGATCCCGAAATCCTGCCAATTGTCGCCCTGGCCCAGAACCAGGATGGAATAGCTGTACTTGTCCTCGGCCCAGATGGCTTTCGAGACCTTGCCCTTCTCGTTGCCGTAGCAGCGGACGTCGGTCCCGTCCATGCTTACGTTCCACTCGTTGGCGTAGGTCATGCCCTTGAGATCGGCCCAGCCGCCAGTTACCTCGCTCAGCTCCTGCGTGTTGTCGCCGTTTCCGATGCTCTTGCGAATCACGATCTCGGCTGCCGCGGCACCCCCGTCAGCCTCGGCACGGTCCTCGGCATAGCAGAAGGACCACTTGTTCAGTTCTCCGAGGGAAATCTTGGTGCCGGGCTCGGGCACGATGAACTCGTCAAGGCCAGCGCCCTTGGCAGCTTCCTCCGCAGTTTTCGCCTCAGTCCATTTCAGGCTCGGCGCGCTTTCGCTCGATGCGCTTTCGCTTGAGGCGCTCTCGCTCACGTCTGATGCGCTCATGGCCTCGCTCGAAGCGCTTTCGCTCGATGAGGCGCTCTGAGAAGAGCATCCCGCTAACGCGAAGGCCAATACCGATGCTACTGCAATAGCGGCTAACTTCTTCATTTCTACCCCTTTCTCCCTATTGCACTGTACTTGGCATTTTATTATAAGTGAATCACGCTACAATCGACGTATCGCCACCCTCTCCAATGTCATGGCGGCCTGACGGCAGTTGCAATGCGCTATTTGCGTGGTTCCCGCTTCTCCAACCGCCGGATGGCGAAAAGCACTACAAACGTGAGCAGTGCCACGGCGGCTCCACCGGCGAAAATCAGAGACGAAGGCGTGAATCCATCTCCCACCACGCCGAAGCCGACGACAGCGCCCGACGACGCGCTGATTGCGCTGCCAATCCAAGGGCCTATGAGCATGGGAACCAGCACGACCATGAAGATGCGCACGCCCTGGTAGGCACCCACGCGGTCGAGCGGCGTGTTGTTGCGGATGGCGGCGCCGAAACAGGCAACGGCTCCCAGATAGCCCGACAGCATGAGCATGCTTCCCAAGAACACAGCCGGGCCGTTCACGAAAACGGTGAGCACCGCACAGCCAGCCAGGAACAGCACGAGCGGCAAGATGACAGACGCGCTGAAACCCCGCTTGTCCATCGTGCGCCCGTAGAGGATGGTGAAGACGGCCGCGATGATGATGCACGGTGCCATGACGAACACGTAGTTCTCGCCCAGGATGTACGGGAGTCTCAAGTACAGCACGTAGTAGGGCATGAATACCTGCATGGCTATCGCGAAGATGCAATACGCCGCCAGCACGAGGTAGAGCATGCGGTTAGCGCTTGCGGAGGAAGGACGGAACCCGTAGGAAAGTTCCCTGAAATACGACGTGTCGGCACGCCTCTGAGGATGGGAATCCTTCATCAAAGCTGCCGCAGCAAGACCAGTTGCGAGCACGACGCCGCCGATTACGGTGAAGAACACGGGATAGTCGTACGTAACCGAGCCGTCGTCGCCTACGATCATGAAGAACATCGCCCCGCCGAACACGACGAGCATGCTGAGCAGCGGCATCGCGGAGTTCACGCCCTCCACGCGCCCGCGGTTGGTGTCATCGGTGATGTCGGTCAGCCAGGCGTTGAAGCAGGCGTCGTTTGCCGCGCTTCCGAAAAACGTCATGAGGCAGTCGCATGCGATGGTAAGCGTGATGCCGAGCGCGGCGGCAGCGGCAGCGTCGCGCGCAAGTGTTGCCGACACCTGCTGAAGCACCGCGAACAAGCAGATGGAAAGGCCCCATACCAGCGTTCCCGCAACGACGAACACCTTGCGCTTGCCCACCCGGTCGGTCCATGCGCCAACGAGCAGGGTGGTTGCCGTGGCGGTGATGGCTGATGCGCTTACCATGAGCGCCACGTCCGCGAGGGATGCACCGAAGGCGTCCTGGATGAACAGGTTGAAGAAGTTGTTCTCCACCGCCCAGGCTATCTGGCCGACGAGCGCCAGCAATACGATGACTGTCCAGGTCTTTCCGGAAAGTTTGGTAGGGCTGTTCTCCATGCTCTCCTCCGCCCTTTCGTCAATGCTCACCGCTCAGGCGAGAATCGATACGTTATTGCAGTTCTACCCGACGCTCATCAGGATTTCCCCGTCGAGGGATTCGATGCGGATTTGCTGCACGGCGCCGTTGGCGATCTCGATTTTCGCAACCGACTCGGGATTGCGCCCACGCGGTAGGCTCACCGACCCGGGATTGACGATGTATTGGGCGGGACGGGCCTTTTTGCCATATTCAAGGCGCGGCATGTGCGTATGGCCGTGGATGCAAACATCGGGAATTGGATCGCCCGCCGAAAGCGCAGCGTTTCTCCCGCTCGACAAATCCACGTCATGCGGGTAGTGGGCAACCAGAAACTTGACTCCCTCGATAGTGGGATGCGCGAACCGCTTCACATCCGCGCTGTATTCCATGAAGTCGTTATTGCCCAAGACGGCCGTAACGGGCGCTAGCGTGCGCAAATCGCGGAGGATGCGGGGGTTGCAGATATCGCCCGCATGGATGATGTGGTCGCAATCGGCCAGCGCTGCATACGCCTGCTCGCTGAGCCAGCCATGTGTATCCGATATCACCCCAACAGTTGTCATGAGGCCAGTATACCGCCCTTCAACCGCAGTTGACGCGGCATCGGACGAGTCGTAGGGCGTTCCTCCAACTCATTGGGAAGCAACTACTCTATAATGGAACAAGGTAACACTTTAGGAAGGAATATCATGACGGCTATCGAGCGAAACCCACGAGACTCACGCCTGCGCTACACGAAGGAATGCCTGTACGGCTCGTTTTTGGAGCTCTTGGCGGAGAAGCCCGTCAACGACATCACGGTCATCGAGATCTGCGAAAAGGCCGGGGTGTCTCGCAAGACCTTCTACAAGTACTATTCAGACCAGTTCGCACTGCTCGTGGCCATGCAAGATGACCTGTTCGAAGACTATCGCCATCAACTGGAAGGGCAACCGGCAGAAGTTTCCCAGATCATGCCCGTGCTGATTCGGTTCGTCGACGAGAACCGCGTGCTCGTGCGCGCAGCGTTCGCCAACCAAGGCGAGGGCAACTTCGTCGACCGCGTGCTCGACGACCTGTATGCGACGTATAGAGAGGCCTGGGGGCAGGCCAATCCGGCCCTTTCCGAAGCCGACGTGGAGTTCTTGTTCTACTTCGCCGTGTCGGGCTTGTTCGGCATCGTGCGCCGTTGGCTGTTCGAGCACCCCGAATTGACGGCTGAAACCGTCATCTCCCAGGCCGCTGCACTGATGCACGTGGCAGACCCGCACCGCGCAGCTCCTTACCCGCAATAAGCGCAAAGAAGCCGTGCCGTCTGCTTCGAGCCGACGGCACGACTTTACTGCTTTATGCGAGACCTCCGAGTCGCAATAACGTCCTGCAATTCATTCAGAGCTTGTCAACGGTGGCGTAGCACACGGGCTGACTATTCCCCTGAAACCGCCAGGCGCTTCACAGCGTAATTGTACAGGGCGCTGATGGCGAAGCAGATGAGCCCACCGACCATGAAGGCCACCGCACGCTCAAGCGTCCCCGCGCCCCCGATGTCAAACACGACGAGCTTCACGACGCATGTCAGCGTGAGGATCAGGCCGTACAGACGCAAGCCGCCCACGTTCATCTTGAATCCGATTACAGCGCAGACAAGAGCGCAGGCCATGCAGCAAACGCTCCAGGCTGATTCCTCGCCTGCAAGCGGCGTGCAGCAGCGCAAGTAGGACATGAGCAGCATCGTGCAGGCAACCGCAAAACCCACGACTCCAGCCGAAGAGGGCCTCATGAACCGCATGAGCATGATTCCGAAACCGACGAGCACGACGAGATAGACTGCGCCGAGGATGGCCGCGCCGAGAACGCCGATGTCTTCCGAGAAGTACGGGAAGCCGCCAACGCACATATATGCAGCCACGAGCGCCGCGAAAACCAGGGCCACGATGCGGAAGCGATTATCGGCATTTGCGACCGGCTGCTCGAAAGCGTCCGTGCCGCCTTGAGCTTGCGAACGCTCTCCTGCGAACAAGCGCACTGCCAAAAGGGCGAACGTGATCGCGAAGCCGACAGCCTCCGGCGCGATGCCGAAAAACGAACGCATCACGACAGTCGAGATGAGCAGCGAAGCCATCCCGCAGCACATGAGCGCAAGCGTTAGCCCATTGCCCTTCCGAAGCTCGAGCAAGCAGCCCGCTGCGGCAAGAGTGCCCGACACCCCGAACATGACCGCCACCCGTGCTCCATCCGAAAGCTGCGGGAAAACCGCGCTTCCGAGCAAGACGAGGCCGATGAAGACGAGGATGGCAGCGATGACGCTTGCCGCGTTCTTTCCCAGCCACATCTCGGCGCTTTCACGTCTTGTCGCCGATGCCGAACTGGGCGTATCGCCAGCTGGGTAAGCGGTCGGTGGCTCGGTTGGCGGTATTGGGTAACCAGCCGCCTGTACGGATTGCGTTGCCGTCGGCGTTTCCGCGCCCATCCCGCCATAGCTTGCCGTAAACGGCTCGGGTTGCGGGTTTTGCATCGCAAGCCAACTGTTAGGAGGAGTGGGTAGATCCGTGCGAATTGCAGTATTCATAATTCCCTCCTTGTTACGTTAGTTACATTTGTCTCTTATAGTATAGAGACAAATGTAACCTTTTGCAAGAGGGTTTACGATTTTTTCTTTATGCCCGTGAGTCGCAGGACAGTCCTGCGACTCATTACACAGCATGCGTCAGACTTGCGTAGCTGCTTGCCGCGTCTTGCCCATCGCAAGGGTTATTTCTCAGGCCAGACGTTCGTATCGGGACTAGGATGCGACATCAGACCATCGTCGACCATGGCTTTCGCGACCTCGTAGTACGCATCGGCGGCACCAGTCACCATGGCTTCTATCTCCTCGTCAGCGAGCTCGCGCACGAGACGGGCGGGGCTTCCCATGATGAGCGATCGCGGAGGGAATTCCTTGCGCTGCGTCACGAGCGAGCCGGCGGCCACAATGCTGTCGCGGCCGATATGCGCATCGTCCATGACGGTTGAACCCATTCCGATGAGCACGTTATCCTCTATCGTGCAGCCGTGCAGCATCGCCATATGCCCCACCGTCACGCGGTTGCCAACAGTTAGCTTGCTTCCCATGCTCACGTGCAAGCACGAGTTCTCCTGTATGTTCGTGCGCGCTCCTATGGTGACAGGCTCGCAATCGCCGCGGATCTGCGTACCGGCGAACACCGAGGACTCGGCCCCGATGGTCACATCCCCGCAGATGGTCGCATAGGGCGAAAGGCAAGCGGACTCATCCGTCTTCACCTGGTGATAATCGCGAATCGACGTCCCCATCTTTATCTGAGGCTTCGCCATGCATCCTCCTTAAAATGCGTCGTTTGCGCTGGGCAATCAACGCATTCTACGCCCGCAGCCAAAGACCCGTCTTGCCGCCGTCCTTGCGCAAAAGGCGCACGTCGGTGATTTCCATACCGCGATCCACGGCCTTGCACATGTCGTAGATGGTCAGGCACGCCACGCTTGCGGCGGTGAGCGCCTCCATCTCGATGCCGGTCTTGCCGGTGACGCCGCAAGTCGTGATCACATGGATGCCCACGCGCTCGTCGTCGCGCTCGCCCTCGAAAACGGGCGTGCATTCGACCTTGGCTTTCGTGATGCTAAGCGGATGGCACATGGGAATGAGGCTGGAGGTTTGCTTGGCCGCCATGACTCCGGCTACGCGCGCGCAGGCTAGCACGTCACCCTTGGCAGCCTTGCCTTCTACGATGAGCGCCAACGTCGACGGTTTCATGGAGATGAACCCCTCGGCTATGGCAATGCGCTCGGTGTCGGGCTTGGCGGACACGTCCACCATGCGCACGTCGCCCTTCTCGTCGATATGGGTAAGCTTCTGCTCGTCTGACATGAGATGCTCCTCTTATCCTCCGATTTGGCTCATCTTGCGATCGGTGCCGATTTTGTCGTGATGCTCGTCGGGCTTGAGGTCAAGCGCTTGCAGGAAGCAAGCGTATACGGCTTCTTCCCCGCCTTCGCGCAGGGCCGTACGCACGTCGATTTCGCGGTCACTGAACAGGCACGGGCGCAGCTTGCCATCCGCCGTCAAGCGCAAACGGTTGCATTCGCTGCAGAAATGGCGTGAAAGAGGCGAGATGAACCCTACCGTGCCTTCTGCGCCGGGGAAGGCGAAGTAGCGCGCCGGTCCCCAGCCCAAAGGACCCTCGTCGCCTCTAAGCGGCACGAGCGGCTCCATGCCTTCGGCAGCAGCCCGCTCGTTGATGACCTGCAGCAGCTCCTCGCTCGGCACGACGTCCTGCTTTCCCCAACCGGTGCCGTCTGCGCCCGTTGACTCCCCCACCGGCATGTACTCGATGAAACGCACGTGCAGCGGACGATCGACCGAAAGCTTCGCGAAGGCCAGGTAATCCTGGTTGAGGCTGCGCACCGTCACCGCGTTGATCTTCACGGGATTGAACCCCGCCTCGAGCGCCGCGTCGATGCCCTTTAGGGTCGATTCGATCTTACCCACGCGGGTAATGAACTCGAACTGCTCGGGATCGAGCGTGTCGAGCGAGATGTTCACGCGCGAAAGCCCTGCTTCCTTGAGCTCGCCTGCCATCTTCGGCAGCAACACGCCATTCGTCGTCATGGAGATGTTCTCGATACCCGGCATCCCGTGGAGCGAGCGCACGAGGTCCACCACGCCCAGGCGCACGAGCGGCTCGCCGCCTGTCAAGCGCACGCTGCGTATGCCGATACGCGTTGCCACGCGCGCAATGGTCTCTATCTCCTCGATGCGAAGGATCTCGTCGTGGCCCATCATGCTCACGCCCTCGGCGGGCATGCAGTAAATACAGCGGAAATTGCACCGGTCCGTCAGTGATATACGCAGGTAGTCGATTACCCGACCGTGTCCGTCCTTCATACCCTTCCCATCATGTAAGCAGCACGTTTGAAGCCACGGCCGCACCAGCTACGAAAACGTCAAGTCAAATGTATCAGAAAGTGTAGCGTTCCCACCCATTCTTTACTAGATATAATCTTGATCGCGCATTAATTCAATTCAAGCCGAAACTCCTCGTATCAGGAAAAGAGCAGTTCAGATGCGCGTTCTGGGTGGACATGAGGTTAGGCTATCTGCTCACCAGGTACAGATGCTCCTTTGGAAGGTGAATCCACAACTCATCACCTGTGCCAGGTATGCGTGTGGGCGGTACGACAAACTTGTCGACGCGACGCGTCAGATTCTGGTGCAGGAAGCGCATCTCGTTCTCCTCGGCCTCCACCGTCGCCTCCGAACAGTCACGGTCCAGAAACGTCAGCGTCAGCGCGCGATCGAAACGCGAGTCGCTTGCCCGCGCAACCTTCACGCGGAAGTTGTTCTCACCCGGGCCTTCGGCATCCTCGATGTAGAAGGCGCGGATGCCCAGGTATTTCACGTCTTCGGGAACGAGCTGCTCCGTCACCACATCCACGCCCCACCGTGGCACGTGCACGCAGTGATCGCCAGCGCGTGTCACCTCGGTGACGTTCTTGCAGCCCGAAAGCTTCAGCCCCGCCACCGACTGGGGGTGGTGCACCAAATCATCAGGCCTGGCTATCTCCGTGATATGACCCTGGCTGATAACGGCGATGCGGTCGCAGAAACGCACGGCCTCGTCGATGTCGTGGCTGACGTAGAGCACCGTGCCATGGAAGATATCGAAGGTGCTGATCAGATTCTGCTCGAGCAGGCTTTTAAGATGAGAGTCCAGGGCCGAAAACGGCTCGTCGAGCATGAGGATGGGCGGGTCGGCCGCGAGCATGCGCGCAAGCGCCACACGCTGCTGTTGGCCGCCGGAGAGCTGCAGAGGATAGCGCTTCTCAAGGCCCGTGAGACTGAAGCGTTCCAGCTCGCGCGTCACGATGGCCGCTCGATCGGCCGCGGAAACGTCCTTGCCGATGCCCGCGGCAATGTTCGCTTCGACCGTGAAGTGCGGAAACAGCATGTAGCTTTGGAACAGCAGCGCCGTCTTGCGCTCCTGTGGCTTCAAGTTGATCTTAGCCGCGGAGTCGAAGTACGTCTGGCCGTTCACGATGATCTTGCCTTCGTCGGGCGTTTCGATGCCGGCCACACAGCGCATGGTCATGGACTTGCCGCAGCCGCTCTCGCCGAGCAGGCCCAGGGTCTCAGTCTCGACCTTCAGCGCGATTTCCAAATCGAACGAGGCCAGCTTCTTGCAGATATCAATTTCGAGCATCGCTACTCACCCAGCCTTTTGCGATACTTCTGCGTCTTCGACGAGTAGATGTTAATGAACAAGATAACCAGGAACGAGATGAGGATGACCACGATGACCCAGAAGATGGCTACGTCGGTCTTGCCGCCCATCCAGTCGAAGTAGATGGCCAGCGGAATCGTCTGCGTGATGCCGGCCGTGTTGCCCGCGAAGAACAACGTGCAGCCGAACTCGCCCATAGCGCGGGCGAACGCGAGCACCGTGCCAGCGGCGATGGAAGGCCATGCAAGCGGCATCATGATACGCAGGAAGATCTTGCCCTCGCCCCAGCCCAGCGTGCGCGCGGCATCCAGCATGTTCGCATCGATGTTCTCGAATGCGCCGCGCACTGTGCGGTACATCATGGGAAAGCCCACCACGATGCAGGCGATGACCGCTGCTGGCCAGGTGAACACGATGTCCAAGCCCATGGAGATGAACCACTTGCCCGTAGCGCTCGACGAGCCGAAAAACACGAGCAGCAAGAAGCCGCAGACCGTGGGAGGCAACACCATGGGGATGGTGAAGATGGTGTCGAGCAGGCCCTTTACCTTGTTGGACACGCGCAGGGTAAGCCAAGCGGCCAAAAGCCCCAGGATGAAGATGACGACGATAGCCACGCCGGTCGTGCGCAGCGAAACCCACAGAGGCGCCCAATCCAGGTCCTCGAAGAACTCCCGCAAGGCGGCCATACCCGTGGACTTTTCTGTCACCACCGTATCATCTTTGGGCGTAAGCAAACCAGACGAAGCGTAAAGCGCCCCATCGCTCGCATCATGGGAACCAGGCTTGTTGACCGTCGTGTACCAGGCACCCTCGCCGATCTCTTGTTGGAAAGCGTATGTGTAGTCACCTACCACGAGCGATTTCGACGAGGTGAAGAACACCTTGGCCGAAGCGGCGGCCTCCTCTATGGTGTGTCCGCCGTTTGACGCAGCCTTGTCGATCTTGACGAGCGTGACAAGAAACTTTTGCTGGAAGTTCTTGTCGTTCAAATCGAGCCCGAGCTCGTCGAGCACCTCCTGGGGGATGTACACGAGCACATAGGAGCTGTTTACCACCACACCGAAAGACATCTCGCCGACAGTGCGGTAGCGGTAGCCATAGTACACGTCGTCGACATCGCGGTTCGTGCCCTTGTTCTGGCGAGTGAACGAGCTGATCCCGAACGTCGCCCCGTTGAGCAGGGCCACGTCGCCGTCTTTCGAAATCGCCACGTTGCCGTCGCCGCTGATGCTGGCTTTCGACGCGCTGACCTGATTGCCCGAAGCGTCGGTAACGATGAGGCTGTCAGCCCAAGCGCTTCCAACTCCGAAAAACGCACCTGCGAGCAAGCACCCCAACAAGCACGTCAACGCGAGTATCACCGCCGCGCTGCTCGGTCGCTGAATTCCGCTCAAACGTCCGCCCGTCACTCACCTGATCACGTACCCCTGGGGTGATCGATCACCCCAGGGGTAAGTGATCATTGTCCAAACACGAACAGGCGCCAGCGGCAATGCAGCCGGCGCCTGCTCGAAGGGAAGGCCCTAAGGCACTGTTAACGAATACTTCCGCGCTGCTTACGCAAGCTCGAAACCATATTGGGCGAAGACAGCCTGGGCGTCGGCGTCGGTCATGCAGAAGCTCAGGAAGTCGGCAGCGACGTCGGCGTTAGCGCTCTGAGCGCAAACGGCGCCAGGATAGACGATGTCCTTGTGCATGTCGGCCGGAACCGTGTAGGCGACCTTGATGCCGTCGTAACGGTAGATGTCGGAAGTGTACACGAAGCCGCAGTCAACCTCGCCAGAGGAGACATAGGTGGCAACTGTGCCGACCTTGTCAGCGCCGTCGTTGACCTTGTCGGCGATGGAGGCGTCAAACTCGTAGCCTGCCTTGTCGCCTGTGGCCAGGCCGGCGCTCACGAGGGTCTGCAGCGCGTAGTTGCCAGCGGGAACGGCGCTCGGCTCGCCCATGGCGAAGCTGGCGATGGCATCGGTGGCAAGATCTTTCACATCGGCGATCTGAAGATCGCTATCAGCGGCGACAGCAAGAACCAGGTCGTTTTTGAACATGGTCTGACGCGTGGCGGAGTCGACTAGGGAGCCGGCCTCGGCATCATCCATGGAACCGGCGGAAGCCGTGATCAAGATGTCAGCGGCGGTCGGATCGGCCGTCAGAGTCTCAACCAGGGTGCCGGAAGCGGCATAGCCGGTCTCGCTCTCGACGAAGGTCACGCCGGTCTTGGCGGTGTAGAGGGCCTCGACCTCGGGAAGGGCCTTCTGCAGTGAATTGGCGGCAAAGACCTGCAGCTGGACGGCCTCAACGGCCTCGGAGCTAGCAGCTTCAGAGCTGGCTGCCTCGGAGCTGGCAGCCTCGGCGGATGCAGGTTCTGAGCTGGCTGCTTCAGAGCTAGCAGCCTCGGAGCTGGCTGCCTCGCCCGAAGCCGAGCTTGCCGAGCTGCCACCGCAACCCACCAACGCGAATGCGGCAACGAGCGCAAGAGCAAACGCCGCCACGAACAGTACGTGCAACTTCTTCATGGGGAATCCCTTCTCTAATTCCTTCCCTTTTTCTTCGATAGCCAGAACATTTACGCTACCGAATAATCAGAATGGTAATTCTGGCGTTGATTATAGTCAATGGTGAATTATTTTTATTTATATCACATTTCGTATCAGTATATACCTGTTCGTACCTATTCGCTGGTGAGAGAAAATGAAATGGGTCGGAGGACATATCCCCGACCCATTTCCAAAGCAGTTATTGAGATGGTTGGCGTACAACAAAAATGAGCCGGAGATCCGTTCTCCGGCTCATTCGCTGTTCTCCTAATTGGCTAATCTTTCGGCATGGAGAAGGGCGTGGGCTTGTATGCGTCGTCGCCCTCTTCAGAGAAGAGCTTCGAGGTCTTCAAGGCGCTTTGGATTCGTTCGTACGGTTCTGAGGTCATCGGGACGGTGAGATTATCTTGCGAGCTCTTAACAGGCTGCTCGCTTTCGACGACTTCCACTCCCTCGGCCTGGAACTGACTGTTTGCGCTCGATCCAGCATCTGCCAAAACGGATTCGTATGCCTGCTCGGCGATACGCGCGCGCAAATCACGTGCACGGTCGTTGATGAGGGAATGATAGGCCTGCCGATCGCGCGCCACGCGGGGGACTTCCTCCGCAGGCACCTGCATTGCCGGACGAGGGGTTTCCTCATACCGCGGCTGATCCGCAGGAGCAGTAGTTTTCGCGCTTGCCGGCCTATTGGCTGATTTTGAAGCTTCGGCGGCGCGCGCCTCATCAGCACCTGCTTGCTTTCCCATGAAATAGGCGCCAGCTCCCGCAGCGACACCTGCCGCAGCGCCGAATACGAACTTGAGCGCCTTTGCTGCCTTGCCTGCCATATCTAGCTCCGTTCTGCTAAGCTTCTCTGCCCCATTATGCTTTAAATAGATTCTCGGCTGGCATTATTACACCGAACTGTGAACGTTTAGTGCGAAAATGCATCCATAAACCCAAACGAGACAACGGGGGACGAGATGCTCTACGTGCTCACAGGAGACGTCCAAACGGGAAAGACCCGCTGGCTTCAAGGGCTCATCAGGGAGCTCGAAACAGCTGGCATAACCTCCTATGGCGTTATCGCCCCAGGTAGATGGATTGAGCATCGGGATGGCGATGCGGTAACGTACGAGAAAACCGGCATCGATAACGAGCTTCTCCCCCAACATGAGCTCATGCCGTTCGCACGGCGCGCCCGCGACGTGGAAGCCGATGAAGCTCAGCGAACCTGTTCGCAGGCGAGCAAAGCCCAGCTTGGATGGGCCATCGACGACAGCACCCTGGACCGCGTCAACGAGCACCTGGCCTGGGTGGCTCAAACTACAGCCGAAGGCGCCAAGGTCTCAGAAGACGAGACAGGAGGGCGCACGGGACTCCTCGTCATCGACGAGCTCGGGCGCCTTGAAATACTGCACGGAAACGGGCTCACAAACGGATTGGCGCTCGTGGAGCGAGGCGCTACTTCTGCCCTCCCCCACGCATTGGTGATAGTGCGCGAGCAGCTGTTCGACCAGGCGATAGCGCGCTTCTCAGACGCACCCTGGAACGGGACGAAGGCCATCCTTCCCACAGACGAAGTCCGCGACGAGCTTCTCGCCCTCGCGAAGCAATCATCTCGGAGATAACCGATATCCCCGAAGGCAATCGATTATCTCCGGGGAACTGGTTAGTGTTTTGTTTTGTTACTCGCTTGGTGTAGACCTTTGGAGCTCGGGACGCATGACGACTTCGATAACGTCTCCCACAGCCGGCGGTTGCGCACCTGGCCCGCTCTTCAGCGCATAATAGGCACCGGCAACTTCCGCCTCGACGGGATCAGGATGGCTTGAGGATGGAGGGTAAGCTGCAACGAAGCCATCATCTGATTGGCGTATCCTCATCTGCTTGATGCCAAAGAACTCTCCGCCTTCACGCGGGCGCGTCTCGCCTGCCGGGCTCGCCTGCGCACCGGGCGACTTGCCGATATTGGGTCGTCCACCGGCGGGAAACGCCTCGGCAAGCCGAACCTTAACGCGCCGGGGCCATGGATCCTGGCCCAAGAACTTCCGCATGGCGGGCCACAGGTAGAAATCGGTCGTGAAGGATGCGCCACCCGGAGGACCCGAAATGCCGATGACGGGCGTGCCATCCAGAACCGAGCACGAGCTGTGGTGTCCCGGGCCATGGTTCGTCTGGTGGTACAGCACCTCGCCGATGCGCTCGAGGATCTCAAGCGACCAGTCGTCGGAGCCCTTCGACGACCCGGCGTTCAAGACGACGATGTCGGCCTCTGCAGCCGCACGGCGCAGCACGGCTTCGAGCGCCACGGGGTCGTCGGGAGTAATCGGGTACAGCAACGCCTCGCCGCCCCATTGCTCGATCTTGCCCTTCATCAACAGGCTATTCGTCTCGATATTGCATCCGAGGGGAATATCGTCGCCCACAGGTACCAGCTCGTTGCCCGTCGGGAGGAAAGCCACCTTGGGCTTGGCGATGACCTTCACGGCCGCGTTGTTGCCGCTCGCGATGTGGGCCGCCAGCAACGGGGTGATTATCAGGCCGGCCTCGACGAGCACATCGCCTTTGTGGAACTTGCTGCCCGCCGGACGCGTTCCGGCAAACTGCTTGGACGGCGCTGCAAGCAGCTCGATGCGCTGCTCATCGTCGCTCACGCGCACATTCTCGATTACGACCGCAGTATCGAAACCCTCTGGCATCGCCACACCCGTGTTGGCGAATTCCCAATCACGACCGCGCACCCAGGCGCTCGTGTTGGGCAGGTCTCCATCGAGTTGGGCGAAATCGTCCCAGTGCACAGCCACCGAATCAAGGCAGCACGTGAGCGCATTCGGCATGTCCATCTGCGCCACGGCGTCCTCGGCCAAAACACGGCCTATAGCCTGTTCAATGGGCGCTTCCTCGACATCCGGAGAAAACTGGCAAGCGCCGAGGATCAGCTGGATGGCCTGCTCCTTCGATACCTGGATGTGATGTGAATGGTCCCGCATCTACGCTACCCCCTCAGCGTCTTGGAATGCACGCCTGGGGACAGTCCTCGTCCGTGCATTCCAGATGACACACTTCTTAACTGGAGTTTTATCTAATGCACGGAAGGGGACTGTCCCCAGGCGTGCATTCCAAGACAACCTTCCCTAGCGTTTTTCCAAGTACAGCATGCTCAGAGCCTCGCCGAAGAACTGGCCTGCTCCGTTCTGGATGGCAAAACGGGTCTTATCCGGATTGGCAACGACGCTGCCGGCGAGCATGTCCACGCCGTAATCAAACAGCTTCGGGGACATGACGACGCTTGGTCCCACCATGACGATATGCGCGTCTTTCGCAAGCTGCAGAAGGCGCGGCGCGGTTTTGTTGATGAGCGTGACGCCGGTATAGAAGACCAAATCGGCGCTCGGGACGACGTATTCGCAGGCCGGGTCGGGCGTATCCAGCTCGTCACGGCAGTTGCGCTCGAGAATCGTGAGGTCGGCACCGTATTCCACCAGTCGTTCGGGATGCGGGAAATGCCCCACCATGACGACTTTCTTGCCGTTCATCTGATCGGCATACAGCTCGAAGGCGTCCATCTTGCGCTTCGTGCCGTCAGGCAGATCGATTGGTTCGTCATAACGCGCACCCAGCGGATCCAGTTTGTCCCGCTGTGCGTACCAGGCGTTCAGCGCCGCAATGCCCAATGTAGCTTCCTCAAAAGACCATGACTTGGCCAGCTGCGCCATCTCGCGTAGCTCACGACCGCGTAAATCGCCCTTGTACGTGCGCTTCGCGCCACCGCTTGCTGTCCAGGCGATGCCCATGCCGCTGTCTGCCTCAACATAGGACCAGTGCGTGCCCAGGCAGTAGTCACGCACGATCACGCCTTCGGGAATGCCTTCGATGAGCTCGTTGTACAGAGTCCACGGGCCTTCCTTGGCGTCAGTTCCGGGAAATGCGATGGGTCCCATCGCTTGGGCTTTTGCGCCTTTCATATCATCCATACGTCCCATGCGAAACCGTCCTTTCCCACAAGCCGACAGCTTTGCTGTGCCTTGTCTTATGTTAGCCGCCGAACATTATAGCGCCAGAACTCTAATGAGCTGTCAGAATAATTCGATTGGTTCGCTCGGATTGAATGGAGGGTGACTAATCAGCTGGGATTTCCTTCAGGGGCCCCGTCCCAGCCCTTGTCAGCTCTCGTAGACGACGGCGCCGAGATTCGAGGCGTCACAAGGAGCAAAGGCTGTGAGCTCGCTACGCGCGATGTCGCTCGCAAGGATGTCGTGGAGTTTCCGGATGACGGGACGCGTCTTCTCGGTCTTCCTGACGACAAGGTCGACCCATTCGGCCTGCAGCGGGATGAACTCGACGCCGGGGACGTGCATCGCCTCGCGCTCGTGGCCGATTGCTACATCGGCTAGACCGTTCGCCACGCGCCTGACGGCAACCGATCCCACGTCCGCTTGGCTGGAATAACCCTCGATCGTCTCGCTGCGCGCCTCGAGTGCCCGCAGCTTCTCGTCGAGCAGCACGCGTGAACCGCTTCCCTTGGTGCGGTTGGACAGGCGCACGCCTTCGCGCAGAAGGCCTCCCCACGTAGTCAGGTGCTTGGGATTGCGATCTTGGACGATGAAACCTTGTTTTCGCCCGAACAGGCGAATCACCACAACCGATGCACCAGGAGCCAGATTGCGCACATAAGGGATATTCCAGCTGTTTGAAGCTTGGTCGTACAAATTGATGACAGCGGCATCGGCCTCGCCAGCGTAGAGGTTGACAAGCGCCGTATAACTGCCCTGCAAAAGACGTGCAGCCGGAGCGCCTTGCGCGTTTAGCGAGCTCGCGAGGAAATCGGCTGCTTCGTCAGTGCCGGCGATTACAAATGGGTCGCCCTCGATAGCTCCAAACGAGGCGGCGTCGACAAGGATCTGGGAATCATCCAGCGGCTGCTCAGACTGAATCGGCATTGAGAGAAGTTCAGCGTGCGAAACGGCTTTCTCGCCGACTCTACGCGTCGACGACACGTACGCCTCGACATCCTCAATCGTAAACCTGATCTTACGACCGACGTGGTAAGAAGCAATCGCGCCCGTTTTTGCAAGCTTGTACACAGCGTTCTTCCCTACGTGAAGATAACGCGCAACCTCTTCTGCGTTCATGAATTCATCTGACCGCATTAAGCCCTCTTATCGCCTTGTTTATTTATACTTGTTGTAGTATAGTTTCGTTCGACATGATTTACAATTACAAATATTTATGATTATGAATTATCAATAACTATGAACAGTGACGAAGCGTGACACAAGTTGTGATCTGTGAAGCGCACTGCGTCTCCCAGCAGATAGCAATGGCATGATGCGATTGTCCGCAGAGAGCGGACGCGAAGAAAGCAAGAACGACCGGAAGGCCGGCCGACGGCGAAAGGCGGGATGGACCCGCCGTAATAGAAAGGAAGTACCGGAATGAAGATCAGCGCACGCAACCAGATCAAGGGCACCGTCAAGAACATCAAGGAGGGCGCAGTCAACGCCGTTGTCGTAATCTGCCGCGGCAGCCACAACCCCATCAAGGCTGACATCACCATGGAGTCCGTGAAGGACCTCGGCCTTGCGGAGGGCAAGGAGTGCTACGCCGTCATCAAGGCCACCAACGTCATGTTCGCCACCGAGAAGCTCGCAGGTCTTAGCGCCCGCAACCAGATCGAGGGCACGGTCGTGAAGGTTGTCGAGGGCGCCGTCAACGGCCACGTGACCATCGAGGACGCAGACGGCGTTCAGATCAGCGGCTCCATCACCAACGAGGCCATCGCAGACCTCGGCCTCAAGGAAGGCGCCAAGGCGGTCGCCATCGTCAAGGCAACCGACGTCATGGTCGCCGTTGACTAGCACTTAAGCAAAAGCCGACTACGATGGGAGGGCTCGCCGCAAGGCGTGCCCTCCGTTTTAGCTGATTTCTCACCCCAAGGGTGGTTGATCACTCGATCTCGCCGGTTTCCAGGATGCGGAGGAGTTGAGCTTCATCGAGCACGGGGACGCCCAAAGAAACGGCCTTGTCGTACTTGGAACCTGCCGCCTCGCCGGCTACGACATAGCTCGTCTTCTTGGAAACGCTGCCCGACACCTTCGCACCGCGCGCCTTCAGCGCCGCGCCCGCCTCGTCACGCGTCATCCCCGATTGCACGAGCGCACCGGTCAACACGAACGTCAGGCCCGCAAGCGTCTGCGGCAGCTCGTCGGCCGCATCAGTCGCTTCGGCAGCAAGCACCACGCCATGCTTCTGCAACCGCTCGATCACGGCAACGTTGTCGGGAGTGCGTAGGAACACGTAGATGCTGTGCGCGATCTTCGGGCCGACGCCCTCGATGGCCGCCAGAGCTTCCTCGTCAGCCGCCATGAGCTGCTCGATCGAAGGATAGGCACGTGCGATGGCCTCGGCCATGGTCTTGCCCACATGGCGGATGCCGATGCCGAACAGCGCGCGGGCAAACCCCCGCGTGCGGCTCGCATCGATTTGAGCCACGAGCTTGGCCGCCACGGTCTTTCCCAGGCGCACGGGGGTGCCGTCCTGTTTAACGCGGCCCATGTCCAGGAGCGAGAGCTCCTCCTCATCGAGCGTGTAGTAGTCGGCCACGTCGGCAACGCGCCCGCTCTCGAGCAGGCGGCCGACAATCTCGTCGCCCATGCCGTCGATGTCCATGGCACCTCGGCTAGCCCAGTGCACCAAGCGTTCGGCCGCCTGTGCCGGGCAATCGATGGAAATGCAGCGGTACGCTACCTCGCCCTCCTCGCGGATGACGGGGGAACCGCAGCTCGGACATGTTTTCGGCATCGACCAGGGTACTGCGTCGGCTGGCCGCAGCGACTCGACCGCGCCCAGCACCTCGGGGATGACATCTCCCGCCTTGCGTACGATGACGGTGTCGCCGATGCGCACGTCCTTGCGCTGCACCTCGTCCTCGTTATGGAGCGTCGCGCGCGCCACGACCGAGCCCGCCACGCGTACGGGCTCCAGCTCGGCCACCGGCGTGAGCGCTCCCGTGCGCCCCACCTGCACCGTGATGTCGCGCAGAAGCGTCGCGCGCTCCTCGGGCGGGAACTTGAACGCGATAGCCCAGCGCGGCGCGCGAGCCGTATAGCCCATGGAGGCCTGGCGCATGAAGGAGTTCACCTTCACCACCACGCCGTCGATTTCGTAGGGCAGGGCATCGCGTCGCTCGACGGCGCGCTCGCAGAACGCATGCACTTCCTCGCGCGTGCGCACGCGCTCGACGTCGGGATTCACGTGGAAACCCGCCTGGCCGAGCCATTGCAGTAGCTCGTACTGCCCGTCAGCCGCCAGCGCTGCCTCGTCGGCCACCGCATAGATGAAGGTGGAAAGGTCACGGCCCGCAGTGATCGTGGGGTCCTTCTGGCGCAGGCTGCCCGCCGCCGCGTTGCGCGGATTGGCGAAACCGGGCTTGCCGTTTGCCTCCGCAGCCTTGTTCAGGGCTTCGAAGCTGGACTTTGGCATGTACACCTCGCCACGCAGCTCCACCGAGCCATCGCGCACGATACCGGGCATCCCCTCGTCGCGCAAGCGCAGCGGCACGTCCCGGATGGCGCGGATGTTGGCGGTCACGTCCTCGCCCGTCGTGCCATCGCCACGCGTAGCCGCCCTTACGAGCGCACCGTTCTCGTACGTGAGCGCAATGCCGCTGCCGTCGATCTTCAGCTCGCACACCATCTCGGGAAGCGCGCCCAGCGCGTCAATCACGCGATCCATCCACGCATCGAGCTCGCCCATGTCCATGGCGTCGTCGAGCGAGTACATACGTCGCTCGTGCTGCACGGGTGCGAACTGGTCGCCCACCGCCCCACCAACGCGCTGCGTGGGCGAGTTGGGATCGGAGTATTCTGGATGGTCGCGCTCCAGCTCCCGCAGCTCGCGCATGAGAGAATCAAACGCGCCGTCCGAGATCTCGGGCGCATCCTTCACGTAGTACAGATACGTGTGGTGGTCTATTTCCTTACGCAGCGCTTCGATGCGCTGCCGCACGTCATCTGTCGATTCAAGATCTTCGAACAGGTTCAAGGTCTCGCTCATCACGTTCTCCTCACGCAAGGGGGCGCTGCTGGCCTCTTATTGTAGCGGTTTTGGTAAGCACTTTGACGCAAAGGCGGGACGGGGTGCCTGCGGCCCGATCACTTACCCCAGGGGTGAATGATCGATCAACTACCCCTGGGGTAGTTGATCGGATTAAATCGTCTGAATTGCCCGGGGCAGATACTCCAGCAGGCTTTCGGGAGTCACGCTCACGATGCCCAGATCGTCGGCGGCCAGATTGCCGGCGCGCGCATGCAAGGTCGTTCCTAAAACAGCTGCATCGAAAGCAGCCACGCCTTGCGCCAGCAGCGAGGCAATCATCCCCGCCAGCACGTCTCCCGTACCAGCCTTGGCTAAAGCGGCAGTGCCCTCGCGCATTACGTAGACCTGTGCGCCATTCGCAATGAGGGTATCGGGGCCCTTTAGGACCGTCACCGCACCAGTCGCTTCCGAAATCGCAACGGCAAGCTGCACGGAATCGCTGCGCAAGATTCCCAAGCCCTCTCCCAAGCGCCGCGCCTCGCCCGCATGCGGCGTTATGACGGTCGTGCGGCCATCCCATACTCGCGCCTGCAGCGCGCTTCGGACTTCTTGCGAGCACAAGGCTGCCAACGCCCCGCCGTCCACGAGCACCGGGCAAACCGCCTGCTCCAGAACGCGTGCGAGCGTCTGGCGGTTGCGCTTTCCCTTCGGCTCGAAGCCCGGGCCGATGCAAACGGCCTTACGGGCACCTGGCTTGAGCACGCTCAACCTTGCAGCATCAAACTCACGGATGTCGCGTGCCACGAGCGACGGGTAAGCGGCCACGGCCATGCGGCCGACCGATTTCGCGGTGATAAGCTGGGTGTAACCCGCTCCGGTAAGCTGTCCTGCCCGCGAAGCAAGACACGCTGCACCCGGATAGAGTTTGGAACCTGCAATTACCGTCAGGACGCCGCGAGAGTACTTGTTGGCATCAACAGCTGGAAAGGGAAATGCCGCATGCAATCGGTCTGCATCCCAGGGATCTAGAAGTACCGGATTGGGCAGTGCATCTGCATCCCTAAAGTTCATCGAGAATTCCCCTTGTCTCCTTGAAGCGTTTTGCCAGCTCTTCCATCGGGTCTTTCCGCTGCTCGCTCGCGCGCACGGACGCATCGGTCACCGCCATGGCGCACGCCACCGCATCGGTATGCGTGTACGAAAGCGAAAGCGTCATCTCGCGTACGCCCTGCGCCTGCGCGACCTCCAATGCGCGTCCCGAAAGCTTCACGACCGGGCGGCCGGACTTGGTGCGCACGACCTCGATATCCCTGACCCAGATGCCATCCGTGAAACCCGTGCCGAGCGCTTTCACAACTGCTTCCTTGGCAGCAAAGCGCAGCGCATAATGGGTCGCCGGGTTCGCCTTGGCATTGCAGTAGTCTTGTTCGGCCTGCGAGAACACCTTGCGGGCAAATGAGGGCGTCTTCTCGAGGATGCGGCGCATGCGCTCAATTTCTACGATGTCCACGCCTAGGCCGACCGTGCCTTCTTCGAAAGCCCGTGCCGCGCTTTCATCCAACGCGAACTCCGCTGCATCGAGAGCCGATGCCGTCGGACGGATTTCCTCTTTGCGCTCGCCCATCGTGTTTCCCATTCTCGCGAACTAGCTGCATTCCTCCAGCAGGCTGCGCAGTTCGCGCAGCGCGTTGCCCCTGTGCGAAACCTCGTTTTTCCGAGCCTGGGGCACCTCTGCGAGTGTGCATGTTCCATCGAAAACGTCTGGCCAGAACAGGGGATCGTACCCGAAACCGCCCTCCCCTTGGGGCGCATATCCGATGCGTCCCTCGACCGTCCCCGAAGCCGTCGTCTCGGTTCCGTCCTCGTCGATGAACACTAGCGTGCAAGCAAACCGCGCCGTGCGCTGCTCATCGGGAACGTTCGCCAGCTCCACGAGGAGCTTGTCGTTGTTGTCCTGGTCAGTGGCATCCTCGCCCGCGTAGCGCGAAGAGTACACCCCTGGTCCGCCATCGAGCGCATCCACGACCAGCCCCGAGTCGTCGGCCAGGGCCGCCATGCCCCCCGACGCTTCGTGCGCGGCCAGCGCCTTGATGCGCGCATTACCCAGGAATGTGTCGGCGTCTTCCTTCGGATCTGACTCGATGCCCATCTGGCGCAGCGTCTTGAATTCCCAGCCGGGAAAATCCAGCGCATGGGAGATTTCGGAAACCTTGTGCGCGTTGTTCGTAGCCAGAATGACCGTCTTCATGGGCGCTCCTCTTAAAAGCATCAAAGGCAAGCGTCCTTTTGATGCCCTTTTCAAACAAAAGCGCCCGAAGGCGCCTGAATGAGTGGAGCGGGTGACGGGAATCGAACCCGCGTTATCAGCTTGGAAGGCTGAAGTTCTACCATTGAACTACACCCGCGCTATGTAGGGGGTATTGTACCCCATCCGTCCGAGAATTGTAGCAAGTCCATGCATTTGCCGAGGGCTTCGTCACCGCTTCTTCACCACCTCCGCATTCTGCTTCCATCGAAACGCTGTCGAACAAGTGTTGACAAACGCGAATAACTCGGTAGTTTTGAACCGTTTCGCAGCTCCGTGCATGGGCAACAAACGATGATTGCCAAAACAGCAAAAACCTCCAAGGTATTTGCGCCGTCCGCGGTAAGATTAGACGTTGAGGTTCGCGATTGAAATAACGCTCAGAACCACCATAACGTTCCGTGGGCAAGCATCGACGCCACGGCTATCGGACTAAACGCCGGTTCATCTTGGCGAAGCGGCATCAAGCCCATCCGATAACGCGGTAAGAGACGAAAGGACAACTATGAAAGCGATCACCATCGTAATGGGAGCCATGATGCTCGTAGGCGGCGTGTACTGCATGTTCGCCCCGATCGAGACATACTCGGCGCTGAGCTGGCTCATCGGAGCAGCCATGATCGTCGAGGGCGTAGGCAGCGCCCTTTCATGGAGCGAGCGGCGAAGGTTCGGTCTGGCCGACGGCTGGACGCTCATTGGCGCCATCGTATCGATAGCCCTTGGCGTGTTCTTGCTCGGAAGCTACGCCGCACAGTACGCAGTAGACCTGTTCATCGCCTATATCATCGCGATATGGCTCGTCATCGGCGGCATCACGCGCATTGCAGCCGCTATTGGCATTCGCAACTACCAAAATCAGATGGGCGCAGGCCCTACAGCCGTCAACTGGGTTGCCCTGCTCGGCCTGGGCGTCCTGATCGTCATTCTTGGCGTGCTGTGCATCTTCAACCCGACATCGGTCATGGCCAGCGTCGGATTCTTGCTGGGACTGGCCATTGTCTTCGTGGGCGCAGGACTTGTTGTGCGCGGCGTGAGGATGTAGCGTCCACCTGCCATGCAGGTTCGAATCGCGCGAGCCCGCTCGACCTGGCAAGGTTTCTGGGTTGGGAACAAGCTGGAAATGGTCGGGACGACAGGATTCGGGCCGGCGCGACTTCGTCGCTCCGGCTGCCCTCGCGCGACGCTACCGCTGCGCTCGGGCCCGAACGCGCCACTGGCGCGTTCGCCTGCCATGCAGGTTCGAATCGCGCGAGCCCGCTCGACCTGGCAAGATTTCTGGGTTGGGAACAAGCTGGAAATGGTCGGGACGACAGGATTCGAACCTGCGACATCCTGCTCCCAAAGCAGGCGCGCTACCAAACTGCGCCACGTCCCGACGCAACTCGCAAGTCGATACTTTAACCGAACGCGCAACAAGTTTCCAGATTCCGCAATCCTTCTGCACAAATGTCAGATGTTGGACCTGAAGAAGTCATTCCGAACCACCCGATTGCGAACAACAAAATGGGAAATATGCAGTTTGACATGGCGGCTTCGTGAATATTGCCTACAGTTTGGTTGCCGATTCATATAAGGGCTTCGTTTTTCCTGCACACTGCTACAATATGAAATTCGAAATCTAGCGTTTCAACACACGATACGAGGCAGAAACGTAGCATGGGAATCTTCAATAAACGAGGCAAGCATGCACCGGGCGCGCAAGACGCCGATGCAACCGTAGCCCTTGACAAAAACACATTCAACTCCGACGAAACCGCAGCGCTGACGACCGCCACATCCGCCGGAGAAACCGAGCCGCTCGACAAGAGCGCCATCAATTCGGCTAAAACCGAGGCCATCGCCATACCCGGAAACGCCGCGGGCGATTCCACTATGCTCATGCCGAAGGCCGAAAACCAGACTGCGGGCACGCAACCTGATGGCGGGCCGACTAGCTACCCTCCAAGCATCCCCGCTATCCAGGCGAGCCCTTCCGGGATGGAAGGTTTCTCTACAGTACCCGAACGCAAGAGCAGACGCGGCCTTAAAGCTTTCGTCATCACCTTCGTCGTCCTTGCCCTAATCTTGGCGGGCGTATATGTGGGTATCGCCTTGATGTTCAAGACTCAGTTCATGCCCAATACGTACATCGAGGGTCTCGACGTCTCCATGATGAAAGACGACGAAGTCGGCGAGATCATCGACAAGATTCCCGCCCAGTACCAGCTCGACGTCACCGGCGGCGACTTCTCGCTGCACATGACAGGCGAGGACATCGGCATGACCATTGACACCGAAGCCATCATACAGGCCATGCACGAGGAGCAGAACGCCTGGTACTGGCCTTGGTACGCCACGAGCGGCACCCATGACGAATCCGAGCTCGTCAAGACCTCCTATGACAAAGCGGCCGCAAACGCCCTCGTGAAATCTGCAGTCATGGCTTTCAACAAGAAGGCAACGCCTCCGACCGATGCGTCGATCTACTTTGACGAAGATTCCCAGACCTTCGCCATCAAGCCCGAGGAAATCGGTACCCAACTCAAGATCAAAGCAGTGCAAACGGTCGTCAATGCTGCCATCGGCGATATGCAAACCAAGGCCGAGCTTACCGACGAGCAGTTGAGGCAACCGAAGCTGCTCTCCACGGACAAGAAGCTCGTGGACACCACCGCCACGGCAAATGGACTCGTGTCCACGCATCTGCTGCTTCAGATCAACGGTTCCACCGTCACCGAAATCGGCAGCGAAATGCTGTCGGGCTTCGTCAAGATCAGCGACAAGTTCGAAGTGACGTTCGACGATTCCGGCCTCGCCGGCTGGGTTGATGAAATCGCTGGAAGCTACGACACCGTGGGCATGCAGCGCAATTACACGCGCGCAGACGGGAAGAACATCACCGTCGCCGGCGGCACATACGGCTGGGAGGTCGACAAAGCCACCTTGAGCGCGCAGATTCTTGACGCCATCAAGGCAGGCGGCGAGAGCAAGATCGAGATTCCCTGCATCGACTCGGCCAACGTATATGCAGGCTACGGCCAGCGCGACTGGGGCAACCGCTACATCGACGTGGACCTTTCCGAGCAGCACGTCCGCTTCTACGGCGATGACGGCAGCATCATCTGGGAGACCGATTGCATCAGCGGCGCCCCCGACGGCGAGCACGAGACCCCATCGGGCGTGTGGTACGTCATCATGAAGCAAAGCCCGTCTGTGCTCATCGGCTATAAGGACAAAGAGGGAAAGATCAAGGATTACGAGGAGGAGGTCAAGTACTGGATGCCCTTCGTCGGCAACAGCGTGGGCTTCCATGATGCTACTTGGCAACCTTCGTTCGGCGGCGACATGTACGCCCAGGGCTATGGCAGCCACGGTTGCGTGAACCTCTCCTACAGCGCCGCCCAATCCCTCTACGAGATAATCCAGCCCAACGACGTCGTCGTAGTGCACTACTAAACCGAAAATACCGATACAACGCGAAGATGGCCCCGTCGGCATGACAGGGCCATCCTTCGTTCTAGAGCAGGTTTTCGGAAGCAGGATCGAAGGGCAACTCCAACCTACGCTCCTCCTTTAGGTTATAGAGCCGCAATGTTGTCTTGGAGGACCTCGAAACGCTCTCCTCCGGGTCCGCGGAAGAACATGATCCTCAACTGTGTTCCGGCATCACCATATTTGACGAAAACGTCATCGTCCTCCTCGGAAAGCGGACGATCGAACTCAAGAGGCGGATCGAACGGACCAGCCTCAATGGCTATCCCCTTCTCGCCTAGATGGGCGACGAACGCATCCATATCGTCAACGCGCAAGGCCAGATGGTTGAGCGTATTCGCAGCGGCATCGCACGTGGATTTGTCATCGCATTCCAGCAGCTCGAATACGGTGCCAATGCCCTTCATCCACGCCATTTTGAGTGGTTTATCGCCTTCCATTGCGTCAGACTTGAACAACAGCCTGCAACCGAGGACATCCTCGTAGAATGCAATCGACTCCTTGATATCGCGGCAGTACACGCCTATATGCTGGCAATTCAATTCCATGCTTCGCTCCGTTTCGCCATCGTGCTCGATGCTTTACCCTCAATCGAAACTTTCGGGGTTCAATCATGAGCCCTTCACTGAATCCCATACTGCATATTTCTGCAGACATCTACTGGGGTGCAGCCGAAAGCACCAGCAGCACCCTGAAGGACCTTGCGGTGGTTAGCCCTGGTCGCTTGAGGTGGCGGCCATGACTTCGGCAACCGTCGCATTCTTCATGCGAAGCTCGCTGATGCATACAACGTCTGAATCGAATTCGGTGACGGTGGAGACATCGCCAGCGTACACGCTGTCAGTCGACGTGCGGCGCTTGGTCAGCTGGATGGCCTTTTCGACATCGTAGGGAATGAGCTGTTCTTTGGGCGGATTGGCCTTCGCCACCCAGTTAGGCATTGTGGTACCTGGATCGGGCATGGTCTCGATTTGACGAACGTCACCGTACTTCTCGACAAGCTCATCAATGGGACCGAAATCGAGAGCGCGCATCGGGCAGGATGCCACGCATGCCGGCAGCTGGCCCTTTTCCAGACGGTCGATGCACATGGTGCATTTGCTCATCTTAGTTCCCGGCTCGTCGCTTGCAAACTTCGGAGCTCCGTAGGGACATGCGGCGAAGCAGTTGCGATCGCCCTGGCATTTTTCCTGATCGACGAGGACCGCGCCGTACTTGTCCTCCTTGAAGATGGCACCATGCTCGCACGCGCCCACGCACACGGGCTTGCTGCAATGTCCGCAGCTAAACGCCAGGATGCCGATGGAGGGATTCGGGAAACGGCCCTTTTCCCACATGTACACGCTCATCCACTTCTCGGGGCCTGGAGCGATGTCGTACCAGTCCTTGCATGCGACGGAGCAGGCTTTGCACCCGTAGCAGCGGCTCTGGTCGAAGAAGAATCCGTACTGAGTCATGTTCTATTCGCCTACCTTCCTGATCTCAACCAGACCGGCCGTCAGCAACGCACCCACGACATGCGGAAGATGCGTATCGCCGATGAGGAGGTTGCAGTTACCGGCAGTGTCGATGCCGTAAGGCATGACCTTCGATTTCCTGACATGGTCGAACTTGGACCATTCGCCATGGCCGATGGAAACCGTACCCGGCAGCAGCTTCGAGGACACGTATGCGGTAATCTCGATTTCGCCGAACTGGTTGTATACCAGCACGCGATCGCCCGTTTTGATGCCGCGGTCGGCGGCATCGGCCGGTGACATGCGCACCATGTGCTCGTAGCAGTCGCCCTTCAGCCAGGGGTTCTGGTCGTTGGAGGAATGCTGACGATACGTTGACACCGGCGTGACCATGGACAGTGGGAAGTTCTGCGTCCAGGGATGGTAATAGCTGTCGTTCGCGAGCACATCCTGATACGTTGGTTGCCAACGCGGATACGAATCCATCTGCCCGCCATACCGGGTCTGGGTTAGGTCGTTCTCCTTGATGAAGGAGCTTTCGAACTCGATCTTGCCCGATGGCGTCTTGAACGGGGAGCGACCATATTCGACGGTGTTCTTGAAGGGGTAGAACCATTCGCCGGGGGTGCCGGGAACGCGGATGATGGGCAACTTGCGGAAGTCTTCCCACGCAGGCGGGTCAATCTCGTAGTAGGACAGCAGCCAGTTATCCTTTGCCCACTCCTCGTATGCAGGCCTGTAAATGCGCTCGATGACCTGCTCATCCCAGTCTCGCCAGTCGGTCACGTCGAGCATCTTCGGGCAATACTTGTCGGCGAAGCCCAAACGACGGGCAAGCTCCATCCAGACCCAGTCCTTCGAGCGAACTTCTCCCGGAGGATTGACGCCCTTACCGGCAAACAGGAAGTAATTGCTCATGCCAGACGGAGCGCCCCAGAAGCGGTTAATGCCGAAGAAGTGCATGTCGGTGGATTCGAACTGGATAACCGGCGACGGGAGCACGATGTCCAGGAACTCGATGGACGGTTGGTCGTGGAAGTACTGCCATCCCCAGGAGAATTCCAGGTCCGCAAAACCGGCCATGCGCTTGGACACATGATGCTGGTTGTTGATGTAGTTGTTGGGAACGATGGCCATCCTGATGTGAGGCAGCGGGCTTCCCTTCGGGCAGCCGATGCGGCGACGGAACTCTTCTGCAGTGATCTCGCCTGCAGCATAGAGCTTCTGGCAGTACATAACCTCGGTTACCTTATTGTTGTTGTTGGTAATGGGGTTGACGACATCGCCCTTGATCTGACCTGTGTCGGGAACAGGAGGGAACAGTCGCGGCTGGGTGACCAAGTTGGAGCCGCCGCCCTCGCAACCGCCTGGGATGCTCAGATTGCCGGTCATTGCCTGAAGCAGCATCGCGACTGCCGCGGCATAGTCGCCCAGATTGCGCTTCGAGACGCCATACATCTGGTGCAGGTGAACGGGCTTCATGGCGGCATAGTAACGCGCGAACTCGCGGATGGTCTCTGCAGGAATGCCGGTGATGGGCTCAGCCCATTCGGGCGTGTGCTCCACGCCATCCACTTCGCCGACGATGTACTTGCGCCATTCCTCAAAACCTTGTGGTTCAACCCACTGCTCGACATACGCATGGTCGTAGAGGTCCTCGGTATACAGGACATGAGCAACTGCCAAGCCAAACGCCGTGTCCGTACCAGGGCGAATCGGAATCCACTGGGCGCCCAACACCTCCGCGCTGACGTTGTACACCGGATCGATCAGGATGAACTTGCATCCGCGCTCCTGCGCAAGCTTCATGTAGTACGGCACATGACCGAACCACGCAACCATGGGATCGAAGCCCCATAAAACGACGAGTTTGGAATTCAGCAGGTCAGGAGCCTCGAAGCCCGGATAAGCGTCGGACGTGCCCTTGATGAGGCAGTCGGTCAGACGCACGCCCAAGTGGAAGTCTTCGGCCGCTGCGTTACCGGATGTGGAATGGTCGCCCCAACCGGTGATAGTGCCAGGCATATAGGACGCAAACGGGAAGTCGGAGCTCTCGAACGCCACGTAATAGCAGTAGTAAAGCCATGGACGATCGGGGCTTTCCTCGGAGAACTGCTTCATCTTCTCGGCGATGGTGTCAAGCGCCTCATCCCATGAAATGCGCTCGAAATGGCCCTTGCCCGAACCCTTTTCACCTATGCGCTTCATGGGATACAGCAGGCGGTTCTCAGAATACAGCTCCTGGCGCCATGCGTGGCCCATCGGACATGCGCGAGCCTGCAGCATGCCGGTTTGGACGGCGTTCTCGTCATCGTCCTCTCGCGCGATACCCGGATTGACCGAGTCATCGGGCTCGATGGCGATGATCTTTCCGTCCTTCACGCTGCATTTGATCAAGCAGGTGGCATCCCAGCAGCCATTGTTGTGGCAGGTGGTGTAGAAGTAATCAACATCCTCGTGGCGCTTGCCCAGCTTCTCGACAATCGATTCTCTTGTCATCGCGTCTCCTCTCTTTAGCAATCCCCCTCAAAAGGCGCTTGCTTTCGTCGCGCAAACCGTCTGCCTTGTGCACACTGGATTTACTTTGCAGCTTCACCAGTGTTGTCGCTGTGGAAGTTCGAATAACCACCAACCGCTTTCGAAACGAACCGACCGTCGGAATTAGAGAACATGACCTGTGTTGCTACCAGGTCTTTTATGCTCACGCCAATTTCAGCCATCGCTTCCTTCTGGCTTTTTCCCTCGTCCATGAGAGCGTTGAGCACTTCTGCCTTTTTCGGCGATTCCAACGCCATAAACTCTGTTCGATCCATATTGCACCCCCCAAGTAGATTGTCGATTTCGACTACACATTGAATTATAAGAAGGCCCCTACTCAAATGAAAGAGCCGTTCGTCAGAACGGCTCTTGAAGAGGCGGTGGAGGCAAGGGGGTTTGCGCGGCGGCGCGGAGCGCCGCGAAAACGATTGATAACCGTTTTCAGCGCAAAGGCCCCGGAGCTTTAGCTGAGGGGCATTCTCCGCGCCGGAACCACGAACGCAGCGGGGGCCGCCGCAAATAGCAAAGCTATCGTTTCTCGCCAGCTAAAGCAGCCGAGGGCTTTCCTGGTGCGTCATATTTCGCCACCTTTGGGCCAAGCGTACTTCGGTACGCGCCGCGCCCAAAACAAGGCGAAAGATGACGTGCCAGGGAAACCCTCGGTGGACAAGGAAGGAGCCGTTCGTCAGAACGGCTCCTGATAGTAAT
>JAFRJC010000017.1 GCA_017432445.1 Eggerthellaceae bacterium | reverse complement strand
TCAGCCGCCGTCGCGAACGTTGGGACGGGAGGCTGTCGTCGCGTCATCAGGAGCGAAGCGACACATAAGAAGGCCGAAGGCCATGCCCTGGTTCCAGGCATGGAAAAGGGGCTGCAACATTGCTTCTGTTACAGCCCCTTCTCTTTTTTCGCGATAAGACAAGTTGCCAGGTACGCTGTCTCGTCCCGCTATTCGAAATCTTCCGCTTCATCCTTCTCGAGAGCAGCGAACTTCGCTTTCATGGTGGGGTTTTTGCGCGTGAGCTTCTTCACGGTGAGTCCCTCGAGCTTGTGATTTGCGGCCGTGAGATGCTTTTCGGACACGAGCAGCTTGTCTTTGGCCTTCTGCAAGTCGGCGATGGCCTTGTCGATGGCCTTGATGGCATCTTCGAATCGCAGTGACGCATCGCCGAAGTTCTTGAAGAAGCCCTGTTTGAACACGTCGAGATCCCGCTCGAAGGTTGTGATATCGAGGTCTTGCTGGCGCACGAGGGCGAGCTCTCGCTTGTATTCGAGCGAGTTGAGGGCCGCATTGCGCAAAAGCGAGATGATGGGGATGAAGAACTGCGGTCGGATGACGTACATCTTGGGGAACCGGTGCGATACGTCCACGATGCCCTCGTTGTAGAGTTCGTTGTCGGGTTCGAGCAACGATACCAAGACGGCGTATTCGCAGCCCTTCTTCGTGCGGTCGCGGTCAAGCTTGACGAAGTGGTCCTCGTTCTTCTTCTTGACCGAGTTGGTCTCGCCCTCGTTTTTCATCTCGAACATGATCGAGATGATCTCGTTGCCGTCCTCGTCCTCTTCGCGGAAGATGAAATCCCCCTTGGTGCCTTGCGATATGTCGTTGTCTTTCTCGAAGTAGGCGCGCGGGAATGCGACGGCTCGGATGCGGTTAAATTCATACTGGCAATGTTGCTCGAGCGATTCGCCGATCATCTTGGTGGACAGGCGCGCCTTCATGTCCTTCAGGCGCTCGATCTCCTCCTTCTGGAAGGCGAGGGCGTCCTCGTGGCGACGCTGCTGTTCGGCCATCTGCTCACGCAAGCGCGCCTCGGCAGCCTCGTGTTCGGATTGGCTGAGCTTAAGCGCGGCGCTCAGCTCATCGCGCTCTTTCTGGGCTGCAGCGACGGCTTGCGTGACGGCAAGTTCGCGCTCGGAGTCCTTCAGCGCGAGCGCCGACCGCAGTTCGTCGCATTGCTTCTGGGAATCGGCGATTGCCTGCTGCAGGGCGAGCTCATGCTGCGATTCGGCGAGCGAGAGGGCGGATTTCAGCTGGGCGGAAGCTGCAGATTCGGCTGCCTTCAGCTGGGTTGTTGCGGCGGTTTCCGAAGACTTCAGCTGCGCGCGCAGCTCGGCGATCTGGGCGTCTTTCTGCGATTCGCCAGCGGCCTTGTCAGCTTCGGCTTGGGCGCGAAACGCAGCCAGCTCGCTTTGCTTCTGGGCTTCGATAGCCGCGACGCGCGCTTCCAGCTCCAGCTTGAACTGCTCGTCGCGAACCTGCATGACGACGGAGTCGAGGTCGGATTGTTCGAGCGAGATGACGGTTCCGCAGTTTGGGCATTTGATTTCGGCCATGCGCTACTCCTATCGGATGACGACGTGTTTCGCTGAATAGGATATCAGAAGGGATAGATTACTTGTCTTGTGGCGATAGGTCACTCAAGAGGCGACTGATCAATCCGGTGTCAAAACATGTTTTTGCTCGTATTCGACAACGGGACACGGGATGGCTTGAGAAATCTTCGCCTATGGGTCCGACGATTATCTTCTCAAGCCAATCCGCCCATGATATTTTGAACAGTAAGAACAACGGCTTGCTGTCCATCGTTTATCTGAGGCATGGCGTCAAGCCTGGCGAGGAAAGCTCTTGCGGTTTGGCAAGCGGTTCTCTTCGCCTCTCGGCGCGATGGTTGACCTCTAGGGTTCCGGGCGGCGAGAGGAACAAAGGTTGAATGCAATTCGAAGGGAAAGGAGCCACCGCCCGGAAACGAGTACAAGGATAGCCTCGTACACCGGTTTGGGTGGTGTGGTTTTGGGACAGCTAGGCGATTTGCAAGTATGACAATATGCTAAAGGGGGAGCCTTCCCCTTGAGATATTTGAGGCGGCGGATTGGAGCGGGTATGGCTGGATACGATGTGGTGTTGCTGCCGACGTTCGCGCAGGTTGAGCATTGGCGCAAGCAGCAGGCCGCCGAAAGCGACAGGGGACTGTTCTCGCAGACCGTGACCACGTTCAACGCATGGATCGCCGACCTGTGGGAGCTTTTCGGTGATGGGCGCGCGGTTGTAGACTCACTGCAGCGCCAGGTGATCATGCAGGCGGCCTTCGAGCAGCTGGCGGCGGGCGAGCCGAAGTTGGGCACGGTGTTCGACGACGGCACGCATGCCGAGCTTTCCGTCTCTCCCGGCATGGTGGGTCTTGCCGCGAAATGCGTGCGCGTCGGCGCAGGCGTGCCCGAGTTCGAGCATGCGCTCGCCCAGGCGTGTGCGGGGGCGGTTCCGCTTGGTCTTTCTGTCCGCGAGGCGCTTCTTCTGCAATGCATTGGATGCTACGTCGAGCTACTGGCATCTGCGGGATTGGTGGAAATGGGGCATGCATCCGCATACCTGGTGCAGCATGCGTCGAGTGCTTTCCCGTCTCGTGTTAGCGTGCGGATTCTCTTCGACCAACCCCTTACCTGGTTGCAGTCCTGGTTCTTCGAATCATGCCCCAACGTCGATGTCGACGCGTTAGGCGAATCGGAGAACGCCTCTCCGACTCGTCAGCGCCTTCCCGAGGGAATCGATCTTCGCTTCGGTTTTCCGTCGGGGCGCTACGCGCAAGCCGCCCTCGTGGCTGATGTTCTGCGAGATAACCAAAAGGGGACCGAACCACATTGGTTATCCGTCGTGGCATGCAAGAATCCGCTGCGCATGTTCAAGGCGCTCGAGCCTGAGCTGGCACGCGAGGGCGTGAGTGCTTGCGTGCAAGCGCAGGTCGCGTTCAGCTCAACTGATTTCGGACGGCAGTTCCTCGAGATGTACCGTGCGGCCGGGGGAGACGTCTGGTCGATCGACGATCTCTCGGATGTCGTGCAGGCTCCATTCTCGGGTTTCAACAGGGAAAGCGCGCTCGCCATCGACAAGGGCCTGCGAGCCGATCGCACCTTGGAACGCGAAACGTGCCTCGCGGGTTTGCGCATGGGCTCCGATTTGCTCTCTCAATTGGAAGAGCTCGTGCAAGATCCCGAAGCGGACATCCTGCTCGGCGTCTTCGAGCAGATCGCGTTCAAGGCGAAAGGCCGCTCCGATGCCTGGCGTGCCGAGCAGCTCTCGGCTGCTGCGGCCGTGCGCTCGTGTACGACGGCGGCCCGTCGCGTGGGGGCGAGCATGGGCGCATGCGCGCGCGTGCTCGAGGACGTGAAGGTGACGGTGTCGTATAGCTCGGGAGCGTGCGCTGACACCGCTGATTCCCAAGTCATAGTGACGACGCAAGCAGCGGCGGCTCGCATGGGAGCGGGTTCGTGCACCCAGGTCATTGCCTGCGACCTCACGGCGGAAGACTACCCGCTGGCCGATCGCGACGATGCGGCCGCGACCCTGTTCGAGAAACTGGGATTGTTCTCCACGGAAACGGCGCTCTCCCGCGCCCGTCGCCTGTTTGCCGAGCTGCAGGCACTGCCGACAGAGAGCTTTTTATGCGTGCGCCCGCTCAACGATTGGGATGGCAATCCCACGTATCCGGCTGCAGTTCTCCAAGAACTCGTCGACGCGTATCGCGATGGCGCGGTTGGCGACGATGATCTGGATCCCGTGTACGGCTTGCCCGACGTGCTTCGAAGCGATGTGGTCCAGCGTGGCGAGGAGGACCTGTTCGCGAACGCCTCTGCGCGCGCCAAGGGTGCGGCGCAACCGCTAGAGCAGAACGAAGATCCTGCAGAAATCGGCGACATCATGCCAGCTGCGCGTCCGCTCGTTGCGCTCGCAAGGCGCGATGCGCAAGGACAGATTGCAGGATTCAGCCCCTCGCCATCGCAAGTTGAATCGTATCTGGAATGCCCATACAAGTGGTTCGTTCAAAACCGCCTGCGAGTCGAGGAGCTGGAAGAGGGTTTCGGGCCCCTCGAGCGCGGCTCGTTTACACACGCAGTGCTCCAGAGATTCTATGCCGAGTTCGCCGAGGCAGGTCATCTCAAGGTGACGTCGGACAACCTGGAGCAGGCGCGCTCGCTTATGCGCGAAGTTGCCGAGAGCGAGGCTGCTCGCCAACGCGAGCTCGAGCCGGGAAGCGGCCGATACGTGGCCGTCACGCAGCTGGAACAGCACGAGCTGCAGGCGTGCATACGCCAGCTTGTCGCCTACCTCGACTTCGAGGCGAAGTTTCTGCTCACCTTCCATCCCGCTTACCTGGAATACGCAATCAGCTTGGAAGACGGCGCGCAATACGCGGGCCATCCTTTCGTGGGGAAGGTCGACCGCATCGACGTTGACGATGCAGGTCGGGCGGTGATCATCGACTACAAGGGCTCGGTCGACAACGCTTACGCAATCGCCAACAAGAACCCCTTGGAACCGGGCAAGGTGCAGACTCGCATGTATGCCCAGATCGTTCGCAGGTCGCTCGGGCTCGACGTCGTAGGTGCGCTTTACGTATGCGTTGGCAAGGCGCCGACATGGGCCGGTGCGTACGACGGACGCGTGTTGGAATCTGCGCATCTTCCCGGCGCGAACTGCGAGCGGAGCCGCTGCATGCCTGTTGCCGTGCCCGAGGGTGAACCGGAGAACACACCTACAACTCGAGCGCAGATTGTGCAATCGGGCATGGAAAGCGATGCAGAAAACGAGTTGGAAGCTGCGCCCTCATCCCATCGGCGGCAACGTCCTTCCGGGTCGGGCAGCCAACCCGACAACGTTAACAAGGCGCGCCTCTTGGCCCAGCTGCCAATCCGTCTCGACAAACCGGTTTTTGCCGACCTTTCCTTCACCGACATGCTCGACGAAACCGAAAAGCTCGTGGCGGATGCGATCGTCCACATGGAGTTGGGCGAGGTCGACCCCCATCCGGTGCGGCCAGAAGCGTGCAAGTACTGTCCCGTGGCAAACTGCCCGAAGCGAGGTGAGTAACGATGGCCCTGACATCTGGTCAGCAAGCTTGCATCCAAACGCTCGACAGGCCGCTCGTCGTGGCCGCCGGTGCGGGCTCGGGCAAGACGTTTACCCTCACTCAGCGCATCGCCTACGCCCTCGAGGGCGGTGCGCTCGATGACATCGGACGCGTGTGCGCCATCACGTTCACCAACAAGGCGGCTGGCGAGCTGAAAGCGCGCATCAAGGCCGAGCTGCGAGCGCGCGGCATGTCCGAACAGGCGCTCAAGGTCGATGATGCGTGGATTTCCACAATCCACGGCATGTGCGCGCGAATCCTGCGCGCACATGCGCTCGAGCTCGACCTCGATCCCGCGTTCGAGATGGCCGACCCGACCGTCGCCGCCTCCCTGCGAGACCAGGCAGTCGACGAGGTGCTGGAACGCGCCCAGGCGGGTGGCATGGACTACCTCGATGGGGGCGATTGCGGCGCAGGCGGCGTATCTGCCCAGGCGGTGGAAGCGCTCTTCGAGGAGTATCCGGCGCGTACGTACAGCATGTACGGCTCGTCGGTCGAATCGATGCTGATTACGCTCATGGATGCGGCGAGTGCGAGTCCGCGCGGTTTCGACGCCTTCGTCGTGGACCAGGCGGCTGCGAATCCCGAGCAGTTGGCCTGCGCCGTGCTGGATGCGCTCGACGATCTGGCCTTGATGGCGGACGGGCAGAAGCCCAACGAGGCGCGGGAGGCGTGGGCTGCCGAAACGGCAGAGAAGACTGCAGCTCTTCGCGACGGCTTGCAGCAGGGCCATGCGTCTGACATCCTCTGGATCTTGAGCGCCCTCGATGGCCTTTCGTTTCCCAGGAAAGCGGGCACGGCCAATTTCAAGGCACAGATAGGCGAAGTGCAGAAGCTCTACGGCCGCTGCATCATGGAACTGCGCTTGGCAGCGGCGCGTCCGCATCTGGATACGCTCATGTGTTTGGCGCGCCAGGCGCAAAACCTGTTCACGCACGCGAAACGCGCTGTCGGTGTGCTCGACAACAATGACTTGCTCGTGATGGCCTATCAGGCCGTCAGCGGTCGACCCGAGCTGGCGGCGTTGTACGCCGACAAATTCCAGCTCGTGATGGTCGACGAGTTCCAGGACACCGACCAGATGCAGGTCGATATGATCAAGCTCATAGCAGGTCCTGGTGCGTGCCGTCTGTGCACGGTAGGCGATGCCCAGCAGTCGATTTACCGCTTCCGCGGCGCTGACGTATCGGTATATCGCCGTCATCTGGAAAGCGTGAGGAGCGAAAGCCCCGACGACGTCGTGAACCTGCCCCACAACTTCCGCAGCCATGCAGATGTGCTCGCTCTGGTGGATCGTGTCTTCGAGCGGCCCGAGATGTTCGGGGGAGAGTTCATGTCGCTCGTGCCCGCACGCGAAGAGTGCCGCGTCAAGCGGCCATTCGCTTCGAGTGCGCCGCGTGTGCAGGTACAGCTCACGTCGAACACGCAAAAAGGCCCGAAGGCTGACCAGATGCGCCAGACTGCCGCGATGCGGATCGCCGAGTCCTTCGCGGACTTGCGTGCCCAAGGTCATTCGGCGGGCGACATGGCATTGTTGCTTGGCGGCATGACGAATGCCGACGTGTACGCCCGCGCGCTGCGTGATTGCGGCCTGCCCTGCGTCATCACGGGCGGATCGGTGTTTGCACGCGCGCCCGAGGCCGCACTCGTGCTGAACTTGGCCCGTATCGTGGCCAATCCCTATCGCACCCAGTCGCTTCACAACGTGCTCACGAGCCCGCTGTTCGAGCTCTCTGCAGGCGATTTGCTGTTTCTTACGACGACGGTCGACCAGGCCGACAGCAGCCTGAAGCGCGAGAACCTGTGCGCAGGCCTCATGTCGGCTGTGCGCTTGCTGAAGGAGAACGGTCCGCTGGACGCCTGGTCCGCGCGGTTGGTTTTGGCGCTGCGCGTCATGGGCGAGCTGCTGGAAGGCTCTGCTCGCACGACTACGTCCCGGCTGGTCATGCGCGTCCTCGCAGATTCGGGATGGCTTTCTCGCATGCAGGGGCGCGGTCCCGAAGGCCTTGCGTCTGTTGCTAACGCCTACAAGACCGTGCGCATGATCGAGGAAATCGAAGAATCCACGGCGGCGGGTCCCGCGAAAGTGGCAAGCCAGCTTGAAGCGTTGTTCGCCGAGGCGAAAGAGGCGCCGGGCGCGCTTTCGACCACCGATGGCGATTTCGTGCGCATCATGACGGTCCACGCTTCCAAGGGCCTGGAGTTTCCCATCGTGGCGGTCGCCGAGCTCAAGGAGTCGGGCGGACCTTCTTCGAAACTGCTGGCGAGCAGTCTGGATGGCGCCATCTACCTGTCGCTCGACCTGGGCAATAGCGCCACCGCGTTCGACGGCTCTGCGAAGCTCAAGGACATGTCGGAGCTGTATGCCGCCATGACCGAGGACCTGGTCGACGAAGACGAGCTTGCCTGCGCAATCAAGCGAGCCGATGGACCGCTCGCCTTGCGCGCGGCGTTATACGAATACGAGAGAGTGGGCGATGCCGAGGAATCGAAGCGGCTTTTGTACGTAGCGCTCACGCGCGCGAAGGAGGCGCTCGTCATCTCGCTCACGGGCAAGAGGACGAAGGAGAACCCTCTGGCCACGCCGAAGAGCTGCCTTGGCGCGGTCGTGGATGCCCTGGCTGGGACAGACGGAGGTTTTTGCGAGGGCGTGTCGCATTACGAGTACGGCGGATCGCAGGCAGCGCTCGTGGAGCACGTCGCCCTGGTTTCTGACGAAGCCGACGAGGCAGACGAAGGCAAAGGCGTCGATGTGGATGCGCCCTGCGTGTTCTCGGAAGGGGAGTTCGCGATTCCCGCGCCTGAAGAGCGTCCGGCCGTTTCGCGGACGCCATACGCCCCTGCCCACGAGGGCATCTTCAGCTATTCGTCGATTTCGGACGCTTCCCACCAAACCGACGTCCTGCAGCGCTTGGCCGAAAAGCACTTCGAGGTTGCCGACGAGCCAGAGGCCCAGCAACTGTTCTCGCTCTCCCTCGTTTCGAAGGATGACGCCGAGGATCTGTACGATTTCATACCCGGTTGGCATGAAGCCGATTTGGGAGCCGCCACGTCGGATGAGGACGATGGCTCGTGGGCATATAGGAAGGTGTCGAGCGCAGATTCCGACAGGGCTACCGATTTGGGCACGGCGTTCCATCGACTTGCGCAGTACGCGGTTGTCGCACGCGGGAGCTTTGGCTTCGCGCGGCCGTCGACGGGAAGGGTTTCGGCGCTGGCACGCGCATGCAAGCTGGACGATACGCAGATTGGACGCCTGAACGAGGCGCTGAATCGTTGGTTTGCAAGCGATATAGCGCTTAAGATGCAGGATTTGGATGACCTGCGCGCGGAAGTGCCCTTCTTCTTGCGGGTGCCGGTGGACGGTAAAGACGAGCCGGTTTTCCTGGAGGGCGAGATCGACCTGCTCGGGCTTTCCGATGAGGGTGCGCATGCCATCGTCGTGGATTACAAGACGGGCGGCCGTGACGACGAGGGACCCGACGAGCTGGCCGAGAAGCACGTGCTGCAGGCGGCATGCTACGCCTATGCCGTCATGAGCCAGGGCGTGAAATCCGTCGAGGCCGTGTTCGTGCGCGTCGAGCGTCCGCGTGCCGACGGCTCGGGCCAACCCCAGTGCGTGCGCTATCGTTTCGAATCAGGCGACATTGCCGAACTTGAGCAAGCCATAGCCGACGCATATGCGGCGCAATAGACAACTAGCGATGGTATTAATAATCGCATCGGGAAACTCCTCCGCTTAAGCGCGGGCTAACCGCTCGTCGCTTCGGAGGCGGCAGCTGCGGAACTCGCCGCCTCCGGCGGCTCAAACAGTCCTCGCTCCCGCCGCCTCCTACGCTCCTCGCAGCTCGCGATAAAGCGTCGGAGGTTCCCGATGCGATGATTAGCTTATCCAATCGGAAAACTGTTTAGACTAAGTAAGAGCACGCAGTCTCTAGTTCGCGTAGACCTTGGTGAACTCGGTGAAGCCTTCGCTTTCGAGCGATTGGATCTGGCGCTTCACGTTCTTGCGCATGGGAAGCACAGCCACGTCGCGACCTTCGTTGCGCAGGGCCTGCGCGTCCTTCAGGGCTTCGCGGCGGCGTGCAGGGTCGGCTTTGGCGTCCACGAGGAAAGCAACGGCTCCCTGGGTTTCGCCTTCGGCCAAGTCGGTGATGCCTGCATCGCGCAGCAGGGCGATGATGCGCTCGAAGCCGATGGAGAAGCCGCAGGCGCACACGTCTTCGCCCGAGAACTTCCCGATCATCTCGTCGTAGCGTCCGCCGCCGGCGATGGAGATGCCGAAGTTGTCGACGCTGACCTCGAAGATGGGGCCGGTGTAGTAGCCCATGCCGCGCACGAGCGTGGGGTCGAAGACGATTTGCACGCCCTCGCCGGTGAGCGCCGCGGTGCTGGCGATGATCTCATCGAGGTTGGCTGCAATGTCCGTCAGGCCTTCGGCGTCGACGGCATCGCAGAACGCCTTGCTGAACGTGTCGCCTGCTTGAGCGCGGAACAGGTCCAGGTAAGCCGAAACGCTTGCCGGATCCGCCCCGTTGCCGAGCAGCTCGGATTCGACGCCTTCGAAGCCGATTTTGTCGAGTTTGTCGAGCGTCACCAGCACGCCTGCGATCTGGTCTTCCGCGAAGCCCGCTTTGAGCGCGGCTGCGCGCAGTATCTGGCGGTCGTTCACGTGAACGGTGAACGAGGCCACGCCCGCTTTGCCGAGCACGCGCGAGAGAGCCGTGGACGTGGCGGTGATCAGCTCGATTTCGGCGAGGTTCGAGGCGTCGCCCAAAACGTCGATGTCGCATTGCACGAACTGGCGGAAACGTCCCTTCGCCGGTTGGTCGGCTCGCCAGACCGGGCCGATCTGCAGGGCGCGGAACGGGGAGGGGAGCTGTTCCTTGTTGTTGGCGTAGAAACGCGCCAGCGGCACGGTCAGGTCATAACGCAGGCCGTTGTCCACCAGCTCGTCGCGCTCTCCCGCTTCCCAGGCCCTTTCGAAGGCGGCCCCGCGCTTCTCGATGCGGAAGATGAGCTTCTCGTTGTCTCCGCCTTGTTTGGAGGTCAGGTTTCCGATGTGCTCCATGCACGGCGTCTCAATCTGCGCAAAGCCGTAGCTTGCATACGTGCGCTTGATCTCGCTGAGCACGGATTCACGCAGGCGCATGTCGGCCGGCAGAAAGTCGGTCATGCCCTTGACGGGTTTCTTTGAGAATGCCATGTATCGCTCCGTTCTTTGGAAAACCACCGAAAGGGGGAACCCTTTTAACGCTTTACTTGAAAACCCACAAGCCGGAGTTCTCGCTCATTTCCAAGCGCCAGTCGTCGTCATCGTCGTAATCGTCGTCATCGGAGTTCTTGCTCGACCATGCGGCGGGCGCGACGACGACCTCGGCGATCTCCTTTATTTCAGCTGCGGGCTTGTCGTCAGCATTGCCATCGTCCTGGGCTGGCGCCTCCCGTTGCTCGATTACCATTTGTAGCTCCTTGTAAAACCTTTTCAAACGAACCTTTCAAGTATAGCCTAGAATAGTGGGTCCATAGCGAGAGGAATTGACACGATTCGCTGCGCGGCGACATGATGGGGCCGGCGAGGGCATCGGTGCGCGGCGGTAACGAGGTGAAGTGGGCATGAAGACGAGCGATTTCGAATACGAGCTGCCGCCTGAGCTGATTGCGCAGGAACCGGCGCCCGTGCGCGACGAGTGTCGGCTTCTGGTCATGGACCGGTCGGCGGGCACGCTCGAGGACCGTATCTTCCGTGACATCGTAGAGTATCTAGAACCGGGGGATTTGCTGGTAGCCAACGAGACGCGTGTGCTGCCTGCGCGTCTTCTCGGGCACAAGCGCGGGAGTGGCGGTGCGGCCGAGGTCTTCCTGTTGCGCGGTGCCGTAGGCTACGGATCCGGCATCCCCTCCAACCGAGAGGCGTATTGGGAGGCGCTCGTTAAACCGGGAAAGCGCTTGAAGCCCGGCAGCGGAGCCATCGTGGACGTGTTGGGCGCGAACGGGGACGTCGCGCTTTCGGCGGAGGTCGTCGATTGGGCGCAGGGAGGCTCGCGCGGTGCGCGCATCGTGCGCCTGAGCACGGAGTTTCCCTCGCTTGACGAGGCGCTCCATGCAGTGGGCCATACGCCGCTCCCGCCTTACATCAAGGATTATGCTGGGGATGAGGAGCTATACCAGACCGTCTATTCGCGTCGCGAAAGCTCGGCTGCTGCACCCACAGCTGGATTGCATTTCACGCCCGAGCTCATCGAGCGCCTTCGCGCCAAAGGGGTTGGATGGGAGACGGTCGAACTCGAAGTGGGCTTGGACACGTTCCGCATCGTGGACGAGGACGATCCGACGCATCACGAGATGCACACCGAGTTCTATACCGTTCCCCAGCGCACCGTCGAGGCAATCGAGCGCACGAAGGCTGCAGGTGGGCGCGTGGTCGCCGTCGGCACCACGAGCGTGCGCAGCTTGGAGAGCGCCTGGGATGATGGCCTGGGTTGCATCGTACCGCGCGAGCGCGCCTCCACGCAGCTCTACCTTTTACCTGGCAGCGAGTTTCATGTCGTCGATGCGCTCATCACGAACTTCCATGTTCCCCGCTCGACTTTGATGATGCTCGTCAGCGCGTTTTCGTCGCGTGACTACATCATGGCCGCTTACCAGCACGCCATCGATCAGCGCTACCGCTTCTTCAGCTTCGGCGACGCAATGTTGATTCGTTAGAGATGCGCGAATGAGCCAGAGACGTGTTCTTCGGCTCATTGCTTCTGGCGCAGTGATTTAAGGATGGCGCGCTTTTTGGCCTGTGCCTCGGCGTAGGCCTGTTTCTCGGCGCGGTGTTGGGCTAGCTCGGCCTGTTCGGCCTGAATGGCGGCCCGCTCGCGGGCCTTCTTCTTCTTGCGCTGCTGCTTGACGAAGGCGCGCGTGGCCTCGCCTTCCCGTATGGAGAAACGGCAACCGCAATAGTTCTGGCGATACATTTCCAGCTCGCGGCTGATGCGCGTGGCCTCGTCGTAATACGGGCGGAAATCCTGGAAGTGAGCGGCTATTCCCGCCTGCGCGCTAGCACGTTCGAGCTCTTCGTGGATAACCTCGGTGAACTGGTAGGGGCTCACGGCAAGCGTGGTCGTGAGTGCGTCGAATCCGCCGTCCTTGGCGAAGGCGGCAGCCTCCTCGAGCCTCATCCGATAGCAGGCCCGGCACCGCTCCTTGCGCCGGTCGTCATCGAGCAGTTCGGCCACTGTGGCGGGGCTGGGAGAGCTCCCTTCGCTACTAGAGCTTCCTTCCGTTCCAGCGTGCCTGGTTGCGAACGCTTCCCCAAATGCCGGGCTATACTGTTTGAGAGCCTCCCCGATGGGGGCGACCTTCTCCTCCCATTCTGCGGGATTGTAAACCCCCTCAAGCACTTCGAATCCTTGCATCTCGGCGTATCTCTGCAGTTCGCGGAGACGGTGTTCGTATTCTGCAGCAGGGGCGATGTTGCTGTTGGCGTAGAAGACCGTGATGTCGTGCCCCGCCTCGACGAGCAGGCGGGTCGGCATGATGGAACAAGGTCCGCAGCAGGCATGTACCAGTAGTTTCATACCCGCAGTGTACCATTCTGTTTGTCGGGCTCGCAGTGCCGCTGCGCGAATTTGTCCTATCGCTCATCGGCCTCTTTTGATGGCCGCCATGGTCATCTTTACCAATCCTGATGTTTGATCACTCTGGTATCATTGCGAGCGGGAGGGAGTTCGAATCAAATGGAGCCAGGGAAGAGCGCTCATACGGGACACGAGATGCGTGGCATTCTCCTCGTGTTGCTCGGCGTCACCTGCTGGGGTTTCTCGGCTACATGCGTGAGCTACCTCACCGATCGTTGCGGGGTCGACGTCCCGTGGCTTGCTTGCGTGCGCCTGTTCGTGTCGGGCCTGCTGTTCCTCATCATCGCGCTCGTGAAGGATCGCGACAAGTTCTCCGCGTTCGCGCGGGACAAGACGCTCATACGTGATCTGATCGTCTATATCCTGGTAGCGGTCGTGATGATGCAGCTCGGGTACATGTCGTGCATCAAGCTCACGAACGCTGGCACGGCGCTGCTGCTCATGGAGATCAGCGTGCCGATGGTACTCATCGTAGAGTGCGTGCGCAACCGCCGAGCGCCTCGGCTCATCGAATATGTTTCCGTGGCGCTTGCCGCCATAGGCGTGGTGCTCATAGCGACGCAGGGCAACCTCGGAACGATCGCCATCAACCCGCTCGGCCTTATGTGGGGCCTGTTCACGGCAGTCGCCAACGCGGGCTACATCCTCATTCCCCGCAGGCTCGTGAGGGAGTGCGGCACGCTCGTCCTCAACGGCGTGGCGTTCTTCTCGGCGTCTTTCCTGTTCATGCCGTTCGCGCGGCCGTGGGAAAACCCCGCCATGCTCGATGCAGAAGGCTGGCTCGTCTTCGCCGGCATCGTCCTCATCGGCACGATGCTCGCCTATGCCGCCTTCCTCCAGGGCGCGTATGACGCCGGCCCCGTCATCGCAAGCCTCATCGGCGTCTTCGAGCCAGTTTCGGGCGCGGTCATCTCGGCATTGTGGCTGGGCACGATCTTCTCCGGCTGGGATGTCCTCGGCGGTGCGTGCATCATCACCATGATGATTCTCGTGGCATTGAAGAAATAGGGCCTTTTCCTGTTTGCAGTGCGATACCCTTTTCTCTTAGCGGAAGCTTTTCCATCGGTTATGAGCAGGCGCCGTGCGCGCAGTACGAAAGGCATGACATGGCATTGTTCGACTACGAAATACAGGCTCAATCGGGCGCGGCGCGCGCGGGGCGCTACGAGACGGCGCATGGCGCCTTCACGACGCCCGTCTTCATGCCGGTGGGCACGCATGCCACGGTAAAAGGCATCACGTCCCGTGGTCTTCGAGACCTGAACGCGCAGGTCGTGCTTGCCAACACCTATCATCTGTATATGCGTCCGGGTTGCGACGTCGTCGAGGAAGCCGGGGGAGTGCAGGCTTTCATGAACTACGACGGCCCGATGCTCACCGATTCGGGCGGTTTCCAGCTGTTCAGCCTCGACCACATGATGAAGACGGACGCCGACGGCGTGAGCTTCCATGCGCGCGATTACGATGGCAGCAAGCATCGCTGGACACCCGAGGACAACATGCGCATTCAGGAGCGCCTCGGCGCCGACATCGTCATGCAGCTGGATCAATGCGTGGGCTATCCCGCCGAACGTGCAGCGGTCGAAGCCTCGACAAAGCTGTCGTGGGAATGGGCCGAGCGCTGTTTGGCGGCGCATAAACGCGAAGACCAGGCGCTGTTCGGCATCGTTCAGGGCGGCATGCATCTGGATCTGCGTCTCGAGAGCGTGCGGCGCCTGCTCGCGATCGAGCAGGCGAGCGTTGATGCCGGCGGTCGGCGCTTCGATGGCTTCGGCATCGGCGGCTACTCGGTGGGCGAGGAGCACGACGTCATGTTCCAGACGCTCGGAGACGTGTGCGCGGCGCTTCCGGCGGATCGGCCCCGTTATCTCATGGGCGTCGGCAATCCCACGACGCTCGTGCGCGCCGTGGGTGTGGGAGTGGACATGCTCGACTGCGTGCTACCCACGCGTACGGGCCGCATGGGAACGGCGTTTTCCAGCACTGGGCGCATGAACATGCGAAATGCCAAGTACACGCGTGATTTCGGGCCGCTCGACCCGACGTGCACCTGCGAAACGTGCACGCACTACACACGTGCCTACATTCGCCATCTGGTGAAACAGGGCGAGATGCTCGGCGGCATCCTGCTGAGCATGCACAACCTGCACTTCCTCATCGATCTCATGCGCCGCGCCCGCGAGGCTGTGCTCGCCGATGCTTACGACGAGTTCCTCGCCGAATGGATGGCAAGCCCCGCTGCTGACGACTACTGATTTAGTTGCGTCAATTGCGGTTTGGGGAGTTCCCGATAGATCATCCGATTGCCTGGAATGGCGTTAGGGTCCTTGCACTTTCCCGCCAAATGTCCAATTCCACGGCAAGAGGAAACGCGGCATACCGCAGATGATGAACGCTGTAGGACCAATAGGATGTTCTCGTTTGCAAATAATCAACCATATCGCTGCCATTTTGCAATTGGACGTTGCGGTTTGCCGGGATTGTGGCACAATAACAAAGTTAGTCTACAGTGGTGCAATATGCGCATATGTGATGGAAAGAAGGATAGCGCATGGCTGTGTCCAGCAATGAGAACAAGAGAACGCAGACAGGTAATGACCGTCGCAACATTTGGCTGCTCGTCTTGACGACGCTGCTCGTCATCGGCTCGATCATCCTGTTCATGCCGCCGCAAGAGAAGATCAACCAGGGCTTGGATATCCAGGGCGGTCTGTCGGTCGTGCTGACGGCGACCTCGACCGATGGTGATGCCATCACCGAAGAGGACATGGAGACGTCGCGCGCCATCGTCGAGAGCCGCGTGAACGCGCTGGGTGCTTCCGAGGCGGTTGTCCAGGTCCAGGGTTCAAACCAGATTCTGGTCCAGATTCCTGGCCTATCCGATACGCAGACGGCGCTCGACATCATCGGCAAGACAGGTAAGCTCGAGTTTGCCCGTCTGGACTCGTTTACCGACGAATCGGTTGTCGAGGCCATCGAACAGGGTGACTACGGCAACGAGGCCACCATCACCGATGATTTCGGCAACGCGTTCCCCACCGGCGAGGTGAAGCATCTCAAGGTCGTCGACGGCACGTACACGCCCATCGTCACCGGTGACAACATCAACCGCGTCACCATCGACCGCGCATCCGAGACTTCGATCTACTACGCCGTCGACATCGACCTCGACGCTGCGGGCACCAAGGCATTTGCCGATGCATCGCGTGACTTGGTTGCAGACCACGGCCAAATCGTCATCATCCTCGACAACGAGGTGCAATCCGCTCCCGCCGTCCAGTCCGAGATTCCCAATGGCCGCGTCCAGATCACGGGCAACTACGACCTCGAGGGCGCCCAGGGTCTCAAGACGGTGCTCGAGAGCGGTTCGCTGCCCGTCAGCTTCCAGTATTCGCAAAGCCAGGTCGTCGGTCCGACGCTCGGCCAGGATGCGCTGCGTTCCGGCGTCATGGTGGCGCTGCTCGGCATCCTGCTCGTCATGATCTACCTGCTGTTCTTCTACAAGGGTCTCGGCACCATCACGGCTGGCGCCGTCATCGTGTTTGCGATCCTGTATCTGGGCATTCTGGCAGGGCTTTCCGCTTTCGGTCTGTTCACGCTTTCGCTGTCCGGCGTTGCCGGTATCGTGCTCACCATCGGTATGGCGGCTGACTCGTCGGTCCTAACCGTCGAGAGATTCCGAGAAGAGATACGCATGGGCAAGAGCGTGCGTGCTGCGTCCATCTCGGGCGTGCGTCACGCAATCCAGACGTCCATCGACGCCGACCTGGTTTCGCTCGTGTCGGCCTTGTGCCTGTTCTTCCTGGCGTCTGCGTCGGTCAAGGGCTTCGGCCTGACGCTGTCGCTGGGTATTCTGTGCGACATCGCCATGATGTTGCTGTTCAAGGCTCCGCTCGTGCGCTTGCTCGCCCCGCGCAGCATTTCCAAGCATCCCGGTTTCTGGAACATCAAGGACGGCCAGGAGGCTTCCGAGAAGTTCGCAGCGCTCGGCGCAGTCGAAAACGTGACGTCGGCAGAAGCCGAGATCGGCGAAGCCCTCGACCAGAAGATCACCGACCAGGTGGCCTTCGAGCGCGGTGGCGAAGACGGTCTGAAGGTCGCCGAGGTTGTCCACAACCTGAAGGGCCGCTTCATCAAGCATGACATCAACTTCGTGGGACATCGCAAGGTGTTCCTGATCATCTCGGCATGCCTCGTCGTCGCTTCGTTTGCCATCGTGGGGTTGAAGGGCATGACGTTCGGCATCGAGTTCGTGGGCGGCACCTCCATCACCTTCCATGACACCGGCGACGTCACTATCGATCAGATGCGTTCCGCCTTTGCCGATGCCGGTCAGTCCGAAGCCACCATCCAGACGACTTACTCCGACGGCGAAGAGGGTTTCCTCGTCCGCATGACCGTGACAGACGCGCAGGAGGCTGCGGCTGTCGCCAACCAGGTGGCAGACCAGTTCGGGCTTTCCACCTCCAACTTCGAGGTCACGACCATCGGTCCCGACTGGGGCGCGAGCGTAATCCAGCAATCACTCATCGCGTTCCTCGTATCGCTGGTGTTGATCATCATCTACATCACCATCCGCTTCAGGGAATACAAGATGGGCATCACGGCCGTTATCGTGCTGTTGCACGACCTCATTATCGTCGTGGGTATCTATGCCCTCGTCGGCCGCGAGTTCACGCCTAACGCCGTAGCCGCCCTGTTGACGATTATCGGCTACTCGCTCTACGACACCGTCGTCGTGTTCCACCGCATCAACGAGAACGCGCAGGACTTCGGTGTGAGGTGCTCGTTCTACACGATCGCCAACCACTCGGTGAACCAGGTGTTCACCCGCTCCATCAACACGACCATCACCTCGCTCATCCCGGTTCTGTTCATGCTGCTGTTCGGTGGCGAGACGCTCAAGGACTTCGCGTTCGCCATGACCATCGGCCTGGTCATCGGCTGCTACTCCTCCATCGCCGTGGGCACGCCGCTCTACGCCATCTGGAAGACGCGCGAGGACAAGTACGCCAAGCTTGAGAAGCGCTTCGGCCAGCACATCGGCTACTTCGAGTTCGCACGCGCAGGTGCCAGCATCGCCGGCAACCTCGGCAACTCCAAGTCTGCGCGTCGCAAGACCGCCCAAGTCAAGGCTGCAAACGCCCAGGCTGCCATCGATGCGCAGGTGCGTGATACCGAAGAGGTGGTTGTCGTCGAGGCCGAATCGGCCGCCGACCATGGCTCCAACGAGCTGGGCGCCGATGGCAAGCCGGTGTACCAGCAAACGCCGCACAATCCCAAGAAGGCCAAGCGCAAGCGCAAGTAGCATTGCGAATTGAGTAAGCTGGCACCCCGCGGACGAAATCCGCGGGGTGCTTTTTAGTTGCCGATTCGCGCGTTCTAATGAAGTCGAAGGCCGTGCAGCCCTCTTGTCGTGGCGTATACTGGAAAGGTGAACATTCGGTTATGCGCGAAGGAGCATGGCATGCGTGAAGGTAGCGCCCCTAATTTCTGCCCGCCGGTCAACGAGGGCGACGTGTTTGAGTTCGAAGACGAGAAGGGCGACGTCGTCTCTCTGGAGTTTCTGGGTTTGGTGCTCCACAACGAGCGCCGTTACGGCTTCTTTTTCCCAGTATCGGCCGATGAGCCGGCACTCTCCTCGGGAGAGGTCGTGCTTCTGGAGGTCACCGACGTCGATGAGGAAGGCCAGCCGACCGAGTTCGAGTTCGTCGATGATGAGGCCATCGCCGCCGAAGCCTTTGCCGCCTTCCGCAAAGCCGCCAAGGACCTCTACGATTTCGAATAACGAGATAAGAGCCAGTCTTTTTGATCACTCGCCCCTGAGGTGAGTGATCGCGTGTTTATAGCTCGTGGCTGCAGGCGAGCTGCACGACCTGGTAGGCACCGTCGTAGACGCCGAGCATGTCGGCAGCTTCGATGTTGTCGCACATGTCGGCGATGACGGCTGGCTGGGACTGCACAAGGTCGATCCAAGCGCAGATTTCCGGTAGCGTCTCCAGTTCGTACGTACCATCGCCAATTTCTGCTGCGCGGATGGCACCCCAGGCTTCGTGCCCGCCAACGCGGCGTATCATCAGCTTTGGCACGGGGTAGAAGGCCAGCTCGCTGGGCTTTGTGACAAGCAGGTCGCACGTGCGCATCAGCAGGTTCGTCAGGTACACGGCGGCGAAGATATCGCGGTCGCCAAATGCGTGGACCCCTTCCATTTCTCCGTCGAGAGCCGCATCGGCGAATTCAGCTGCCCGCTCGAAGCTGTCGAAATGCTCAGTTGCGCTCTTCAGTTGGGGAATCTGCTGCTTCAATCGGTTCCAGACGCTGCTGTGGTCGCCCACGTTAACCATCAACGTCGCCTTGCCGGCCTCCACGAAGGGCAGCAGGTGCTCGATGATTCCAGCGAACAGATCCTGTTGGGCGCCGGCTCCGCCGACGGTGAGCAGGTAGCGCACTGGTCCTCCGGCAGCTGCGCGGTCGACGCGTCTCGCGCAGTCGAAGGGGATGTTCAAGACCAACTCGTGGTCGATGAAGTGGCCTGCGTAGAACAGCGATCCTTCGGGCATGGGCGAAAGCTGGCGGCGCTTGTCCATGCCGCGCAACGCTCTGTACCCATAGTATGCAGACGGGGTCTGAACGGCGTGCTTTGCTCCCTCGGCCAGGTGAAGGGCCATGGGCCAGTTGTCGGGGATGGCGTTGACCACGTGTTCCAACCCGGCATGCACCGCTGCTTGGGTTGGCCAGACGTGCGTGCCGATGAACGGGATGTCGTGCGGCAAGTCGCCGTAGGGCGCGACCATGAGTTCAGCGGCCTTCTGGTCCGAGGCGTTGTATGCGAGCTTGCGGAAGCCTTCGGAGTTGAGCGGCTCCCAGTACAACTTGTTGAACAGCCACGACCGTTGAGATAGACGCGAGCCCATGGAATACAGGTTGTTCTGGTGCGCGATGAGCTTCGTGCAAGTTGTTTCGGGAAAGCCCATCAGGTCGAACCACAGAGGGGTGTAGCCGAGCGCATGCGCGGCCGATGCCATTGCCATCGCGATGCGGTAATGTCCAAAACCCATGCGGATGTTACCTATGACGACGGGGTCCGAGATTGCCGCGAAGTCGATTTCTCCCTCACTTTCAGCAGGTACGAGCTGCTTGAGGCCGAACATCTCGCCCACGGCCGGCACATCGGCAAGCGCCAGGTGGCAGGCAGCGTTTGGGTTATGAGCGAATTTCTTCGCGTAGTTTGCCTTCGACTTGCACGCCTTGGCGTATACCCTATCGTCGATCTTGTTTCCGAAAATGACGGCTGCGCGGTCGACCATCGCGTTCCCTGCTTTCTCGAATTACCGTGTCTTGCATCTTCGCTGGCATGCTCCATTGTAGCGCCATTCGCCTGTTTTGCCTGCGGTTGCCGTACGTGTTAGAGTAGTCGGGAATGAGATGCGGCAAAGGTCGGCCAGGCGAAACGGCGAAGTGACAGGCGGGGCATGGAGTTGACGGCGAAAAGGCTCGTGGCGCAGCTGCTCGTGACAGCATTTGCAGCGCTGTTCGTCATGCTGGCCGCCTCCTGCACTGGTACGAGCTCGATGCCCTCTGACGTGAGCATGGACGAAATGATGGAGGGTGCAGAGGGCGATGTTTTCGCCGAGGATGCAGCCGATAGGCAGAAAGCTTCCAAGGACGTTCCTGACAGGAAAACCTTGCGACAGTTGCTCGGCAAGGAAACGGCCGTGTTACTGCTCGAGCGGGCTGCGGAGGACGACGACGCTGCCTGGATAGCCGCGCATCCAGATGCCTATAAGAAGTACGGCACCGAGTTGCAGGCAAAGCTTTTGAAGCTTGCAGCTGACGACCCGCTTGCAATCCCGTTCGTGCGTCATTTTCCCGAGCGCGCGTATGCGGACGGGCCTGATTACAGCGCACCTGCCATGGACGAGGCCGTACACGCGGAGGGCATTCCCAAAACGAAAATCCCTCATCTCTACCAGTGGGATCAGCGCTGGGGATATGCACAGTTCAGCGCTGACGGCTTCGGTTTAGCAGGCTGTGGCCCCACGTCTCTGACCATGGTTTACCAGGGGCTCACGGGCAAGAAGGACATCACGCCCTACGATATGGGAAAACTTGCCGAAGACCAGGGATACGTCATCCACGGCCAGGGCAGCACGGTAGGACTATTCACGGAGATGGCCTGGCAACTCGGTTTGAACTGCTGGACGGTTCCCGTCGATGCTGCGAGTATCGTCGAGACGTTGCGTGCTGGCAACCCGATCATCGCGAACGTGGGCGAGGGATACTTCACCAGGATCGGGCATTTCTTCGTGCTCGCGGGCATCACGAAGGACGGCAAGGTCATCTTGAACGATCCGTTTTCCGTCGAGCGTTCATCGCAGCTTTGGGACCCCGAGTTTATAGCGTCGGAGTCGAAGGCGCTTTTTGCCTACGCGGCGGTATAGCAAACGCGAGGGAGAGCAAAAGCAGGGGCGGAAGCGGCAATCGGCCGCCCCTGTTTTCCGTTGCCAAATCAGTCATCCTCCGATGCGTGCAGCCTTCCAAGACTGCTATAATCAGCCTGTTCGCAGCGTGTGAAAGGGTTCCCGATGGAGAAGAGGCTCGCGTCAAACAAGATACTCTGGATGTTTGCCATCGGTCAGCTGGGATGGGCTGCACTCGCAGGCGTCATCTCCAATTGCCTCGTGTACTACTACATGCCCGAAGACTCGCTCTTGAGCCAAGGGCACACGCTGTTCATAACGCAATCCGCGGTGTTCCTGGGCTTCCTCACCGTCATCGGCGGCATTACGGCTTTGGGCCGTCTGTTCGATGCCGTCACCGACCCGTGGATCGCATCGCTTTCGGACCGCTGCAAGCACCGTCTGGGTCGTCGCATCCCGTTTTTACGCTTTGCGGCCATTCCGTTCGGCATCGTCACCGTGCTCGTGTTCGTATCGCCCGTGCCTGAGCAAAGTCCCGTGAACGCCTTGTTCTTGGGCGTCATGATGTTGCTGTTCTATCTGTGCATGACCTGCTACTGCACGCCCTACAACGCGCTCATTCCTGAGCTGGGGCGCACGCAGAGGCTGCGCATCAACGTATCCACCTACATCTCGGCGACGTATTTCATAGGCACGGCCCTGGCTTACACGGTGCCCACCGTCGCCAGCGCCCTGTTCCCGACCTTCGGCGTGGCGGGCGGTTTCCGCATCGCGGTGTCGGGTCTGGCCGTCGTGGCCGTCATCTGCATGCTCGTGCCGGCGTTCGGCATTGACGAGCACGTCTACGCCGACACCACGCCCTCCGAATCGCCCGCGCTCTCGAGCCTCGTCAAGACATTCAAGAACAAGGAATTCCAGACCTTCGTGGCCTCCGACATCCTGTACTGGATTGCCTTCACCATGTTCCAGACCGGGCTTCTGTTCTACGTCACCGAGCTCATGGGGCTCGACGTGGCATGGGGCACCATTCTGCTCGTGCTGATGATGGTCGTGGCCTTCATCCTCTACATCCCCGTCAACTTCATAGCCAAGCGGTTGGGAAAGAAGAAGCTCATCGTGTTCGCCTTCTCGTTCTTCGCAATCACTTTCGGCATCACGGCGTTCTCGGGTCTGCTCGGCGTGCCGATCGAGGTCTGGGGCATCCTGATTGCCATCTTGGCTTCGATTCCGCTGGCCATCCTCGGCGTGTTGCCGCAAGCAGTCGTGGCAGACATCGCCGACGTCGACGCGCTCGATACCGGGGAGGCGCGCCAGGGCATGTTCTACGCGGCGCGCACCTTCGCGATGAAACTTGGCCAAGCGGTGTCGATGCTCGTGTTCACCGGCATCATCGCCATGGATATCGGAGACATGAAGTACCGCATCACGGCTGTCGTGGCCTGTGCGTTCTGCTTGCTCGGCGCGCTTGTGTTCGCGCGTTACCACGAAAAGGGCGTGCTCGCGCGCATCGCGACGGCGGATGGGGCTGCCGAGGGCGATGCGCTGTCCCGGGAAGGGTGATAGCTTATGTCGCGTCGTGCTGCCTCCAGGAACGCATCTCTTCATGGCGCACGGGCTGCGATGGAACCCCTCGACTTCGAGATTCGCTATCAGCTCGCCGATGATGCCGATGGCGAGGTGCAGGTTCTACAACATGATTTGAGCGTCATGCATGAAGCGCGGGAGCGGGTTGACGAGCGCGCGGTTTCCGAGGATGGCGCTTTGGGCGCCTGCATTTCGTTTGATGGGGAAGTGCTCGAGGTTGCCGTCGAGGCCCATGCGGATGTGCTGCTCGAGCCGTTCGAGATCACGTTGCGCCACGCCTTTGCAACCGACGAGGCCGTGCTGATCAACGGTTACCAATCTTGGACTGACACGACCGAAAAGCCTGCGTGGTCGCGCATGCGCGGTCTGCGTGGCGTGTCGTCGCGCATCGTGGAGCGCTACGTGCTCGACGGTGGCGGCGATTACGCGATTATCGACTACCCGGCCAAGCGAGGCCATCAACACGGGTTCACCTACGCCACGTTCAGGCGTGGAAACGGCATGGTGCTCGTCGGCTCGCTCGACGAATCGATGGGATTCACGCTCATTAGGACGGATGCATCGAAGGGTGTGGTTTTGCTCCAATCGGGACGTCGGGCCCGCGTCGTTGCCGAAGGCGAGGCAGCTTGCTTGGGGCGTTATGCCATCACGCGCGGCACGATGCGCGATTGTTATGACCGTTGGTTCGAGCTGGCCGAAATCAAGGCGCGTTCCATAAAACCCCTAGTGGGTTATACGAGCTGGTACAGGCATTACGGCGACATCGACGAGCAGAAGCTCACGGCAGATCTCGATGGCGTGGCGTCGTTTTTCAATGTGCAGGTACCCTTCTCCCTCTCTAGCGTCCAGAAAGTCTTCCAAATCGACGATGGGTTTTGCAAGGTAGGAGATTGGCTTCGCGTCGATGGGCGGAAGTTTCCCCGCGGGCTTGCGCCTTTGGCGTCACGCATAACCGAGGCGGGCTTTCTTCCAGGGCTCTGGTTGGCGCCGTTCGTGTGCGAGAGGGACTCGCGTCTGTTCCGAGAAAGGCCCGAGTGGCTGCTGCTCGACGATGAGGGGAGCCCCGTGCCGACGGGCAGTCAATGGAGTGGCGGATACGCGCTCGACACGCGCAACGTGGAGGTGCGCAGCTATGTGCTCGACGTGCTGCAGACCGTTACGCGCGATTGGGGTTTCGGGCTGCTGAAGCTCGATTTCCTCTACGCCGCTTGCAAGATGTCCCACGACGGGCTCAACCGCGGCGAGCTCATGGCCGACGCGGTGGACCTGTTACGTCGCGGCGTGGACGACGACGTGCTCCTGCTGGGGTGCGGCGTGCCCCTGGCGAGCGCGTTCGGCAAGTTCGATTACTGCCGCATCGGCTGTGATGTGGGTTTGGACTGGGACGACCTGCCGCACAAGCGCATGCTGCACCGCGAGCGCATCTCAACGAAGAACTCGGTGGCCAACACCTCTTCCCGCGCCCCCCTCGACGGTCGTGCATTCGGCAACGATCCCGACGTGTTCTTCCTGCGTCGCGATGTGCGCCTGACCAAGGCCCAGCGCGATGAGCTGCTGTTTGCCGATGCCGATCTGGGAAGCGTGTTCCTGACTTCGGACGATATGAGCCTTTGGTCCCGCGAGAGCCGAGAGCGCTACCTCGAAGCTCTGCGGATCGTCGTCGAACGACATAAGTGATCGGGGAAGCGATCGGAGGGAAGATGCCGCAAATCGAGGCTTTTGCGCCAGGGCGGGCAGAACTTGCCGGGAACCATACCGACCACCAGGGCGGTCGCGTGATCGCCGCGGCGGTCGATTGCGGCATTCGCCTGACCTTGCAACCCAGCGACTTCGGGGAAGCCCGCGTGGAAAGCGAAGGGTTCGCGCCTTTCGCGGTGGACCTTTCGAGCACCGAACCGGTTGAAGGGGAGCAGAACACGAGCGCGGCGCTCGTGCGAGGTATTGTGGCGGGGCTGCGCGGCGCTGGCGTTTCGGTAGGCGGTTTCGACGCGAAAGTGGAAAGCGCCATTCCTGCAGGAGGCGGGCTCTCGTCCTCGGCGGCTTTCGAGCTGGTTATCGCCCAGGCACTCAACGTTGCCTTCGGCGATGGGGCGTTGGCGCCCGAGCAACTTGCCCGTATCGGACAAGCGGCCGAGCGCGATTGGTTCGGAAAACCCTGCGGGCTCATGGACCAGATGGCTGTGGCGCTCGGAGGCGTGAGCTTGCTGGATTTCTCCGGCGGCGGATGCATGGCGCAGCAAATAGATTTCGATTTCGAAGCTGCTGGCTTGGCTTTGGCACTCGTGGACACGCATTGCGACCACAGCGCCTATGCGGACGAGTATACGCAGGTTGCGAAGGACATGGATGCTCTTGCAGGCTATCTGGGGGCGGCAGTGCTCTCCAAAGTGCCCGAAAGCGTGTTCATGGCAAGGCTTGCGGACGTGCGCGCCAATCTGGGGGATCTGCCCGCTTTACGCGGATTGCACTACTACCGCGAGATGGCGCTCGTAGACGAGCGTGCGCACGCACTTCAAGAGGGCGATGTGGGCACCTTCCTGGAGGCGACGCGCCGGTCGGGGGCCTCGTCGGCAATGTATTTGCAGAACGTTTCCACAGCCGATCGGCGCGTGCAGCCGGCCATGGTGGTTTTGGCCTTGGCCGATCGGCTGCTCGCAGGCCGCGGTGCCGTGCGTATCCACGGAGGCGGTTTCGGCGGTACGGTGCAGGCATTCGTCCCAATCGAGTGCTTCGATGCGTTCGCCCAGGCTATGGACGCCCAACTTGGCGCTGGCTCGTGTCGCCGCTACCGGGTTGCGAATCGCGGCGCCTCTGCCTCTTGGGTTGGGTAGCGCTGGTTTTCACGCGTTTGCAGGAGGAGCGAACATGATTGACACCGATGCCTTCTATCGCGAGAGCTGCGAACTCGGGTACGTGAAGCTCGAAGCCGTAGCGCGCAACGTGAAGTGGACGACGGAGACCGAGTGGGGGAATCTGGAAATCACCATCAACCTCTCAAAGCCCGAGAAGGACCCCCGTGATATCGCGGCAGCTGCAGAGGCGAAGGCCACGGGCAAGGCCGATTACGTCGATCCCGCGACGGGCGCTTTCCGGCATTGCCCGCTGTGCGTGACCGATGCCGACGTCGAGCGCGGTTACGCGAGACGCCTGAGGCTTGGTGGGGAGCCTGGCGAACCCTGGGGCCTTTGGTACAGTCCGTATGCCTACTACGAAGAGCATTGCATCGCCATGAGCTGGGAACATCGGCCTATGCACATCGATCGCGCCGCATTCATGTGCTTGTTCGACGTCGTGGACCAGCTGCCTCAGTACTTTTTCGGCAGCAACGCCGATTTGCCGATAGTAGGCGGTTCGATTTTGGGACACGACCATTTCCAGGGCGGAAAGCACGTCTTCCCGATGCAAGTCGCACCTGTTTGCGAGCCTTTCAATCTCAAGGGCTTTCCCGAGGTGTCTGCCGGAATCGTGAAATGGCCCATGTCGGTTATCAGGCTTTGCAGCCGAACGCGTGTGCAGCTCGTGGATGCGGCGTGCAAGGTTCTCGACTCGTGGCGTTCGTACGACGACGAGGAGGCGGGTATCGTATCGGAAAGCGATGGCGCGCGCCATAACACGATTACACCCATCCTGCGCAGGAGGGAAGGGGGCTATCAGCTCGACCTTGCCCTGCGCTGCAACATCACGAGCGAAGATCATCCTCTCGGCGTGTTTCATCCCCACGAACACCTTCACCACATCAAGAAGGAGAACATTGGGCTCATCGAGGTCATGGGGCTGGCCATCTTGCCTCCCCGCGTGCAGCAGGTCATGGAAGAGCGTGGTCTTTCGCGCGACGACGTTGGCTGCCTGTTCGGCCAGGTGCTGGAATGCGCCGGAGTCTTCAAATGGGATGACGTCGGCCGTGCCGCCCAGCGCCGCTTTATCCAGGTTTTGGCCAGTTAAAGACGGCTCGGCCATCAGCCTGCTGTTCTGGTGACAGATGCATTATGCGAGGATGATGAGGGGCTTTCCGTCAGTGACGAGCGTTCCGCTCCGAACCTCGACGGGCAAGGCGTCAATCAGGTTCGTGTAGCTGCCGTCTGGTACGTCGATCGCCACCTCGGCTTTTTCGCCGCGCAGGCTGAACACGCCGAATGCGCGACCCCATTCTCCCTCGCGCATGAGCACCGCGATATCGTGTGCGTCGTCGGCGCGCGATGAGAAAAAGTCCTCGCATCCGAGCACCTCGCGCTTGACCTGCGCGAGCTGTGCCATGAGCGATGAGAGGTCACTGCCCGTGTCCCAAACTACAGGGTCGCGGTCGAAAAGCGTGACGGTGTGGTCGCTTGCAACTTCCTGTCCGGCGTAGATGAGCGTCGCCCCCTTGAGGAAGTACAGGAATGCCGTGAGGTTCTCGAGTGAAAGCCCCCGTTCGAGCCGCCCCGCGATGCGCGGGATATCGTGGTTTTCCAGATAGCGCAGCTTGTTGAATCCCCGTGGATAGACGCTCTCCTGGAAATCGATCAAGTCGAGGTAGTGGGAGAGGGCCGCTGTGCCTTCGAGCCAGTGGTCGAAGACGGTCTGGACGTCGTAGGCGTACTCGATGTCGAAGGCGGAGAAGGCCTCGGTGTCGGTCGCGGCGTAGAGGCCAAGACGGCGCATCTCATCGGCGAACTCGCGATGAACCGTCTCGGCGAGCCAGATGCAGCCTGGTCGCACCTCCTCGACCGCTGCGCGCGCCTGTTCCCAGAATGCGACGGGTAGGAACGAGGCCACGTCGCAGCGGAACCCGTCGACGAGGCACGCCCAAGAGCAGAGCGTCTCTATCTGGTAGTCCCAAAGCGCCCGGTCTTTGGTGTAATCGAGGTCGATGATGTCGGTCCAGTCTCCAACATGGTTGCCCGGTTTGCCTTCGGGCGTGAGGTAGAACCACTCGGGATGCGTCTCCCAGAGCACTGAATCGGGCGAAGTGTGGTTGTAGACCACATCGATGATGCACTTCATATCCTGTGCGTGGATAGCGTCGACCAGCGCCTCGAAATCCGCGGGGGTTCCGTACTCGGGGTTGACGGCGCGGTAGTCGCGGTTGGCATAGGGGCTGCCGAGCGACCCTTTGCGGGCTTTTTCTCCGAGTGGATGGATGGGCATGAGCCAGATGATGTCGCAGCCGAGCGCCTTGATGCGTGGCAGGTCGGGTATGAGTGCGCGAAACGTTCCCTCTTGCGTGTGGTTGCGCACGAAAACCGAGTAGATAATCGACTGCTGGAGGCTCTTGTTGATGGCATGTGGCATGAATGGGCTCCTTTCCGCGCGGTCAAGCACATTGTGACACAGCGAGAGCGCGATGCGGGGCTCCGTAGCGCTCGTTCAAATCTTGTTGGCGAGAATGATTGAAGCGGGACATGAAACAGATGGAGTCATGTTTCCGTCAAACAGCCCAGAGTGGTTGGGCTTTTAACGGTTGAAACCGACCGTTTGCCGTTGGTTCGATGCCGTTCGCCCGTGTGATTTATGCCGTTTGCCGACTGACGACGCCCCAGTTTTTGACAGCGGATTGTTGGGCGGGGCATCATATTTTTGGAAACGTTTCCAGTAACGTTACCAGAATCGTTTCCATATCCTAGAAACCACCTAGGATTCCAAGAGGGCGTACATGGCGACCATCAAGGACATCGCATCGTATTGCAACGTTGCTGTGAGCACGGTCTCCCGTGTGCTCAACAACCATCCCGACGTGAGCGCCGACACCCGCGAAAAGGTCCTCGAGGCTGCTCGTAGGCTTCACTACGTGCCCAACAACAGCGCACGAGATCTCGCCCTCCAGCAGACGGACTCCATCGGCCTCGTGGTGCGCGGAGCCGAGAACCCCTTCTTCATGCCCATCATCCGCGCTGTCGAAAAGAGCTGTGAGGAGAAGGGCTACACGATGGTGCTCCACCAGATTTCCGCTGATGCGGATGAGGTGGAAGAAGGCGCCAGGCTCGTCACGTCCAAACGCCTCAAAGGACTCATCCTGCTCGGTGGTCGCTACGACTACACGCATGAGGATGCTTCTGCATTCGGCGCGCCGTTCGTGTGCTGCACCTACACCAACCACTTCGGCGACCTCGACCTCGACGCATACTCGTCGGTTTCGATTGACGACAAGGCCGAAGCCTGTCGCGCCGTCAAGATGCTCATCGACAAAGGCCATACCAAGATTGCAATCCTGCTCGATGCCGCGCGTGACCGCTCTGTAAGCGAGCGTCGCTTCCGTGGGTATTGCGAAGCGCTTGCCGAGGCGGGTATTCCGCTAGACGAGGGTCTGGTGTGCGAAACGGTCGATGACGACATGGAGTCCGCGTTGGAGCGCATCGAGAGCCTCATCGTCGAGCGTCCCGATATCACGGCTATTTTCGCGATAACCGACACTTTGGCCATCGCCGCCATGAAGGCAGTTGACAATGCGGGTCGTTCCATTCCCTCTGACATCTCGATCATATCCATCGGCGGTATCGCGATGTCGCTTTGCACCACGCCGACGCTCACCACGCTCGCCCAGCCACAGGCGCTCATCGGTGAGAAGGCCGTGGAGATTTTGGTTGACGTGCTGGAAAAAGCTGCCCCTAACAGCCATATCCGGCTCGAGACAACCCTGAGGCCCGGGGGTACCGTGGGCCAGGTTCATTCCGGAGACTTAGCGTGAAGGGCGCTGAGCAATTATTGAGGAGGAGTGCATTATGAGCAAGAATCTTTCCCGTAGGACGTTCCTGGGTGCCGCCGGTGCTGGCATGATGGCCGTCGGCCTTGCCGCCTGCAGCAGCGGCGGTGGCAGCGGAAGCGCTAGCGGCAGCAGTGCTGCCAGCGGCGGTGCTGGCGATGGCAAGGTGTACTGGCTCAACTTCAAGCCCGAGCTTGATGAGGCGGCCCAATCCCTCGCCGCCAAGTACACCGAGGAGACGGGCGTGCCCGTAAAGGTCGTCACTGCCGCTTCCGGAACCTATCAGCAGACCCTCATTGCCGAGATGGACAAGAGCGAAGCTCCGACCCTCTTCATCATCGGCAACGCCGCCGGCGTGAAGGAGTGGGGCGACTACGCGATGGACCTCAAGGGTACTGCAATCGAGGCCGAGCTCACCACCGACGCCTACAACCTGTATGACGCCGCCGGCAAGCTCGTCTCCATGGGCTACTGCTACGAGTGCTACGGCATCGTCGCCAACCCCGACCTCATCGAGAAGGCCGGCCACAAGATGGACGAGATCAAGGACTTCGAGTCCCTGAAGGCAGTTGCCGAGGACATCCACGCACGCGCTGGGGAGCTCGGCTTTGACGCCTTCGTGGCCACCGACATGGACGACAGCTCCAGCTGGCGCGTCACCGGCCACCTCGCCAACCTCGAGTACTACTACGAGGAGCAGGACAGCGGTGCCTTCGACGAGAACACCTCCGAGATCACCGGCAAGTACCTGCCCAACTACAAGAACATTTACGATCTCATGATCAACAACTCTCTCGTGGAGCCCACCGCGCTCGCCACTGGCGGCCATGACCCCTCAACCCAGTTCACGAAGGGTGAGGCTGCGTTCTTCCTGACTGGCTCCTGGGATTACGCCGCTCTGTCCGAGGCTCAGCCCAACGTGCAGATGATTCCGTACTACTGCGGCGTCGAGGGCGAGGACAAGGCTGGTCTTAACTGCGGTACCGAGAACTGCTGGGCCGTCAACGCCAATGCTCCCGAAGCTGACCAGCAGGCCACCATCGACTTCATGGTGTGGCTGGTTTCCAATGCCGACGCTTCCGCAGCCCTCGTCGAGCAGCTCGGCATTCTTCCTTACAAGAACGCCGCTCCGTCTACGAACGGCTTCCTGAACAACGCAGCCGACTACTCCGACAAGGGGTGCTACGTCATGGATTGGGCCACCAATTACCAGCCCAACGTCGATCAGTATCGTGCTGCCCTGGTCTCTGCGCTGAACGCCTACAACTCAGACCAGTCCGATGCTAACTGGGATGCTGTCAAGACCGCCTTCGTCGACGGTTGGGCAACTCAGTGGGCCGCCGCGAATAAGTAAGTCGGCAGTATAGGCCTTCCTTAGCCGGGATTGAGACGACGCCTTCTGTCCCGGCTTCCACGGGCGATGCACGCCTTGGTCAAGCCGAGGCGTGCATCGCCCCCACGAAAGGAAAGGAGTTGATTAAGCATGGTAACCAAGAACTCCGTCAGAACAGCGACGCGCCGCTGGTCTCCGCTGTTCCTCGGGCCCGTCGTCGCGGCGTTCATCATAGGCTTCGTGTGGCCGTTCTTGCAGGGCATCTACCTGTCGTTCTGCAATTTCAAGACCACATCGAACGCCGAGTTCATCGGGCTTGGCAACTATGCCGAGGCCTTCGCCGACGCGAGTTTCCAGCACTCGTTCTGGTACACGGCCGCTACCGCCGTGGTAAGCCTCGTTCTCATCAACGTGCTGGCATTCTTGATTGCCTATATGCTCACACAGAGCATCAAGGGCTCCAACATCTTCCGCACGGTGTTCTTCATGCCAAACCTCATCGGCGGCATTGTGTTGGGCTACATCTGGTCGATGATCTTCGATGGCATCCTGGCAGCTTACAACACGTCGATCCTTCTAAACACCACCTATGGTTTCTGGGGTTTGATCATCCTCATGTGCTGGCAGCAAATTGGTTACATGATGATTATCTATATCGCAGGCCTGCAGGCGGTGCCCGAGGACATGCTCGAAGCTGCCAAGATTGACGGAGCGGGCAAGTGGCAGACCCTCATCAAGGTCGTCATCCCCAACGTCATGCCGGCCATCACCATCTGCATGTTCCTCTCGCTCACCAACGGCTTCAAGCTGTTCGACCCGAACCTCGCGTTGACAGGCGGTCTGCCCTTCATCATCCAACCCGACGGTTCGACCATCAACACCACCGAAATGATGGCCCTCAACATCTACAACACCTTCTACACTGCGGGCGCCGCTTCGCGTGGCGTAGCCCAGGCCAAGGCCGTGCTCTTCTTCATACTGGTCGCAGGTCTCGGGCTCTCCCAGCTCGCCTACACACGTAAGAGGGAGGTGCAACAGTAATGGCAACCAAAGAACAGACTCTTGCAGCCGAGCGCCGCAACAAGACCATCCTCTCTGTGGTGCTCACCATCGTCTGCATCATCTATTGCTTGCCCGTCGTGGCGGTCCTGATCAACTCGTTCAAGGCCAACACCTACGTCAAGACCGAGACGTTCGCTCTTCCCACCGAGCAGAGCTTTGTGGGCTTCGACAACTTCGTCAAGGGCATGACCTTCGGCAACTACCCGTTTGCCAACTCCGTCGCGTACAGCGTCGTCATCACCGTGCTGTCCGTCGCCCTCATCCTCATTTTCTGCTCGATGGCGGCCTGGTACATTGCACGTGTCGATTCCTTCTTCTGCAAGGTCGTCTACTTCCTGTGCGTCTTCTCGATGGTAGTGCCGTTCCAGATGGTCATGTTCACCCTTTCCAAGACGGCCGACACCCTCAAGCTCAACACGCCGTGGACCATTCCAATCGTCTATCTTGGCTTTGGCGCGGGTCTCGCGATCTTCATGTTCGTGGGTTTCGTCAAGTCCATCCCAATCGAGATCGAAGAAGCCGCCGCCATCGACGGCTGCGGACCTGTCCGCACATTCTTCTCGGTAGTGCTTCCCATGCTCAAGCCGACGCTCATTTCGGTGGGCATCCTCGAGATCATGTGGGTGTGGAACGACTACCTGCTGCCGGTGCTTGTGCTCGACATCAATGATTTCCGCACCATTCCCATTCACATCCAGTACCTCAAGGGCAGTTACGGCACGGTTGACCTGGGTGCCACGATGGCGCTCATCCTGCTGTCGATTATCCCGGTCATCGTCTTCTACCTGGTTTGCCAGAAGCACATCATCAAGGGTGTTGCTGCAGGTGCAGTGAAGGGTTAGGCCATGAAACGTTCGAGCGGCATCATACTTCCCATCTACGCGTTGCCTTCGCCGTATGGCATTGGCACGTTGGGGCAGGCTGCTCGCGATTTCGTGGACTTCCTCGTCGATGCAGATCAGGTTTGGTGGCAGATGCTGCCCGTCGGACCTACCAGCTTTGGCGATTCGCCGTATCAGAGCCCGTCAACCTTCGCAGGCAATCCCTATTTCGTCGACCTCGATACCCTGGTGGTCGACGGGCTCCTCGAGCAGGCCGAAATCGACGCCGTGAATTGGGGCGACGATCCCGCCTGCGTGGACTACTCCACGCTCTTCGAGAAGCGCGCTGCGCTGTTACGTCGTGCCTACGAGCGCGGATGGAAACGAGACAGCGCACGTGTGGAGGCCTTCCGTGCCGAAAACGCTTCTTGGCTGGGAGACTATGCACTCTTCATGGCCGTGAAGAGCCATTTCGATATGGTTAGCTGGACTGAGTGGCCCGACGAAGACATCCGCCTGCGCAAGCCCGTCGCGATGGCGCGCTACCGCGAGCTGCTTGCAGACGAGATGCAGTTCAACGTGTACGTGCAGTTCCTCTTCTTCAAGCAATGGGAGCAGCTGCACGACTATGCGCGCGAGAAGGGCGTGCGCCTTATGGGCGATCTGCCCATTTACGTGGCGCTCGATTCGGCGGACGTGTGGGCCGATTCCGCACAGTTCGTGCTCGACGAGCGCAACATGCCCATCGAGGTGGCAGGCGTGCCGCCCGATGCCTTCACCGCCGACGGCCAGTTGTGGGGCAACCCGCTCTACGATTACGAGGCCATGGAGGCCGATGGCTTTGGCTGGTGGATCAGGCGCGTCGATGGAGTGGCGAAGCTTTACGACATGGTGCGCATCGACCATTTTCGCGGCTTCGAGAGTTTTTGGGCGGTGCCCGCAGGTGAGGAGACCGCGCGCGAGGGCCGATGGGTCAAGGGCCCGGGCATGAAGCTCGTGGGAACGCTGCAGAATTGGTTCCCCCAGCTCAGCTTTGTAGCCGAGGATTTGGGTTACACAACCCCCGAAGTTACGGCCCTGCTCGCCGATTCGGGTCTTCCCGGCATGAAGGTGCTCGAGTTCGCGTTCGACTCCCGCGATGCGGGAAGCAACGTCCACATGCCTCATACGTACGCTCCCAACTGTGTGTGCTACGTCGGCACGCACGACAACGCGACCATCATGCAGTGGCGCGACGAGGCCGATCCCGATGACGTGCGTCTCGCGATGCGTTATCTTGGCCTTAACGACCGAGAGGGCTTCGCGTGGGGCTTCATACGCGGCGGAATGGCCAGCGTGGCAGAGCTCTTCGTGGCCCAGATGCAAGACTACTTGGAACTGGGCGCGGATGCTCGCACCAACACGCCCGGCACGCTTGGCAACAACTGGCGGTGGCGCATGACAGACGGGCAGGCAACGCCCGAGCTGGCTGCTCGCATCGCCACCGTTACGAGACTATATGGAAGGGGTGATTGATAGTGGCAGAAGTCATCCTCAAGCACATCAAGAAGGTATATCCCAACATCGAGAAGAAACCTAAGAAAAAGAAGAAGAAGGGCGAAGAGCCCGAGCAGAACAAGCCCCATCTCTTGGTGACCGAAGAAGGCGTGCTCGCCGTTCCCGATTTCAACCTGGAGATTGCCGACCGCGAGTTCATCGTGCTTGTCGGCCCGTCGGGCTGCGGCAAGTCCACCACGCTGCGCATGATCGCCGGTCTGGAGGAGATATCCGGCGGCGAGCTGTACATCGACGGCCAGCTCATGAACGATGTGGCTCCCAAGGACCGCGACATTGCCATGGTCTTCCAGAGCTATGCTTTGTATCCGCACATGACCGTGCGTGAGAACTTGGCGTTCCCGCTCAAGCTGCGCAAGTATCCGAAAGAGGAAATCGACGCCAAGGTCGACGAGGCTGCGGACATACTCGGCATCACCCAGTACCTCGACCGCAAGCCCAAGGCGCTTTCCGGTGGCCAGCGTCAGCGCGTGGCCATCGGCCGCGCCATCGTGCGCGAGCCCCAGGTCCTGCTCATGGACGAGCCGCTGTCCAACTTGGACGCCAAGCTGCGCAACCAGATGCGTGCCGAGATCATCAAGCTTCGCCAGCGCATCAACACCACGTTCGTCTACGTCACGCATGACCAAACCGAGGCCATGACGC
>JAFRJC010000121.1 GCA_017432445.1 Eggerthellaceae bacterium | reverse complement strand
TTCCCCCTCCAAAGACATGGAGGCCATGATAGCGTTAATCAATTTGGAACCATGCGGAAATTCATCATGAATATATATGTGCGGTACCGGCTACGAATTCACTTTTGTAGCTTTTGCCCGATAACCGACGCCTCGTACGGTTTCAATCTGGATGCTTGCGCTTTCCTCGAAACGCTTCCGAAGCCGTCTGATATGCACGTCGACGGTACGCTCGTCGGTTCCGGTGCGAATTCCCCAAATATCGTCCATGATGTCCCGGCGCGTGAAGATGCGGCCCGGTGAAGCGCACAGTTTGAAAAGCAGCAAGAACTCCTTGGGCGGAAGGGCGGTGACATTAGAGCCTTCGGTCACGGTGAGCGAGCTCGAGTCGAGCGCGGCGTTGCCAATCACGATTCGTTGGTTTGAAGTGCTGCGCGTGCGTCTAAGCAAGGCAGACAATCTGAGCGCAAGTTCGTTCAAATCGACGGGTTTCACGAGGTAATCATCGCATCCTGCATTGAAGGTCCGCTGCTTTGATTTGAGATCGTTTTGGGTTGAGGTGGCCAAGATGGGTACCTCTTCATCATTGGCCCTGATGCGTTCTATGACCATGAAGCCGTCGATGTTGGGGAGGTCATAGTCGCAAATGACGATGTTTACGCTGTTCGAATCAATGATCGATAGCGCTTCGAGGGCATCATGAGCTGAAACCGTGTCATATCCCTGCTTTGCGAGGAACGAGCAGTATTGGGAGTTGAGCCTCTGGTCGTTCTCGATGACGAGCGCTTTGAGCATCATAATCCCTTTACTGGTAAAGATGATTATTTTTACATGCAAATAAATGATGACAAATTTTACATACATTAACAATTATAAATGAACTGAATGTTAACGATTTGCATCGTACCGTTCATCGTGGTTTTTCCCAATCTCTCTAATATGGCAAGTTGTGGTGCTATATGGGTTCCACAAATGTCGGAGCGATATCAGGCTAGCGGAACAAGCCAAGTATGGGGCTCGTTCGTTTTAGGGGCGTTAACCCGATGTCGCTTAAATGCGAATCGCGCGAAAGGGGGCGAAACCCAGAGTGTGAGCAGCTCTAGACCATACGTGCTCAGATACTGGAAATCCTTAAAAGGAGGGTTTGATGAACGGAAAAGAATTTACCGTTTCTGAGGTCATTGACTCTTTCGGTATCAATGGCCACACCTGGTTGATGTTTGTCCTTCTGGGCCTGGCAAACATCTTCGACGGTTATGACTTCATGATCGTCAACTCCACGAACACCTACCTCGCCCCGTCGTTCGGCCTGCAGACGGCCGCCCAGGTCGGCTCGCTGACCACGTGGGGCCTGCTCGGCATTGTCCTCTGCGGTGCCGTAGGCGGCGCAATGTCCGACCGCATCGGCCGCAAGAAGATGCTGATCATCGCCGTCATCTTCTACGGCCTGTTCACCCTGCCGCAGGCGTTCTCGTCCTCGCTGGGCATCTTCGCCGTCTGGCGCCTCATCGCCGGCTTCGGCGTAGGCTCC
>JAFRJC010000120.1 GCA_017432445.1 Eggerthellaceae bacterium | reverse complement strand
TTGCCGCCATCGCGTCCGCGATGCGGCTCATTGCGCCCAAAAGCATTCGATATTCGGCTTTCAAAGTGCGTAAATCGGATAAAACTGATTGTTGCTAAAACTTCCGATTACCCCTTGACATCAAATAGCTGGTCTCCTTTCGCATCCGAGACGCGCCTGCGCCGAGCGGCCTGCACATCTCTTTTCAACCGTTTTGACGCTCCGCGAGGGCTCCGACTACCTGCATCGCGGAAAAGCGAAACAGCTATCACGCTACGCAAGCCGGCGTTCGTTATCCCCCGAGCGCCTGGTAAAACCGCTTTGATCGAGGCTTTCGAGCAGAGGAACCGCATATTTGCGCGTGATGCCCAGAAGGTCGCGCAACGCCGCGACCGTCCCCTCTCCACCTGCGCCGAAGTGATCTATCATCTTGCCCTTGCACTCGTCGATGGCGGACATGTCGAAATACAGGTCCTGACTCGCACGCCATGCACGCCCCTCATCGCAAAGATACCCCATGGCCCTGCGGGCAAGCGGAAGGTCGACTCCCACCTGTTCGGCGATTTCGGAAAGGGCGGGAGGAGTAAGCCCTGTTCCGCCGAGCAGGGACATGAGCTTCTCGGCGGCGCTGGCCTCTTCATGTTGGGCGGCGGCAAAAGCTTGGGGGTGGCTGACGAGCCCGCCTGAGGTAACGGCTGCACCCAGCGCAATCGCCCGGTTGAGCAGGGCATCAAAGCACGCCGTGCTCATATTGGGGAAGCATTTGCGGCGCAGCGCCTCCTTCGCGAGCCCCACCTCTTTGGGTTCGGCCTTGTGGAAGTCGAGAAGCGCGTCGGAAATCTGCTCTATTGCGCTCTCCATGGTCTTTTTCGTTGCATAGTAGCGCGGCACGGATTCCAATACCTCAATCCGCCCCTCCTTAACAGCTGCCTGGAGGAATTCTTCGGCGCGCTGCGGCTCGATGCCTATCAAACGCGCCACGAACAAAGCCTCTACGGGAACCGGCTCGGTTGCCGCAGCGAGCACTACCGCCGAAGTGAGATCATCAGCCTGGAGCGCATCGAGAAGCACCCGTTCGCCATCGGACAGATTGGTGCGCCTACGTGGATGGGTGAGCATGACAGCTCCGCCACCCGCGAGCAGCACTGGGGAGTACGTGCGCATCACGAAACGGTCCCCGAACGATAACGCGAGAGGTTCCTCAAGTCTGAACTGCGCAATCGTCGATGCGCCGGGCTCGAGAGCGGATAAACCATCCATGAACAAGATGCGTCCGACCACCTCGCGCGTCCCGTGCGCGATATGCATAGGGGCACCGCTTACGATGGACTTCCCCGTCTTGTCGTTGTCGATATAGGTGACATAGGCGTCGAACCTATCGCTCGGTTCGATGGCGCCAACCGAGGCAAGGAAATCCCCAGGTTGCACCTCGTCCATTTTCACCTTGTTCAAGTTGATGGCCACACGATTGCCGGGATAGGCCACGTCAACAGAACTACCATGAATCTGGACTGACCTGATGCGTGCAACCTTCTTAGACGGCAGGATCTCGACCGTGTCGTCGGGCGATGCCGTGCCGCTCCACAGCGTTCCCGTCAAAACCGTGCCCGCACCTTTGATGGTGAACACGCGGTCTATCGGATAACGCATGGCTGCGCCAGAATGTATTTGCTTTGCAGCCGAAGCCGCGTCCTGCAAGGCCAAGAGAAGGTCGTCAAGTCCTTCGCGCGTCTTCGAGGACACTGGGATGATGGGCACATCGGCATAGGGGGTGGAAGCCAGATGCTGTCGGACATCGTCGGTCACGAATTCGATCCAGTCAGGCTCTACCAAATCTATTTTGGTGAGCGCTACGACGCACGAGCGAATCCCCAGCGTCTGTAAAATGGTCAGGTGCTCAACCGTCTGCGGCATGACGCCATCATCTGCCGCCACGACGAGCAAGGCAACGTCAATACCCGTCGCGCCGGATATCATCTGCCGAACGAACTTCTCATGTCCCGGCATGTCCACAACGCTCATGGAGCGGCCATCGGGCAACCAGAGTTGCGCGAATCCGAGGGTGATGGTGATACCGCGTTCCTTCTCCTCTGCCAGGCGGTCCGGATCGGTGCCAGTAAGCGCGAAGATGAGCGCCGATTTACCGTGGTCGATATGACCTGCAGTCCCGAGTACTAAATCCGACTGGGTCGAGCCATCCATGCCGTTCCCCTTTCATGCCGATAAGCAACTCTTAAGTATTATACCTGAACATCGCCGATTTCTTTCAAAACAACTGAGCATCATTATCTCAACGTCCATCGACAACGGCAAGAGACGGTCTCCTAGATGGCAATAAAAAAGCCGCTGGGTAGCGGCTGGTTATCAACTGGCGGAGACGTGTGCGAATCGAACACACCCGAGACGTTCTGCGCGCCTCACAACGGCTTTGAAGGCCGCGGGCCCCACCAGGGATCCATCCGCCTCCGCATGGCAACTATTGTACCACTATCATGGTTACTAAAAACAGGGAGTGGAAAAATATCGATACGCCTACGACAATCGAGAATCCCAACTCGCCGCGTAACTGTACAGCTTTTCGGCCAAATCGTTGAGCGGAACGTTCTTGCGACGCAAGACATAGAACTGCCGAGAAGAGTCGACGCCGGGCACTTCGAAAGCGAGCATTCGACCCGCTTCGACGCGATTTTTCACAGCCACCTCAGAAATCATGGCTATACCCAACCCGCATTCCACCAGGTTCTTGGTTGCCTCCTGGTCATCGAGCATAGCGATGACGTTGAGAGCCGACTCGTCTAAACCGACGGCCTCGAAAACACGGTTGGCGGTCGCACGCGTCGCGCTTCCCGTCTTACGCCGGATGAGGTGCTCAGTCCGCAGCATGTCGACGATTTGATTGAAATCATCTGGATCCACGCTCCTGAAGCGAGGAGTGTTCGGCGTCACAATGACGATCTTGTCGCTGAACATCGACGCGCTTTCAAGCGTGTCTTCCTTTACGGACATGCCGACGAAGCCCAAATCGTATAAACCCGTGAGCATGCCGTTGATAACCGTTTGACTTGATTCCTGGGATATCACGAAACGGGCATCGGGGTACTCCTCGCAAAACGATGCTAGAAGCTCTGGGAGGATATAACCCGATGGAATGGTAGAAGCTCCCAGATAAATTGCATCGGCTTCGTGGCGACGCATGCTCTGCAGCATCTTATCGTGCATGGCCAGCATCGACACAGCTTGGTCATACATCTTGTAGCCGCTCGCCGTCAGCTCGATGCGCTTGGCGTTGCGCATGACGAGGGGCGTACCCAGCTCTTCTTCGAGCTGGCGAATGTGGGTGCTGACCGTCGGCTGCGAAATGCGCAGCTTAGCGGCTGCCGTCGTGAAGCTCCCATAACGAATCACCGCTATGAATGAGCGCAATTGTTTGAAATCCATTAAGCAATCCTCGTGCTGCTCGCGAAAACGAGCCCCGCTTTTGACGGAGTTCGTTTTCGAATCCGCCGGCGTGCTGTCATTATGCCAGCACGTCCTGCCGTACCATGCAACTTGCTCGCAAGTGCAGCTTTCTCGCAAACCAACCTCGCAAGAGACACAATACCACTACTGTACCAATAAATCTGCATCAACCTTGCCGAACCGACACTATCCATTCACGCCGCAGCTCCCATAAGCCAGCTTCCACGTAGGTGTCGGGGCATCCTTCCGCTGACCCGAATAGGCGCTGCCAGCTTTGCAATATTTCGCGTTTCACGGTCGGATAAAACGACGTGGTGAACGCTTCGGCTGTGCTCTTCATGCCCATGTTGGTGATACGCTGCTCGAAGGCATCCTCTTCGGCTGAATCCGCGCCGATGAATTCGAGGTTCAACATGCGATTCCATACACGCGAATCGAACAGCACCGCCTGATCCGCAGGCACCGCCAACTCTAGCAGCGAGCAGCCCGCACCGGTTACGGCCCAACGCCAATCCTTGTAGCACCATATGCCCGACTCAGCGCCCTCGGGCGGCGTCACGTACCGGGGAGCATACTGAGCGAAGAAGGAATATGCCTGCTGGAACACCCACGCCTGACCCGCGTATTTCTGCTGGATGTATGCGCGCTTGACACGCGAATAGCCATCGCGCTCGATAACGTCGAGGACCGTCTGGGTCTGAGCTGTGTAAAGGGTCAGAATCTCATCACTCATAGAATTCCACCTCTTGCACCCATTCGGGAAGAATCTCCCAGATGACACCGACGTTCAAGTCCATGCGGGGATTCGGCACGTCGAGAGCGCGCTGCCAACTCGCCTGAATCTTCCTCTTCAAGGCGGGGTAATGGTTGCCGAGTTCGCCTGTGATGAGCGCTGCCTCGTTGCCGATACCGTATCGCTCCAACTCCTTGTTAAAAGCTGCTTCGTCATTGGCATCGCGCGGTACGTACCAGTGGTTCACGCGATATCCCCATCTGTCGTAGTCCAAGATGAACAGGGACTCTTCGGGGATGTCGAGCGTAAGCGAGATGGTATCAGGAGCTGCGGGAAGCCGCTGATCTTCGGTCAATGCAAGCCAGATAGGAAACTCGGCGTCTTCGGGCATGGCAACGCGGTTGCGGCACATCATCGTGAGCCACCGGTACAGCTCTATGTAGTAATCGGAGATCTCGGCATTCTTCGCGCGGACATATTCCTCCAACACGCGGTAGCGACCTGTGCTCTGTATTTCATCCCATACTTGGGGAACTTGCCGAGTCCACGCCCTCACCGTTGCCATAATCGCCTCCTATACCAGAATTCATCCGATAATTCCCATTACGTTTGGTATCCTAATCCCGATAAGATTACCAGAAAGGCGTGCATGAAGATACTCCACCTCAGCGCCCAGAAGCCCGATTCAACAGGGAGCGGCGTGTATTTAAATAAAACTGTAGCTGCTCTTTCTCGCATGGGGCACGACCAAGCGGTCGTCGCGGGCATAGCCCCGGAAGACGATCCCGTGTTCGCGCCGGGTGTCGCGTTCCAACCCGTGCGATTCGAAACGCCCGAACTCCCCTTCCCTGTCGTGGGCATGTCCGACGTCATGCCCTATCGCTCGACACGTTACCGCGACTTGACTCCGACCATGACCGAGCAGTTCAAGACAGCATTCGGGCAGGCAATTGACGAAGTTTTCGACTGCTTTGTTCCCGATATTATCATCTGCCACCACCTGTACCTGCTCTGCGCCGTGCTCGTGCAGAAGCTCGCCGAGCGGAGACAGAGCGACCAGGCGTTCAAAGGATGTGTCGCCTGCGGGCTTTCGCACTCGACCGATATCCGCCAGATGCGTCAAATCCGCCTCGAGCGCGAGTTCATCCGCACTCGGATAGCCATGCTCGATCGCGTGTATTCACTCCACAGCGCGCAGGCCGAAGAAATCACTGCCGTATATGGAATCGACAAGGACAGGATTCGAATCGTCGGCACCGGCTATGATGCCAGCACGTTCTTCGCGCAGCCCGGTCTTCGGAAGCCGGGCACGGCCAAGCTCGTGTATGTAGGAAAGATATGCTACAAGAAAGGCGTCAGATCTCTTCTGAGGGCACTTGAGCAGTTGAGAATGCGCATTCCGAATGTCCAACTCAAGCTCGTAGGCGGCTATAGCAATGAGCAGGAGTATGCCGAACTGGTGCAATTTGCCCATGACTACGCCCTTCCCACTCAGTTCGTTGGCGCACTCGGACAAGATGAGCTTGCGATCAGATACAACGAATCCGACGTCTTCGTTCTTCCCTCGTTCTTCGAAGGACTGCCGCTCGTCATTCTCGAGGCATTGGCCTGCGGCTGCAAGGTCGTATGCACTGATTTGCCGGGCATCCGTCCGTGGATCGAGGCAAACGTGGACGGCGATGCCGTTACGTTCGTGAAGCCACCGCGCATACACGATGTGGACGTGCCCCTCGACGAGGATCTGCCCGATTTCGAGGCAAGGCTTGCAAGCGCGCTCGAATCTGAGCTCATGAAGCCTGCGGCCACATGCGACACGTCGCGCGCTGCGTGGGTTGCGCTCGCCGCAATACTCTTGTAGTGGAAGCTCCGACGGAAACCGGTTACCTTCGGAGCTGCCACCACAAATGAGAAGAGCCGCTGCGAATTATCGCGGCGGCTCTTCGGATTTCTAAGGAATCGTGCTACGACTGATCTGCAGCAGCCTCCATAGCCGCCACATCTGGATCGGGCACGAAGTCGGGATCACCCACATTGGGCGTATCCTTGTCAGCTTGAAGCGCCTTGATCACCGCAAACATCATGGCAATCATGATGAAGATGAACAGGAACGCCGCAGCAATCGAAATGGTCTGCAGCGGCTTCAGACCACCGGCCATGAGCAGAGCCACAGCGAGGACGGACTGGATAACGCCCCAGAGGATCTTCTTGGCGTTCGACGGATTCAGGTTGCCGTTCGAGGAGAGCATGCCCAGAACGAACGTGCCGGAGTTCGCCGACGTGATGAAGAACGTGCAGATGAGCAGCAGCACAACGGCCGAAATGATCATGCCGAGCGGGTACTTGCTGAGCACCAGGAACAGACCGGTCTCAGGCGAGGCAGCAATGCCAGCCACCTGATCGGGAGTCAGAACGCCATTCTGAGCCAGCGTGAGGCCCATGGTGCCCATCACGGCAAACCACAGGATGGAAGCCACAGCAGGAACCAGCAGAACGCCCGTCACGAACTCGCGAATGGTGCGACCCTTGGAAATGCGGGCAATGAAGACGCCCACGAAGGGTGCCCATGCAATCCACCATGCCCAGTAGAAGACGCGCCAGCCGAGCATCCAGCCGTTGTCGCCGTAGGCGCTGATGCCGAGCGAGCTCTGGAAGAACGTGCCGAAGTAATCGCCGAGGCCGCCGACCAGGTTGTTGAGCGTGTCGACCTTCGGGCCCACGATGAAGCAAACGAGGAGCACGCCAATGGCGATCCACAGGTTCAGGTCGCCGATGACCTTGATGCCCCTGTCGATGCCGACGACAGAAGAACCGATGTATATGACCGAGATAATAGCAATGATGATAATCTGGACTGTCAAGTTGATGGGAACACCGAACAGGTAGTTAGCACCTGCGTTAATCTGCAGAACACCCAGACCGAGCGAGGTAACCACGCCGGCTACCGTTGCAAAGATGGAAAGGATGTCCACGACCTTGCCCAGGGCACCCTTGGCGTTTTTCTCGCCGATGAGCGGCTCGAGCGCCGAGGAGATCAGCGCCGGCTTACCCTTGCGGAACTGCAGGTAGGCCAAGGCCAGACCGACGACGACGTAACCAGCCCAGGGATGGAGACCCCAGTGCATGAACGATGCGGACATGGCGAACTGGGCGGATGCCGGCGAGCTGGGCTCGATACCAGCCATGGGCCCTACGTAATGGGAGATCGGCTCTGCAATGCCCCAGAACACCAGACCAACACCCATGCCGCAGCCGAAAAGCATGGCGAACCATGACATGGTGGAATACTCAGGCTTGGAATCATCCGGCCCAAGCTTGATCTTTCCGTACTTCGATATTGCAAGTCCAATAGCGAAGAACACGAACGAAAGCATGACGAGCAGATACAACCACCCGAAATCAGTCGTCAAGAACGTGAACATAGCGCCAGCGACAGCAGAGAAGCTTTCGTTGCCCACTATGCCCCAGATGGATAGCCCAGCGGCTAACAGCAATCCGATAACAAATACCGGATTCGTAAACTCGTTTTTATTCATAACATCCCCTGATTTAGTGAATAGCCGCCATCAGTAAAAAATGCAAAAGGAAAAAACAAATCTATCTGCGATTTCCGATTGGAACAATCATCGAAAACTTGGCAGGATGACGAGCAATCGGCGTGCCAGGGCCGAAACCCTGACACGCCCAATTAAACAAGATCGGATTTAGATCTTTACCTTGAAGACCGTCTGCTCCTCGACCGGAGTGGCGAGCGCATCAATAGCGACGCCCACGCGGTGGTAGCGCAGCTTCCACTGCTCTTCCTTCGGCGTGTTCGGGTCACCGAGCGGATACGGAATGGAGATGGTGGGAACCATCCTGTTGGCGCCAACGGTCGTGGACACCGGAATAAGATTGCACACATGAACGATCGGGAAACCAGCACGTTCGAAAACTTTGACCATCGTTGCCCCGCAACGAGTGCAGGTGCCTCAAGTGCTGGTGAGGATGATGGCGTTGACGCCGTCCTCCTCGAGGTACGGGATAATCTCGGAAGCCATGCGAGCGGCCTCGGATTCCGTCGTGCCCGTGCCTACCGTCGAGTAGAAGTAGTTGTGCAGGCGGGCGTACTTGCCTTCCTTCTCGTAAGCGCGCATCGCGTCGACAGGCATGATGACGTTCGGATCGGCGTCGGCAGCAGCCGGGTCGAAACCTGCGTGAATCGTCTTGTAGCCTTCGGCTGCACGGTTGGGCAGCGAGTCGACACCGGAGATGTCGTAACGGCCCCAACGCGTGGCGGAAGCGGACTGGATGCGGTCGGGATTGTCGACCGGTACGATACCGCCAGTGGTGACCAGAGCGATAACGGCCTCGTCCAGCTTGACAGGATCGGCGATGGGCACAACATCCTTCTTCGGGATGATGAGCTCGGTCTGGTAATCCTCGCCCTTGATCTTCTTGATGAGCATCTGAACGCCACGATAAGCTGCGGTGTTCTCACGCGTATCCTCGAGCCACAGCTCGGCACGCTTGCCGCGCGGGAAGTAGCCGTCGACTGCGCACTGGAGCTGCTCGCCCTTCAGCATCTTGTTGGCGACCTTGATGAGGTTCTTGAGGTCCTTGCGCATCTTGGCGGCAGCGTTAGCGCCCTCCACGATGATGATGTCCTTCTTGAACATCTCGACGCCAGGGCTCTCGACGTTGATGGACGTGACGGTCGGCTTGCCGAAACGATCCTGAACCATCTTGCACACGTTGCCGCATGCCACGCCGTAACGGCCTGCCTGGAAGGCGGGACCGGCGATGAGCAGGTCGAACTCCTTGTCCTCGAGCATCTTGGCGATGCGGTCGAGTGCTTCCTCGGTGTTCGAGCCCATGAAGTTGTCACCACAGATGATGGTGTGCGTGATCTCCGCGTCTTCCAGCTGGCTGGCAGCAGCCGTTGCGGGGCCTACCTGGCCTTCGCGAATTTCCGGCTCGAAATCAGCCGTGTCTTCGCCGCCGATGCCGCCGAAGAACTGGTTGACGTAGTAGATAACCTTCTTGGTCATAGCTTCCTCCTCCCTTACACTTCGACCATGGTCTTGACGGCGAAACCAGAAATGTGGTTACCGCAGAACCAGTTGTTGTTTTCCATGATGATGGAGCCATCGTCGCGGGCGGACTTGCCCAGGATCTCGTCATAGCCCCAAGAGCCGGACATGCCGTCGCGGTTCATAGCTTCGAGGTTGCCGATGACCGTAGCGCAGGCGGGCAGGTCGGAAAGCGCGCCGACGTTGCCGGTGGACACGAGCGCGGTCAGCTTCTCGTTGAGCACGACCAACGGCTGGCCGAAGCCATCGCGGCCGTCGGACTCGTCGGAAACGCCGACGACGGGGATGCCAGCATCCTCGAGGATGACCTGGCAGCGGACGTAATCGGTGTCGGGGTTGCCGTAGCCTTCCTCGGTGACCAGCGCGTAGTCAGCACCGAGCGAGAGGGCCATGTTGCGGACCATGATGGCGGAACGCTCTTTCTGGTCCAGGGCAACGTTGAGGTTGGACATGATGACGCCGATGAAGTTGAACTCCTTGCCATCCTCAGCGAAGAGCTCCTTCAGGATGGGGAAGTTCTGCATCTCGTAGGTGGACCACTTAGAGGATGCGGGCATGAACGAACCGGAGATCATAGCGCCGTCGAACACCTCGGTGGGGCTGACGAAGCTCGGCAGGTACTTGTTCATATCCCAGCCGTACCACAGGTCGTTGTAGCCGAGGGCTTCCATCTGGGACTGAGGCTGCAGAACGGCAACCACGTTCGGCAGATCGTTCTTGGCAGCTTCGCGCTTGGTGATGGGATCGAACTCATAGACCTCGGTGTCCTCGGCCTCGATGTCCTTGGCGATCTGGCCGATCCACTCTGCGAAGCGGTGACCCGCCCAGCGCAGTGCGTGGTTCATCTTCTGCTGCTCATGGCGCTCGAACTCCTCGTCGGTGTCGCCCACGAGGCAGATGTTGATGAGCTTCGAGAAGTACGTCTGCTTGGCGCCTTCTCCGCCCATGTCGATAACGCCGTCGCCGAAGCTGCCCCACTCCTTGCCGACCACGGTGACGCAGCAGCCCTTGAAGGCCTTCAGGTCGCCATCGCCAGCAGGTACGAGGTCGCCAGTGACGCCCGGGAACAGGCAACGCCCGTCCATGCGCACGCGCGGCTCGATGGTCTCGATGACAGGCACGATGCGCGTGTCATCACCAGGATGAGCGATCACGATATCCAAATCGGTGATGTGGTCGTCCTCCTCCTTCAGGTACGCGATGGCTGCCTCCTTGTCGATGGTCAGGATTCCATCTTTGAAGGAATTCTCTGACCCAAGGCAGACATCCTGCACATGCAGGTTTCCAATGGTTAGCTTCATGTGCACTCACCACTCCTTTCAAATTATTACGCAGATTAATGGGTTGTCGCAGCTATTAATGCCAGTCTTTAATAACCGCGATTATTAAAGCCATTATAGTGTTTCATAATGGTCTTTACAATAATTGATGATTCATTATTTTTAGTATTTTTTTAAATAATCGGTGTTATTAAGAAACTCCTATATAATTAAGTAACCTTAGTTGCTTTACCGAGATGAAATAGGGCGAACACTTGAGTGAAACGGTTTCTTCTCCATAAGAAACCGTCTGCGATTCCAGCGCAGTATTTGCTTGCATCAGCCGTTCAGCACGTAGAGGACCCTCTGGTCTTGGATGGGTCGAAGGGCTTATCTCCGACATGATTTCCAACGCGTTTTGAGTCAAGAAAAAGCAACTAGCACCTGGTGCTAGTTGCTTCTAGTTGCTTTGCCGCATGCTCTAGATTGAAAGTGCTGCGCCTATCGCTCCGGCATAGCGTGCATTCGGGTCAGTGCAGACGGGCTTGCCCAGATGGCTCGACAATCGCTCCAGAACGTAGTCGTTGTCGCAAAGCCCGCCGGTGAGGAAGACGTCACCTTGCACGAGGTTGCCGGCAAGCGAGGCGACCTTGGTGATAACGGATTCGATGACGCCGTTGGCGATGTTCTCGCGTGGCTCGCCCTTGCCGATGAGCGAAATAACTTCCGATTCGGCGAACACGGTGCACATGCTGGAAATTTGGGTGGGCTCTCCGGCGGCCGCCAGTGTCGCGAGCTCTTCTTGAGTGACCCCCATACGGTCGGCTATGACCTCGAGGAACTTGCCCGTTCCCGCAGCGCACTTGTCGTTCATCACGAACTTCTTCACCTTGCCATCTTGAAGTTGGATAACCTTGGTATCCTGCCCGCCAACATCGATAATCGTGCCGTTTCCGCCGAACAGGTACGTTGCACCACGACCGTGACAGGTGATTTCGGTAACGGTTTTGCCAGCGTAAGGAACCGAAATCCTACCGTAACCCGTAGCGACGACGTTCGCGTCGCATGCCGTAGGGTCGATGCCCTGCGCACGCAACCCGTCGGCCAGACGCATCGCTGCATCCACGCCGTTAAAGCCCGTCGGCACAACAAGCGTGCAGACCAGTTCGTCGCCTTCGAGCGCCGCGGCCTTTGCCGCCGTCGATCCGATATCAATGCCGATGCGCATAGCATCCCCCATCCAACCGTTTTTAAAATGAGCAGAGAAGGAGACTCCTCTTTTGCTCATTTCCGCGTTTAATACATTAATACTTCGAAAAAGCCCTCATACGAAAGAGAATGCTTCTCGATCCCTGCCAGAAGGGCTTCCTTCTCATCTATGCCCGCACACCACGAAAGCCCGCATCCAGCGCTGATTTCCGAAGGTACGGGAATCACGCGCCCTGGGATGCCGAATTCGCGCGCCGCCGCCTCCATCGCCATGGCATCGGATGTCGTTGCGAAAGTCACAACCTGTTTCAACGTCTTCTCGCGCATTACGAAAGCTCCTTGGCTATTTCGGTTATAGCGGCAATACCAGCATCAACCTGCTCTTCGGTGTTGAAGTGCGAAAAGCTGAAACGCACTGCCCCCTGCTGGTCTGTCCCGAGCGCTTCGTGCATGAGCGGGGCGCAGTGAGCTCCCGCACGGGTGCAGATGCCGAACTCGGCGTTGAGCAGATCTGCAACCAGGGCCGAATCGAAATCACCAATGTTGAGCGTGATAATGCCCGTGCGGTCCATTCCGCCGCCTCCATAGAGCTTCACGTTGCCAATCTCGCGCACGCCATTCTCAAAACGGGAGGCCAAAGCCTGCGTTTCAGCGCGAATGACGTCAACGCCCTTGTCGGTGATGTAGGTCACGCCAGCCAGCAGGCCCGCAACTCCGTGAGCATTGAGGGTGCCAGCCTCCAGTCGCTCAGGCATGAACGAGGGATGCTCGCGGTCATAGCTGTGCGTACCCGATCCGCCTACCTTGAAAGGCTTGATGTCGATGCCCTCCCTGACGCATAGACCGCCTGTACCCTGCGGGCCGTAAAGGCTCTTGTGCCCAGTGAAGCAGACTACGTCGAGGTTGTCGGATGTCATGTCGATGTCCACAATGCCAGCCGTCTGGGCTGCATCCACGACGAGGAAGGCGCCGTGCGCATGCGCGATTTCGGCCATGCGCGCGATGTCGTACACGTCCCCCGTCAGGTTGGAGGCATGCGTAACCGCAGCCAGACGCGTATTCGGCCTGAATGCGGCTTCGAACTCGTCGTAATCGATCGACCCATCTGGACCGATGGGAACGATTGTCACCTCGGCAAGTCCAGAGTCTTGGGCGCGGAACAGCGGGCGCAGCACGGAATTGTGTGATGCCGCGGTGGTTACGGTATGGTCCCCTGGTTCGAGCAATCCGCAGATTGCGATGTTCAAGGCTTCGGTCGCGTTGTACGCGAATGAAAGCTGCTTGGGATTCGGATAACCGAACAAGTTCGCAATCCGCTGACGTGCTGAGAACACCGTCATCCCCGCGTCGAGGGAAGCCTCGTGAACCCCGCGACCTACGCCGCCGAACGAGTCGATTGCACGCGCCACGGCAACCGCCACCTCGGGCGGTTTCATGCAGGTGGTTGCAGCGTTGTCGAAATAAATCAAGCGTTTCCTCTCCTTCTATAATGCGGGACGGGTATCCAGGATACAAATCCCACGGATGGGATTTGTATCCGGGATACCCGTCCCACCTTAGCAATATACATCACGATGCGGGGTTATCTGGTTGGGGAGCGGCACGATGTTCTCGAAAGGGGTGTTGGAATCGAGCGCGATCGTCTCCACCGCTTTGGCTTCGTCGCAGCTGACGAGAAGCGCCACACCGCAGCTCGACCTCGCTTGTCGCGGTGTCGTCGAAATGCGTGCACCCAAGCCCGCCGCTCGCGAAAGCTCGTAAAGCTGCATCGCGTCAGTGTGGCTCTCGAACAGCACGTAGCAGTCGATGCGAACCCCAGGGTTCTCTTGCCGTGCCTGCTCTATACGCTCGCCCAAGTCCATGCGCATCCGATTTCCCAAAGACGCTGCGAGAGGGACCGCCCTCCCGCAGCGCTTGTCAGTGATTATTCGCTCAGCATCTCGACGAATGCGCCAATACGGGTGCGCAGCTGCTCTGCGTCGTTGTCGGTGTAGTCTGTCTCGATGTCGAGGACGGGGATGCCGGCTTCCTCGAGAGCCTTCTCAAGCGCAGGCGCCTCGGTCTTGAACGTCGTGCAGAACTTGAGGTTCGTGTTGATGACGCCGTCGACCTTGTATTCCTTCGCGAGCGCGAGAACCTCGTCGATGCGGGTCTTGTTCGGCGTGAAGCAAGCGCAGTTGATCTTCATGTAGCGCTCGGCCAGCGCTTGGTACATGCCCTCGAGCGTGGTCTGCGACTCGTCGACCAGGTTCGTGAAGAACTTGGTGCCCGTGCAGTTCTCCTCGCAAACGATGGCAGCACCGGAGGTCTCAATGATGTGATGCAGCTTCCAGTTGGGGATAGCCAGCGGGGTGCCGGTGAGCAGGATGCGCTTTGTGCCAGCCGGGAAGACCGAGACGCCGTCGACCAGGCGCTGCTCGAGCTCATCAGCCAGCTTGTTGGCCATCTGGGCGCAGCGAACCGGGTCATCGAAGAAGGCAATCTGCATCATGAGCAGGGCGTCGGTACCGGAGATGGGAATGACGTCGGAATTCTTGCGGGTCTCGTACACGCGCGCCAGCGCCTTGCGACGCTCGTTGATGACCTTGATGGCCTCTGCCAGCTTCTCGACCGTGATCTCATTGCCGGTAACTTCCTCGACATTGGCCTTGAACAGGGCGATTTCGTCCGCGAAGGCGGCGACGTCCTGCGGGCGCTTCATGTTGGGGAGGTTCATGATGTACATCGGCACGTCTTCGGCCATGATCTCGTACATCTTCTTCTTGCCGTCACAGGTGGTCTCGCCCACGATCTGGTCGACGATGCGGAAGAAGGGGCACGTCTTGCCCATGCGGGCGCCAAGGGATGCCTTGATCAGCGGGCACATGTCGGCGGGTAGGTACTTCTCGCCTTCGGGTACCCAAAACTGCGAGCCGCCACAAAGGCCGGTCACGATACCGTCAGCGGCGATGACAACCTCGTCGGGTACGTAGGTGCAGAAGGTGCCGAACACTTTGCGGCCCTTGGCCTGCTCGTCGACGAGCTCTTGCGGGCGGATGCCGTGAACGTCAGCGACGACCATGTCCCAGAAGGCCATGCCTTCAGGACGGTTTTCCTGCGAAAGGTACACATCGCCGAACGCCTGCGGCAGCACGGAGCACAGCACGTCGTGGGTTTCCAAATCCATACCGAGATTACCCCAAAGTTCATGGCGGTCGATTGCCATGGCAATTCCTCTCTCTAATGCATGCGGGCATGCGTGAATGATCTACAGTCTTTGCAGAATGAAAAAGTCAATGCAGAAAAGAAGTACTGCGCCATGGCAACATGGCGTATGCGCAGAAACGGCTCTATCGCCGCCCGCAGAATGCGGCAATAGCATTTTGCCCGTTAGAGGTCATTATAGCCGCACGCTTCCCGTGTGTCACTTGAGCAGACCGACCAGGAGGCCTCTGTCCAGCGAACCCGAAGGGCAACGCTTCACAAGTCCTTCAGATTGGAGAGCGCATGCAATCTGTTTTGCCTGCTCAAGAGAGCAGCGCTTGTTATTTCAAGCCTTTATAATGTTACTAATGACTAACCGCTCAGCGTCGTGGTAGTTTACACGCCATGGAAAACAAGGCAACAGATCAACAGCCTCACGACATCGCGCACGTCGTCAGCCCGAGCGTCTGCTCGCAGACAAGCGAGGAAGCTGCTGCACGCAACCGCACCGTCGCGCAGCTGAGCGCTGTCGGCGTGGGCGGCAACGTGTTACTCGCCGTGTTCAAACTAGTAGCCGGCATCTTGGGCAACTCCATGGCGCTCGTATCAGACGCCGTGCACTCAGCATCCGACGTGCTTGCAACTGCAGTTGCCTACGTGGGAGACAGAATCGCCCGTCGCGAAGCTGATGAAAGCCATCCTTACGGACACGAGCGCTTCGAGCAGCTCGCAGCTGCCGCGTTGGCCATCATCCTCGCATGTGTCGGTATCGGCATTGGCATCGCCGGCGTGCAGGCGGCTATCGGCGGCGGTTCGCAAGAGGAAGTTCCCGGCATCCTGGCATTGGTGGCGGCAGGCGTCTCCATCGTGGTTAAGGAAGCCATGTTCTGGTATACACGCCATGGAGCGCGCAAGATCGGCTCCGACGTCTTCATGGCCGACGCCTGGCATCATCGCACCGATGCGCTCTCGTCCGTGGCCGCGCTCATCGGAGTCGGGGCAACGCGCCTCGGATTCCCCCTTGGCGATTCGCTCGCCTCCATAGTGATCTGCCTGTTCATTCTGAAGGTTGCCTGGGAAGTCGGACGGGAGGCTATCGGAAAGCTCGTGGACGAGTCGGGCGGCGACGAGCTCAACGAGCTCATAGCCGAGCACGTGTACTCCTGCGAAGGCATCGATCACGTGGACTCGGTGGTGACGCGTCGCTTCGGCAGCCAGTATTACGCCGACGTCGAGGTGGCCATGGACGGATCGCTCCCGCTTCACGAGGCCCATCGCCGCGCAGAAGCCGTACACGAACACATCGAGAGCGAATGTCCTCAGGTCAAACACGTCACCGTTCACGTGAATCCCACCTAGGGAATGGCGGGTCCAGAGGCATCCTTTCGAATCCTGTGCAGAAGGGGTTTAGAAGTGGCTGTTTCTACAGGTTCCCCTTAAGAATTACATGCCGAATTGCCGATGAGACGCGTTACAATGCTCATGCGGAACAGGCCCGATGCCTTCCGCATAACATAACGGTGCTTCTGTAAGGACGCTATCTGGAACCCTTTCCGGGCAAACAAGCCATGTGGGCGGTTCCCGAAATTGAGCATCCCAACTAAAGCGTCAAAAGAGAGATAGGGGAAACCATGGCTGTTACCATCAATGCTGACGATTGCATCGCCTGCGGCGTTTGCGTGGACGAGTGCCCGCAAAACGCCCTTTCGCTCGACGGCGTTTGCGTTGTCGACGAAGATGCCTGCATCGACTGCGGTTCCTGCGTCGACGCATGCCCGGTTGAGGCGATTTCCGCTTAGGAAGACAATCCATCATCTTGACAGCATGCGATGAGCTGGAGAATGCATCTTCGGCTCATCGTCGACGGCGGGCTCGCTAAAGCGGGTCCGCCGTCGTATTGGAAGCGGCTTTAATAAGCAACCATCGACGTGCTTTTATTGGGTCGAGAGATGCTCCTCCGGCTCATTCAACATAGAGAGAGTCAATTGAGCCAGCTATGCAAACCTGCCATTCTGAGGGCATATAATCAACGTTGTGAAAACCGATGCAGAGGAAGCAGACGGATATGGGCTCGTTCGTAAAACGCATCTTGATTGTTATCGGCGCAATAATAGCGGCACTTGCCCTGATCATGGGAGGATACGTCGCCTACCTCATGGTCACCTACGACCGCATTCCCGACAACGAGACCATCGAAATCACCGGCAACACAACCGCATCGGCCCTTTCTACGGGAACAGACTATACGGCGGTAACGTACAACATCGGATTCGGCGCCTACACTCCCGATTACACGTTCTTCATGGACGAAGGAATCATGGAAGACGGTACCCTTACGGTCGGCGAGCACTCCGTTGCAGTGAGCAAAGAGAGCGTTCTGGCTTGCACCGAAGGGGCGATCGAGGCCATGCGGGCCCTCGACCCCGATTTCGCGCTGTTCCAAGAAGTGGATACCGACTCCACGCGCAGCTATGGCGTTAACCAGAGGGAGGCCATCGAGGCGGCATTCCCGGCTATGAACGCGGCATTTGCCATCAACTTCCACACGGCGTTTCTCGCGTACCCTCCCAGCGAGCCTCACGGCATCGTGAACGGAGGGCTGCTATCGCTTTCGAATGCGACCGTCGACGAGGCTGTAAGGCGCAGTTATCCAGTCGATTTCGGGTTCCCCACCAAGTTCTTCGACCTCGACCGTTGCTTCCTCGTCGAGCGGATACCCGTCGAAAACGGCAAGGAACTCGTGCTCATCAACAGCCATATGTCAGCCTATGACGAGGGCGGGGTCATCCGCGAACAGCAACTCGAGCTGATCATGGGCGTGATAGCCAGCGAGGCGGCAGCCGGCAACTACGTCATCGCCGGCGGAGACTGGAACCATTCCCTCTGTGGAAGCGAGAACCTCTACCCCTCGCAACAGCTTATCCCGCCTTGGCTCGCCACGTTTGACGAGAGCGTCCTGCCAGATGGCTTCACCGTCGTAGAGCCCGACAACCTGACCGACGTAGCCACGTGCCGGGGAACCGACATACCTTACGAGAAAGGCGTGACATACACGGTGACGATCGATGGCTTCATCGTGTCCGACAACGTTCACGCACGTGCCGTTAACATCGACACCGGCTATCAGTACAGCGACCACAATCCCGTGCTGCTCACGTTCTCGTTGAAGTAATCGACTTTCGAGCCAAGAGATTGACCTAGTCTCGCTCTTGACAAAAGGCATTGTCGTAAATATGATTTTCATGAACATATGAACAAATAATCATATTTATGAAAGGAGCCCTCATGCGTAAGGTTTACAAACTGGAAGGTGAGCTCTGCGCCAACTGTGCAGGCAAGATCAAAGTTGCAATAGAGAAGCTCGATGGGGTCAACAGCGCTTCGGTCAACGCGATGACCTACAAGTTCACGCTCGATGCAGAAGATGACAAGTTCGACGCCGCGCTCAAGCAGTCCGTCAAGCTCTTCGCTGACATCGAGCCAGATTGCGAGGTCATTCTTTAGGACCCCTCGTCCATCGAGACACAATGACGCATCGCCAGGTTCTCGAGTGCCTGCTTAGCCGTCTCGTCAACAGTTAATCTGTGGTTGGCGGCAACAGAGATGGCGCGCGACCCTCGGGAAGGGAGAGCGGGTCGCGCGCCGTGATACAGAACGGCGGAAAGGAAGGAGTCAATCCGCCCGAGAAATTCGAGTCGTGGAAGGGCGTATGCCTTCCACGGTTTTATGCAACTAGATGGCGCAAAGCTTGACGGTTTGAATCAACCTCGACCATATGCGAACGCTCCTGTCCACACATTTGCTCGTAGTGGTCGCAATGGTTTTGAGACAAGTGCAAAGCTGTCAGATACACCGACATGCACAACTCCTAACTGCGTAGCAACGCGCAACTAGCCTTACATCCAGCCGGTAATCTGACTTGACGACTCAATACGAGCGTCTACACAGTGGCGGCACCGTCCACGATTCTCACGTGGTTCCCCGTTGTGCAAGCAGCAAAGCTGCAAGCTCCAGATGCGTTCTTTTCAAGAAATGACCCTTAGGCCTGAGGAAGATTGTAGCAAAAACGCCATCTCATAGACAATTGGAGCTTTGTCATATCCGTTAATGTCAAGTTTCTACTATACGAGCGGCAATCGTCTTGTTTCAGCCAATGGCTTTAGGCATTCACGCGCTCCACGCGAAAAGCGGAGGAGCTGACAATGTTGCGTGAAAAAGTCATCGAAAATCTTTCGAAAAGGTCTTGACATGAAATGGAAGTGTCTCTATTTTTAACTGAATATATGAACAATCGTTCACATAATGATTACTCACTTCTCGCCTAGATGGAAGCAGGTCGCTGTGAACAAGAAGCAGAAAAAGCTGCGTAACCGCATACTCGTTGCGCTTGGTGTTTTCCTCGCGGTAGAAGCCCTGAAGATAACCGGGGTGTTTGAATCACTGCCCTACGGCCAGTGGATCGAATTCATCGCGTTCCTCATCCCCTACCTAATCGCAGGCTACGACGTGCTGGCAAAAGCCTGGCATGGTATCACGCACAAACAACCTTTCGACGAGAATCTGCTCATGGCCATTGCCACCATCGGCGCATTCTCCCTCATCTTCTTCCCCGAATCCGAAGCCCACATGGCCGAAGGCGCAGCTGTCATGCTTTTTTACCAGGTTGGCTCGTTGTTCGAAAGCTACGCCGTAGGCAAGACGCGCAAATCGATCTCGGACATGATGGATATTGCCCCTGACTACGCGAATGTCATGCGCGACGGCGAGCTTGTCCAAGTCGACCCCTACGAAGTTGCCATAGGCTCCGAAATCGTCGTCAAGGCCGGCGAGCGCGTGCCGCTTGACGGTATCGTCATCGCAGGCAAGTCGCAGATCGACACCTCGGCGCTCACCGGCGAGTCGATACCCCGCGTCGTGGAAGAGGGCGGGCAGGTTATCAGCGGCTGCGTCAACATGACCGGCATGCTCACCGTCAAGACGACCTCGGCCTTCGAGCAGTCCACCGTCTCGCGCATCCTCGAGCTCGTCGAGAACGCCTCGGAGAAGAAGGCCCGCGCCGAGAACTTCATCAGCCGCTTCGCACGGGTGTACACGCCCATCGTCGTTGGCCTGGCGCTTCTCATCGCCATCGCGAGCCCCTTCCTGGGGCACTCAATCAGCAAGTCCGTCGAATCCGCGCTCGTGTTCCTCGTGGTCAGCTGCCCCTGTGCGCTCGTCATCAGCGTACCGCTGTCCTTCTTCGGCGGCATCGGGGCCGCCAGCCGCATGGGCATCCTGGTGAAGGGTTCCAGCTATCTGGAAACACTTTCCCAAGTCGAAACCATCGCCTTCGACAAGACGGGCACGCTCACCAACGGAACCTTCGGCGTCGTGGCTGTTCATGCACGCGAGGACGTCGATAAGGATTTATTGCTCTCTTATGCCGCCCATGCAGAAGTTTACTCCGACCATCCCATCGCGCTTTCCGTCGTCGATAGCTTCTCCGGCGAGATTGACCGCAGCAAGATCGAAAACGTGGAGGAGATTTCTGGCGAGGGCGTTGCCGCCACCGTCAACGAGCATCGCGTGTTCGTCGGCAACGACAAACTCATGAATGCCGAGGATATCGACTTCCATAACTGTCACCTCATCGGCACAATCCTCCATGTTGCGGTTGACGGCGAGTATCTCGGCCACATCATCATCGCCGATATGATGAAAGATGACGCAAAGAAGGCGATTGAAGACCTGCACAAAGCCGGCATCAAGAAGACCGTCATGCTCACCGGCGACCGCAAGGAGGTCGCCGATGCCGTGGCTGCCGAACTCGGTGTCGACGAGGTTTTCTCGCAGCTCATGCCGCATGACAAGGTCTCAGCCATTGAAGACTTGCTCGAGGCTCAAAACAACAGGGGCAAGGTTGCATTCGTGGGCGACGGTATCAACGACGCACCCGTGCTCATGCGCGCCGACATCGGCATCGCCATGGGCGGCATGGGTTCGGACGCCGCCATCGAAGCCGCCGACGTCGTACTAATGGATGACAAGCCCTCCAACATCGCAAAGGCCATCGCCATCGCCCGCAAGACGTTGCACATCGTGAGACAGAACATCGTTTTCGCCTTGGCCGTGAAAATCGTCATCATGATTTTAGCCCTGCCGGTATTCGGCATCTCCAACATGTGGATCGCTGTATTCGGCGACGTGGGAGTTTCGATACTCGCCATCTTGAACGCCATGCGCTGCCTGACTTTCAACAAATAGGTTTATCGCTAGTGCAGGATGACCGCCACGACGACGAGGGCGATCACGAGCACGAGGGCGGCGATGTCGTATGCCGCGAACGGGTACTGCTTGTATCCCGATTCGCGCGTACGCAGGTTGAAACCCCGCACTTCGGCGGCGATGGCGGCGCTGTTCGTCTTGCGCACCGAGCTGACCAGCAAAGGCACGCAAAGCGGCACCATCAGGCGCACCTTGTTCACGAAACCGCCCTGGTCGAATTCGACGCCGCGCGCGGTCTGCGCCTCCATGATGCCCTTCATGTCGTTCATGAACACCGGTATAAAATGCACGGTCGACGTGAACGTGAACGCATATTTATACGGCACGTGCAGCACCTTCACGACGGAATTCGACAGATCGGACATTTTCGTGACGTAGAACGTGAGGAACAGCGGAATAGCGGCAGCCTCCAAGCGCACGCTGGTGGTGACGGCGGCCAGGATCGATCCGGTGCCGATATAGCCCCACGGCAGATCGACGAGGGGCTCTCCCGACGACGAGGTCAGGATGAGCAGCAACGCCAAGATGAGCGAGAACACGAACACGGCCTTCATGAGGCCGAACGTTTGGCGCATCATGCCGCAGCTTGCAGCCATCACGAGACCGAGCACGAGCATGGCTCCAAGGAAGACGAGATTGCTGGTGCAGAAGCACATGATGGCAAAAATCACTGCGAACAGCAACTTGGCAACCGGATTCATGCGATGGAGCAGCGAAGTGCCCGGTACATATTCGAGAAAACCGTTCATCGAGCGACTCCTTCAAACGAGACCGCTTGTGCATCAGGTGCGATCGCGGCATAAAGTTCGGCGAGCGTATTGGCGCGTGCGATGGGAGATTCAACAAGCGCAGGGTCCATGAGCTGCAAAGCCAGGGAAATGTCGACGATCTGGGGCGGTACGAGGCTGGCGGCCTCGAGCGTGCGGCGGTTGCGCAGCACCTCGAACGTCGGCCCCTGGTCGACAACCAATCCATCGCTCATGACGATGACGCGCTCGGCAAAGTCGGCGACGACCTCCATGTCGTGGCAGACCATCACGACGGTCGTTCCGCGCTCGTGCAGCCGGCGGATGATATCCATGACCTTCACGCACTCCCTGAAGTCAAGGCCGGTCGTTGGCTCGTCGAGCACGACGACGGGTGTTTCGAGCACGACGATTGACGCAAGGGCGAGCAGCTGCCGCGTACCGCGGTTCAACAGGAACGGGTCGTCATCGGGATTGAAGCCGAACTCGGCAATGATGCCGTCGACGCGACGGGCCGCATCGTCCATGTCCATCTTCAGCGCGCGAAAGCCGAACAGCAGCTCCTCGCGCACCGTATTGCAGCAGATCTGGCTGTCGGGGTTTTGGAACAGGAACCCGACACGGCGGGCCAACTCGCTCGTCTTCAACTGCGTCGTGGGCACGCCGTCGATGAGCACTTCGCCGCTTTCGGGTTTCATCAAGCCGTTCACCAGGCGCATCGTCGTGGACTTGCCAGCACCGTTCGTGCCGACGAACGCGACGAACTCGCCGTCGTTCACGGTGAAGCTGACGCCGCGCAAAATGGGCGTGTTCGCATCGTACGAAGCGTGGACGTCTCGGAATTCTATCGTCATGCGATCGCCTCGCTTTCGGCCAGAGCGCGCCCGACGGGGTTGCCGCCGAGGATACCCATCAGCGCATAACAGGCTTCCTCCACGTTGCGGCATACGGGGCCGTTGTATACGCCATCCGCTGCCAAGCGGTTCATAAGCGTCGTGGCGCGGGGGCAGTTCACGCCGATTTCCAACAGCTCTTCCGAATGCGCGAGCACGTTGGCCGGCGTATCGGCAAAGCGGATGGTGCCCTTGTCGACAATGACCAGCATGTCCGCGAATTCAGAAACCAGTGCGATTTTCTGCTCGACGACCACGACGGTCGTGCCGTGCTCGCGTGCGTAACGAGCCAGTAGCTGGAACACCTGCAGGGAGCTTGCCGGGTCGAGTTCGGCCGTCGGCTCGTCAAGCATGAGCACCTTCGGTTTCAGCGCCAGAATGGAGGCGATCGCCACCTTCTGCTTCTGCCCGCCCGACAGGCTGGCGATGACGCGGTCGCGCAAATCGGAAATTCCCATATCTTCGAGCGCTTCCTCGACGCGCTTTTCTATTTCGTTATGGGGGACGCCGAAGTTCTCCAGGCCGTAAAGCATCTCGTCCTCGACGATGGACGTGACGATCTGCGAGTCGATGTCCTGGCACACGCTGCCGACGATCTGCGAGATGTCGGTGAGGCTCGTCTCGCAGGTATCGAGTCCGTCCACCGTGACCGATCCGAAGAAATCGCCCGGATAGCAATGCGGGATGATGCCGTTCATGGCATACGTGAGCGTTGATTTACCGCTTCCCGCCGCCCCCGTGATGCCGACGAACGAACCTGCGGGGATGCTCAAGTTGATGTCGCGCACCACAGGCGCATCGCTTTCGCGGTACGTGAACGTGAAGTTTCTGATCTCAATCATGGGCTTTCTTTCTTGTAGAGCATGTCAAACGATGCAGTAAAAGCAGGTCAGCAAGGCCTCCTGCGGTTCATGCCACAGGAGGCTTCAGCGGCAGCCGTTGCGCCGTTTGAAAAACGGCGCAACGCAACTACTTCTTGAGGACCTTGCGCAGGAGCGGCGTGAGGATCTGCACGAGAATTGCGTTGAACGTTGCGGTGCCGAACACCATGACGGCGTACGTCACGAAGATGACGGGCAGGGCCAGACCGTTCACGGTGCCGACGATGATGGCGAACGTGTAGCCCGACACGACCGTCGAGAGGAACGTCGTCACGATCGGGTTGATGTCCAGCTTACCGCCGATGTTGAGCGGGATGTGAATGAGCAGGCCACATGCAAGGGCGCCGAGCACCTCGGAGGGGATGTTCACGAGCGGCGTTGCGTTCAGCATCGGGATCTGGCACATGATGCCGGCGATGAGGCCGATAATGATCGCTTGCGGCAGTTTCGGACGCGTCAGGATGATGGCCAGGCAGTACATTGCGATGACGAAATTCGGCTTCATACCTGCAAACGACAGGAAGCTTGCGACGGTAAGTTTCAGCACTGCGCCGGCGGCGAGCAGCACGGCGATAAGTATGAGGTCTTGCGTGGTGAGCCCCTTATTGGCTTCGGACTCGACGGTTACGGTGCGCTTCGCAGTAGTGGACTCGGACATTTTCGTTCCTTTCTGTCGTGGCCGGCTGCCCTTTGCAACCTGGCCGGTTGGCTGTCCGATGAGGCGGGCATCCTACCCGTCCCATCCACTCGAATCACCCGAAGTCGTCGTTTCGCAAATTAAAAGGCCTGTCCCTTGCAACCCCATGCGGGGTTTCAAAGGACAGGCCATTCAACCTGCGGTGCCACCTTTGCTTGGCCTCTTACGAGACCCACTCGTGAACGCGCCATCACGCGTTCTGCCTCTAACGCGGGCTCACGGTCCAGATACTCGGCTTTGGCTTGCGCCTCGGCCTTTCCCCTTTCCCTCGGCGATCCATTTACCACCTAGCGTACCACGGAACTCTCAGCAACGTCCGCTCTCTGTAAGTGCCCGGATGGCTTGACTTTCGCCTCAACGGTTTCGAGCTATTCGATTGTTGAAGGCACTTTAGCGCAGGGGAGCAAAATCTGTCAAGAAGTTTTTTGCGACTCTTTTCACACACGTTTGAAATACGGTACGTACATTGGCTATCGGCACAATCGATAACAGCTTTGCAATAAAGCTTATTACAACAACCCTTGCGCCAACCAAATGCAAGCAGGTATTGTTAAGCCATTAGTCTATCGAGGGCTGTGAGGGACAGCCCAGGGGGAAGGAGACAATATGTCAGCAATCAAGAAGAATAGGAAACTTGCGGCGATACTCATTGCCGCGCTCGGCGTTGTTCTGGCCTTTGGCCTGGCATCTTGCGGAGGAAGCTCGGCTAGCTCGAGCGCTGCGAGCTCGGATGCATCCGCAAGCGCTTCTGCAGCAGCCGAAGACAACGTCATCAAGATTGGCGCAAGCCCGACGCCGCACGCCGAGATCCTCAACAACGCAGTGGCACCGCTCGTCGAGAAGGCCGGCTACAAGCTCGAGGTTGTAGAATTCACCGATTACGTGCTGCCCAACACGGCAACCGAAGACGGTGAAATCGATGCGAACTACTTCCAGCATGTCCCCTATCTTGACGACTTCAACGCCGAGCAGAAAACGCACCTCGTGAGCGTCTTGGGCGTGCACATCGAGCCGATGAGCATCTACGCTGGCAAGACGGCCTCCCTTGACGCGCTGGCCGATGGCGCCACGGTTGCCGTGCCCAACGACACCACCAACGAAGCCCGCTCGCTCCTGCTGCTGCAGACCGCCGGACTCATCGAGCTGAACGATCCGTCCGACCTTGCCGCCACGCCGAAGGACATCAAGAGCAACCCGAAGAACCTGCAGTTCAAGGAAGTTGAAGCCGCCACCGTTCCGACCATTCTGCCCGACGTCGACATCGCTGTTATCAACACGAACTACGCAATCGGTGCAGACCTGTCCTCCGACCTCGTTCTGCAGACCGAAGCTGGCGATTCGCCTTACGTGAATGTCCTGGTGGTGAAGGAAGGCAACGAAGACTCCGAGAAGACCAAGGTGCTCATCGACGCCCTCTCATCCCAGGATGTGAAGGACTTCATCACGAAGAACTACAACGGCGAGGTTATCCCTGTGTAATTTGGAGCGCGTATCCTTTACAATAAGGCGCTAACAGAACGGGACGTCTCATGCGGGGCCGATCATTCGGCCCCGTTTGTTGCGGTTTGCAACATGGGAAACGCGCCTCGCCGCCATCCCGAGCACGGGCGCGTTTCGTCAAAACGAAGAACGGATACGGAACATGATTGAGCTGAAAGACGTGGGAAAGGTGTACAACGCCAGCGATGGCGACCACCGAGCCCTTGACCACATAAACCTGACGATAGCCGACGGCGATATGTTCGGCATCATCGGCGAATCGGGTGCGGGCAAGTCAACGCTCGTGCGCCATCTCAACCTCCTCGAGCGCCCGACGGAAGGGCGGGTCATCATCGATGGCGTCGATATCACGGACTTCCAGGGCAAGGAGCTGCGCGAGCTTCGGGCGAGCATTGGCATGATATTCCAGAACTTCAGCTTGTTCCAACAGCGGACCGTACTGCAAAACGTCATGTTCCCACTCGAGATCAGACGCGAGCCGAAGGCGCAAAACGCCGAGCGCGCGCACGAGCTGCTGCGCCTGGTGAACCTCGACGACAAGGCTAAACGCTACCCCAGCGAGCTGTCCGGCGGCCAGAAGCAGCGCGTCGCCAGCGCGAGAGCGCTGGCAAACAATCCCCGGTACATGCTCTGCGACGAGGCCACGAGTGCACTCGATTCGCGCACGACCATGCAGGTCCTCGACCTACTCGCCGACATCAACGCAAACCTCGGCGTGACCATGGTCCTCATCACGCACTCGCTCGCAGTCGCAAGACGCGTCTGCAACCGCATCGCCGTCATCGATTCGGGACACATCGTCGAAGAGGGCACGACGGACGAAGTCTTCACCAACCCGCAAAGCGAGGTCACGCGCGAACTGCTCGGCTGGGGATCGGATTCCGCATCTGATCGCGCAGACGGAGGGGATTCGGAAGGGGGCGAGCGCTAATGGCCGAGTTCTTCGACAATTACGGCGCCCTACTTGCGCAAGGAACCATCGACACCCTGGTCATGACCATCGCGTCATGTATCTTCGCCTACGTAATAGGCCTGCCTCTCGGGATCTGGTTCGCCGTCACCGCACCAGGTGGCCTGAAACCCAACACGGCCGTCAACACGGTGCTGGGCTGGATTATCAACATCGGCCGCTCCATCCCGTTCATCATCCTGCTCGTCGCCATCATCCCGTTCACGCGCCTGGTCGTCGGCACCTCGCTCGGCGTGCCGGGAGCGGTTGTGCCCTTGACCGTGGCGGCAGCGCCGTTCGTGGCGCGCATCGTCGAGCAAAGCCTGGCAGAAGTCGACAAGGACCTCATCGAGGCAGCTCACAGCTTCGGCTCGAGCAACGCCCAGATTGTTGTGAAGGTCCTGCTCAAGGAATCCCTCCCCTCGCTCGTGCGCGGTGCCGCGATTACGTTCGTGAACCTGTTCGGCTACTCCGCGATGGCAGGCACGGTCGGAGCCGGAGGCTTGGGCGACATCGCCATCCGCTATGGTTATCAGCGCTTCCAAGGCGATGTCATGCTTGCCGCCGTCATCCTGTGCGTCGTGCTCGTTCAGGTATTCCAAAGCCTCGGAGACTGGCTCGCCCGATCAATCGACAAACGCTAGAGAGACACAAATCAACCAGCTGATGTCCAACCCGCCGTTTTCGGTGCTTGATCCATATTGCTGCACATTTTGTTAGATATGGAAAACTTATGGACTCCACTGATTTCTTCCGAGAACTAGTTGATTGATCCAATAAGTTATCCTAGACTTACTTTTAAAGTGAACCGTTTCCCACCATTACGCTGACACGGTGGCGAAGGCCCTTCTCGTCTGGCCAATCGCCACAAAACAAAGCCGATGGGGAGGCCCACCCCCCTCTCTCTCCTCCCCGTCGGCATTTTCGTTGCCAACACGCTCGACGAGAACCGCCCGGAGCATGATACGGTTTTCAACGAGAGGGCTAAGCGTAATGATTGCTTTCGGGCTATACAAGCCTGTTCCAAAACAACGCGAACTACAATTTCAATACGCTCAGATTCACGACGGCATAGATCGTTCAAGAGGCCTATGACAAGGTCAGCTAGAGTTCGACAATATACAGTTATGTATTCTGGCTTGATGGCCGTGCGACGACGTTGCCGAAACGCACCGATCCTTGGCCTGCAATCCTGCTTCGAGTAAACGTCGCCTAGTCTTTGATGAGGCTTTCCAAAGTCTCGAACAGCACTTCGGATTCTACGGGCTTGCTCAAATGCGCATTCAGCCCTGCCTGCATGCTGCTCTGGACATCTTCGTCAAAGGCGTTGGCGGTCAATGCAATGATGGGCACCCGGGTTGCGTCTTCCCTTTCCATTACGCGAATGGTGCTCGTGGCTTCCAGTCCATCCATCTCGGGCATCCTCAGGTCCATGAGGATGGCGTCGTAATACCCAACTGGACTGCTTGCGAATTTCTCGACAGCTATCCGGCCGTTTTCCGCCAAGTCGACCTCGATTTCGCGCATACCGAGCATCATCATGATGATCTCGGCATTCACAGGCACGTCCTCGGCAAGCAAGATTCGGCGGCCCCTCAAGTCCGTGCGCTCGCTTGCCGTTCCCGCTCCCCTCTTCTCGAACGCCCCGCGGAACTCGTCCAGAATGGTCCCGGCGAAAAGCGGCTTCGAGATAAATGCGTCCACGCCGGCCTGCTCCGCGATGTCGGCAACCTCATCCCAGCTGTATGCGGTCAACATGATCACCGGCGTATCCTCGCCCACAATCGAGCGCATCTGGCGCGTAACCTCGACGCCGTCCATCTCGGGCATCTTCCAATCCACGAGAATCAGGTCGTAATCGTCCATGCGACCGTGGCGCACCATGGCCATCTCGAGTCCCTTGGCGCCCGATGCGGCCACATCGCAGCTTATGCCGACTTGCTTGAACAGGATCTGGGCATGATCGAGCGCAATGGGATCGTCATCTATGACGAGCACGTTCAGGCCATGCGGATTGAAATCGCCCCGCTCCACTGCCGCATCGCTGTTCTCCGACTTGTCCAACGTGACCGCCACCGTGAAAGTCGTACCGACGCCCTTCTGGCTCTGAACGTCTATCGTCCCGTTCATCAGCTCTACGATGCTCTTGGTGATGGGCATGCCAAGACCAGTGCTGCCATACCTGCTCGTCGAAGAGGAGTCTTCTTGGCTGAAAGCCTCGAAGAGATGCGGCAGGAACTCCTCGCTCATGCCAATGCCGGTATCTGCAATGGTGAACCTCAGCGTTTCCTTGTTGTCGAACTGGGAGACGCTCTCGACCTTCAAGTTCACGGAGCCACCTTCGGGGGTGAATTTCACAGCGTTCCCCAAGATGTTGATCAGCACCTGCTTGAGCTTCATGGCATCGCCGATGTAGTAGTCGTCGATATGCCCCTCGATGTGGCAATCGTAATCCAGCCCCTTCTCCCGGCACTGGCCTATAACGATGGTGTTAACCTGTTCCAGGAGTTGCGCGAAAGAAAACTCCTCGCTCTTTATCGCCATGCGACCCGACTCGATCCGACTCATGTCAAGGATGTCGTTGATTATCCCGAGCAGATGCTGAGCCGAGGCGCCAATCTTCGTCAGGTACTCCTTAACCTCATCGCTTGCCGTAGGGTCGTTCATTGCGATGTTGTTCAGGCCGATGATTGCGTTCATGGGCGTACGAATCTCGTGGCTCATGTTGGACAGGAACGCCGTCTTCGCCCTGTTTGCCTGGTCGGCTGCGGCAAGCGCGTCCTGCAAGGCCTCTCGGCTCTCCTCGAGCTCCTTGCTTTGCTTACGCTCGCGGGCAATGGCCTCTTCCAGCATCCTGCTGTGCTCTTCCTTCTCGTCCTCGACCACGAAACTATGCAAGAGGCAGGTGCCAAGCATGTAACCCATAGCGTAGAACGGCATCAGAGGATAGAACACTTGCGCGATGATCAGCACCGTCATGGCAATGCCGAAAGCTCCCACGGTCCTGTGCCTGAACCTCACCGCACCTTGCGTCTTGACGGTGATGCTCAGGGTGTAAATCGACGAGAGCATGAACAACACGATCTGGACAGCAAGGGTCACATACCGTGCCCAGCCCGCATAATATGCCCCCGTCTCATCGAACCAAAATGCGATCGGATAGAACAGGTTCACGGCTATGACGATGACCTCGAATACGAGGAACACTCCACCGGCGTAGTAGAGCACGGTCCCGAAGAGGGTCTTCTCCTTCAGATAAGCGACAACATAACGCGTCCAAAGCATCACGGCAGCCGCCATCGCAATGAAATACACCATCGTGTCGACGTAGAGGAACGCCGTCAGGCCGAGGGAATCCAGTATCCCCCAGAGCATGTCGGTAACGTAGTAGACCAGCACCCCCAAAAGGAAGAGCCGATACTTCTGCTGCACCGGCGTTAGCTCTCCTCTTGCCTGGTGCCACAGAATGTCCCTGTTTGTAATGAACAGGCACAGTGTTGCCAGTATCCCGATTATCGAATAGGTCATATCTCGGTCCCTCGTGTCCCCGCCTACTCCATTCAGGCGAGTTTACCGTGCCGCCCACTAATCGTCCGCCGCGTTTTTACGCAGGCGGGCTTCCTTGAGAACCTCTGTCAGGGTCTTCATCATCACGCCGACATCAACCGGCTTGGCGATATGGGCCTGCATTCCCGCTTCCATGGCAGCTTGCTTGTCCTCGTTGAAAGCGTTAGCCGTCATGGCCAATATGGGAATGTCTGCAAGCTCTTCGTTGTCGAGCGAGCGTATCTGCCTCGTCGCCTCGTAACCGTCCATGACGGGCATCTGTATATCCATGAGCACGGCATCGTAATACCCGGGATCCGATGACGAAACCATGTCCACGGCAATCTGGCCGTTTTCCGCTGACTCCACCATGAAGCCTGCCTGCGTCAGAATCATGATGGCAATCTCCGCATTGATGGCATTGTCCTCGACGAGCAGAATGCGGACTTCGGAAAAATCAATCTCGAGCTCGGAAACGTCCGACCCCCCGTCCGTCTCTGCAGCCAGCTTCTCTTCGTCTGGGATGTCCTCTTCCTTCGCAATTTGGAACTTCAGGCGAATGATTATCTCGGTGCCAGCGCCGGGAGCTGTCAACACTTCAATCGTACCGCCCATCATGTCGATGATGCTCTTCGTGATGGAAAGCCCCAGACCAGTTCCCTCGATGCCGCTGACAGTGGAGGTGCGCTCCCTCTCGAACGCGTGGAACATCTTCTCGACAAATTCGCGTGACATGCCGATGCCGGTATCTTGCACGCGTATCTCGTAGGAACCGTAACCGTATTCGGTGCTGCCCGACTCCATGAGGGAAGCGGTGATCTCCCCGCCTTCCGGCGTGAACTTGAAGGCGTTGCTCAGGATGTTCAGCAAAACGCGGTTGAGGTTTTTCCTATCGCACCACACGTATCGGTTCTGCACATGGCCAGTATGGACTTGGAAATCGATGTTCTTCTGGCACATCTGCTCGGCGAAGAGGTCATGCATGCTGTCGAACACGTTGCGCAGATCGGTGGGCACGAACTCCAGCTCGATTTTTCCGCTTTCGATACGGCTCATCTCGAGAATGTCATTGATGAGGGCCAGGAGGTGCTCGCTCGAACCCTTGATCTTTTCCAGGTACCCTTTGACGACCTCGTGGTCAGGCTCTTCCATGGCGAGATTCGTATAGCCTATGATCGCGTTCATGGGTGTGCGAATGTCGTGGGACATGTTGAACAGGAACTGGCTTTTGGCGAGGCTGCTCTCGACAGCGTGGATCTTCTCGCGCTCGGCGGCCTCATGCTTGCTTCGCATGATTTTCTGGACATGCATCATGACGGCGAGCCCGACGAAGATGAGGACAACGAGGACGAATCCGCCCCATGAGAGAAGCTCCTTCACCTCTTGCATCGTCCCGCAGTCCATGACCAGCGTTCCCAGCCACATGAGGGAACAATAGACGAGAAGGGCAAACAACACGATTCCCGACGCGGACATACCGGAGTACTCCGTCAGTGTGCTGCGAATAACCGTCTGCCAATAGAAGACGAAACCGAGCAGACACCATAATGCCAACGTGAGAAAAGCAGCGCTGCTCATGGTCTCCATCGCGGCGATTCCCGGTACGAGCTGCACGACCACAAACACGCAGGAGATAATCGCGCCGATAGCCCCCAACGTCTTTGCTGCAATGCTCCCTTCCGTTTTGCCGATCTTGTATGCGGCGGCGGACACGAACCCGAAACCGACGATGGCACCGAAAGCCGTCAAATCAACGAACCAGTTCAGCGTGCTCCTACCAAAGAAGGCGAACACGAATGACAGGCCCATGACGAACAGGATGCTGTACGTGGTCTTGTTGAACTTTTCGGACAGGATGCGCTCTTCCGCCATGGTCGACAGCACTCGCGTCGTCGCACGGTAACCGCCGATGATTCCGGTCAGAATCGCGGCCATGGCGGTAATCGCCATGATGGCGAGGCCTGCTACGCCCACGGCGGACTCTGCTGCATAGAAAGTGGGGACGGATGCAGGGCCCGGAAGAGAACCCAGGTTTCCGATGTATTCCTGCCACGACGAGAACCCATCTGGAATAATAACCACGCTCATGGTGTTCATCGAAATATAGGCGAACGTCGCCGCCACAATCGCCACGACAAGCACGGCCCTCGACTTCTTGATGTCGAACTTGAAATGGGCTGTGTCGAACGCCGTTACCTCAAATCCTACGAAAGCCCACGGCGCGAGGACCACAAGGCTGAATATGGCATAGCCGGGGCTGATTCCGCTCGATCCAAAAGATGTCAGAGCGCCACTTGAAACTGCAGAGGGGAGGCATATGACGGTAATGGCGACAACTCCCGCGAAAAGCACTACCGCCAGAAACGTCAGCACCTTCTGCAAAACGGCCTTGGCGACGATGAACAGAATGCCGATACAGGCGAGCACGAGCAGCGAGACAATCGTTTCCCACAGGTATACCGTCGATCCAGCAATGGTGTACTGGGGACTACCGATCAGGACATCATCGAAAAGCGCGCGGATGACAAAGAACACCGCCGTGCCGTTGAGAAACACGATCGTCAAATACGAAAGGCAGAGGAACCACGAGCCCAGAAACGCGAAATCTCGTCCGAAAGCTTCTTTGATGTAGGAATACATACCACCGGTAATGGACGTGCGGCCCATGAAGTAGGTGACGCTCCTTGCGATGATTAGCATGACTGCCATGCCGATCAGCATTGCAATTAGGGTTCCTGCCGGCCCCGCTACGGGCAAGAACACCGAGCCGGGCATCGCAAAGACGCCCCAGCCGACCATGCACCCGAACGCCATGCCCCATACGTCAAGCGGCGAAAGGTAACGGTCGAGCGGTTTAATCTGTCCTTTGCGTTCGTTCACTGTAGTCCAACGCTCTCTTTCTAAACTTCATCAATCAGGCGCTCGAGGGTCTCGAAAAGAGCTTCGGGCTCTACAGGCTTGCTCAGATGGGCATTCAACCCCGCCTGCATGCTACGCTGCACATCCTCGTCGAATGCGTTCGCCGTCAGGGCAATGATAGGGATCTTGGTTGCGTCAGACCGCTCCGCAGCACGGATGATGCGAGACGCCTCCAATCCGCCCATAACCGGCATGCGCATATCCATGAGGATGGCGTCATAGTAACCGAGCTCGCTTGCCATGAACATATCGACGGCGACCTTGCCGTCCTCAGCATGGTCCACCTCCATTTCGCGCATGGCGAGCACCATCATTATTATCTCTGCGTTGACGGGTACGTCCTCCGCAAGGAGGATCCTTCGGCCCTTCAGGTCGGCGGTGCCGCGTTCCAGCTCGACGTTCTTCCTCTTGAACGCTTCTCGGAACTCGTCCATGACGCTGCCTGCAAACAGCGGCTTCGATACGAACGTGTCCACTCCGGCTTTTTTAGCCTCGTCGGCGATATCCTCCCAGTTATAGGAAGTCAAAATGATGACAGGGGTCTCGTCTCCAACGGCTGCCCGGATTTGGCGGGTCGTCTCGAGGCCGTCCATTTCCGGCATCTTCCAATCGACCAGGATGAGGTCATACGGCGCCATGCGCGCATGGCGCAGCTTCACCATCTTGACACCCTCGGAACCCGATTCGGCCGCTTCGCACGAGATGCCTACCTTTCCGAGAACGACTTGCGCATGCTTGCATGCAATCGGGTCGTCATCGATGACAAGCACGCACAGCTCGTGCGGTTTTAACATCCCATCCTCGACCGCCTCGCCCTTGCGATTGGAATCGACAAGGGTCAAGGTGACGATGAACGTCGTACCCTTCCCCTTCTCGCTTTTCACCTCGATATCGCCGTTCATCATCTCCACGATGCTCTTCGTGATGGGCATGCCGAGACCAGTGCTGCCATATTTGCTGGTCGAAGAGGAGTCTTCCTGAGCAAACGGGTCGAATAGTCTGGGCAGGAAATCCTCACTCATCCCTATGCCCGTGTCGCTGAACACGAAGCGCAGGGTCGATTTGCCGTCGTAGTTGGCAACTTCTCCTACGTTGAGCGCCACCTTCCCGCCTTCGGGCGTGAACTTGACGGAATTGCCGAGGATGTTGATCATCATCTGTCGGATCTTCATTTCGTCGCCCACGTAGAAGTCCTTGACGATTCCGTCGGTGTGGCACTCGTACGAGAGCGACTTGTCCCTGCACTGTCCACCGATAATGGTATTGACCTGTTCAAGTATCTTGGCGAACGAGAATTCTTCGCTCCTGATGACCATTCGCCCCGATTCGATGCGGCTCATATCCAGGATATCGTTGATGATTCCGAGCAGGTGGTGCGCCGAGGAGTCGATCTTCTCGAGATACTCCCTCGTGCTGCCTGATACTGTCTCATCGGACAACGCGATATTGCCCAGGCCGATTATTGCGTTCATGGGTGTTCTGATCTCGTGGCTCATGCTGGACAGAAACGCCGTCTTCGCCCTGTTCGCGTCCTCAGCCGCTTTGAGAGCTTCGACCACCGCGTGGCTTTTCGCCAGCGCCTCTCGCATCTCCGCGTCAATCACGGTGAACCCCATCCCCACGGCATGGACGATATGGTCATCCCTGTCGCTTGGATGGCGCACGCCGGCCATGCGCAGCATCTCGTAGTACTCGACGCCGTCGCGCCTAGCCAGATAGCGGTACACGATGATATTTTCGTCGGCCAACGCATCGCGCACGTTGTCGGGATCGATGAAGCTGCGGAAACCCTCTTTGAACTCGTCGTCTACGTACAAATCGCAGTATTCCAAGAAACGCGCATGATAGGGGAAGTGGATTCCTTCGGGCGTCTGCCTAGGATCATCTGGATCGGCGCGGTAGCAGACGGCGTCGTCGGCGTCGATGTCTACGTGGTAGACGCTGCGGTAATCCGACGCCATGGCCGTGATCATGCTGTTGAGCTCCTTCTGCCGAAGCTCTTGTTCGTGCAGCTGCTCTTGAACGGCCAATTCTTTTCTAACCTCGTCATCGACGTCCTTGAAACCCATCATCGCGCCGATTCTGCCTCCCGGCATGTACACTTTCCCAAAGTCGATCCGATAATGGCGCGGCCCCGTTTCGAGATCGCGAACGAAGCTCACCGAAAACTGGTCTTTCGTCTCGAACTGCTCAAGGATGTACGGCAATCCGATCTGCTCCTGCATTCGCCCCTGGTCCTTCTCGGCGACCATGGTTGCGACGTACTGGGTTTTGGTATCCGTATAACACGCGTGGCTTAACGCGTTTCTGATGGCCTCGGCATGGGCATCGTCCATATCGGTGTGGTACAGCGAACACTTCTCGGTGACAAGATCGTTTATCAACCACACCGTGTTGTAAGCGTTGGTAAGCGTGGCAATGACGGCATCGCGAACGGCCGTGTCTTCTTCGCGCTCGCGAAGCTTTTCGGTGATATCCGAAATGAAGACAACATATATCCCGCCGTAAGCCTCGGCGCGCGTGTAGTGGCCGTAATCGTCAACCCATCGAACCGCGCCGTCTTTGCGGATGATGCGGTATTCTGCATGGTCCATCTTGCCAAACACGCCGTTGACCTGATGGGTGATGGACTCAGAGATGCTGTCGTAGTCTTCGGGGTGAACCATGCCCCTGAACGTGTACCCGGTGAGCTCCCTAAATTCGTCTTCGTCGGCGCAACCGTATATTTCGAAGACCGCTTTATTCGCATAGACCAGCTCTTCGGGCTCTTCTGCCTTGTAGATGAAGAAGCCACCGGGCATGTGCCCACCGATTTCCCGTATGACCCAAAAAGTTTCCTCGGTCAGTTCGAAGCTCTCTTTTACCATTGCGCTCACCCGGCTTCCTGCAAGATGCCGAGCGCAGTCTCACCGCATTTCTGCGCCCGTTTTCTCGAACAGCTTCTCCTTCTCGTGCATGAGCGTATCAGTCCGCTCGAAACCGCATGCATCGAACGCGAACGCCAACGTGGATGGCCGACCGCTGCCCTTTATCCCGAAGCGGTCCAGCACCATCCTACTCACTTCCATCGAATATCTTGCAGCCGTTCCTCCCCGCTTCCTTCACCTGGTAAAGAGCGGTGTCTGCATCCCGGAATATATCCCCCTTTGGATTCTCCCGATCGGAAAACGCCACACCGACGCTCAGGGACACGGGAGGAAGGCCGTCTTTGGGATGTTGCAGCAGGTCGTTGATGCGCTCGATCTTGCTTTGGACGAGCTTGCTCATGGTGCTGTTGACACGCGTCATGACGACGACGAACTCGTCCCCGCCTATGCGACACAGGATGTCCACGGAGCGGAAGCTGTGCTTCATGAGCTCCGCAACCCGTTTCAGCACCTTGTCGCCAACCGCGTGACCGTAGGTGTCGTTAATCCCCTTGAAGTAATCGACGTCGATGAGGATGAGCGCCATATGCTCCCTGTCCGTGCTCTCCATGAGCAGGTCGTATGCACCACGGTTGAACAATCCCGTAAGCGCATCGTGGGATGCCTCGTGGCTGAGCTTCTCCTGGGACGCCTTGTTCTCTTCCAGAAGCTTGTTGTACGTGCGGATGACAAAACGCAGCTCTTCCACGCCGGTCGGGGTGATTTCCTGCTGCTCCTGCATCTTCCTGACCATGTCCGTCAACGGCTTGCGAACGAGCCTGGTAATCATGATGACGATAGCCACCACGATTGCCAGGAAAACGACCGTCAGCCCGGTCTGAATCCTTACGAGCAGCGCAAGCTGAGCCGAAGCCTGCTCGAGTTCCTGGCTGGAGGTTCTTATCAGCGCTTGCGTGCAAAGGGCCACGTTTTCCCTGATGCGGTCCTTGTAGTGCATATAATCGTTACTGAACACCAGCGTCTGGGCGCGCTCTTTCAGCTCCTCGTCCGAAAGCGACCGCTCCTCGTCTGTCAACTCGATGGAGGCAATATCTTCCGGTATCGTCGACATGTCGTAGTCGCCGGTCTCCAATATCAGGCGCATCGCTTTGTTCTCGTAATCGACCAGCTCGTTGGAGAGGCTCAGCGCCGTGTTCAGGCTATCGACGGCGCTGCTGTTGCTGTCACCCAGCAGCTCTTCCAAGCTCTCGACAGCCTTGTCCCTCCTCTTGGTCTCTGTCACTTCTTCGACAAAGTCTTCGAGATATGCAACCGAACCAGTTACCACGAAGCAGCGGACCCGATCCGTCAGGTAGTCAGAACCGGATTCCAAATTCGATGCAGCAAGCTGTGCGGCAATATAACGATCGCTTGCAGCCTCCATGCGCTCGTAGCCCCGAGATACAGACATATCCGAGATGAGGAGCGCAAGCGCCGCGATAAACGCCAGGACGACGAAGCAGATTGACGCGGTTCGCAAATGTATGCCGCCGCGGTCGTTGCTCGGGATATAGGCCGTAGCCACCTCGGAAGAAACCTGGCCCTTGCCCGGCTCCTCGGTCAATCGGTTTAGGCTCTCCTTGCGTGCAGCTTCGTCGGCAGCCTCCTTGCGAGCACTCGTGACGGGTTCCTGCTCCCTTATCAGGTCGGCTTCCTTTTTCTGGAGGATGAACGGCTCGAATTCCGCAGCAGGTACGGGCCTGGAGAAGAAGTATCCCTGCACGATATCGCAACCCAGCGCTTTCAGCACGTGCAGCTGCTCTTCGGTCTCCACTCCCTCGGCGATGACCGGGATGGACATGAAGTCGGCGATTCCTATGACGACCTCGAGCATGTGCGTATTGCCGTCATCCTTGAACGCGCTGCGGATGAACTGCATATCCAATTTCAAGGCGTCTATTGGCAGGTTCGAAAGCATGTTCAAAGATGAGTAACCAGTGCCGAAATCGTCCATCTCGATCTGGAAACCCATTCTCCTGAGCTTCTTTGCGGCCTCGACTATTTGCCCGTGCTCCTGCGTGTAAGCTGATTCCGTGATCTCCAGATATATATCGCTGCTCTGGAGCCCATGAGCCTGCACGGTCTCTTCCAAGATTTCGGGGAGGTTGGAATCGAACAGGTCGACGCGCGATACGTTGACGGATACCGGGACCGAATAGCCCAACTGGTCCTTCCATTCCCGTATTTGACGAGCCGTCTCCTGCCAAACGAAGCGGTCGAGCCTCTGGATCAGCCCGTTCTCCTCGAACAGCGGGATGAACACGCCAGGGCTGATCATTCCAAGCGTGGGGTGCTCCCAACGGATAAGGGCCTCGGCGCTCGTCAGGATCGGAGTGTCGGGGCGAACGTCGAACTTCGGCTGATAGTAAACCTTGAAGTGGTTCTGCAATATGGAGTAGGGAAACTCCTCGACGAGCTGCTCTAGGTAGAGCTGCTGCTCGTGCAGGCCTTCATCGTAGAAGCCCACGCTCTTCGTGAGCGTGTCCTTGACCGTATCCGACGCCATCTTGGCCCTGTCGAAACGCCTCTCGACTTCAAGCCCCTTGTCGACGTTTGCATAAACGCCCATGCGCAACCTGATCCAGCTGCTGGGCGCGGTCTCGTCGGTGATGCTGGCGGAGATTTCCTCCAGCATCTCCTCGTAATCTTCCCTGTGCGGGCAGTAGACCAAGAAAGCGTCCGCCTCTTTGCGACACGCAATGCCGTCGATGGGCCCGACTATGTTACGAAGCGCATCCCCGACGCGGCGGAGCACGCTGTCACCGTACGGCCTTCCGTACCGCTCGTTGATCATTCGGAAATGGTTTACGTCGAGCACGATGGCGTCCGTCGAAACGCCCTTATGGAACTGATCGTACTGCTCTGCGTAGCGGAAGAAGAAATCCTTGTTGTACAGCCCAGTCAGCACATCCCTTTCCGTAGATTGGATTATGTCCCGGTCCTCGGAAAGCTCGATGGTACGCCGCAAACGCGCCTTGATAACTCCCACCGTAGGGTACGGCTTGGGAATGAAGTCTATTGCGCCGAGCTCGAGGCATTCTATCTCGGCTTCTTGGTCCGCCGTCAGGACGATTACGGGAATCTGTCGGATGGCTTCGTCGGATTGTTTTTGCCGAAGTACCTCTTGCCCTTTCATCTTGGGCATCATCAAATCCAAGAGCACGAGGGAGAGCGTATCGGCGTTGTCCCGAATGGCCTGCAAGGCCTCCAAGCCGTCTTCCGCGTAGAGGATCTCGTATTCGTCCTCGAGCATCATACCCAGCAGTTCGCGGTTGATGACCTCGTCATCTGCTATAAGGATTAGCCGCCTCCCGTTGGCGGAATGGAATTTCTCGTGACTTTTGAGCATCAAACCCACTCTTCCCTTTGTCACCTATTCAGCTGGCCGTCTCAAGGCCGCCATTAAAGTTGATTCTGGATCAAGCCCTTACAATGCTCGCAGCTTTTCGAGCTCTTCGTCCATTTTGTCCAGAAGCTCGCTGTAATCTCGATCCTCCCGAGCACGTAGCGCCTCCGTCATTTCCAGGACTGGCTCGAGGATGTTTGTCAGCGCAACGTTGCTGAGCATTCCCTTGAGCGCATGGGCGTATTCGAAGCCCTTCTCCAAGTCATGAGCTTCCACGGCTTCGCGCAAGGCACCGTAGCTGTCATCCTCGAGAGCCATGTTCACCAGACGAATGTAGAAAGTTTCGTTATTCATGCATCTGCTCAGACCGCTGTCAACTTCCGCTCCAGCCGCCTTCAATGCCTCCACCGTGAGCATGATTCCACCTCCACTTTGTTTTACAGCGCCTTCGTTTACTTCGCCGTAGCGCAGTCGCCTCGGAAACACCTTAATTCCCAAGGCTCGGCATTTTCCCAAAACACCTCGACAAGCGGCCCGCTTTTTCGAAAACAAGTCGGCAAAACCATGCCAGATAATGCACGCCGAGGTTAATTGTCAATTATAGGCAATAAGCACGGAACTGGCTCCCCTCATCCCTCCACAATGTAAAAACTGGTAGCCAGTTTCCACGGGTCAAGGGTTGGTCAGCGAGTGTCCCCGCCGGTTGGATCTCGGGCTTTCTCTAGCTCACCGTGAGTGCATAGCCGCTTTCCGTCTCTCGTATGCTCCAGGTGATGCTCGTGGCCGCCTCCACCAAGGATGCGTCGTGTGACACCAGCAAAAGCGCCCCGGGATATGCCGACAACAAGCGCTCGAGAGCCTCGATCGACCCGAGATCGAGGTGGTTGGTGGGCTCGTCCATGATGATGATCTCGGGCGATTCGAGGATTCCCAGCGCAAGCATGAGCTTGCGCATTTCGCCAGGGCTGATGGTATCTCCTTCGAGGATGCGCTCCGGATCTGAATTGAGTTGGGCGATTACGGAAAGGGCTCTCCCGCGCTGCGCGCTGGGGAGGCTTCGGACAGCGTCGAGCGCGGTGTGCTTTTGCAGCTCGTCGGGTTCCTGCGGTATGTAGAGCACCCTCGTGACCTCGGTGATTCCCCCTACAATCCTCTTGATCAGCGTCGTTTTGCCAGCGCCGTTGTCGCCAACGAGTCCGATATGGTCTGCATTACCGATATAAAGCGCAGGCACGTGCAACGCGACATTACCGAGGGAAAGGCGCTCCGGCTCCATTCTGTAAAGCACCTTGCGCCTGCTGGGCGCAGCGTCGACCCAGACATCGGCGTCATAGCGCTTCTCCACCCGTAGGGTCGCAAGCCTTGCCCCGACGCTCTCCAGCCTGCCCTCCATGCGGGATGAAAGCCTTCCTGCCTGGCCGTCTTTGCCGGAAACTATGAAAACGCGATTCCGGTGCCTCGCATCGTTGTCGTGCTTGTCGATTCCCCTGAGGCTTCTCTTGCCAGCTGTACGAGACGCCTCCTCACGGCGACGTTGGGCTTCGCGCTCAATGCGCGCTTTCTCCTTGCGGGCCGAAGCCCGAGCATGAACGAGGCTCGAGCGTTCCAGAGAAGCCTGCGAAGAGGCTTGTGAATAACCGCCGGGTCGTATGGTGGCAACGCCATGTGACACGAACAGGCATTGCGAGCAGAGCCTGTCGAGAAGCGCGCGGTCATGCGAGACAAGCAGCCCGATGCCGCCGAACTGGGAAAGGGCCGCCGAGATGGCGTGCCTCGTTGCGGCGTCAACATGGTTGGTCGGCTCGTCCACAGCAAGAACGTCAGGGGAAGCCCAGAGGGCGCACGCGACTTGCAGGCGCTTCTGCTGACCTCCCGAAAGCGTTCCGTAACGCCAGAGCCACTCTTCCTCGATGGCGAGATCGCGCCTAAGCCGCATGGCGGCAGCGTCATAGGCAAGCGCAAAGCCTTCCAGATTAATCGGTGGCTCGGTTGCATCTTGGGCACAGTAAATGGACAGGAGTTGAGGTGCGACAGTCCCTGCATCGGGCTGTAAGAGTCCGCATGCCATGAGGGCAAGCGTCGTCTTGCCCCCGCCATTGTCGCCGACGATGCCCGTCCACCCCTGCGGGAAGGTGACAGTAACACCGCGAAGTGCGGGCTCTGCCGCCGAGGGATAGGCATACTCGATATTAGAAAGGTTGAGCTGCATAGCGCTGTTCACATGCTTATGCGTTCGGGCCCCAGATGACGATGCGCTGTTCGGGCGCGAGGAACATGCCGTCACCTTCAGCCACGCCGAGCACTTCGTAAATCGGGTCGAGCATCTGCGTGCTCACGTTGACGCGCAGGTTGCTCATTGGATGAGGGTCCAGAAGCCTTTCCGGCAGTTCATACACGGCCATTACCTGCGCCCACTCATTCGCTATTCCCTCAAAATAGTCGTTGTAGTCGAAACCGTCCGTCTTTGACGCCAGCTCGAAGCAGACCTGCAAACCGCAGAGGTCCGCAGCGGCCTCGCCGATGACGAGCCGTCCGTCAACCTTCTGCCCCGGGGTGACTTCGATCGTGTTGTAGTACGAGGCGAGGGTGGAGCACTTCAAGACGAAGGAGTCCACATCGGCATCGGTGAACACGGGATTGGGCGTGCCGTACGCATCGAGCTGCGATCCCACGTAGTCGAAGCCGTGGCTGATCTCGTGGCCGATTGTCCAACCGGCACCTGCAAGCAGATCGACGTCGGTCATGTCCTCGGTATAGACGGCGCTCGTCACGTATCCAGGATAAATGTTGATGGAGTTGGACGTAGGGTCGTAGAAGGCGTTCAATATGGTCGGGCTGATGGAGAACCACGGCGCTGCGGCAATGGCGGGCTGGTTGATCAGCTTGCTCTCGCAGTCGTAACGATATTGCTTGAGCTTAAGGTAGTTGGACAGGAGCGTACCACCCTCCTCGGTTGGCGTCAGCTCGAGACCGCTATAGTCGAAGTACCCACCCACAGGCTCAAATATGTTGAGCGTCATGTGGTCGAGCTTCTCGATGATACGCTGCTGGGATTCCTCGCCCATCCACGGGGTGTTGTCGACAAGGTCTTTATACGAAGCAATGAGATGCTTGGAAAGGGCCTCAAGGCGAGCTTTGGCATTCGCTCCCAACACGTCATCGGCATAAATCTTTGCAACGACGTGGCTAAGCGTGTCGAGGCTCGTGCATGCGGTGTAGGCGAAACTATCTGCATCGGGTACATGTTGGCCAGCCGCTTCGTACACGGAGTTCATGAACGACGGATCGCAATACGGACGCGTCTCGCAAAGCACCTGGACCTTGGCTACAAGCTTTATTACATCCAGGTTATCCTCGGTCCACAGGTTGCCGAAAGCCTCGAACCACTTCTTTTCGATAGCGTACGTCTCGGAGCCGGCCTTCCCCATCTTGTCGAGCGTCTCCTTCAGCGGGAAGTTGGGAGCCATAGCGCACAACTCATCAAGCGTGAAATAGCTTTCGCGCGCGGTTTCCGCCGCAAAGCCGTAATCGGCATTCAAGTATGTACCAGGGGCGGTAAGGTGCTGACCATGCGCCTTTTCGAACTCGATGATCTGCAATACGGCATTTCGCGCATCTCTTTGGTCCACACCCGTGGCCATGAGTTCGATCATCGGAGTCGATCCCAGGCTCCGCAACACAGCCGTCATGTTCTGCTCGACCTGAGGGTCGTCGGACTCCTGATAGTACGCGCCGCCCACGAGCAACGAGTCGCAGAGCACGAAATTGGGGGAGATTCCCACGATGTTCTTGGCGCGCGTGTCGTTGTTGCTCAAGCAAGCCAGTATGAATGGGCTGAACGGGAAGTCGTCCGCCACGAGCAACGCGTTCATCTCGTCGAGCGAGCTGACCGCTTCGATACGGTCGAGATAGGGCTGCACTTCGGAGAGCCCGATCGCCCGCACCTTCTCGGTGTCGGCTGCCTGGTTGTAGAGAATGCGCAGCTGGTCCAAATCATGGCCAGTCTTGGACTCGTCCTTGATGATTGCCGTGACCGCAGCCTTCATCTCGTCGGATTGCTCCGTTGTCATCCCGTTATTCTGGTCCTGGTGAGCTGCGAGGAACTCGTAGTTGTAGTGCGTGTACAAGTCGTCCTTGGCCTCGGGCCGCTCTGCCGGCAAGTTGCCCAAGAGTACTGACGTGACCCAGGGCTTGCCGGCAAGCTCTCCCGTCGCCTCAGACGACGCGCTAGCACCAGATGCTGCAGCGCTCGCATCTGCACTGGAATCGGATGCTGTGACGCTCGCATCGGCGCTGCTTTCAGATGCCGAGGCGCTGGCCTCCGACGAGCTTGCAGACGCCTCGGGGCTGCCCGCCGATGAAGCGGAAGGGCTCTCCACGTTGTTGTTGCAGGCGACAAGCGCCAGGGCCATCGCCAATGCGAGGGCAAATGCAGCCAACTTGCTTACGTGTTTCATACGGCTCCCTTCCTCCCCAGAGAAACAGGAACCGTGAACGAAAGACACGTCCCCTGTTCGTCCCTTCCCCTCGTTGCCATTCGACGGCATAACGGTTGCGGAATCGGACTAGATTCCCAGCATCTCGCTGTACACGGCCAGCGCACCATCGGTTTCGTGGGCGAGCACGCGCTTGGCCAGGACCTTGCCCAGTTGCACGCCTTCCTGGTCGAAGCTGTTCAGGTTCCAGAGGAAGCCCTGGAACATGATCTTGTTCTCGAAATGCGCGAGGAGCGCGCCCATGGATTCCGGCGTGAGCCTCTCTCCGATGATAATGCTCGACGGCCGCCCGCCATCGAATTTCTTGTTCAGGTCCTCGTCGTCCTTGCCACATGCAAAGGCGACGATCTGCGCGGCCACGTTGGCACCCAGTTTCTGCTGGCTGTAGCTGCCCTGAATCAGGACATCCGTTTTACCCTGGTTCTCCCGGAAGCCGACAAACTGCAAAGGAACGATGTCCTTGCCCTGGTGAAGCAGCTGATAGAAGGAATGCTGGCCATTGGTTCCGGGCTCTCCGAACAGCACTGGCCCAGTTGGATAGTCCACCGGTTCGCCGAAGCGGTTGACGGACTTGCCGTTGGATTCCATGTCCGCCTGCTGCAGATGGGCCGGGAAACGGGAAAGCGCCTGGGAGTACGGCAGGACCGCCGTGCTCTCGTATCCCAGAATGTTGCGCTCATACACGCCGATGAGGGCATCCAGCATTGCCGGGTTCTCGAGCGGATCCGCATCAGCGGAAATCCGGTCCGTTGCGGCAGCGCCAGCGAGGAGCTGCGCGAAGACCTCGGGGCCGAAGGCCAGAGACAATACCGCACCACCCACCGCCGAGGTTGAGGAATAGCGGCCTCCGATATGGTCGTCCATGAAGAACGCTTCCAGATAGCCGCTATCTTGAGCTAGAGGGGAGGTCTGGCTGGTGACGGCAACCATGTGGTCAGCCGGATCGAGGCCCGCCTTGGAAAGGGCGTCTTTCACGAACGCCTCGTTCGTCAGCGTCTCGAGCGTGGTGCCGGATTTCGAGACGAGGATGAAAAGGGAGTGGGCCACGTCGATGGTGCTCAGCACGTTCACCGCATCGTCAGGGTCAACGTTGCTGATGAAGCGGGCCTCCATCTTAAGGGCGCCTTCTGCGCGAGCCCAGTTCTCCAGTGCCAGGTATATGGCCCGAGGACCCAAATCGCTGCCGCCAATGCCAATCTGCACGACGGTCGTGAAATCCTCGCCAGCTGCGTTGGTTATCTCGCCGCCGTGCACCTTGCCTGCGAAGTCGGCGATACGCTTTTGCTGTTCTACATAGAACTCTCGCTTGTCGACCCCGTCCGCCACAACGGGATCGCCCAGCTGTCCTCGAGTCAGATGGTGCAGGACCAGGCGTTTCTCCCCGGTGTTGATCATGGCTCCGTTATACAGCTCGGCAAATTTTTCGCTCAGCTGCGCTTCCTTCGCCAAGTTCGCCAGCTTCGCCAAGAGGGCGTCGTCAACCTGCTTGGCGCCATAGTTATACGAAAGCCCGCACGCCATGGGCAGGGCATAGCGCCTTACGCGCTGCGCACCCTGTTCCCCTGCCAGAACCGTGCGCAGGTCAACCCGCGTAGAATCATCCACGAGCGCCTTGTATGCATCCAGTTGATCGAGGTTTTTCCAGTCTGCCATTCCTTCTCCCCCTTTTTGAACGTGAACGTCGAAACGAAGGTTTTGGTTTCCTGCATTTTACGCCATGAAAGAGAAACGAAAGAACGCACGTCGCTTCATTTCGGTGTCTGTCAAAAGCTCAATGGCAGTGACTCAGAATTTGCTATGGAAAGGATGGGTCGGGGGCGTGTTCTATCGGCTCAACTTCACCGCAAGATTGAAAACTGACGGCACACGCAAGCCGCTACCAACCGATGATCATGCCCTCGGCACCCTTCCTGGGGTGTGCGTCGAGCATTTCCTGCGTATACTCGGCCTTTCCTTCTACAAGCTCGTCGAGCAGGGCTTGCTTGTCCTGAGGCAGACGGCCCAACACGGACACCGGGTTGCTGATGTGCGCACCGTAGAAAACGCAGTCGTCTAGGTCAAGCACCTCAAGGAACGCGATTTCCTCCTCGATGTACTGACCCATGGTCGACTCGACAAACTCGCCACGCTCGAGCATGCCCTCGAGAGGCGTGCCCGGGTCCACATGAAGGGGCGAGACGAAGATAAGATACGGCTTGACTTCGTTGACGATGCGGGCGTTTGCCGCGGCATGTTCCTCCATACGAGCGGGTCCTGCAGCAGCATTGATGATGTTCACGCTAAAACGCAGTCCGGCCTCGCGCAGGCGCAGAAGCTGCGTGCGCGCCGTTACGGCATCGTAGCCCTTGTTCATGAAGGAGAGCACGTCGTCTAGGCCTGACTCGAGCCCGATATTCCATTCCGTGAAGCCAGCTTGGGCAAGAGCCCTCAGCTCTTCATCGGTCTTCGTGGCGACATTCTGCACGCGAGCGTAACCGGTGATTTCCCTTACCCTCGGGAGCCCCGTCCGAATGATGCGCGCGATTTCGAGCAGGCGTTCGGCGGGAAGGCAGAACGCATCGCCGTTTTCCAGAAAGACGCGCGTCGCACCTGGACGCACTGACGCCGCCTCGGCCACATCGGCTTCGATCTCGTGTAAGGGCGACACTTCGAAATGCACGTTGCGATACATGCTGCAGAAGGCGCATTTGTTGTGGCTGCAGCCCTTCGTCACTTGGAGCAGCAGCGAATTGGCCTCGTACGGTGGACGGAAGGTCATGCCGGAGTAGTGCATATCGCCTCCTAATATCAGAATGCCTGGGTTGCCCGCGTAGCGGAGCGTTTCCCAAGGTTGGGAAAGCCCAGCTATGCCTCGACCTCAGCCTCGGCTTTCTGCTGCTCCTCCTCGAGCACGCGACGAACCACCCGCTCTATGCGCTGCTCCTCGCTCTTGCGCGCTGCGACGAAACCGACGATGGACGCCGCTACCTGCACTGCGACAATGGCGACGCCCAAGGCGATGACCGTTCGCTTTCCGAGCAGCTGGTAGTTCTCGAGGATCGAGTCCCCACCCTGTTTGGAGGCCACTTTGTTGATGCCCTTCACGACACGCACGGCCTTATCGTCGAGCAGGTCCTCCATAGCATTTTCCACTTGGCGCTCAATAAGGGAACTAACCATTCGATTCCTCCTCAATCTGTCTTTTGCAGCATACCCTAGCAGCATAGCGTTAATCTGATGAAATTCCTTAACGAAAAACACGTCCCTGTTCACGTTCTTTTCTAACGCGCGTTTTAATCCAGGCTCGAGAGCAGTTCCATGAGATCCCGGAAGAACGGAAACGGGTCCTGCTTCAGGAAGTACCCGCCTTGGAAATAGCTGTGGTTGACGTATTTGTCGGGCATGATGTTCCAGACGCCCTTCTCGATGTTGTCCCGATCCAACGGTTTCCGGGGATCGCCGAAGGGCGCCCGCGCGGAGATGGTGTTCACGAGCCCGTCGTTCGCATACCACTCGTCGTCCACCACCTGCCCAGCCTTCGTCTTGCCGGTGTAGCACCCCATAAGCGTCGAGGTCTTCACGAACAGCGGCTCCATGTAGGCAGGGTCGGGCACGCGCGTACCGTTTTTGCCGGGAATCGTCGCATTGCATGCCACGGAAAGGTAGTAGACATGGGGCAGCAGCGAGATTCTTGCGTTGAGTGCTTGGGCGTTATCCAGCAGCATGTCGTAGTTCGCCCAGTCACGCGCATCGCGTCCGTCGCCTTCGATTTTCGTCCTGGACTTCATGAGCCGATCGAACATCGTGTATTTGAAGGGTATCTTCACGCGTTTGACGTCGAAGCTCGAATCGTGCGCCATGTCGTAAGCAGTCGTTCCGTTGGTTGGCGCGGCGATGGTGACAATCGCGCGAATGCGGTCGGCCATGCCGCCACGGAAGAGCGGCGACAGCTCCTCCTCCGGGGTGGCCGCGCGTTCCTCCTCGCTTCCGTTGGCGAGCAGCTCTCCAAGCAAGCGGATCGTGACTCCACCGAATGAGTGCCCGACGAGGACCAGCCGCGTGTTTTCATCCCATGAGGGGATGAGCGATCGTCCCGTGAAGTCCACTCCGAATCGGTCGTGCCGGTATTCCTGGCTATGCACCAAGCCATAATCGGTCGTGGTGCCGGCAATCTGCGCATAGAGTTCGCAAGCGCGATCCCAGGCGCTACCTTGTGGTGCCACGCTCGCCGCGTAGGCGTCATAGCCCCGCTCGCGAAGCTTCGCGACCACGTCGCCCGAGGCTCCTCCCCAATAGGGCTTCTTGGCATAATCTTCGTCGTACTGGCCAGAACCGTTGAGGCCATGGCAGAAGATATAAGCGATGTGTTCCATGAAACGCTCCGTGCTCCCATTCGTTCAACACGTCAGCATCGGACAGGCTGTTCGTGCATAGGCGATATTCTAAAACAGCCCCTGTCCGTTTCATGCCTCGAGGGCGGCGACGAAAGTGAGAGTCTTCCTTACAGTTCGGCTTTGCTGCCTTCCTAAAGCACTATGGGAGTCTCATAAACTGTGCCGTTGTGGGAGTCTATGGACAAGGTCACCTCTGATGCATCCTTGCTGACAAAGAAGATGAGGCAGAATCTCCCTTTGGAGCCCGATGGTATCGACGTAGTTGACTCGCAAGAGTATGCACCGTCCGTTCCGTGATACATCTCGGTTACGACCCTGAGCATGTACCCATCTTCATCCTTAACGACAACGGTGTTATCCTGCGCAATTTGGTATGGCTGAGCCTTCCCCTCGCTTCCACGACCATAACCGAAATTGTCAAGAGAGCATTGGACGCCGAGGAGGGCGGTCGTCTCATCGTCGTACTCCTCCCACATTTCGTACTTCATCTCTTCGGGAAGTATATGAACGCCATCGACCGAGAAGTCATATTCATGACGGTGCGAATCGACACCGTAAACCTCGACACTGTCAGCAAGCGTATAAGGCTCGATGGTCTTCTGTTGCTTTGCGTTCGATTCGCCAGCGCCATCCGACGAGCGAGAGGTTGTTACATTGGATGAAGCCTGCTGACTTGATTCTGACGAACCTGCACCGCTGCCCCCATTTCCAAAGATAAAGAAGCAAAGCGCTCCCGCCAGCAAGACCGCACATACAGCTACAACGGCAATGACAATCTTGCGCTTACGATTGACGGGCTTGCTATGCATGAACGAGACGAGCTTGTCGATCATAGCATCGAAGAATTCGATGTTCACGGCAACGCCGTTTTGCCAACGTATGTCGTTTATATCGTCGGGAAGGGTCTCGGGAAACTTGAAACCGCCACTTAGGACAGGAACTACGTTCTTGCCATGTTCAAGCGCATAGGAAAGCTCGAGACGCACCCAGTCGCCCTCTTGGACGCAGCGATCCAACGCTCCCGGGGATAAGATGATGATAAAGTCCTTACAGTGTTCTATAACGTCAAAGAGCTTGCGATTGAAGTTGCCGCTCCTCATGCTGTCGGTGTCGAAAAAGACGCGATAGCCCCGCTCAGTTAAAACATCCCTTAGGTGTTTAGCCGTCTCCGACCCGCCATCTCGACGATAGCTGATGAAAACGTCATATGTAGCTTCATCCTTGCGTCCCATGAGCACCTCCTTCTTAGCAGCTTCTTCGCAACTCCTTTAGTGACCTAGTTATTATTGAACACTTCCGGCTCGTCCTTATCGAGTATTTCACCCGTTTTTCCATCGACGGTATAGGAGAAGTAGCCATAATCAGAGTTGAACGTAACTACCCACGTCGAATGTTTCTGCGAGATAGTCATACGTTTCGCTTCTCTGGAGGATATGGGGCATACGGCAAAAACGGCATCCCTCGCCTCCTTGCTCGATATTATCCTGATGCTTGCAAGATCTTCTTCGGTGAATTCGGGCTCATCCCGATCGACGACCTCCCCCGTATAAACATCAACGGTGTAGCGGAACTCGCCGAGATCTGTGTCAAACGTCACATCGCGAACACCATCGTGTTCAAGCTTCACCAAAATGTTACGCGCTTGGCGTGAGGAGACGGGGGAAGCATCGAAAGCGGCGTGCATTATCTCCCTAGAGTCGAGCTTGCCGTCGCTGTCGGTTTGATCTGTCCCTAAAGAAGAACTGACAGATGCACCGCTCTTTTCAGCAGCCGAACTGCCTTGACTATCGGCTTTCGAAGAGCAAGCACCAAGGCACAAGACTAGGCAAGCAGCCATAGCAATTGTCAAGACGTTCCTCACGGCAAGCCCCTTTCTTTGCCGTACTGGCACTATGAATTCATTATAGCATTCAGTCCCAAAAACAGCTGTTCATGTGGGGAATCGTCCAACCTCCTGTCTTGGTCAGCAATTGTTGATTGAAAAGTTCGGAAAAGCCAATTGAGTAGGAACCGGCATGGAGCTGTTCAAAGGCGATATGTATTACAGCCATAGACAGCGGCGTCCGCCATTCGTGGTAGGAAGGACGAAACAATAGCCATCACAAAAGCCACTTGCTCGCATAGATGCCTCTGGTGGTGTGCGCCATCGCATTCGCTGGATGCGGGAACGCGCACACAAGCTCAAGCGCAGCTTCCAGCGCAAATGCGGCCGCATTTGCGACCTCAAGCGCCGAAACAGCAGGCGGCGCGGTTTCTGCCCAGCAGGCCAACATCAACTACGAGAACTCCATGATTGCCTCTGGCAGCAGCCTATACTAGACGGAGTAAGAGGAGCTCTGATTCTCCCGCAATAAAAAACCCTGGCCGTTTTTGCAGGCCAGGGATATATTTGTGGTCGCGGGGGCAGGATTCGTACCTACGACCTTCGGGTTATGAGGGCGTCCTTTCGACCCGACACTGTTAGACACTAGTAGCCATTAGTGCTTTGAACAGGCGTTTCTTGATGACACTGGTTCCGCTGGATGACGTTGGATGACACTGGTTTTTCGCCGAATGTCTCCAATTTGTCTCCACCAGCGGAAGGAGACACGGCTGCTATGACCTGCGAAATCGGGGAAAGCAGCATCACCGAGAAAGGAACGCAAGATGACTGATATTACCGCCAACAACACCAACTGGACCGAACTCCAGCAAGCCGAAGACATGGCCTACTTCCGTGCGGATCTCTGCCTTTACTCACCCGAGAGTTACAGCCTGGATGAGAAGCGTGAGATATGCGAGCAGATGGATTTGAGTAGCAGAGCAATTGAAGAAGCATTGAGGGCAGGTTTTGAAAGCCTTCCCCCGTTTGCCCAAGACAAGTTGCTCGACCTGTTGAAGCAGGCAGACCCGAGCGACTTCGCATGGTGGCTCGAGATTCTCGTGGGCAAAACGCCTGATTGCGTATCTGACGTATTGTAGGTTTGGCTAGCCCAAATTGGGCACAGGCCGATGGGGTCGGGTATCCGCTCGGCCCCATCCTCACTGCCGGAGGACAAAAGGAGGCCGCATCAAAATGGCAGAAGGAAGAGTCGTGTACATAACCGAGGTACCGCAATCCAACGAGGTCAAGCTGTTCGAGAACGAGCCCGATATCTCGACTAAGCAGCAGGTCGCGGATCTTCTCGGAGTCACCTTGAAAACGATACACCGCGAGATCCAGCGTGGGAAACTGGAATGCTTCCACGTGGGCACGCGCGTCAGAATCACCAAGATTGCATAGCTCAAGTACGTTGAAGAACAGGAGTGAAGACATCCGTTCTCCAGCATCCGCCACAACCATGCCATAGGTAGCGTTTAATAGGACTCAATGAGACATGTCCCGTTTCCAATAGGACAATGTCCCATTGAGTTGCTATAATCGTCCAAGACGAATTTGAGGTTAGGAGCTACATGGGCCAACGCAGAATACCCGAAAAGGAAACTCTCGAAGTCGAGTTCAAGAGCGATCTCAAGCGGCTTCCAGACGCTGAACTCATAGACACCGTGGTGGCGCTCAGCAACACCAACGGCGGCGAGCTCTACGTTGGCGTCGAGGACGATGGGACGCCCACCGGAGTCCACAAAGCGCATGCAGACGCAACACAGCTTTCGGCGTTTGTAGCCAATAAGACCATCCCTCCCGTGCCAGCCAGGGTCACAACGCTCAAGCTCGACGAAAAGGGAGCAGAGGACAGAAAGGGCAAGACCGTCGTAGTGGTGGAGGTCCCGAAATCGAAGGCTATAGTCGCCTCTGCCGACGGCAAGATAATGCGCCGAAGGCTCAAAGCAGACGGCACCCCAGAGAGTACGCCCTTCTACCCCTATGAAATCATCACGCGGCTGTCCACTATCGGCCAGCTCGACTACTCTGAATTCCCCGTGCCGGACACGAGCATGGACGACTTCAGCCAAGAAGAGCTGGTGCGCCTCCGCTCCATCCTTGAGCGCAACCGCAACAGCGACCAAGCCCTGCTCGAGCTCGATGACAAGGAGATGCTCGCGGCTCTGCGTATGACCAAGGACGTCGATGGCAAGGTCACACCCACGGTCACCGGCATCCTCCTTGTAGGTAAGCAGAGTGTCATAGAACGCATCATGCCAACATCCCAGGCCACTTTCCAGGTGCTCGAGGGCACGGAAGTGCGCGTGAATCAAGACCTCGGCGGTCCGCTGCTGCGCACAATCGAAAAGATGCGCGAGATGCTTGAGCCTTGGAATCCGGAACGCGAGTTCGAAGACGGGCTATTCAGGCAGTCGGTGCCCGAGTTCGATCGTAGGGCATTCCGCGAGGCGATCGTGAATGCCTTCGGGCATAGAGATTACGCAGCTCTGGGGAGGGTGCGCGTACTCGTGGATGATGAAGGCCTGACCATAGCCAACCCCGGCGGATTCGTTGAGGGCGTGACGCTGGAGAACCTGCTCACCGTCGAGCCTCATGGGCGTAACGAATGCTTGATGAACGCCCTCAAGCGCGTGGGGCTCGCCGAAAAGACCGGACGCGGCGTTGACCGCATCTTCGAAGGGTCTCTCGCCTACGGTCGTCCACTTCCCGACTATTCAGGCTCCACATCCTCAAATGTAAGCTTGTTCGTAGCCCGGAGCGCGCCAGATGAGGTCTTTATGCGAATGCTCAACGAGGAACAGTCTAGGACGGGCAAAGTGCTCTCGCTTCGGTCGCTGCTAGTACTCGATGCGCTGAAGAAACAGCGTAGGCTTTCCGTTTCCGATCTCTCGTCTCAGTTGCACTACACCGACGCAACCATCCGGGCCACCGTGGAGTCTCTTGTCGAGGCCGGGCTCGTGGAAGCACACGGAAGCTCGACCGCGAGGACGTATATGCTGAGCGCGAAGGTCTACAACGCCGCAGGCAAAAACGTTGACTTCGTCCGCCAGTCAGACATCGACAAGGTGCGCTATCCCGAGCTCATCATGAAGCTTGCAAGACAGCAAGGCGGAAGGATTGCGAACAGAGATGTGATGAGCCTTTTGCACCTGGAGCGCAAGCAGGCGTATCGCCAGCTGAGAAAGCTTGTGGATGCCGGAGAGCTGGAGCTTAGGGGTAGCGGAGCTTACTGCTATTACGCAATCGTTGAATAGGTCCAATTGGACGATTCAATGGGACATCGTCCAATACAATGGGACAACGAACCGCATCTTAAGCGGCCGAGTGATAATCATGGCTATGTTGCTGCCGTCAAGTACCCTGGCGTGCTCGCCGTATCGATGCGAAAGTACGTGTAGCTAACGTTTGAGCTTGACCACGTAGTTCCATTTCCGCCAATGAGGTTCCGGCAGTTGTAGAAGCACTGCGAGCCGCTAATGCCGCTGGAAGGCAGCGCCCAAGTGGAGTCGGCATAGATCGTCGCAAGCGTGGACGCCCCGCCGAAGCAATAGTAGAGGTCGGTGAGCGCGGACGGGTCGAAACCCCTGAAATCAAGCGTCGTAGCACCTATGAATGAAAACGTGAAGCGCATCGAGGTCACGCCCGACAGGTTGCCAAGCCCAGCCACGGAAGTGACTGCAGTGCAAGAGTACAGAAGGTAGTCGAGCCGCAGTGCCGAGTACGCCGCCATGTCAGACGCGAAGGTTACGCTCGTGAGGTTGGACCGATGCGTTCCAGGGCTGCCGTCCCATGGCGTGAAGCCGAGCCCCACGTACTTCCCGATGGCGCAGATCCGCCCGCTCGCCAGCAGCTGCCGGTTCGCCTCTGGGGTCGACGTCGCGGTGAGCACGCCCTCGCCGTCCGCGTAGAAGTGCGCGTAGAACCAGGTACGGGCATCGTTGTTGGGGTCGGTCAGCACGCCGCCCGTGCCAAGTTTGCACACCGAAGCCCCGCTCGTCGTGGAGGGGACGAACCCGTCCGTACCGCCCACAAGGCGGTTGCACCCGTTGAACATGAGCGAGCCCGACATCCCCGAGTTGCTGAAGCTCGTCGCGTAGATCGTCTCGAGCTTCGGGCAGCTGCCGAACATCTGGCCCGCGGAGGTTATCCCGCTCATGTGCTGGAAGCCGACGACCTCGGTCATCTCCTCGAAGGCGTTGAAGAAGTAGCTCGCGTTCGTGATGCCGGCGTTGGCCCAGGACGAGTCGATCACCACGTGCTTCACCTGCAGCTTTACCGAGTCCCATGGCCTCGCCGATGCAGAAGCGTAGCCGCCGTACGCCTCGAAAGTCTGCACAATCGTGCCGCCGACAGTCGAGCGCCTGCGGTTCAGGTAGTTGAACTCCATCGTGCCGTCCAAGAGCAGCAGCGCCCTCGGCTTCAGCCCCACGTCCCATGTCAGGTCTAGTATCGCCTGCGCCATGTCTCCCGGCTGGTACTGCGTGGAGAGCCCGTTCTGCCCGCGTATGGCATCGGCTATGTCGGAGAACACCGAGTCGCTCAGCACGCCCGACTGCAGCTGCTTGTAGGGCTGCGCCTGATAGCCCCCCGCGTCCGTGCCGTCCAGGGCCGACACAGCTGCGGCCATCTCCCTCGGCTTGTAGGTCGTTGCCACGCCCGCCTGGTAGCGGATCGCGTTGGCGATGTCGGTCAGAATCGACGTCTGTACGGTGCCCACGGTCATGGTTAGAAGCTCTCCTCTGAAAGGTCGTCCAAGGCGGCGATGGCCGCGTTGATCTGCTGCGTCACCCAGCTCTGCGTCGCGTACCCGGTCAGGTCCGGCCCGAACACGTTGCCCAACCCCACGGCCGCCACGGTCACCTTCACGCCCAGCGTCGTCGCCGCGTCCACGTCTGACGTCACCTGCATCAGGTTCCCGCTCGTGGTGTTGAGCAGAAGCGCCCCCGCCGACAGCGCATGGTCCCGCACGTCCACCTGCGCGGACCCGCTCACGCCTGCAGCTAAATCGAGGTCGGTCGTCGGGAGGATTCCGCGGATCTTCGCCATGTCCAACACGCCGCGCACGCCCACGGTCCAGGCGCCCGCTTCTCCGCCCATGGACTCGACCACTCCCATGCGGTCGCTCATCGTGCTCAGGAAGTAGTCGCCTACTTTCAGCCCCTCGTAGGGGACCATCATGTAGGTGTGGGTGGCAAGCGCCCCTTCCTCGGGGTCGGGAACGAACATGCCGTACCAGAGCTTGGGCGGCAGGTCGGATGTCTCGGCGTAGCCGGAGAGGTCGACCGAGAGCACCCCGCTCGACAGCGCGAGCGGCGACTGCGGTGCGAAGGTCGTCCCGTCAGCTCCTGCAGGACCGGTAGCGCCCGTCGCGCCGGTCGGCCCCTGCGGCCCCACGAGATCGGCGGAGGAAGTGCCGGATGCGCTCGTCACCGAGAGCACGGTGCCGTTCCAGCTGTGCGTGCAGGAAATTCCGTCGCTACCATCTGCACCGGCAGCGCCCGTTTCGCCCTTCGGCCCGGTATCGCCCGTGTCGCCCTTGGGTCCTTGCGGGCCAGCCGCGCCAGCCTCGCCAGTGTCTCCCTTGTCACCCTTCGGCCCTTGGGCACCAGCGACCCCAGTGTCGCCGGTATCGCCCTTCGGACCTTGTGCGCCGGTCGCACCGGTGTCGCCCTTGTCTCCCTTTGGATCGGTCTCGCCCTGGATGCCTTGCGGTCCCTGCTCGCCTGTGTCGCCCTTGTCGCCTTTCGGTCCAGTGGCTCCAGTATCGCCTTTGTCGCCCTTCGCGCCCTTTGCGATGTCCGTCGTAGTCGTGCCGTTCTTGTCGGTGATGGTGATGGTCGCGCCGTCGACAGTTTGCGTGACGATTGCCGTGGGGCTGAACCCGTCCTCGCCGTCGTAGTCGCCGCGCTGCGCCGCTGCCTGGATACCCTCGGCAACGGTCGTCGCGTTACTCGCCGCGCTGTTAGCAGCAGAGGCGGCAGCGTTGGCAGCGTCTGCCGCGTCGGTCGTGATCTCCGTGGCGTGCTCGTAGGCGTTGATGGCTTCCAAGAACAGCGTGAACCCGTCCTGGTGCTCCTCGCCGCCGACGATGACCGGCTCCACGCGGATGGTGAACACGCGAGAGCTGATGTAGGTATCGTCGCCCCGCGAGACCATGACCTGCGCCTGGACCGCGCCCTCGGCCTCCTGCATAGCAGCAGGATAGAAGACGGAGAACGTACCAGCAGAAGCGTCGATTGCCGTGAAGGGCTCAGTCCCGCGTTCGCCGGTGACCTTGTGCCGCCACACGAGGTACAACGTAGCGCCGGCTAGGTTGGCAGCAGCCCCGTTTTGGCGAACGGCAAGCGATATGCCACGACCCTGCGCGTCGGCAGGCGATGCCACGAGCACGTCGCCGAACCGCTCGTCGCAGGTGTCCCAGGTCAGATGGTGAAGTCCGTATCCGTCGAGCACAGCATGCCTCCTTGTCTTTCCAGGAAAGGCTACGCCCGCGTCACAGGATGGGCAATCTGAGCTGTGTCAAGATTTCGGACACAAAATGCCGCTACTTCACTAAGCTGCCATCTTCATCTCGCCTTCCTGCCTCTCGGGGGTGTTTTGAACCGGCTTTGTCCTCTCGAAGAACTCGTCCATCGCCTGCGCAGGGACCTTGTAGTCGATCGTCGAGTGAGGGCGGTTGCGGTTGTAGCGATGTAAGATAAACAGTGCCTTAATGCATACGATATGCAACGTTCCCGCATCGTTGAACGCATCGGTTGCACGAATACCGTATTTTACCCTCTTCGAAGAGGTGGACCCGATGCCGAGGTTTACGTGCGCGCAGCCCCTCTCTGGGGTTCGTGACGGCGTTTTCGCTGGCGCTGCGCTCATTCACGAATTCGTGGCGGGGGACGCGCCATCTAGGGGTTGCTGACCCGGCTTGGGGGAGCGCATGCGTTAACCCGCCCGCACGCGCGGACCGGCTCGGTCGAGGCGCCGGGCGCCGGCTTGCGTTCGTGGGCTGGGGATGGTACTGTCAAAGAATCGAGATCGTTTATCGCGCCATGTGAAGCCGTGATTGCCGGAGGAGAAGGAGGGTAGCCTGGATGGGCGGCCGGATCGAGAAAATGCGCATCCGCGCGAACGGGGTGGGCGTGACGTGCCACTGCGCCGGGGGCGGCGACGACGCCATCGTGCTGCTGCACGGCGCCGGCGTGGACTCGGCGATGCTCTCTTGGGGGGAGGTGATCCCGCTGCTGTCCGGGCGGTACCGGGTCATCGCGCCCGACCTGCCGGGATACGGGACGAGCGACCGAATAGACGGCGAGTATACGCTGGCGTTCTACACCGAGGCGGTGAAGGGCGTGGTCGAGGCGTTCGGCGGCGAGCCGGTCGTCCTGGTCGGGCTGTCCTTGGGCGGCGGCATATGCCTGAACATGGCGCTGGCCTACCCGGAGCTCGTCAGGGCCCTCGTGCCGGTCGACGCGTGGGGTCTGTTCGACAGGCTGCCCTGGCACCGGCTGACCCATTGGTTCGTCCACTCCAGGATAAACGACAACCTGTACGCATGGGCGGGCAAGCATCCGTCCGTCATCAGGTTCTCCCTGGAATACAGCCTGTTCGGCGACAAGTCCAGGGTGGGCGACGGCCTGGTCGACGAGATACTGGAGACAATCCGGGAGCCCGGCGCGGGCAGGCCTTTCGCGTCCTTCCAGCGAAGCGAGATCACGCCCACGGGCCTCGCCACCGACCTGTTCGGGAGGCTCCAGGAAATCGCTGCGCCCACGCTCCTCGTGCACGGCGCGCTCGACCGGGCGGTTCCCGTGGAAGGCGCCATCCTTGCCGGCGAGAAGATCCCAGACTGCGAAGTGTACCTGATGGAGGGATGCAAGCACTGGCCCCAGAAGGAGCGCCCGCAGGAGTTCGCGCGCGTCCTGCAGGCGTACCTTGGGAGGAGGCTCTGACCGGGTTTCTGCGCGAGGGGAAGGGGCGGCCCAACCGGGGCCTAGCCCCGCTTGGCACAGCACGGGCGTGACGGCCCCGCGCAAGGCCAACGGTTTCGACGGATTGAAATTCCACGAGCTGAGGCACACCCAGGCGACCCAGCTGCTCGCCAACGGCGTGGACGTGAAGACGGTCCAGACGCGCCTCGGGCATGCCAGCGCCAGCATCACGCTCGGCTGGTACGCGCACGCGATACCGGAGAAGGACCACGAGGCCGCCGACCTGCTCGGAAGCCTGCTCGCAGGCAATGTGGAAGAAGGCGGGAAGAACGTTGCCACAGCCGATGAAAACCCAGTTGAAACGCCCGAAAACGGCGAGGAGACGGGTCTTGAAAAAATGTCTCCACTTTGTCTCCAGCAGGGGCAATCCGAGGCAAAAAAGAAGCAGGCCAACCGACTCAAAAAAGCTAGCTGACCTGCTGTTACGTTTGGTCGCGGGGGCCGGATTCGAACCGACGACCTTCGGGTTATGAGCACGCGTTTCCAGTATCGGGACGTCTCGGCATTCCCGTCTGTCAATCCGTTATCCCAGATAGGGGCCGATTTTCCTATCTCGTTCCATCGGGTCGCTCGGGACGTGCTCTCTGCCTTTCCCCCCGATTTCCCCCCGATTGCTCGAAATCGGCGTTTTCGATTCCCCCCTCGAAGGGTTTGTGTACAACTTCAGAAAGCAACTGTTTCAAAGCCCCTTCCGCCCCACAGCCTTCCTACGAAGGTACTCCGCTGTCATGAGGGGATGACGGAGCACCATGCGCGGAGCCGCATATCGCATGATTTCGCGGATTCGCTCCCGCGCCTCGCCGCGTTGACAATGGATGGCGCAATCCTGGCAGTTGCCCTCATGATTGAAAGGGCATACTGCCGTGCGTGCCAGCGTCTCCTCTACGGTTGCGCGACACGACGGGCAAAGCCCACAGGCATCCTTCTCGCCAGAATGGTGAGCCTTGCAGAATATGAGGCCCATTGCCTCGAGGACCCTGCGATCCGTGGCTGCGCGACTGTTGCCCACCGACACCCCGTTCGACTGTTAATCCAAAATGCGGCCATCGAGCGAAAACGTGACAACCTGCCAGGGGATGAGCTTCCCCGATGCGCGCAGGGCCTCGATGGCCATGCGCTCCAAGCCGCCACAACACGGGACCTTCATGCGTGTGATAGTAACGCTCTTGACGCCATTGCCCGTAATGATCTCGGTCAGCTTCTCGGAGTAGTCGGTGCCATCGAGCTTCGGACAGCCGATGAGGCAGATTCTATCCCGAATGAAGTCGGCATGAAAGTTGCCGTACGAGAACGCGCAGCAGTCGGCGGCGATGAGCAGGTCGGCGCCTTCAAAGTACGGCGCTTGTGTCGGAGCGAGCTTGATCTGCACGGGCCAATTGCTAAGCCGCGAGGGAACCGGGATTGCGACCGTCGATGCGTGCGCAGGTGCTATCGTGTCGACTGCGTTTTCGGCTGACGTCGTCGGACGTTCGAAGGTCCTTACCGTCGACCCCGGACACTGCCCTGCCGCGCGACGACCGCCAGCGAACGCTTCTTTCTGCTGCCTATTGCGCTCAACGGCCGCTTCGTCGTAAGCCGCAGCCTCGCGCTCGACGAACGAGATGGCACCCTGCGGACAGCTCGGCAAGCAGTCGCCGAGCCCGTCGCAAAAATCGTCGCGCACGAGCTTGGCTTTCCCGCCGATAACCTCGATGGCTCCTTCATGGCATGCACCAGCGCAGATGCCACAGCCGTTGCATTTCTCTTCATCGATTTGTATAACTTTGCGAATCATGCTGCTCCTCCCGTCGTCCCAATTGGATGCATGATACGGAAAAGGCGCTATCATGTATGTTGCAACTACAACATGTACTCGCGAGCGGAGAAGCCATGAAACGTAGCGAGCTCTTAGCAACGACGCCGCTGTTCAGGGGATCGAAACCAGAAGAAATCGACGCCATGCTCGGCTGCCTCGCCGCGCGCGAGCGGCGCTACGGGAAAGGCGCGCGCATCCACCGAATGGGCGACGTCATCACGACGGTGGGGCTTGTCCTCGAGGGCAGCGTGCGCATCGAGAGCGTCGACGTCTGGGGCAACGTGAGCGTACTCGGCGTCAAGGGGGTGGGCGGGATGTTCGGCGAGGCGTACGCGGCCGTGCCCGACGAGCCCCTCATGGTCGACGTGGTTGCAGCGGAGGACACGACCGTCCTGTTCCTGAACCTTTCCAAGGTGCTCGCCACGTGCTCCCACGCATGCCCGCACCACAGCCGGACCAGCACGAACATGACTGCGATCATCGCGCGGCAGAGCCTTGCGCTCTCGCGCCGCATACTCCACGTCGCCCCGAAGACCATCCGCGGCAAGGTGCTCGCCTACCTGTCCGACGTTGCCGAGCGGGCGGGCAAGCGGGAGTTCGACATCCCCTTCGACCGCCAGCAGCTGGCCGACTACCTGGGCGTCGACCGCAGCGCCCTTTCCGCCGAGCTCTCGCGCATGCAGAAGGCGGGCCTCATCGAGACCCGCCGGAGCCATTTCATCTTGAAGTAGAGACGTTTTGGGGGGACTGGCGTTTTTGGGGGGACTCCCCAAAACGCCACACTGAAGCACCTGCTAGCCCAGCAGCTCCGCGAGGTCAGCCTCGGGCGTCGAGATGGGCGCGATGTTGTAGTTCTCGACGAGAACGCCCAGCACGTTGGGGCTGATGAACGCAGGCAACGTGGGCCCGAGCTTGATGTTCTTGATACCCAGGTGCAGAAGCGTCAGCAGGATGCACACGGCCTTCTGCTCGTACCACGACAGCACCATGGAAAGCGGCAGGTCGTTCACGCCGCACTCGAACGCATCGGCGAGCGCCACTGCCACCTGGATGGCGCTGTAGGCGTCGTTGCACTGGCCCATGTCCATCAGACGCGGCAGGCCGCCGATCATGCCCAGGTCGAGGTCGTTGAAGCGGTACTTGCCGCACGCGAGCGTCAGCACGACCGTGTCGTCGGGCGTGGCCTTGACGAAGTCGGTGTAGTAGTTGCGGCCCGGGCGCGCGCCGTCGCAGCCGGCCACCAGGAAGAAGTGCTTGATGGCGCCCGCCTTCACGGCGTCGACGACCGTGCCGGCGACCGAGAGCACCGCATCCCTCGCGAAGCCGGTCGTCACCGTCGTGCCGCCGTTGATGCCGGTGAAATGCTGCGTCTCGGAGTAGCCGCCCAGCTCGAGCGCGCGCTCGATGACGGGCGTGAAGTCCTTGTCAGCGCCGATGTGGGTGCAGTCCGGGAACGACACCATCTCGGTCGTGAACACGCGGTCGGAGTAGCTGTCCTTCGGCGGCATGAGGCAGTTCGTGGTGTAGAGCAACGCGCCGGGGATGTTGTCGAACTCCTTCTTCTGGTTCTGCCAGGCGGTGCCGAAGTTGCCCTTGAGGTGGCTGAACTTCTTCAGCTCGGGGTACGCGTGCGCCGGGAGCATCTCGCTGTGGGTGTAGACGTTGATGCCCTTGCCCTGCGTTTGCTCGAGCAGCAACTTCAGATCGTACAGGTCGTGGCCGGTCACGACGATGAACGGCCCGGGCTCGACCTCGAGGGTGACGGTCGTGGGCTCGGGCGTGCCGAACGCGCCGGTGTTGGCGGCGTCGAGCGTGGCCATGCAGGAGAGGTTCACCTCGCCCACCTTCAGCACGAGCGGGAGCAGCGAATCGACCGAGCCGGGCTCGGCGAGCGCCGCCAAGGCCTCGACGAAGAACGCGTCGACTGCCTCGTCATGCTTGCCGAGCACGCGCGCATGGTAGGAGTACGCAGCGGTGCCACGGATGCCGAACAGCACGAGCGACTTGAGCGAGCGGATGTCCTCGTCGGCGCCCCACATCTGTGCCATGTCGTAGTCGGGCTGGACATCACATCCGGCGGCAGCGGCGACGGCGGCGGCTTCCGCATGCACTTCCACAGTCAGCGCACGAACCGAGAACTCGTTGAAGTTCACGTTAGTCACGCAGGTGAACAGGCCGTTCACCACGAGCTCGTACGTGCGCTCGCCAACCTTACCGGCAGCTTGGCACGTGCGCGCCAAGCCGATCAACGCCCCGGTTAGCTCGTCCTGAGCCGCCGCGACGTCCTCGGTCTTCCCACACGCACCCGCACGGCCCGTGCACGCCTCGCACTTCGCCGTCTGCTCGCACTGGAAGCAAAACATCTGATCGGTCATCTTGGTTCCTTGTCTCTCGTCTGCCTGCCGGCACCCCGCCGGATCGATGAGACGAGATTAAGATGACCGCGCGGCGTTGTATGTTGTATTTACAACAAATGAGGAAAGAGCCGCGAACGGTGGATTTGCGAGGGCCAAAGACGACGGGAAGCCTGACGATAATCGAGATTCTGGGTAGCGAATCGAATGTGGCACATATCAGCGCAGAAGACCGCCGCGTCATCGAGATGCTTCCAGCCTACATCGAGCAGCACTTGTCGGAGAAGTTGCCAACCGCCGCGCTTGCCCACAAGTCGTGCATGGGGCTGACCAAGTTCAAACAATGCTTCCACGCCGTGTACGGTACGAGTCCTGGCGATTACGTAGCCGGCAAGCGCATCGACCGCGCGCTGGATTTACTCGAATCGACCAGCTACACCGTTGCGCAAGTTGGCGCTGCTGTCGGATACAGCAAGCCGAGCGCTTTCAACGACGCATTTCGCAGACGCCTCGGCTGCACCCCAAACGAATTCCGGCGCCGGAAGGGCGAATCGAGCGTGAGGCACGCATGAGGATTCATGAGCTCGGAAAGGCAGGGAACCCTGTATTCTGCTGCTACCTGGAACGATGTGCTACTGGAGGGGCAATTTCGGCAGCGTAATCGACGAGCTTGCCCAGGATTTCCTGGTGGCGGTCGTTGCCTATACCGGTTTCGATGAGGCGGATGACGAGAGCTACGTGTCGGTTATGGACGAGGTCAAGCGCATCGAAACGTACATCCAAGAGCACTACGACGGAGCGATCCGCGCGGCTTACTGCTGCTCGCTGGGCGGAACCTTCGTGGCGCACCTCGCAGCGCGGCACAACGTCCATATGCGCTACGGCGTCATCGGCAGCTCTCAAAACTGCGCTCGGGAAGGTGCTCGTGCAGGGGGGGGAATGGGCCCCTTTCGCTGCTGTCGATAGGCGAAATGCAGCGACGCGGGTTGGGATTCCGATTCCCCCCGCTGGTGCCGCGATGCCCCTGAAACCGCGCGACATCCCGAGAACATTCCCCCCGAATTCCCCCGCGCGTTTATCTGCGAGAAAGATAAAAGGGGCCCGGGAACCGCGATTCGGACGGCTCCCGGACCCCTCTCGAAAGGCCCGAAATCGGGTCGCGGGGTAAGCTTTTCCGGGCGAAAAATTCCCCCGCAATAAAAAATCCCTGACCGTTTTCGCAGGTCAGGGACTTGATTTTGGTCGCGGGGGCCGGATTCGAACCGACGACCTTCGGGTTATGAGCCCGACGAGCTACCAGACTGCTCCACCCCGCAATGTGAGGAATTCCGTATTCGGTTTTCAATGCTGCGACGTGGGTTATGAGCACGTGTCTTTCGTATCGGGACGCCTCGTTTCTCCCGTTTCTGAAACCGTAATCCCAGATAGACGCCGAATTTGCTATCTCGTTCCCTCGACTCTTTCGGGACGTGCTCTCTGTCTTTCCCCCCGATTTCCTCCCGATTCGTCAAAATCGGCGTTTTCGGTTCCCCCCTCGCAGTGTTTGTATCGAGCCGTCGGAGACGGGCAGCCCGATGGCTGGTCCTGCAAACACGCCGCACGCCCGGCCCGGCGGGCTCGCGACAGGCCTCGACCTAATCCGCATGCGCCAGGCTGCCTGCTTGCCGCACCTTTGCCCTCTTCTTGCGAAAGCCGACCTGCGCCAGCGCGAAGAACGCGGCCACGAAGGCCCATATCACCGCCAGGTCGAATCCTATCTGGAGCAGCCCGGCGCCGCGGAGCATGACCGCGCGCAGAGCGTCCACGCCGTACGTGAGCGGCAGGCAGGCGCTGACCGCCTGGAGCCAACCGGGCGCCGACGAGAGGTCGAAGAGCCCCGAGAGCAGGATCTGCGGGACGACGAACAGCAACATGAGCACACTTTCCCGGGAAAAGTGTGCCATCGGCGGGCTTTCGGGGTTCGTATCCACAGTGGTCTAACAGAGCAAAAATTTATTCAGCGTGTGGCCATTCATACGAACAAATCGTTTGCCGTGATTTCCGACTGGATGACGCCCCAATACGTATTGCACTTCACGCCATGGGGGCTCACCATCGTGAGATGGAGAGCCTTCCGCGTTCCTGTCTCGCCGGCAAAACTGGCCACCTTGTGTTGCAAGGATGCAGCATAAGCCTTGTCCACTTCGAAAGGCCCAGATCAGCCATAACTATATTTCAATATTACTTATGGCTGATAATAGTGATATAAATCGGGTATGGCAATCCAGAACAATACTTGATCGCAGTGTCAAAGTAAGAACTGGCTCCGGTTTGCCATCGCCAGGCAGCACCGCCTCAATCGCGACCGCCCAGGGTGATGAGCGCTATCGTGCCCAGCATGAGGGCCATGCCCACCCCATCGGCTCGGATATAGGGCGTCCCCAGCCAGAGGAACGGGAACAGCGACGCGCTCACCGGCTCGACGCACCCCAGCGTGTCGCAATTCCCCGCGGGACCTTGCGCTATCATCGGCGCAGTTTCTTCGACAGCCTGGCGGCTGGATGGCGCCTCTGGGCCTCCTCCACGTTGCTGAAAATCTCGTTGAGCTTCTGAGCTGCGGGGACGTTACAGCGATCGAGCAAGCGCATGGCATAGTCGTGAAGCGTCGTCGATGCCAAGCGTTGCCGCATTGCCGCGACGGCTTGGTCGAGCTCCGTCGTCAACGTACCGAACAGCTCTGATTTGATGGAGCATGTGCCGGAAAGCGGCGCCTCCACGCCGAACACTCCCGCCCTGTCGAGCGGGGTTATCGCCTCGACTATTTCAAGCAGCGATATGCTTCGCGCATCGCGGGCCAGCTCCAAGCTGCGCCTGCCCGGCCCGGTTTCGAGCAGGCCCGCCCGCTTCAGCTTCCCGTATATCCTTCGCACGATGACCGGATTGCAGCCAGCCCATTCGCCGATGAGCTCGCTTGTGGCATCGACCTCTGGGAAGAACTCGGCCAGCAACAGTGCCAGCAGGGCTATCTCCACTTGCGATTCTCCGCGCCTCGACATGGCCGTCCTTCCCTCCTGTAGCTATTGTGCGCACTGGGGAAACGCGCCTCAATTGCCAATCTCCCAGCGGGGGCGGCCTGACGCATGCCCGTTGCCGCAGCTCGGACAGGCGGGCAGCGCCCGCCCCTACTGGGCAACCGGGCAAAGACGCGTTCCCTTGAGGTATTGTAACTTTGATAGTTGCATTTATCCAGTATATGATTTATATTGTAACTTATATTGTTACGTTTATCGAAATCGAGGAGGCGGAGATGGGCATCAAGACGAAACTTGAGGCAGCAGCCGTCGAAAAGGCGATTGGCTACCTGTTCGATGATCCCGAACGCAACATTCCCAAGATCATGGACCTCGTCGACCGCGCGGTGCCGGCAGAGCTGTATCCCTCGCAAAGAAGGTCGATCAGGCGTGCCATCGAGGAGCGCAACAATTGGTACGAGCTCATCCTGCGCATCGCCGACCTCGATCGATACGTGGCCAAGCGCATGGGGACGACGTTCGCCGTCAGCGCGAACCTGGCCTGTTGGCCCATGCAGGAGAAGAACCGGGATGATTACGGCTGCAACATACCCTGGGCCATCCTGCTCGACCCCACGAGCGCCTGCAACCTGCATTGCCGGGGCTGCTGGGCAAACGATTTTGCAGGCACGATGAACCTGAGCTATGACGAGATCGACTCGATAATACGCCAGGGCAAGGCGCTCGGCACCCATGTGTACATCTACACAGGAGGCGAGCCCCTCGTGCGGAAGCGCGACCTCATCCGACTGTGCGAGGAGCATCCCGACTGCCTGTTCCTCTCGTTCACCAACGCGACGCTCATAGACGACGCGTTCGTCGAGGACATGGCGCGGGTAGCCAACTTCGTGCCCGCCATCAGCGTCGAAGGGTTCCGGGAGGCGACCGACTCGCGGCGCGGCGAGGGCACGTTCGCGAAGGTGACCGAGGCGATGCGGCTCATGCGCAAACGGGGCCTCCCCTTCGGCGTGTCGTGCTGCTACACGTCGGCGAACGTGGACGATGTCGCAAGCGAGCAGTTCTTCGATTGGCTGATCGAGCAGGGCGCGCTGTTCGCATGGCTGTTCACGTACATGCCCATCGGGAAATCCGCCCCTACCGACCTTATGGCCTCGGCAGACCAGCGCGAGTACGTCTATCATTTCGTGCGGAAGATGCGCGACGAAAAACCCCTGTTCACCATGGATTTCTGGAACGACGGCGAGTTCGTGGGGGGATGCATCGCGGGCGGCAGGCGCTACCTGCACATAGCCGCTTCCGGCGATGTGGAACCGTGCGTCTTCGCCCATTACTCGAACGCGAACATCCGCGAGTCGACGCTGCTCGAAGCGCTCAAGAGCCCCCTGTTCATGGAATACCACGACTGTCAGCCGTTCAACGAGAACCTGTTGCGCCCCTGCCCCATACTGGACAATCCCGGAGAGCTCGCGCAGATGGTGGAGCGCTCGGGCGCCGCGTCCACCAACCCCGTGGACGGCGAGGAGGCAGCCGAGCTCTGCGCGAAATGCGCCGACGTGGCGCGCGCATGGGAGCCGGTCGCGAACCGCCTCTGGGAGGACCCGGCTGACCCCCGCTTCGAGCTGAGGCACCGCATCGACGGCGGCATGGCCCAATCGGACCTGCACAAGTTCGCCGAGCTCGGCAGGCTCGGCGAGGAGTAGCCTCGTGGGCACAGTTGCGCAAGGGCCTCGGAAAGTCGGCCTCATCGACGTCGGCGGCGGTCTCCGCGGCGCCTACGGTGCCGGCGTGCTCGACCGGTGCATCGACGACGGCATCCGTTTCGACTACTGCATAGGCGTATCTGCCGGCAGCGCGAACGTCGCCGCCTTCCTCGCCGGCCAGAAAGGCCGCAACCTGCGCTTCTACGCCGACTACAGCGCCCGCCCCGCGTTCATGGGCCTCGGGGCGCTTCGGGCATCGGGCTCGTTTCTGGACGTGGAGTACGTGTACGGCACCCTCTCCCAGGAAGACGGCGAAGATCCCCTGGACGTGGCGGCCGTACGCGAAGCAGGAGTCCCCTGCGAGCTAGTGGCGACCGATGCCCGAACCGGTGCGGCGTGCTACTTCGACGTGGCAGAGCTTTCCGCCGGCGACCTGGGGGCGATCAAGGCGTCGTCGTCGGTGCCCGTCGCGTGCAAGCCGTACCGCTGGCGCGGACGCGAGTTTTGCGACGGAGGGCTCAGCGACCCGATACCGCTGAGGCGTGCGCTGGGCGCCGGCTGCGAGCGCGTTGTAGTCGTGCTGACGCGGCCGAAGGCGTTTCGCAGAAAGGCGCTTCGGGATAAGGCAGCGGCGCGCCTGGCCGCACGCGAGCATCCGCGCATGGCAGAGCTCCTGGAGTTGCGCGCGTCGACGTACAACGCACAGCTCGATTACGCGCTCGTGCTCGAGCGGTCCGGCGTCGCGCTCGTGGTCGCCCCCGACGACATAGAGGGCATGGGGACGCTCACGCGCGACCGCAACAAGATCGTCGCCCTGTACGCAAAAGGCTACGCCGACGGCGCCGCCATCGCCCCCTTCATGCGGCGCAGCTAGCGAGGTTTCCGGCTTGGCGGGCGACGGTCGCGCCTGCACAATGGGTCCCCTTCCGACGGTATCGCGCTTGAACGGCAGAATTTCGAAAGCTTGATTGCTACACGGCTCGTCGGCGATATGCCCATCTCGGCAAAACAAGGGGTAGTTTGCGTATAAAAAAGATGCTACTTCTCGATTTGCGTATAATAAGAAAGTATCTATTTTCCGATTTGCGCAACCGCCGAGGCGAAGCCCCCGCTCAAGCGTACCGAGGTGCGCGAGCGCTTCAAGCTCTACCAATCCGATACGGGCATGCTGCTCTCGCGCAACAACATCTCCCGCGAGGGAAGCGTGCTCTACGCGCCCATCTACCTGGCTTTCTGCCTGGGTGAGCTTACGGACGCTGGGATGAGCGACTTCACCTTCGCCCCTATCCGTCTGTGACGGGGTGACCGCTCGCGGCGCTCGGGTTCCCGCAACCTCGACGACATAATCGCAACCATAAACCCGAAGTGCTCGGACTGTTCCTGGGACGCCCTGCTCGCGGTAGAGGATGGCCCCGAAGAACGTGACCGTGTTCGGGCCGTTGGAGTAGCGCATGCCCGCGGCCTCAGCGAGCTGCGGCACCGAGAGGCCGTAGCCCTCGATCGAGTGGGCCATCCTGTCGAGAAAGCGGCAGGGGGCGTCGGGCCACGTGCACGCCGAGCCCTCGCAATCTGCTCCCGGCCCCGCGAGAACCCTTGTGCCCTACATCCCCCTCATCCGCAGGCGGACGCCCGCGAACGCCGCGTCGTCGGTGTTCGCCGCGCGCCATGAATTTGAATTTGCCCCGTGTTCGTTGACATGTCGATTTCCTGATATCGTGTCAGGGGAAAGGATCGGAAGAGGCGCTGCCGCGTTTTCCTCGGCTTAGTTATTTCCTCGGGTTAATGCAGGTTAAGCCGATATCGGCTTAACGTCCACTGGAACGGCGGGCGCGACACCGTCGAGCCGCTTCTGAAGTACTGCGAGCTAAAGGGCTACCGGCCGCCCAGCTCCGACGAGTACGGCTGGGCGAGGATGTGCCAGGTGATGGGCAACTTCCTCGGCGGCACCCTGTCGGTCGGCATCGGCCCGTACTCCACTGACGAGCGCATGGACCTGGGCGACAACGGCATCTACGTCATCGACGGCTGGGAGATCGTCGACCGCGTCGGCCTCTACGACGGCTTCGTCGAGCAGCACGAGTGGGACTTCGACGAGATCATCCGCGACTTCGACCGCTGCATGCCCGAGGGCGAGCGCCTAGGGGAGCTGCTGGACTCGGTCGAGGTGTCTGCGGGCGAGCTCGAGATCGGCGACGAGGTCTGGCTGCAATCCGGTCATCGTGCGAAGGATATACGGGAAGCTGAAGCGGGCGGGCCTGCTCGACACCGGGCCGGGCAGGCGCAGCTTGGAGCTGGCCCGCGATGCGCGAAGCATATCGCTGCTTGAAATAGTCGAGGCGATAACCCCGCTCGACAGGGCGGGAGTGTTCGGCGTGGAGGCGCCGCTTTCCGGCACAT
>JAFRJC010000119.1 GCA_017432445.1 Eggerthellaceae bacterium | reverse complement strand
TGAAAACAACTGACGGTGTCTATCAGACAAAAGTCAAGATTAACGTCTCGCATCCTTATTATCACAAGCTCATGGTACTATTCAAAGACAACCCTAATGCCGTAAAGGCCTTCGACTACATTTTCTGGGCACTCGCGAATTCGGAGTTTTCTACCAAGGATACTGACTGCGCGGAGAACTATGCAGACCTGAGTGAGTATTTGCAAGAATGGTTGCCACTGATTATTGAGTTTGGTTTCCACCATTATTGCGTATGGTTTCCAGTAGCGGCAGCGGTGGTCACCGCTGCCGCCTGAACCCTATTCGCCGTTGCCTTTCCCGAGCTTGGCCCTCATGTTGACCTCGCCGGAATCAATCCAAACGGCATTGTGCACAATCCTGTCCATGATGGCGTCGGCGTGCGCACCGCCGCCAAGACGCGCATGCCAGTCCTTCTGGCGGTACTGCGTGCAGAAGACGGTCGACTTCGCCCCGTAGCGCACTTCCATGAGCTCGAAGAGCATGGAGCGGAACTTCGCGTCGGGTTTGTCGAAGAGCCATTCATCCAGAACAAGCACCTGGAATCCGCCGTACTTCTGGATGAGCCGCGCGTCCGCGCCAGGGCGCTCCTTTGCGGCCAGCCACTCCTGCTCGAGGTTGGGGACCCTGATGTAGTAGGAGCGCATGAGGCGCTTGCATGCCTCTTTAGCCAGTGCGCAGGCCAGATAGGTCTTCCCACTGCCGGTAAACCCTTGGAACACGATGTTCTCGCCGCGTTCGGCCCAGCCACATGAGGCAAGCTCGGCAATGGCGAGCCTGTCGAGTTTGCGCTCCTGTATGCAGTCGAGTTTGCGGACGTCGGCATCGGGGAACCTCAGGTGCGCGCGGCGTGTGAGGCCGTTAATCTTCTGGGATATGTAAGCCGAGTAGGCTTCGTCCACGGCTATCTGGATGCGCTCTGCGGTGGTCATGCCGATGCAGAGGCTGTCGTCCTGGCCATCAAATGCCTCGAGGAGATCCTTGGCCCCCATATCCCTGAGCTTGCGCCTGGTCTCGATATCGAGCTTCATGCTATTCACCTCCGTAGTATCCGGCTCCGCGGACGTATCCGCCGGTGTCTTCGTCGCCGGGGCTGTCGGGAACGACCGATTCGTCCATCTTGTCTTGGTTGGTCTTGAGCACAGGCTCGATGTGGGAATAGCGCGGAGACCTGATACCCGTCTTGATTGCGATGGCGCACGCGCGCTCAAGCCTCTCGGCGCCATATCTGTGGGAGAGGCGCAGGATTGCAAGCGAAGGGTTGTATCCTTGCTCCTCGAACCTCACCGAGGCGAAGATCCTGTCCACCACCTCCTCGGCCGAGGGTCCGATTCGCCGCGCCCATCTGCGGATGCGCTCCGCGTCCCAATCGGAGTAGGCCTTGTCGCGCGGCAGATCCGCCTCATTGGTGGAATAGCGGTTCCTCACATGCTCCCCGAAGAGCTTGTGGGTCGCCAGGCGTTCCGCTCCGAGGTAAATCTCAAGTGTGGTGTCGGTAACGCGCAGATCGACTGTTTTTCCAACGTAAGCCCAGTTCACGGAATAGAAATTGCGCATGTAGGAGACATGGCAGTTCATCTGGACCTTCCTGCCGTAGATCCAACGGCAGACCTCATATGGCGTGGCCGGCAGCGGGCGCAAGAGGGGCTTCTCATCGGCAAAGAAGCACGAGCTCCTCGATGCGTCCTCGCGCTTCTGGAAGGGGGCATCGTTGTATTCCCGCAGCTTGCGGGACACCTCAAAGCGCAGCATATCGAAGTCTGTGAATACCTGCGTGCGCAGGCGTGCGATGATGGCGGTGGCGATGTTGCCGACAGCGCCTTAGGCCGAGGGTTTGTCCTTGGGAGACCTCACACGTGCGGGTATCACCGCAGCCGAGTAATGCGCGGCCATCTCACGGTAGGCATCATTCAGGACTACCTCACCCTCGGCCGGGTGACTCGCGATGCCGGTCTTGAGGTTGTCCGGCACGATCATCGGGGTGGAGCCCCCGAAGAACTCGAACATATGCACATGGCAAAGAAGCCAGGTGCCCTCCTTCATGTCGAGCGTGGGTTCCACATAGGTGTACCGGCTGAATGGAAGGCATGCCACGAACAGGTAGACCGGGATGATCTCCCCGGTATCGGGGTCCACGAGCTGCATCTTGGGTCCCGACCAGTCGACCTCGCAGATCCTCCCGGCCTTATGGCCGACGCGGCTCGTGACGTTGTTGGCGAGCGTGTAGGACCGATACTCCCTGCAGAATCTGTCGTATCCCATCGCGATTCCGCCCGATGCCGTGCATCTGTCTCGGTATTCCTCGTGGAGAAGCTGCAGCGTGACGCCGACGCGGGCCAGCTCCCTGTGAACCTTCTCCCAATCCGGCTCGACGAATACGCTCGCGTGGTTGTTGCGATCTGGGAAGAGCCGCCGATAGACCTCGTCGTCGGAGAGGTCAGCAACGTCTGCATACGTGATGCCGAGCGCCGCGGCCGCTTCACGCACCTCCTTTTGGCTTTTCTTCGATATTCGGTGCACCTGCTCGATTCTATTGGCTGACAGTCCGGCTTCGGCCAATTGGAGCGCGAGCTTCGCCTTTATCTTGTTCGCCATGGCATGAACTCCTTTCTTCTCGACCTTGCTATGGCGAGATGAAGGCTATGCCAAGTGGTAACCAAAGCTGCAAACGGTGGAAACGAAAGCGGAGAATGGCGTTTTGCCAAAGCGGAAACCAAACCCAATATTGGTGGAAATCAAATCAGCGAATACTCAGCTGGTTCCGTCGGCTAGCCACCAAGCTGCAAATGCCTTTTTCGGGGTGATGTGAGCAACATTCCCCCTTAATTCCCCCATCTGAGCAAGCAGGGCATGCTCTCGAGTCGATGATGATACGGCCATTTTGCCTGTATATAACCTAGTTTTGAATATGTTC
>JAFRJC010000118.1 GCA_017432445.1 Eggerthellaceae bacterium | reverse complement strand
GTGCCAGGCGTGAACCGAGTTGTGTACGATGTGACCCCCAAGCCGCCTGGAACCGTTGACTGGGAATAGGTCGAACGCCGCATTTCCCTAGTTGAACACAGTAGCCCCTCGACAGCAAATTCGTTGCCGAGGGGCCGCGCTTAAGCCTGTATAAGCCTTTCTAAGCCGTTATTGCGCTAGGCCTTACCCATTTATTCGGATTCGGGTGCTCCATGTGTTTCGGCTACTTTCTGGCGACCTTCTCCCTGAACTTCGCAGGTATCTCCTTGGGGCTAAGCCCCACAACGCGCCAGACGCACGCCTCCATGACGGCGAAGCCCAGGATGAACCACACGATGCCCAGCACCCAGTCGAGCGCTCCCGCCGCCCCCGCGCGCGCAATCATCACGATGCCGACGATGGAGAAGGCGGCGTAGACCTCGGCGGTCACGAGGCCGGGCGTGTAGGGGCGCGAGAGCTTGCCCAGCTTGATCCCCATCACGTGCACGACGCCCTCGTAGCAGCCCAGCACCAGCAGCGCGCAGGCGAACGCGGGCACCTGCGGGAACGTGAGCGCCAGGATGGTCATGGCGAATATGAGCACGTCGGGCTTGGAGTACATCCGGTGCGGCTCCACGCCGGTCGTGTCAAGCCCGAGGATCGAGCCCATCATCTCGAGGAAGCCGCCGGGGAAGCGCTGCTCTTCCCACTCGTGGCAGCACACGATGACGGTCGCGATGGCGGCGAGCTGCTGCGTCAGCGCCAGCCCGCCCCAGTTGACGGCCGCCCATACCGCCACGGCTGCAGCGTATGCGGTCAGCAGCGGCAGGCTCATCTTCTGCAGTCTATCGCTCATGTTCGTCCCTTTCTTACCGATGGCGTCGCCAGCAAGGGGCGCCGCCATGGATTGCGAGCTATTGCGCGGTCGCGTCCTTCCCGTAGCGCCTGCGGCTGAACAGCCATGCGAAGAGGATGCCCAGGCAGCACATGAAGGGGACCCAGGCGATGGCGGCCGTGTTTCCGGCTAGCAGGTTGACGATGTAGACCGAGAAGATTCCCATGTGCTGGATGACGCCGGCACCGATGGATGCCGCCATGCCGCGCCCGTCGAGCACGCCGTGTTTGCGGCAGGCTATGCAGAACCACACGAACAACGGGATGAATAGGAAGAGCCCCGTCACGTTGCCAGGCTGCGAGAGCAATCCGCCGCCGAAGCGGACGGTGCCCGCGATGTGCGTCAGCCCGTTCACCAGCATGAACCCGTAGGGCATGAGCCCGATCACGGGGTTCTTCCGTCCCAGCCACGCCGCGATGGGGAACGCGACGTAGATGAGCAGGATGTTCACCTCGGGGAAGAGCGCGAGCGGCACGCCGCCGAACATGGTGTCGACGCCCGTCTCGGCGAAGCTCGTCACCAGCTCGAACTGCCCGCCAGACACGTGGCATCCGTACTCCTCGAACACGTGCAGCATGTACACGGGCACAGGCAGCCAGCTAAGCCACGCCGCGTCGGCCCAGCGGCTTCTGCGCGTGTCGGAGCGCAGCCAGTCGGTGGCGAACAGCAGGACGAGCAGCACGGCCGCCGCGCCCAGCCCGACCCACGGCCACGCCAGATAGGCAACTTCGGCAAATCCCATAGTGCATCCCCTTTCACGATTTCCAATGAAATCATACTGGCCGCGCGGTACAATAAAAACAGCCTAATTGGGAAATGTGGCTAATTATTTCCCACAGAGGCTTCCGTATCATTGGCTATGCAATCGGAAGATAGGGGCTGAGATGGCGAGACCGAGGAAGGACGCCGAGGGGCCGGGCGCAAAGGCTCGCATGCACGAGGCGTTCTGGGAGCTTTTGGCGGAGGACCCGTCTGCGTCCGTGAGCGTGCGTGAGCTCTGCGCGCGGGCGCACGTGAACAAGAACGCGTTCTACTACCACTACGCGGGAATCGAGGAGCTCGCCGGGGAGGCCCTGCGGGGCATGATCTCGCCCGACGGCCTCGCGCACATCATGGCCTTCATCCAGGGGGCTCCGGGCGAGGAGTCCGCCTCCGAAGACGAGCTTTTGGCCCTTCGCCGCATATGCCTGGTCGCGAGCGCGGAGGGCACGCCCGCGCTGCGGGCTATGCTCAGATCGTCACTATCGGCTGCCTGGGACGCCCAGTCAGGTACGGACGCCTCGACCCTGCCCGTGCCCGCCCGCCTCGACCGCGAGTTCGCGCTCGGCGGCATCATGGGAATCCTCGCGCACCTGTGGGAGAGCGGGCTGCTTGACGACCTGACCTCCCTTCGCGATGCGGCTTACCCCCGCCACGCCATGGAGCTCGTCAGCATCAATCCATCAAGGCTTTCGTAGGTATCCGATGCTTTGCGGGGAAGCGCCCGATAGTTCTTCTGCGCGCAGTGCATCTTAACGCCGAAACGATATAAACCTTCGACGAGAAGATCAGGGCTTGATCGGCAAGCGACGACTTGCTTGACGTATTCCCGAATCATACGGGGAAGGTTACCGATGATTTGGCACGCGGCCTTTGTACTCACCTTGGTCGCAGGGAATAATACTCCCCTATAACTACCTGCGGTTATGATTACTCCCCATGGTCCTTGTGACTACTCCCCGAGGGGTGAGTACAGAAAGTGTACTCAGCAGTGAGTACAGGTGAGTACACCCTGGGTGCGCTTAGGAGAAAATACTCCCTGATAACGAAACATTACGTACGTGCACGTGGGTACACGAGAAAGTACGAGAAAGCATAGCACCAGCGGGTCAGGATTCGCCTTTTGACAATAGAGTGGGAATAATTTCGAACCGAAAAAGCACCGTAATCGCGCCGTTCGGCGTGCCCCCGCTTCAGGCGCGTCCCCCTCACGGAAAGCCGGGGTTTCGCTTCCAAAACCGCACTCTTGTCAGCGTTTTGGGAACGACGGCAATTATTCATGTCAAAACCTCACCAAATATGGTAAGGTATTGGCATGACGATTTACGATGACATATACGAGATTGCCGCCGACAACTACGGCCTGGTCACCTCCGCCGAGGCGAAGGGGGCCGGCGCGTCCGACAAGGAGCTCTCCCGCATCGCGAAGGACGGCCGGCTCACGCGCATCGGCTACGGCGTCTACCGGATCAAGCACTGGGTCCCCACCGAGCTCGACCCGTACGCCGAGGCCGTCGCTCTCGTCGGACAGGGGGCGTACCTGTACGCCGAGTCCGTCATCGCCATGCACGCGCTTGCGCCCACGAACCCCGCATTGATCCACGTCGCGACACCGAACCGCGTCCGCAGGAGCTTGCCCGCCTCCATCGAGGTGGTGCGGCGCCCGGACTGCGGCGACACAACCGAGTACGAGGGCATCCCTTCCCAGACGGTTCCCGCGGCCATACGGTCCTGCAGGGGCACGATGATGACGAGCAGGCTCGTTGACGCCGCCCGCCGCGCAAGGGAGCTCGGCCTCATACGGGCTGAGGAGGAGATGGCCCTGTTGGAGGATTTGAATGGCGGCGATTAAGACACCGAACAGCAGGCGGAACCTCGACGAGGCCATTAAGCGGGCGCACGGCGAGGACTACCTGCGTGCGCGCACGGCCATGGCGAACGCCATCGTGGGGCAACTGCTCCCCGCGGGCGTCGTCAAGGGCGGCAGCGCGCTCAAGCTTCGGTTCGGCAACGCTGCGACGCGGTTCACCACAGACCTCGACGCCGCGCGCGTCCACGACATCGAGGTCTTCATCGAGAACTTGGAGAATCGCCTTTCAGAAGGATGGTGCGGCTTCACAGGGCACGTGGTCCCGCGCAGCCCCGCGCATCCGAGGGACGTGCCCGAGCAGTACGTCATGCAGCCCTTCGACGTGAAGCTCTCCTACACCGGGAAGTCTTGGCTGACCGTCCCGCGGGAGGTCGGACACGACGAGATCGGGGATGTCGACGAGGTGGAGTACGGGCTCGCCGAGGACGTCGCCGCGCTGTTCGAGGCCGTGGGCCTGCCCGCACCGGGGCCCTCGCCGCTCATGCCCCTGCACCACCAGATAGCCCAGAAGCTCCATGCCGTGAGCACGCCCGGCGGCGACCGCGCGCACGACCTCATAGACCTGCAGGTCATCTGCAGCATGGGCAGCGTCGACCTCGCGAGGACGCGCGAGACCTGCGTCAGGCTGTTCGCTTACCGGAGGCAGCAGGCATGGCCGCCCGCGATCGAGGGGGATGACCGATGGGCCGGGCTGTATGATGCGCAGGCAGCGGGGCTAGACGTCTTAGATACCGTAGGCGAAGCTGTCGAATGGGCAAACGAACTCGTATCTGCCATAGACGATGCACGTTAGTCCCTCGCCCTGCAATGGAACTCACTTGTTGAGCAGAATAGATTCGTTTCCGCAGGTCAGGAGCATTATTCCCCATGCGGGGAACCTTTACTCCCCATGCCGTCGGAAATCGGCTGGAAATCGTCTGGAACTCACCCCGCCATCGCGGAGCGGCAAAACCGCAGGTCAGAAGCATTATTCCCCATACATCGCAAATTACTTCCCATAGGTGAGTTCCAGTTGGAACTCACCCATCTGAGTTCCAAGTGAGTTCCAGCAAATGGGGCCATCCGTGAATTACTCCCCATGCACGGGAGGCAACGTATGGCATGGGACGGCACCAGAGCGCACGAGATGATAAAAACAGAAACGCTCAGACTGGCGCGAAATCATTGAGTGGGAGTGACGAAAAGCCGCCTCAAGCGTACAATACCCCAGCTAAGCACGATAAACCCCTCTGCGACTTCTCGCTCGCCAGAGGGGTTTCTTAAGCCCGTATAAGCCTTTCTAAGTCGTCGATTCTTTCTGGGAAAGACCCCGAATATCTTAGAGAGCCGTTAACTTTGTTCGGCGGCTTGTTCTCGTCGGTCTTCGAACATCCCCAGATCCCCTGCGCTGAAGGCCGAATCCATGCAGTCGAGGTACAGGTCGACAAAGTATTCGCTCGGACTTCCTATGAGAGGACCGACCAGCTCGACCTTGCCGGCGTGTTCGAGTTCCGCCTCCGCTTCCTCGGCGCTCATGCTCATATACGGATATTCGTTGTGGTATGGGTCGTCTCGGATGTCGCCGTCTCTCGGATCCGATCTCCAGCAGGTCGTATCCTCTTCCCGCAGGGCGCCCGTCTTGCCCGAGTACACTTCGCTCTTCTTCACCTGCAGGACGCCGCCGTCAGGTAAGGGTACGTAAACCGTCTTCGTGAACGTGAGCTTGTAGGGAGCCCCATCGTCATCAAAGTACCTGCCAAGATAGTACCTGACGAGAATGTCCTCCTCCTCACCTTTAAGTTCGAGGCCGTCGTCGAGCTTCCTCCACTCGCCCTCGTACCTG
>JAFRJC010000117.1 GCA_017432445.1 Eggerthellaceae bacterium | reverse complement strand
CTTCGTGGACTTCCTCACCGACTACCGGCTCTCGGCGGCGGTGTATTATTTGAAGGAGACCCGGGACGAGATCGGCGTGGTGGCGGAGAATTGCGGCTTTGCCAACCTGTCCTATTTCATACGCCGCTTCAATCGGAAGTATGGCGCGTCCCCCGGACGATACCGCAAGCTGAGTCGGCTGGGGGAGAATGAAGCCATCGCGGCGGGGAAGGAATGAAAATGGCTGAACTGAAGCTGCCCTTCATCGGGCATGGCGGCGACTACAATCCGGATCAGTGTACTGGTCTTCGATTTTGAACAAAATTATCAAAATCGAAGACCAGTATTTCTATTTTCCCTTGTTTTATCAGGCTTTTTCAACCGGCCACACTCGAAGCTCAGTTATGAAAAAGTTCAAAACCGCATAATGAAAAAAAGCATCTGGTCTCCTTATATAGACTAGCTATTATCATTTTTAGCACTGTTTTTTGCTTCAAACTGTGCGGGAGAAAGATACCGAAGGAACGAATCAAACATTAAACTGACCCGATGATTCAGATCAGCGAACTGACAATACCAGTGTGTTCCACCCCGTTGGTGTACTTTTAGGCGTACTTTGCTTAAAAAGTGTATTTTTGGGCGTACTTAGGCAGAAAACTCGCAAGCCAGGCAACATGCCTGGCTTGTTTGCTTTGATGAGACAGAAGGTGTCCGACATGCTGTCTCATCCTGCCTCATCCTGCCGCACGCCTCGGCATTTTTCAGTTGGGGACAAGATGATGATTCGCATCTTGGAAAGAGAAGAGCCCCGATAGCAACTATCGGGGCTCGGTTTCGTTCAGGAGTATCTCCTATTCGGATTCCTGTTTGAGCTGTCTTTAGTCGTCGACTTCGGAGCTGGAGTAAAGAACCTCGCCAGTTGCCGGATCGATGTCGTAGTCATACTCCATGCCAGCGGCCTTGAACTCAACGTCGTAATGGGGAGTTGCGTCATCGAGATCGAGCTCCACCTTCATCTCGGTGCAATCCGCCTCGGCAACGCCTGCATGCTGAAGCGCAGCTGCCTTGGCAGCATCCTGGCCAATGTCGGCGGCATTCTCAGCAGCAGCGCTTGCGGCGGCAGCAGCGCTTTCAGCAGCAGCACTAGCCTCGGCGGCAGCGCTTGCGGCGGCAGCACTTGCCTCTGCTGCGGCGCTCTCGGCGGCGGCGCTAGCCTCTGCTGCGGCGCTCTCTGCAGCAGAGCTTGCCTCGGCGGCGGCGCTTTCTGCGGACGCATCCGAAGCGGAGCTTGCCGACGATGCCTGCGATCCACCGCAGCCCACCAGGGCCAGTGCGGCTGCCAATGCCGCTGTGGCCAGCAGTGCCAACATCTTCTTGTTAGTCATGATCTAATCCTTTCCTGATAAGGCGCCCCTCCCGAAGCCGAACGTCGAAATCTAAACCTCTCGGCCCCTCTTTTCTCCGCGATAGTGGAGATGCAGCCTTCGACTTTGTTCTGGCCGTCGGCTGCATCTCTGAATTATATCTCGTTTTGTGCGTAATGTGCTGAGTTGAACTATTCGTCGGCTCTGGAGGAATCAGGCTTGTTTGCAGTTGATCCCGATAGTCGACGACACGCTGGGCATAATGAAGTGCCCTACATGGGCGTCACTTCACCCATCGCCCTGTTGGTCGCTTCAGCGTACTCCTCAAGCTGGTCCTTGATCCTGGCGCGGCGCTCTGCCCGGCGCTCTTGACGCGCGGCCTTCCTGTCAGCCTTGGCCTCTTCGATAACCTGCTCGCTGATTGCGGCTTCGAGCTCGTAGAAGCGATCGACGTCATCGGCGATGTCGGCGGCGTCGAAGCGGAGGACCGTGGTCTCATACTTGGCGAAAACAGCGTCGAAGGCAGGCTCGTCCTCGCTGACCAGTGCAGCAATGGCGATCTCGCCCTCAAAGAGCTTGCTGGCGACGACGGCGACTACCGAATAGTTATCCATTGCACGACCTGCGTCGGAAACGGTGCCAATCTGCGCGCCCATGCTTGCGCCCAAGATGACGCCAATCGGGCCGCCGAGAACGCCAACGAGCGAGCCGATGACGACGCCCCGTGCCAACCCGTCGCTTGTTCCCTCGACGCTGAAGGCATCGATCAGTTCGATCGTGTTGGACACGTTCTTGATCAAAGCGGCCTCGGGAACAACGTAGCCTTCGCCCACGTTTGCCTTGGACAGCTCGCTGAAGGCCTGGTATGCCTCGCTCTCGACGTTGAAGATGGTAACTACTACGTTGTTCTGCATGATGCACTCCTAACTACCGGGTTTATTAAATTTATCATAGAACCGCTTATTGATAAATGACAACAAAAATTAAGACCGTTGTTATTTAAGGTCATATATAGAAACACGACTCTCGTGGTCATCGTTCCTAGTAATGCCATAGAACCGACAAAACGCTCACGGTGTCCTTCACTATGGAAGAAGAAAGCGACCAGTGTGCGGAAGCGAATGGTGCAGGTTAACGCAAAGTTTGCCCACCACAAACGGGAAAAAATTATTTAGAATACGGTCGGATAAATTACCAACCAAAAAATGATAGGACTTGGAGGTTCGATAAGAATGTCAGGATTTATCTCCGCTCTAATCAAACAACGCCGGGATGCCAAGAAGGCCGGCCCGGACACAAGCGGCAGACTCAAGGAGATCATCGACATCGTCCGGAAGTACGACTACGATGATGGTATCACGCCCGAGATCGTTGTCGGCATCATCCAGGACCTGGGACCGACATTCGTCAAAATCGGCCAGATTGCTTCCCAGCAGGCCGAGTACATCCCGCCCGAGTACGCCGACGCCCTCTCGAAATTGCGTTCGAGCGTTGCTCCCATGGATCTCGAAACTGTCCGTTCCCAAATCGAGAAGCATCTCGGCAAGCCGGTAGAGGAGCTGTTCGCCTCCTTCGACGAGAAGCCTCTGGGTTCTGCCTCCATCGGACAGGTGCACAAGGCGGAGCTCTTCGACGGCACCGTCGTCGCCGTCAAGGTCCGCCGCCCCGGCGTCGTGGACACGGTCGCGCGCGACTTCGCCCTTCTCGAGAAGGTCATCGATACGTTTGCCAAGGACGGTCTCGCCGGCATCGATGTCAAGAGCCTCATCCTCGAGCTGGAGAAGACATCCAAGATCGAGCTCGACTTCACCAACGAGGCATCGCTCCTCGAACGCTTCTATGAGAACAACGCCGACCGCGATTGCGTCGAAGTTCCCAAGTGCTATCGCGAGCTTACCAACGAGGCCATCCTCACCGAGGACTTCGTCTTGGGTGCAGAGGTCAGCGACACCGAATTCCTCAGCACAATCGACGATGACGAGCGCGAGCGCATTGCCGCCCTCGTTGCGGACAACTTCGCCACGCAGGTTCTCGTCGACGGCTTCTATCATGCCGATCCCCATTCCGGCAACGTGCTCATCAAGGATCCGGCTCCCAAAGAGTCGGACGAAGAGGAAGTGGCTGCCGAGGAAGCTGCTGAAGCCGAGGCTGTCGAGGAAGCTGCCGAAGCCGAGGCTGTTGAGGCAGAAGCTGTCGAGGCTGAGGTTGCCGAGGGCGCGGAGACCGAAGCTGCCGAGGGCGCCGAGGAGGCAGCCGACGAGGACAAGATTCCGCTTCCCGACCACAACATCGAATGGATTGACTTCGGCATGATGGGCATCCTCACCCAGCAGCAGCGTCAAATCCTCCTCGACATCGTGACCGCCATCGTGATGCAGGACGCCTACAGCCTCAAGCGCACGGTGCTCAAGGCCGCCACGCCTCAGGGCGAAATCGACCACGGCGCCATGCTCCAGATGTGCGAGGACATGTGCGGCCAGTACACAGGTTCGGACTTCGGAGACTTCGAGCTGGGCGACCTGCTGGGCACCGTCATCGGCGGCTTGCAGGACGAGAACTACAAGATCGACCCGTTCCTCACCAACCTCTCGCGCGGCATCATCGCGGTTGAGGGAACCGTCAAGACACTCAGCCCACGCGTGAACATCCTGAACTTCTTCATCGACAAGGTCGATCTGCCCTCGCTCGATTTCGACTTCACCAACATGACCGATGAGGAGAAGGCCGAGCTGAACGGCCCCATCGCCATGGAGTTGCTGAAGTTCTTCGATAGCACCTCGAGGTCATCGGCTAAGACCGCCGAGACGCTCGACATGCTCGAGAAGGGCCAGATTCGCGTGCGCACCGACTTCAGCTTCGAGGAGAAGGCTCTCAAGTCGGTTGATCGCATCGCGGGTTATGCCATCCGCGCGCTCTTGGTCATCGCCCTCTTCATCGGCTCCTGCCTGCTGTGCACGGTTTCTCCGAATGCAATGGAGACCACGCCGTTGTTCTTCGCCTTCCCGATCGTGGGTTCTGTCGGCTACGTCGTCAGCGTGTTCTTCGCGTATAGCCTGTACAAGAACATGAAGAAGGGCAAGTAGTCCAGCTTCGCCCAAAAGGTGTTCGCGGGCTGAAGGGCAAAAGACATAACAAGAGAAGGGGTGTTGATTCAGTTCAACACCCCTTCTCTTATGCGAGACGGGGACGGATTGAACCCGTCCCCGTCCATCGTTGAGTTCAAAGCGGCAATCTAACCTAGGCTCTTCAGTAGCGTGAGCGTGTTTTTGCCGTCCTCATAAGCGTAGGACACGGAGTCCATCATCTGCTTGACCATGAAGATGCCCAACCCGCCTTCGCGGGCTTCGAGTGCTTCGGGGGATATATCAGGATCGCCTGCCGCCAGCGGGTCGAAGGGTGTGCCTCCGTCGCGGAACCGCAAGGTCATGCGCAGGGGGTCTTCGAGCACTTCGCAGCAGATTTCCACGCCGTCGTCGGCCGGAAGCCCTGAGTAGCGCACGATGTTGACGAATATCTCTTCGATGGCGATCTCTATCTGGTAGAGAGCCTTTCTCGAGCAGTCGTACGGCGAAAGCTGTTCCTCGACGAATTCGATTACCGGAATCGGGTCTTCTTCGGTTGCGGGAACGGTGATGCACCTCATGGTCGGGGCCGCCTTTCCTGCGTGTTATTCGAATGTGAGCATTGCCGCAAAGCCGGTCATTTCAAAGATTTCCATCACGTCTTCTTGGACGTCCCGAAGTGTCAGCGAACCGCCGTTGCCGCGCACGTCGGTGCGCAGGCGCTTCAGCGCGCGCAAGCCAGCGCTTGCGATGTAATCGAGCTCGGACATGTCAAGCGCGACGTTGGGAGCCGCTGCTGCAGCTTCGGCGAATGCGGCCTCGGCTTCCTTTATAGCTTTCACATCAAGCCGTCCAACGAGCTTGACCTCGATGACATCCCCGTTAACGGTTTTGCTAATCGTTATCATGCCTTGCTCCATTTCTATGATTCTTAATCGTAAAAAGAATCATACCGCTAACAGCGGATATTTACCACAAGCCCATCTAGCCCTACAAGTCTTCCTTGCCCTTGAAAAGCAATCCGAGCATGGTGATGTCGTCGAATTGCGGAGAGTCTCCCACGAATGCGGCTATCCGGTCGTGCACGAAGGGCAAGACCACATCCGGATCAGCGCTCGGCGCATCGTTCAGTGCGCTGAGCAGGCGATCTTCTCCGAAGAGATCCTCTTCTGCATTGGTGGCCTCGGTTACGCCGTCGGTATACTGCAGCACGGCATCGCCCGGTTGCAACACCATTGTGTGGTTGCGGAAGCGGTACTTCTCGGGTAGCTCGTCGTAATCCTCTTGGCCAAACGATGCCAAAGCAACAGCGCCATTCGGTTTCTTCGGCAGCTCCCATGCGCCGTTGTGGTATACGGCTAGTTTCTCGTGTCCCGCGTCAGCATACGTGAGCTTGCCGGTTGAGATCTCGAGCACGCCGATCCACGCGGTCGTGAACATGTTCTCTTCGTTCTTTTCCGACAAGTCCGTGTTGGCGTGCTCCAGCACTTTGTCGGGAGCGAGCCCAGAGAGCGCTTCCATCTTGATGATAACTTTCGACTGCATCATGAACAGGGCTGCCGGCACGCCCTTGCCAGATACGTCTGCCACGACGAGCGCCAGATGATCATCGTCGACCACGAAGAAGTCGTAAAAGTCCCCGCCAACTTCCTTGGCAGGTTCCATGGTGGCATACAGGTCGAACTCGTTGCGCTCCGTGATGGCCGACGTGATGTCGGGTAGCGTGTTAGCCTGAATGTTCGCCGCCATATTCAGGTCGGCCTGAACCAACGCCAGGGACTCTTTGAGCACGCCGACCGTCTGGTTGATGTCGTCGGAGAGTGACGAAAGCTCCGAGGCCGTGCGCACGTCGAGCATCACGTTCAAGTCGCCTTTGGTGATCTGATCCAGTTGACGGTTCATCTTGCGGATGCCGCGCACGACGACGAGTTTGATGACAGCGTAGATGACTAAGAACAACGCGGCGAAGACGAGCACTTCCATGAATGCCATGATGAGCACAGACGCATCACGCGACGAATTGGCTTCGGCAGTGGGCAGCAGGGCGATTATCCGGTAGCCTTCTACATCCTCGCAGCAGGCGTATACGCTTTCGTCCCCAAACGTCGTCTCAAACACTTTCCCGGCATCTGCCGTGAAGGCGTCGGCTACCAGTTCGTTGACGGTGCTGATATCGGTGTCGTTACGCGTGCCGATGACGCGATTGGCCTCGTCAATCACGACGAGCGCGCCAGATTGCCCCACATGGCGGTTCTTTACAGCCGCTTCCACCTGAGTTGAAAGGTCGTCTTGGAAGTCTTGCGAATCGTAACCAACCTGCACGAAGCCGTCTTCTATGGCCACGCCCGCATATTTCCGCGATGTGTTGGCATCGTAGGATATGGGCTGGTAGCTCTGCACGTACTTCGTTTTGCCGCCGCCTGGTAAAAGCACCAAGAACTCAGCCGATTGTTCGCCTGAAGCCATGTCGAAGCCGACAAAAGCAGGCTCGGAGCTTGCCACGATGATGCCGTCGCGGCCGATTACATTGATTTCGGCGACGTCGAGCTCGGTGGCGAGCCGTGAGCATTCCTTGCTCGTCGCGACAGTTGCAGAGGGGAAGGCAGCCGTTACGTGCTCCGTGAGCTCGAGCAGGTTCTCATCCGACGCGTCGACGATGTCGCGCTCGACGTCCTCGATATTGAGTTGCAGCAGCTTTTCGGTTTCGGATTTCGAGAGGTTTGTCTCCAGAACCGCCGTAAAGCTCACGGTGATGAGGAACGCCACTACAACGGCGATGAGCATGCGGGTGTGAAGGATGCGTGCCACATTGCGCTCGCCGGCTGGTGTCAGCAGCGGTTGGTGCTTGATCAGGTGAGTCACCAGCGAGCAAAGCATCATCGAAAGGCCAACGCAGTTGATCATGGGAAGCGCGCACGCCCGAGTGACCACGAACGCCTGCATCGTATTCTCGGGATGCGTGACAAACACGAGCATCAGGTGAAGCACTTCGGCAACGACGCCCGTTGCGAATGCGAACGACAGGTTTGGAATGTGGCGCTCGAAGAAATACTTGCGCAGAAGTGCCGCGTACACGCCGGAGAAAATGGTCGCCACGCTGCATGCGACTCGCGTGAACTCGCCCACGCCCCACATGACCGCAAACCAGCGTTCCACGCCACCGATGAGGCCGGCTATGATGCCCGCTGGACCGCCGAAGAGCAAGCCCGCCGCCAACGGCGCAGCGTCGCGCACGTTCATCATGGCGCCGTTTACGGGGATGCCCGCCTCGGTGCCGTAAATGGCGATGAGGCCGAAGACGATGCCCACGATTACTTGCCAGTTTTTTTCGGGAAGGTTTGCTACCTTTGTGTTAAGGCGCAAGCCCATCAGTAACGCACAAGCCGCTACGGGCAGTAGCGTTGCAACTGCGAATTGTGCGATGACGGCGATGTCCATGGGCGAAATGTGCCTTTCTTTGACGCTTTACGAAATAATACCCCCCAAATCACGTGGAGCCGACCTACTGGTCGGCTCCACGTGATTAATTCATGTTGGGTTGACGTGCTCTGCGTTTAAATGATCCTGACACTCTTGCCGGGGTCGAGATTGTTAGGATCGAAGGTTGAGGCAGGTTGGGCGGGAATGGCCTCGCCACAATAGGGGCAGGTACCGCTCGTCACGCCTGCTTCTGCCGCCACGGGCATGCCGCAGGTTGGGCAGCTGCCCGTTACGATGTCAGAGTCATTTTGCGTCATCGCACTCGGTCTGAAGCACATAGTAAAGCCTCCTTTATTCATGGGCGTGTCCGCCAGTCTATTCAAGCTTGTAGAGCCCTCCAGCTACTCAAGCTTGTTATGCCCTCCATTGCTATTGTAACTCTTGGTGTTTACGCTGATGTAACATATTGGAAACGACTTCTGAAAGAATCACACATCGAGCCGTTGGCGCTCCACGAGTTCGGCAAACAGGCCGCCTTGTTCGATGAGCTCGGCGTAGGTGCCGTCTTCGACGATGCGTCCGCCGTCGATGTACAGGATGCGGTCGCAGTTCTTGATGGTCGACAATCGGTGTGCGATGACGATGCGTGTGCAGTTCAGTGCGTCGAGCGCCTCGGACACCTTCTTTTGCGTGAGGTTGTCCAGCGCGCTCGTGGCCTCATCAAAGATGAGCACGCGCGGTTTGGGTGCCACGGCGCGTGCAATCATGAGGCGCTGCTTCTGCCCGCCCGAAATACCGCCTGAGCCTTCCGAGATCATGGTATGCATGCCCATGGGCATTGCGCGGATGTCATCGGCGATGCCGGCGATCTCTGCGGCCTCCCATGCCTCGTCTTCGGTCAGGTGCGGTGCTGATATCGTGATGTTGCTGTAGATATCCTCCGAAAACAGGCTGCCATCTTGTGTGACCGCGCCGATGCGTCGGCGTAAGGACCTAAGGTCGAGCCCCGTGATGTCCTTGCCATCGTAATAGATGGCGCCCTTCTCCGGCGTCTCGAAGCCCAGCAGCAACCGCACGAGCGTCGACTTGCCGCAGCCCGATTTGCCCACAATGGCGACGTATTCGCCTGGACGGATCTTCAGGTTCATCCCGTCGACTACATACGGAGAATCCTCATCGTAGCGGAAATAGACGTTGTTAAGCTCGATGCGCCCCACAAGCTCCGTGAGAATCTCCTTGTTTTCGGCGACCTCGGGTGTTGCGTTGAGGATGGGCTCCGTCATGTCGAGAAGCGGTTTGATCTTCGCGAATGCCTGCACCACGCCGGCCAGTGACGCGAATGCGCCCATGACCATGCCGTACGCTGCGAAGAACGCGATGTAATCCGAAGGAGTGACGCCAGATGATGCCGCCAAATAATACAAGATGATTGCGCCGCCGAGCGACACGGCGGCGCCCAAGGCGCCGCTCAATTTGAGGAACAGTGGCGGGTTGTACTGCAGCTCGGCGCTCTTGGTGTAGGAACGAGCCCATTGTGCGAATGCGCGTTTCTCTGCACCGGCGAGCTTGATCTTCTGCACGCCGAAAAGCAGGGAGAAGCTCTTGCCGTTTTCCTTGGCGGCGTATTCCATCTGCTGGCGCGTAACGTGTACCTGCACGAGCGAGGTTGCGAGCATCACAGCGATCGTCGCGGCGATGATTCCAATCGCCGGCCACATGAGAGCTGGTGCGAATTGGCCAATTTGCACTACGTACAAAAGCGAAAACACGGCGGTGATACCGAGCGAGAGCGCGTTAGATACAATCAGCTCGACGAGGCTGCGCGCCGCTGTGCTGCGGCTTGCCAGCTCGCCGGCGCTGTAGTCTCTGAAGAACGTCGCCGGTAAGCTGAGGAGGCGCATCATGAAGGCTGCTGCAACCGGCATCGAGATCTTCGTGCGTATGCGGTTTACGGCGATTTCGCGCGAGGCCTGCAGAAGCTGTTGCGCAAATGCGGTGCACAGCAAAAAGGCAGCTGTGGACCACAGAACCGCATAGCTGCCGGTGTTGGCAACGTAGCCGGTCATTATCTTGACGAGCGGCGGTAGGATCATCCCTGCCAGCGTAGCTAGGAGCGATATGCCCACGAGTAGCGCGATGTCGGTGGCGTTCAGGCACTTTCGCATGTAATCCAGCAGATCGGGTGTACCGATTTTTCCGAGTGGCAGGGGGCGGTAGAAGCATCGTGCCTCGAGCGCAAAAGAGCGTGCATTGCGTGCGTCCACGGTAATCTTGCGCCCGGCGTCGTCGCGGAACCAATAGCCTTTGTAGGGTTTGGGGAACATCGGCACAGGCGCACCGTCATCTGCGCGGTACGCGATCATCGGGCCGAAAGCATCCTTGTACCAGCCATCTGTCAGTGCCACCATGCGGTGCATGATGCCGTGGGGGCGCAAAGCGTACTCAAGCTGCTCGTCGGGGTCCTTCACGTTAGAGGGAATGTCGACGGGATTGATGTGGTAGAACTTCAGGATGTCGTCGACGGCTTCCTTCGTCACGATGCGGCTGCTTGCCATCGTCCCGGCGACACTGCTTCCTACGACAGCGGAGGCCATGCGCAGGATGGAGTCTTCAAACATCTCCTGATCGCCCCGCTTGCGCTGGCGTATCTGGTCTTCGTACATGCCCATGGTCTTCACCTCCTCCTAGTCGTTGGAAACCAGCTCGGCGTACGCGCCGCCCAGCGCGTACAGTTCGTCATGCGTGCCGCGCTCGACGACCTCGCCATGGTCGAGCACGATGATCTCGTCGCAGTCGCGGATGGTCGAGAGCCGATGCGCGATGATGATGCAGGTGATTCCGCGGTCCTTCACTGCTTGCACGAGCTCGAACTCGGTCTTGGCATCGAGCGCGCTCGTGGCTTCGTCCATGACTACGATATGCGGGTCGGCAGCAAGCACCCGGGCTATCTCAAGCCGTTGGCGCTGGCCACCGGAAAGGTCGCGGCCGCCTTCTGCGACCTTTCCAGCATAACCGCCCTCGCGGGCCATGATGTCATCATGGATTTGCGCGTCGCGTGCCGCCATGATGACCTCGAAATCCTCGATGGACTCGTCCCACATGCGGATGTTGTTGGCGATCGTATCCTCGAACAGGATGATATCTTGGTCGACGACGGCAACCGAACTCGTAAACACGCTCCGATCGATTTCCGATATCGGTTTGCCGTCGAACAAAATCTCGCCGTTCCACGGTTGGTACAGCCCGGCGATAAGCTTGGATATCGTGGACTTGCCGCAGCCCGATGAACCGACGAGCGCGACGCTCATGCCCGGTTCCACGGTCATCGAAAAATCCTTGATGACAGGCTCCGAAAGCCTTGCATAGCCGAACGTGATGTTTTTGAGTTCCACCTCGCCGTCTAGCTTGTCATACTCGGTATCGTCTTCGAGCGGCTCGTCGCGGTAGTTCGGGTCCTCGGGGTACTGCATGACATCGTCGATGCGTTCCATTTGAGTGCGCATCTCTTGCAGGGTCTGTCCTGCTTTGATCGTGGTCATGGCGGGGTTCATGAACAGCTGGATGTAGCCCTGGAAGGCCATGACCATGCCGAGCGAAAACTGGCCTTGCATGACGAGGAACACGCCTATTACGAGCACAGCGTAGTTGGCGAGGCTTGCGAGGAAGCTCGGCACCATGCCCAGGTACAGGTTCAGGTTTGCAAATTGCGTGGTGGCCGTGTTCACCGAGGCCTGATAGCCTGCCCATTTGGCGAAGTATCCGTTCTCGGCGCCAGACGCCTTGATCGTCTCGATCATCTGGATGCCCGATACGGTGCTCGCTTCGAGCTTGCCCGAATCGCGCATCTGCACGCGGGTGATGTTCACGCGCTTGCGGGAAATGTAGCTTGCGAGTAGCGAATTGATGACTATGGCCGCAATGCCGACCGCCGTCAACAGTACCGAGTAGCGAATCATGACGACGAGGTAGAACAGCATCATGACGATGTTGAGTGCCAGCGGGGTGAAGGTATTGACCAGGGTTTCGGCGATTACAGCGTTCGTCATCTTGCGCTGCTGGATGTCTCCAGCCAGGCGCTGCGAGAAGAATTCCATAGGCATGCGCAGCACCTTCCACATGAACATGGAAGATCCGACGATGGCCATCTTGCCGTTGATTTTGAGCGAGTAGATGGACTTTGCAGCGGTCATGATCACCTGCAGCACGGCAACAACGGTCATAAGCCCGATGAAAGGCATGAGCAAGTCGGAGTTCTCGCCCGTGAGCAGGTGGTCCAGGAAGAAACGCGAGAATGCCGGGCTTACCATCTCGAACAAGTAGGCGATGAGCGTCGTTAGCGCGACGAACGCGACGGCGGTTCCGGCGCCTTTCAGACGGTTACGTGCAAACTCCACTGTGCTTTTGCGCTTGCCGCCCGGGACGAATTCGTCCGTTGGGGTGAAAGTCAGGCAGATGCCCTTGTAAGAGTGCTCGAATTCCTCGATTGTGATCTTGCGTGAGCCCTTTGCGGGGTCGTTGATGAAGGCGTAGTTGCCCTTGAAGCCGTCCAGCACGACATAGTCGGTGCCCTTCCAGGCGATGATGCAGGGGAAGGGGCCCGTTTCCCGAAGTGCATCGAGGCCGCGGACGAAGCCCTGTGCATCCATGCCGTAGCTGCGGGCTGCGTTGGCGATGTTTTGCGCGCTTGCGCCGTCGCGCGACACGCCGCAATCGAGCCGTACTTGCTCGAGCGGCATCCACTTGCCGTAGTACGCCATGATCATGGCCAAGGCAGCGGCGCCGCATTCGAGCGTCTCCATCTGCATGACCACAGGCACCTTTGCGACGCCTTTTGTTATCGGTCGGTTTGCGCTGCTCACAGTCGTCGTCCCATCAGTTGAGCAGCATCGATATGACTTGCGTGGTGTTGTATCCCACGCGAACCGAATACAAGCCGTCGGGTATGTTGGCCTGGGCCGATGCGACTAGCTCGCCGTTTTCGCCTGTGCCGATGGTCAGGACTTCGGTATGCACGTCGCCGACTTCCATTTCCATGCCCGCTTTGACCTTTTCCGCCTTTGCGGCGTCGTCGAACGTGACGGTCAGCTCGCCGCCGACAGCGCGTGCCGTGCCCGTCGCATAGCTTTCAATGGTTGTGAAGCCGCTCCACAGCAGCAGGCCCGCGATAAGCAGGATGACGGCAACGAGCAATAACCATATCTTCGGGCTGGTCACCTTCAGGTAATCGTTGAGCTGTTCGGGCGAGGAGATGCTGCGAACGCCCTGGTTTTCCATACTTTAGCCTCCTATCGAGGGCTTGATGTTCACAATCAGATCTGTGATTTGAGTCGGTTTCACGGAAGCTCCCTACCAGACGAGGTCGGTCGCGTGCGCCGGATGACGGTTGATCGTCACCTCGTGCATGCGTCCGTCCCTCATGCGCACGACGCGGTCGGCCATTCGGGTGATCTCCTCGTTGTGGGTTACCATGACCATGGTGGTGCCCCCGCGCACGACCTCTTCCATGACCTGCAGGACCTCGATGCTCGTCGCGTAGTCCAGGGCGGCCGTCGGCTCGTCGGCCAGGATGATCTTGGGGCGTTTAACCAGGGCACGCGCGATGGAGACGCGCTGCTGCTGGCCACCTGACATCTGCGAGGGGTAGTTGCGTTTCCGGTCTTCGAGCCCGACTATCTCGAGCGCTTCGTCCGAGTCCATCGGGTCTTCGACGAGCTCGGCGATAAGCTTGAGGTTCTGCAACGCCGTCAGGTTCGGCATGAGGTTGTAGCTTTGGAAGATGAACCCGATGTTGTCGCGCCTGAATTCCGTGAGCTGCTCCTGCGTGGCGTTGGAGAGATCTTCGCCCAGGTACTCGAACGTGCCTGACGTGGCGCTGTCCATGCCGCCGATGATGTTGAGCAACGTGGACTTGCCGCACCCCGACTCGCCGAGGAGCACCAAGAGCTCGCCTTCGTACACGTCGAGGTTCACGCCCTTGAGCACCTTGGTCACGATGTCGCCGTTCTGGAACTCGCGTGTGATGTCGCGCAGGCTCATGACAATCTCGCCCGGCTTCCACGGTTCGGCCAGCGCCTCGCTTTCCTCGATGGCGATGGCGGCCATCATAGCCATGATTTCCATGACGTCGGCGCCCTCGTCCGTGAACCGATCGCTGTCGAGGCCGTTTACAAATTGGATGACGCCAAGGTCCTCGGAGTTGTTGGAAAACGGCACGCAGACCATGGAGCCCACGGGCATGCCCGCGAAATCGATGGCGGTTTCCACGTCCTGGAGGGCATTGAACTCGAAAAGACGTTCGGCGGTCTGAGATTCGAACACGCGGCCGACCGAACCATCGCCTGGAACGTGCGAGCGGCTGGTCAGGTCAACTGGGCCGATCCAGAAGAACGGGCGCAGGCGGTTGTCGTCTGTTTTATCGGCATACCATATGGCGCCGCCATCGGCACCCGAATGCTCTACGATTGTCTTCAGGCCCTCTTGCAGGGCTTCGTCGAGCGTGGTTGCATTCGCGATAACTCCCTGTACAGCGCCAATTGCTTTATAGATATACAGTGCTGAGTTTTCCATTTGCCGTCCTCGCACCAAATTCGGGCCTTGCTCTTGACTTTGCCAAACTAACGACAACTCTGTCACATATTAGAATACTCCAGTAACGTTTCCATGCGCAGAACAACTGCGGTTTTTCTCCTGCGCGCAAGTTTCGAAACGCTTCGAGTGATGCTTTTCGGAGTGGATAATCGCTTTTTGACGAGCGGCGGACAGGGTGAGCTGCAAGGTTCTTGTTTTCCTCGAGCTCGCTCACAAACGGTCCGCCGTTCTGTTCGCCGTAGTCGTTCAACGCATTATAAATGATACAAAACCGCAGAGTGTCTCGTCTCGTTTTCCAGGGTGTGCGCCACTCGGTCGTTCTTGCCTAACTCTGTGCAGAAAGGTACCATTCCAGCAAAGCGTTCTTCGGGAGAGCGGGAAGCGCATGACTACATCGTTTGCGGGATACATGGGCAAGGTCGTCGAGCTGGACCTCACGACGCGCACGTCGCGGGAATACCCATGGACCGACGAGGACCGTCGCAAGTACATCGGCGGCAAGATTATGGCCGCGAAAGTCCTGGACGTATTGCTAACAGGGCATGAAGAGCCGTTTTCCGAAGAAAACCCCATCGTCATCTCCACAGGGCCCCTCACAGGGACGGGCGTTCCCTGTTCGGGGCGCTTCAACATATCGGCGCTCTCGCCCCAGACGGGAATCGTCGCGTCGTCCAATTGCGGCGGCACGTTCGGGTATTTCCTCAAGAAAGCGGGGCTCGACGCGCTCATCATCCGCGGCAAGTGCGACCAGCATACCTGGCTCGAGATCGACAACGGGCGCTTCGAGTTCCACTCGGCAGATGACGACGGGCTTTGGGGCCTGAATGTCACGCCGAGCCAGGAGCGCATCAAGGAGCTCCTGGAGCAAAAATGGGGAGCTTCGAGGGCGTTTGGCCAGATGGTGATCGGTCCTGCGGGCGAGAACCTCGTGCTGTTCTCGGGCATCGTCAGCGACGAGCGCGCTGCGGGCAGGACGGGGCTCGGTGCCGTCATGGGTTGGAAAAACCTGAAGGGCATCTCGGTCACCGGCAACCACGAGATTTCGGTGGCCAACCCCCAGAAGAGCAGGGAATGGAACAAGAAGTTCTTCCACATGCTGCGTACCCATCCTTTGACGGGAAAGCAGCTGCCCCGCATGGGCACGGCCGGCCTGGTAAGCCCCATGCAAATGCGCGGCATGCTGGCCACCCGCAACTTCTCCGCTGGTCGGTTCGAGCATTTTGACGAGGTGAGCGGCGAGACGCTTGCCGAAAAGCACAACATCGTGAACAAGGGCTGCGTTTCCTGCCCGATCAGATGCAGCAGGACGGTGAGCCTGGACGGCAAGTCCGTGAAGGGACCCGAGCTGGAAACGCTCGGCCTGCTCTCCGCCAACATCGAAAACGACGACCTCGAACTGGTGCTCCGCCTCAACAACGAGCTCGACGAGCTGGGTATGGACACCATATCGTGTGCTGGCACCATCGCCTGGGCCATGGAGGCAAACGAGCAGGGGCTGTGGGATTGCGGCTTGTCGTTCGGCAACGCTGATGAGCTCGTCCAGGTCATCGAGGACATCGCGCATCGCCGCGGCATCGGTGATGAGCTTGCCCTCGGCTCGAAGCGCCTGGCCGCACGGTATGGCGGCGAGGATTTTGCCATACAGAGCAAGGGGTTGGAGCTTTCGGCATACGAACCGCGCCGCGCCGTGGGCATGGGGCTCGGATATGCGACGAGCAACCGCGGTGGCTGCCATCTCAACGGTGGTTACCTGGTCATCCTGGAAGGCCTGGGGCTGTTCGTCGATCCGCAAACACCGCATGCAAAGGCTGATGCCACCATGATGTTCCAAGACCTCATGGAGGCTATCGCTGCGGCAGGCCAGTGCCTGTTCTCCTCGTAAATTTTCTTCCCCAGCTTGCTGATCACGCGGCCGAATGGGGCGATCACCACGACGATCAACAAGGCGGTGCCCTACATCGGAGGCGTCTTGCGCGCCATTAACAAGTACCCGCTCGCCGTCCAGATGCATTTGCCCATCTTGCCGCACACGCGCGCATTCGAGTTGGCGACCGGCATGAAGATGAAGATGGGTGACTTCATCCGCTGCGGCGAGCGCGGCTACACGCTCGATAGGCAGATTTCCGTGAGATTCGGCGTGAGCGCCAAGGATGATGCGCTTCCCAAGCGCTTGACCGATGTGCCTCAAGACCCCGCCGACCCTTCCACGAAAGTACCGCTCGACGAAATGAAGCGCACCTACTACCGAGCGCGCGGATGGACCCAAGACGGCCGTCCCAAAGTAAGCACCCTCAAGAAGCTGAAGATCATCTGAGATGAGGATGAGCGCATGGCCCACGTAACCGTCATATGCCTCGGATTGTTTCGCCTGGACACCGGCTTGCACGAGCTCGAGCTCGAAGCGGACAAGGTGAAGGACCTCTTTCCGCAGCTCTTGCAGAAAGCACGCGAGAGCAAGCCCGACACGACGGTGACGCAAGCGGATTTGAACGGCTGCGTCGCGCTCGTGAACGGCAGGAAGGCGAGGAAGGGCACGAAGCTTGCGGAGGGCGATACGGTTCACCTGATGTCGCCGGTGTGTGGAGGCTAGCATGACAACGTATTCCATCACAGACGCATGCATCGGTTGCGGGATCTGCGCTCGCAGCTGTCCCGTTGGGGCAATTAGCGGCGAGCGCAAGGAACGGCATGTGGTCGATGAGAACGCCTGCGTGCGCTGTGGGCTCTGCGGACGGCTGTGCCCGAAGGGGGCGGTGCTCGACGCGCAGGGAAATCCCACTGAGCGCATTCCGAAAGATCAGTGGATGCGTCCCGTTTTCGACGAGTCTTGCGTCGGCTGCTCGCTCTGCGTCGTCAACTGTCCCAAGCATTGCCTGGAGATCGGGCAGCCCGCGCATTGGGGCGACACGTTCACGCGCGCCGAGCTCGTGCGCCCGCAGGACTGCATCGGTTGCGGATTGTGCGTGGGCGCGTGTCCCATCGATGCTGTAAAACTCGAACTTCAAAAACAGGAATAACGGATTGCAACAGAGGAAGGAACAAGCATGAATCCAGTACGAGAAGCATGGTGTCGCGCATATCAGGCGGCGTTTCGCGCCGCTATCCCCGTTATGCCCTATCGCGAGCCGTTCATCCTCGAGAGCACCGATGACATTGCCGCTTTATGCACGGTCTTGGGCATCGATTCGATCATCATCGTCACCGACGAGATGATCAGCAAGCTGGGGCTCGTCAACAGGACGCTTGAGTTCTGCGAGGCAGCAGGCGTCAAGGCGGTTCTCTACGACAAGACCATCCCCAATCCCACCATCGACAACGTCGAGGAGGTGCGCAGGCTGTACCTGGAGAACGGTTGCCAAGCGCTCGTGGGCTTTGGCGGTGGTTCCTCGATGGACTGCGCGAAGGGTGCTGCGGCGCGCATCGCGAAGCCCAAACAGCCAGTCCAGAAGATGGCCGGCGTGCTCAAGGTGCTCGCGAGGACGCCCCTGCTCATCGCCGTGCCCACGACGGCGGGTACGGGCAGCGAGGTGACGCTCGCCGCGGTCATCACCGACGCCGAGACGCACCACAAGTTCCCGATCAACGACTTTTGTCTCATTCCGAACTACGCGGTGCACGACTACCGCCTGACGACGGGACTCCCCAAGCCCATCACGTCCACGACCGGCATGGACGCGCTTACCCATGCGGTGGAGGCCTACATCGGCCAGAGCACGACCAAGCACACGCGCGAGATGGCCGAGGAGGCCGTCGTGCTGGTGCACAAGTATCTGAAGCGCGCCTACGATGACGGCAACGATGCCGAGGCCCGTCAGAACATGCTGCATGCCGCTTACTGCGCAGGCATTGCCTTTACCGTATCCTATGTCGGCTACGTGCACGGCCTGGCCCACGCGCTCGGCGGCCAGTATCGGACGCCGCACGGGCTTGCCAATGCGGTCATCCTTCCGCACATGCTGCGCGCCTATGGCGAAACGTGTCATGAGAGCCTGGCTAAACTCGCTCGCCTCATCGATCTCGCCGACGCGTCGACGCCCGACGCAGAGGCGGCCAACGCCTTCATCGCCTGGGTTGACGAGATGAACGAGTCCATGGACATTCCCAAGTACATCGAGGGCATCGAGGAGCGAGACATTCCGCAGCTTGCCATAAACGCCGATGCGGAATCCAACCCGCTCTACCCGGTTCCCAAGCTCATGGATGTTGACGAGCTTGCCGAGATGTTCAGGGTCGTAGGCAACCTGAAGTAAGCAAGCATTAGTGGAAAACGAGACAAAGGGGCCGCCCCTTTGTCTCGTTTCGAATGTGCTACTACTTCGAGGAGAGCTCTCTGAGCAGGCGAATTTCCTCGGCATACCCATCGAGTTCGTTCGGAGTCTCCAAGATGAAAGGGAGTGCTCGCAAAGCTGGATGGCGCACGATTCTCGCGAAGGCGTCAATTCCGATTGAGCCCTGTCCGATGCGCTCATGACGGTCCTTGTGCGAACCGAGCGCGTTCTTGCTGTCGTTGATGTGGACGGCCTTCAGGCGCTCGAGTCCGATGATGCGGTCGAACTCCCCGAGTACGCCGTCGAGGTCGTTCACGATATCGTATCCCGCGTCATGAACATGGCATGTGTCAAGGCAGACTCCAAGGTGATCGGAAAGGTCCACGCGCTCTATGATGGCCTGCAGTTCCTCGAAGCGGCTGCCGACCTCGCTGCCCTTGCCTGCCATAGTCTCGAGCAGCACCGTTGTGGACTGATTCGGATCGAGGACGGCGTTCAAGGTTTCGGCGATGAGCTCGATTCCGGTCTCCACGCCCTGTCCGACATGGCTGCCAGGGTGGAAATTGTAGTAATTGCCAGGGAAGGCCTCCATGCGCACGAGGTCATCGGCCATCGCCTCCCGCGCGAATTCGCAAGCGCGAGGTTTCGTGGAACAGGGGTTGAGGGTATAGGGCGCGTGCGCCACAAGCGGCGCAAAGCCTTCGGTCTCTAGATGGTTGCGCAGAACGGCGGCATCGTCAGGATCGATGGCCTTGGCATTGCCTCCTCGCGGATTGCGCGTGAAGAATGCGAACGTGTTCGCCCCAATCGAAGAAGCTTCACGTCCCATGTGGGCATAGCCCTTTGTCGTCGACAGATGGCATCCGATGTTCAGCATGTTGCGCGCTCCGCTTTCCTTAAACGATGATCGACAACCCAGGGGTGATTGGTCGTTTAGTAAACGTTATGTACCGCCTCGGCAAAGCCGCGCAGGTCGTGGATAGCTAGCTGCGTACCATCGTCGAGCACGACGGTACCGTTGAAGAGGCCAAACACCTGATGTTGGTCGCTTTTCACCACACGGAAGTCCATGTAGTCGCAGCGGTCGATCTGAGGTGTGAACACGAGGTCGAGCCTTCCTGCATCATCGGTCATATGCCAGGGGCTCATCAAGTCAAAGCGCTTCCCGATGTCGTGCGCCTTGGGGTTGGCGAGCGGAATGCCGAAATCGACCTGTCCAAGCTTGTGGGCGATCCCGTCCACGAACAACATGTTTTCAGTCGCAGCCGACGTGTCTCCAAAACCGTATCCGAGATTGAATCCAACCCGTCGCCCATCGATGACGCCTTGGGCGGCCGACCAGTACCAGGTGTTATCGTGCGTCCAGACGCCGCGCCCCCAGTCCAGCAGGCCAAAAGACCTATCTTCGGTGAAACAGTGCTTTGTTTCGCCAATCGTAAGCGAGCCGATGGCGCGCATCCCGATGATTTTCTGGTTGTAGTAGAAGGCCGTGGAATCTTCGGCCCATGGCGTGGCGATGACCATGCTGTCGAGCGGCTCCTGGTCGAGCACGACTTCGGCGACAAGCGGCTGGCCTTCTGCGAAATCGGCGAATTCCACAACGAGGCGGCGCAGGCCGTCAACCACTTCGAAACGCATGTCGGCGCGCTTGTCCTTGTAGGAGGTGATGCCCGCCGCCGAGGAGCTGGGCAACCCCAGCTTGCCCAAAGGCAGCAGATCCATCGTGCTTTGGGTGACGAAGGTGCCGGCTGAAAAGTCGATGATCGAAGCGGAGACGAGGGCGACGTAGCCCATGTCGCCGATGGTCAGAGCCAAGGCATATGAATCGTCGTTGACCAGGTAGTAGTCCCATTCCTTTATACGCAGCGGCGAGGCTTTGATGCGCTTGCGGTTGTAAGTCAGCAAGGGCGCCCTGGCAAAGCCCAGCGCGGCGAGGCGTCCCGAATCGTCCAGAAGCTGGCCGGGTTGGACGATCTCGATTTGCCTTCCGCTTGCCTGGCTATTCGCGTCGGGCACATCGCCAAGGAGAGTGCCGCCGGTTTCATCCGGGATGTTGTCGCTGTTCTCGCTTTCATCCAGCGGCGCCATTGCGCGGCGCAACACCTTCTGCAACGTCGAGTAATGCCAGATGACGGGAGTCGGATAGGCGGGATTTGCCTCGTCTTCGGCATCTGCCGCCAAGCTGGGCACGTCCTCCTCGCGAATATTGGACAAGGTGGCGGGGATTCCCAGGCTTGCCGCAAGTTCGCGTACGCTGCGGATGAAACCCTGCGCAAGTTCGTGGTCATCAGCGCCTGCAAGTCCGATGGACGCACCCAAATCGGCAAGTCGCGCCTCTGCAGCGTAGCCGTACTCCTCCATCACGATAGGCAGCATCACGGCGCTTGCCAAGCCGTGATGAAGGCGATAGCGTCCTCCCAGCCCATGTGCGAGCGCCTGCGCATAGCCTGCGGAGGCGTTGGCGAATGCGATGCCCGCCCAATACGAGGCGGTGAGCATCGCTTGTCGATGGTCGAGGTCCTTGCCATCGTCGTAGGATGCCTTAAGGTGTGCGAACACCATCTCGACGGCCTGCAGTGCATACTCGCGCACCTGAGGCGCACCGAAGCGGTTGATATAGGCTTCTACGGCGTGGGAAAGAGCGTCCATTCCCGTGTAGGCCGTAAGTGCTGGTGGAAGGCTTGTCAGCAGGGTGGGATCGAGCACGGCGATGGCGGGGATGAGCGAAGGGTCGTTCACCGTGCGCTTCTTCAGCGTATCGGGGTCGCTCACTAGAGCCGTCGCCGTCACTTCCGACCCGGTTCCCGCCGTAGTGGGGACTGCGGCAAGCAAGGGGAGCGTGGAACGCACTTTCAACTTGCCCACCAGGTTGCGTACCGACTTGCCGGGCTTGACGACGAGGGCGCCGGCGAGTTTGGCGCAGTCAATGGTCGATCCGCCGCCGATGGCCACGATGGCATCGCAGCTATGCGAGCGGAAGAACGCAGCCGCCTTCTCGATGCAGGTGAAATCGGGGTCGGGCGTAACCTCGGTGAACACCGCCGTGGTGATGCCTTGTCCGAGGAGGGCGTTGAGGAAGCTTGCAATCGAACCTCGTTTCACGAAACCAGGCGTGGTCACGATCATCGCGCAACGCACGTCGCGCTCCTTGAGAACCTCGCATAAGTCGTAAAGCGCCCCGCCGCCCTCGAGTAGTTCGGGGAGCATCTTGAGCTGCACGTGCTGGATTCTCGATGTTGCCAGCTGGCTTGCCCTCATGAGCGCGTCGTTCATGGCCTCGCTCCTATCTTTAAGTCGTTGCATTTTTAAGCCTTTTATCGAATGCTTATGGATGCAATGCGGATTCTGGCGGGCAGGGTTGCCGACATGGCATGTGAGAGCCTTGCTTCTCGTAAAGGAGTCTGGCAACCTGCCCCATTCG
>JAFRJC010000116.1 GCA_017432445.1 Eggerthellaceae bacterium | reverse complement strand
GACATCGCGCGCTCCGCCTCCGCCAGGAGGGCCGCTTTCCGCTTCGCGTCGCTGCGTTGCCGCGAGGCCGACATGGACTCGTCTCCGTGGTCCCCGTCTAGCAGGTCGGCGAACGTCGCCCCGCTGTACTTCTCCACCGCGAGCCGCTCGACGTCGGCGGCGAACGCTTCCGCGTCCTCTGCGCTGATGGCCACCCCGGCGATAACGTTGTCGTCGCGCTCCTCATCCGTGTCGTTGAAGTCGTACATGACGAGCTGCAGGTCCAGCTCCGAGAATTCTTTGCCCATGCGGTGCCTCCTTAGCCCATGGCTGATTGTAGAGGAGTGCGCGCTTTGCATGTGCCGTCATGGTTGAGTTTTGGATTCATTTCGATCGTGAAAGTCAAGCCCAACGAGGCGCGCGAGATTATGGAGGTCATCGAGGCGAGGGACAGGATGGGCTTGCTAATCCTGTGTTTGCAGTTAGCGCCGTCGGCATGGCACGCGAACCTGCGGAACGGTGCCATCGCCGACGCGGTGATCGGCAGGAAATGCGAAGCTTAGCATTTGACCGTATCGTGTATAAGTCATGCACGATACAAACCGAGGGCGACGAGCCCATGAGGAAGAGGATGGGGGGAATCAGTTAGGATGAGAACGCAGGGAAGGGCGAGCCTCTCCTCGCTATCGGCGTGTCGTGGAATGCGATATCGGCGAAGTGTGCACAGCCTATCGGCGGAGTGTGGAATCGCTATCGGTCAAGATTGTCGTACGCAAAACCATGGTAGCGCCGTTATCGCTGGCCAATTACTACTAGCAAAACGGTTTTTACATGTCTTGCGAAGCAAGCTCATCTTGTGCGAAAAGCGGATGTCGGAGGCGTCTTGCGGTATTTTGCCAGCGCATCTGTGCTGTATGCAGCTTATTGCTTATCCGAGAGGTAATCACATGTACAGCAAGAGCTAACCGTTGTTTCACCAGGAATCACCGTATAGACGAAGGAGGCGATGCTCACAGCCATTAAGCATCCAAACATTACGCATGCGACGTTTCTCGCCATTGAGCTTTGGTTAGCTTTTTTAACACCCGAATCATCATCGTCGAAAGATTTGGGCCTGTACTTATCTTGGAAGCATTCTGAAAGAGCGATGTAGGAGTCTCGACTCATCTTGACCCTTTTACAATATGCAAGCATTACACAGAGAAACCCCACGGAGAGGAATAATCCTACAATAGGGAAAACGCAGAGCGGGAAACTCAGAGGCAATGCTTTCACATCCCATATATTGATGAAAGGGAGGGCGGAAACTGCGAGTATTCCCAAAAAATAGGCAAACGCCTGTTTCCAGAACAGATTATCTCGATGCATCCAATCTGCATGGTATATGTTCATCAAAGAGATAACTTCATCTGCTTTAAGGGGCGAACTAAAGCATGCTGACTCTTCGGTTTCTTGATTAGATTGCGAAGCTTCGCTTATTGCCACTTCCTTCGCGGCTGGTTCATCAATTGCATCCAGCTGAGGTTGCGAAGCCCCACTTGCTGCCGTTTCCTTTTCTGTCATATCATTCCTTCCCATTTAAAATGTTCAACATGTTCCTATTATAGATGCCCTCTTTAACGACGTCGCTTCGTTACGCGCTGCGGGCAGCGTTTGTGTTTAATATTTTCGTTTGTGGTGAGTCAACTAACCAGGATGGAATCTGCACTGCCAGCTGCAGCGGATGCCGTTAACCTTATGCAATCCTCCTGAATCGGTTTTTCGGTACCAGCTCCTGGTATTAATGCGTCATTTCAAGCCGCTTGCCTATGCATCGATAATACAGTAAGAGGGGATGGGGAATCGGAGCCGTCAGTTTGCGTCTTTTATACTCCGAGACGGCGGTGCGAACCTTCTGCTCAGGTGTAGACGCCGGCTTTTTGAGGCGAAAAGCACCCCAGCCCTTTGTCTTTACCTTGCTTCACGGTTCTTTACCTTGCTTTACCATGCGTAATTACCCTGATGAGTTAGTCGTCAAATATAGCCACGACCAAAGCGATGATGGAGGCTAGTGAGCCTGCGAGCTGGATCAGCTCAAAGACGATGCTTTCCATCACATCACCTGCCTTTCTTTCTTCCAATAGAGCAGAAGATTCCAGGCATCACACCAAGGCTCGGCTTAACCGCCGCCTCGAAGCGCGTCTAATATTAATTAGGGTGGAGTCCTTGTCAATTCCGTGATGGTGGCAAGGGGTGTTCCTGATTCGTTTTTGAGTATTAGTGTCGGGCTAGAATCGCCATACCGACCCAATCGCATTCTTCAGCTTTTCCTTGAACTCGGTGGCTTTGAGGTAGTATGTCTTGAAGTCCTCCAGGCTGGATGCCTGCCCATAGGCTTGAGCAAGATGGGTTTTCCCAATCCTGGTTGCCGCGCACCAGCCTCCTTGCCTCGCCGTCCGTGAACGTAGCGACGTTGTCCCAGCCGACGCCCCTCTCATCCGCCTTTGCCAGGATGTCCTGCACCGCTGAGCTCGAGAAGAAACCATTAAGCGAATGCGGCAATGAATCGAATTGATGATGACTAGGTTGAGTGAATGCAGGCTGGGCAGCAAACGCTCGTGGCACCACCAATCAGCTGGCTTGGTATCAAAGTTGGAGCCAGTTTTAGTGGCTGCCGAGAGTCAGACCAGAATCGTCGAATTCCAGCCAAATCAAAACGACCATTGCACCGTTATCGATCTTACACTGGCATACGCCAGTGCGGGAGCGCTAAAGAGACCGCGTCCCCCACTGGCCGATAGGCGTCACAATTGCCATCGTTGACGGCATAAGAGAGGTATTGATTTATACTGGTGACGCGGGGATTGACCCACTTGCGAGAATGGAGACGAAGATGGATGTTCTGATGGACGAGTCGCTGGCGGAGAAATATCACAGCAATTCCCAGCGAGCACGTGTGATGACTGAGCCTTGGATAGAGGCACATATGTACTGCCCGCGCTGCCATACAGACCATGTTAAACGGCGCAAGAACAATACACCAGTCGACGACTTTCATTGCACGGTATGCGGTGCGGAGTACGAGCTCAAGAGCAAATCGGGTCGGTGGGGCAAGAGCCTACAAGGCGGTGCTTACAGCAAGATGATCGAACGTATCACAAGCGACACTAATCCCGACTTGTTCTTGCTGAGCTATGCAAAGGATCCCGCTCGCGTCACCGACCTCACGCTGATACCCAAGTACTTTCTGACTCCATCGATTGTCAAGAAAAGAAAGCCTCTGGGGCCAAATGCGAAACGCGCGGGATGGGTGGGCTGCACGGTCGACTTGTCGAAGATACCTGAGCAAGGCAAAATTGCCGTTATCCGCGACGGTGTTATGCTCGATCCCGAACTCGTGCGGGATGCTGTGCGGCGTGCTGGAAAACTCGAGATGGCAAGTGGTGAGGCGCGTAGCTGGCTCCTCGATGTACTCACCGTTGTGAACGACTTAGGCGACGAGTTTACCCTCGAAGAAGTCTATTCATATGAGATCGCCCTCGCTGCTAATCATCCAGATAATCATCACGTGCGAGCGAAGATCCGCCAACAGCTGCAGGCTCTTCGCGATCGAGGCGTTATTGAAATGGCGGGCAATGGCCAATATCGCAAGCTCTGACGACCAGGGGATACATCACCAGCGTAAACCATGTAAAGTCTTTAGCGATTCCTGTTCGCCGTTTGGCGTGGATACCCACGCGAGGTCCGTCACTGTGGAGAGGGGCACGCTCTAACGACGAACAAGTCGAAGACGAAGAAGCTCGGCGACTGCCCGTGTGAAAAGATGCTGCTCGAGTGTATGGCAGGTCAGTTGCGATTCGTAAGCAGCGGCCAAAGGTGATTCTATGGTAAAAAAGCGAGATTTCGTAATACGCGTGAATGGCGGCGCGAAGAAGAGCGCAAAACGCTACCGATACTCATACTCGAACACAAAGGGGATAATCTTACAGCTGAGTTCCAATTCTGCAACCGTAAGCATGGCCATTTCGTCGAAAAAGAGTGCTTCTGAATTTGGGATGAGGGGGTACCAGCTCTACGATGATCTGCTCTATAAAGTCAGACTTGCATGGCTATTGAGCTACGGTCGAGTTGTCTCGATAGAGGAAGTCACGGTCGAGGTCGATAGCGATGGTGAGACTGTTGTTTTCGATGGGAAAAAGATTGGTCAAGGATGCCCGCCGCTTTGCGCTTCCGACTTTTCCGGGCGGATATTTCTGCCTGCTGAATGGCAGTCGGAACGGGTTATGAACGAGGTGCTGAGCATTGGCCGAAGCCGAGCGAGCCATCGGATGGCTACGCTAAACGCATTGGTATTGGCGAAAATGAAAACTGAGAGAAGTGGCGCATCCGACATTGCGGAAAGGTTTTCAAATTCGTGGACTGCCTTGAATGGGTATTATAACTACATCGTATCGCGAGCAAGACCAGGGAAAAAGCTTTATGATCGTGAGAAGATGGGGATATGCCTTAGGCTTCATAATTTGGGCAATTGTTCGGTAATGGAAAAGCACCAAGCGAAATTGGCGCGAACTGCCATCCAGGCTATTGAAGGCACTCGGTGTCTGCAAGACCAGTTACCACTTGGATCGGAAAAACGGCTCGAGGCCTTCTCTCAGACGCTAAAAAAGTTTGAGGCGGAAGACGGAACCTGTCCGTATGAGGATTTGACCCTATACGGTTACCTACTGTTCTGTTTGCCCTATTATTTCAGGTGTCAGCTTTTGCACGGAACAAAGCCGCTTCCTTTGTTCGTTTACGAAACTGACGAGCGGGTATGGTGTTTGCCGCTTCTCAGCGACCTTATTGAGGTGTTTCTCGATGAGAATCTGTGGAGACTATTCGATGGGGATGAGCTCGATGCTATCGACCAGAAGCTGCTGAGTTAGTAGGCGTTGATAGAGGTTTATGTATGAGCGCCAAAAGTTGCGCGAGGGGGCTTGCAGCGTCGGTCTCCTGCTACGTGAATGCGTAGCTCAAGCCAAACAGCGCCTCGCACCCGCAAGCGCAGAGGCAGCTGATGAGCACGTTACTATTCTTCCCGTTTCCCAACAATCCCTCCGCGTATGCCTTGCAGGTTTCCCCAAGCGGCATTCCAAGGCATCGGCAGCTCGCGGGACGGCAATCGGCAATGCGTGGAATACCCATCGACAAGACATGCAGTATGCGCTATTCCTCCGGAAAGGGTCGATTGTCCAGCAGGACGTCGAACCAACAGCTTGCCGGGACGCCCTCGTCCTTGGCGAGCTTCTTGAGCGTCTCCGATTGCGCCTGCGGGTCTAGCGACTCGTAATGGCGCCTCATCGCCATGCCCACGCAGAGCCCCGCGTCGACGAAATCGAGAAGGCATTCCCGGGCCTCGTCGTCGCTGGAGTCGTCGGGGTTCGCCTGAAGCTCGTCCCATCTCTCCTTCGCCCGGGCGTATTCCTCTTCGACCTGCTCGTAGGTCTTGCCCTCGATCGAGGGCATGGGCCGTCTTCGCGTTCCCTTCGGCATGCCGGCGGACATCGCGCGCTCCGCCTCCGCCAGGAGGGCCGCTTTCCGCTTCGCGTCGCTGCGTTGCCGCGAGGCCGACATGGACTCGTCTCCGTGGTCCCCGTCTAGCAGGTCGGCGAACGTCGCCCCGCCGTACTTTTCCACCGCGAGCCGCTCGACGTCGGCGGCGAACGCCTCCGCGTCCTCTGCGCTGATGGCTACCCCGGCGATAACGTTGTCGCCGCGCTCCTCGTTATACAACTTCTGCGTATTGATAGCCCAGAGCTCTGCGTTCATCGAGGCTCAGCTTGCTTTCGTAGCCGATTATGGTCACCAGGCAAGAAATAGGTGCAGAAAGGCGCCACATCGCTTCTGGCAAGAGAATGCCAAACGACGGTCGACTGGGCGAGCCCAGTTGAAGAGGCTGTTGCCTAATAGCTATCATGAAAAGCTTCTTATACGCTTAGCAACACATGCGAAATTGCAAACTATGAGCGACTCTTATCGTTTCCAAGGTTGGCAAATCCTGGGTTTCGTCTTCGCGTGAGGCTTGGCCTTCTCATATCGAGCAGTGACACTCCTCTGCTGTCGGCGAGGTCTTTGAGCATTATGCGGAAAATACCCGCAGTAGTAGCCTTATTCGGCATAGTCTGCCCGAAATGTTTTGTGGAACTGCAGAAGGCTTCGGTGATGGCGGCTTCGATTTCCTCGTCGCTAATCTCACCGTGCTCTTTCAGGAACAACAGGTCATCGTTTACCGTCCTCTGGTATATGCGTGCATACTCGTGCTCACCTTCGATTCTCCAGAATGTATCGTACAGACTGCAGCTGTATGCCATGAGCCAATCCCACATGATTTCGGGTTCGCTGACATTGGGCCCTTCCTCGTGGCATTGACGGCAAAGGACGACGTAGTTCGAGGGCTCGTCATTCCCGCCGAGAGAGTGGGGCACGATATGACATCTGGTGAGTTCTTTTACCGATCCGCATCTCCAGCATCTCTCCTCGGCTTCAGCCCAATCAACGCTCAGATCACACTCGTCGACGATTCCTGACCAGTATTCTACGATTTCCCGAATAGCGGTTTTGTTTTGCTTGCGCCTCATAGTGCTTTCCTATCATTTGAGCGAATGTGTCGTCTTGGTCATGATGTACTTGTCGGCGGCTAGCGCATTCCGCACGTGATAATCGTGCCGCTGGCGCTCTCGATGCGCTGGACGTCGGCGCGGGGGATCCAGATGCTCTCGTTATCCCATATTGATGGGAGCTCGTCGGGGTACGCGAAGCCATAGGGGATCTTGGCGGCATCCATGAGGATTGCCGCTAGCCGCGCGGCGGCGTTTGAACGCCAGTAGGAGCGCGTTCCCGGGAAGTTTGTGTAGGGGCGGTCGATCTCGAGGAAGGAGTCGTCGCCTCTTAGGGTGATTGCCTCGGCACGCGCCTCAGTGAGTGCGTCCTGCCAGCGGTAGCTGGGGGCTTGCGCCAGGATGGGGGAGAGGACGCGGTCGAACTCCTCCTGGCTGCGATAGAGTGTGAGTACGTACGCCTCGTGGTAGTCGGCCCGCAGCTCCTCGGCTTGCTTTATGTGCCAGTTTGCGCCTGCCACTGCATCGTCGCGCCAAGCCTCGACGAGGTTCCATGCGTCTTGCGGCGGCTCGGGCTGGCCGGGTGTCTCCCAGCGCTTGACTGTGCGGGCGTTCACGCCGAGCGCGTCCGCAAGGGCAGCCTGGCTCGCTCCGCTGGTCTCGCGCATCGCCCTGAACGCCGCCTTGCGGTCGTTTTGCACTACTGCGGCGTTGTGCAGGTCGTGGTCGATCGTCTCGTCGAGCATGATCGTCGTGGGCTCGAGCGTGCGTTCGTCGTCGATGCCTGGCCATATGCCGGGGGTGAGGCTCGTGTCGTCCAGAATGTTTTCAGCCCACTTGATCTCCTGCAGCTCCCTTGAGCGGGCGCGCCAGTCCTCGAAGGTGTCTGAGGGCATTGCGCCGGCGATTTCGACGGTGCTGTCGATGCCTGGGATGGTTGGGCAGGTGGCTACGTCGGCGTCAAGGGCGTCTGGGGCAGTTGGGGCTGTCGCCTTTGCGAAGTCGTGGGCGTTCAGGAGAGCAGGCGTCTCTGCGGGCGGTGTGTTGGTCAGTTTGATGCCGGGCTCGTAGGGCAGCATGTCCTCCATTACGAGCCTTAGGATGCCTTGACCGTCGTAGTCGAACGGGATGGGGATTTCGAGGGTTTCCTTTTCGCCTTCCACCATCAGGTCGAGCTTGATTTCCAGGATGATTTCGTCGGGGTTTAGCATGATGTGTCCTTCCTCTTGGGTGCTGTCTGGTCGTTCGGTTTGCCGACATGCGTACGCGGGTGCACGACTGTGGCGACGCGCAGCAGCATGACTGCGCGCGACATGGCTGCCGTTGTGAGTTTCCGTTCGGACGTATGTCGGTGATGCGAAGCGCCCAAGGCGCCCAGGAGGCCAAGTGCCTCCGTTGGCATATATGATAGAAGAACGGTGCTGGTTTTGGAAGGATGGGATTAGTCTCCTGGAGGGGAATCCCAGACGCTAACCTGACAGCGGGCATTATGGGCTGGGACGGGTATCCAGATAAAGATCTGTAAGCAGAACGGCCTGGAGCGCTCGATGTCTAAGAAGGGGTGCAGCCCCGACAACTCGGCGTGCGAAGGATTCTTCGTGAGGCTCAAGAACGAGGTATTCTACGGCGAGGACTGGAGCGGTTGGACAATCGAGGCGTTCATGGAGGAAATCGACGTGTACATCCGCTGGCGCAATGAGCGCAGAATCAAGCTGACGCTGGATGGGATGAGCCCCGTCGAATACAGGGCAAGCCTAGGACTGATGACAGCCTAGGAGGTACGGAAAAACGTCAGCACCCCCCAGTGTCGAAAAATGTCTTGCCAAACACATGTTGCATAGCTGGCTGATTTGCTTGAGGCGAGAAATCAGGACGGTGCGGAGTTGGCGGGGGAGTGAGAGGGGACTCAGGCAAGCGCGCTCGTCTTCGGCGATGGGGGGTTAATAAAGTCGGGTGCTAGCAGTGCTTGAGCATTCATCATACGCTAGTGAAGTGTTACCATTTGGTTGTCGCTGTAGTGGGGTTCGACTTTCGGATGTGCTTCGCATTCGAGTAGGAAAGTTCCCCATTTCAGAACACGTGTCGCTATTTTTTCGGCGTTCAATGGTTGTCGTTATCCTGACCTGATGGAGCCCCGCTACAGTGGCATCTGATGTTGAAATGTTTCTGCACATGCGTACGAGAGCTGATGTTGCCGCTTTTTTGGGCGTAACACCTCAGCAGCTTGGTTTCCTTGCTTTTTCAAGCGTACCAAAATATACAGTTTTCAATATTAATAAGAAGCGTCCAGGTGAAAAGAGGGAAATCAAGGCGCCGATCCTTGTCCTAAAACGTGTTCAACGGAGACTTGCCGACGTCATTGCTAGTATTTATGAGTCGAACAACCCTCCAAATTCTGTTCATGGTTTTAGGTTGAATCGAAGCATCGCTACAAACGCAAAATGCCATGTGCATCGTGAAGCTGTTCTAAACATTGATCTTGAGAATTTCTTTCCTAGTATAAATGGCGGAAGAATTCGTGGGTTGTTCCTGCATGAGCCGTTCAACTTTCCTGAAGAAGTTGCTGATACTCTTACGAATCTATGCTGTGATGCCGGCGGTCTGCCTCAGGGGGCGCCATCATCGCCCGTATTAAGCAACTGCATATGTAAGCGAATGGACAAACGGTTGTTGTCGTTTGCACGTGAAAATGATCTCGTCTATACGCGATATGCAGATGATATAACTTTTTCAGCATTCAACAAACGGAGGCTTCGACACGCATGCCTTTCTGATGGTTCGCCTTCGTTACAATTGTCTTCTGAACTGCTAAAGATAATTGAAGGTAATGGATTCAGCGTTAACACCACAAAGACTCATTTATCAACCCGGTCTTCAAGGCAAGAGGTAACTGGAGTAATCGTTAATGAAAAGTGCAATTTCAAACGTAGTGATTATCGAGAGCTTCGAGTATTGCTTCATAATTGGCTTGATGTTGGGTACAAACATGCAGGGAAAGAGTACATAAAACATAAGCCTGAAATTGCGCTTGCTATCGTCGATGATGACGATACGATTTCTGAAAGGAAACTAAGAAGCCACATCAGGGGAAGATTGGCGTTTTACACCATGCTTGCTAATCAAAACCCGGGGATATCTAAACCACTAAGAAGACTTTGGACTATGTATGCCGGAGCGACTAAAGAGATAGTGCCGACGGTGGATCCCGAGTCAGCAATTTGGCAGATTGTGACCTATTACGATTACGTGTCTAGCAAAGACGGTTCGGTAAAAAATTTCAGCAAGGTTGGAACAGTATTCAAAGCGGATGGCGAATGCTTAATAACCGCCGCTCACTGTGTCGCGGATTTGGACGAGGTCAATGTGTGTTCCGAAGCTGTTTGCGAGATTGCCTATGGACCTGTTCCGCAGTTTTGTGAACTTGGCAATGTCGATTGGAATCCGAAATCCGATTATGCGGTTTTACATGAAATGCCAGAAATGCTGAATAATATTACTGGATTAACGTGTGATGGCACATATAGAGCTCAAGTTGGGGAAACGGTTTGGGCATATGGATATTCTGATGCGAAACCTCAGCTTAGATGCATCGAGGCTCGCGTGAGCGAGGTGCATAGCGATGGACGGTTTTATCGTGTTGACCGGCCTTTTATCGAGGGGATGAGCGGCGGTCCTATCATCAATTCCAGGGGAAGCGTGATTGGGATAGCGGTGCATGGAAGTGCACCTCGTGAGTATGTTTACGATGGTGAGTTCTTAAGTATTGCGCATGTTAATCTAGGGACGAATTACCAAACTAATGAGTCATGCAGCGCTTCGTGAAATATGAGCGTCGAGGAATCTACGTCTTCCCCGACTAGCCGATAGCTGTCACAATTGTCGCAACCGACAAAGACAATCTTAAATCGCCAGCAAAACATGTAACCGTCTACACTTTTTAATGCTATTTACGCTGCTTCGTTATAATCCTATTATCGTTTGCAAGAACTATGACCTGGTTGAATCCAAAACGATTTTGGTCGAGATTTAGATGTGCCTTTGGTTACATCTAGTGCTAGCCAAAGGCCCGATAGCGCGGAGCCAAAGATGAAGCTGGTCAATTTTGTATGCCCGTCATGCGGGGCGCAGCTTAGAGTTGATGCCGACAAGAAATGGGCGGAATGTCCATACTGCGACACTTCGACTCTAATCGACGACGAGGCTCAACATGTTAGGCTCGACGATGCTGAGCAGGTGGGGTACGAATTCGAGAAGGGCCGTATGCGCGCGCAGAGCGAGCAGGCGGCATATCAGGCTACTTACGCATCAGCTGCCGCTCAGCCCCAGAAGCCCAAACGCAAGACGTGGCTCTGGGTACTCGGATGGTTGTTCATGTTTCCCGTACCATTGACCATACTTTTGGTAAGGGATAAAAACATGGGCAAACGCGTTCGTGTGGGCTTAATTATCCTAGCTTGGTTTGTGTATTTGGCGATGGCGATGTATTACAACGGTGGCGAGGATGAAGGCAAGACGGATTCGGGCGCGGAACCCAGCTCTGCTGCTGTTTCGCAGGTGGACAGCAGTCCTTCTAGCGAGTCGGCATCTGTTGAAGAGTCCGTTGGGTCGAAGAGCGAAGAGGCGGATGCGCGGGCCTCGCAGCTTTCAGCTGAAGCTGACGAAGAGGCTTCGGACGGCGCAGATAAGGAAGAGAAAGCCGGCAACGAAGAGAAATCGAAAGAAAATGTTGCCCAAAAGGCGAAAGATGACAAGCTGGCTCTTGAGGCCTGCGAGGGCAAACTGGCAAGTGAAGCCTATGCGATTGCTGAATCGACAGACTACAAAGCAAGGTTTGAAGACGTATCTGGTAAAGACGTGACCAGCGATGTGGCAAGTGATGTTGACGGAGGAAGCGAAGCTGGCAACGCAAAGGTTGCTTCGGTTGACATAGACGATGGGGGTTGGTTCTTCAAGCCAAGTGTTAAGTTCACGCTTGACTACGAGGACCCGGCAAGTCGCAAGGCACGCGAAGAAAAGGAAGCTAAAGAAGCCGCACGAGAGCAAGCCAAGAAAGCTCTTGAGGAGTGCAAGGGCAAGAGTGCTGCAGAAGCCCTTGAGGTCGTGGATAGCTCGGGTTTCAATTACAGGTTCTTAGATCCGGACAAAGAGGACATCACTTCAGACGTGAAGGACGAGGCGTACGAAGGCGCTTCGAAACAGGCGAAGGTTAAATCGGTGCGCGTTTCGGGTTCGGATGTCACGTTCGTGCTTGACAGAATGTTGACAATAACCGCGGACAATAACGATGAGTTCGCACATATCTTGCAACTGGGCGACACGTCAGACGAGAGTATCAGCAGATTCGCCGAACGCTACGAAGGGAAACTAATCGAGTTTGACGGATGCATAGCCTATATGGACCATCATGGGAATACCAAGACGAGGTATGACATCCTTATTTACGCGATGGATTACGATCCAGACGGCGCCATCGGACCCAATTTTGTGTACTATGACGTCGCCGTCACCTCGCTGGATTGGCGGGGGACGATATCCGACGGCATCCACACGGGGATGAACTTGCACTTTATCGCGCGAGTTGATAGCTTCAACAGTTTCAGTGAGGTGTTTAGGCTCAAGCCGGTTGAGCTGAGCTTGAGGTAGGTGAAATGGGTTGGAGGGCGGTGGTTTTAGGTGATGGTGGGGGTTGGCTCCCTGGATTAATTCGACTCTGCACCAGCGTTTGAAAGAGTTTCATTCGTAGTAACCTATGTGTTGTGGTGATAATTCCAAGGATAGTGAACGGGGGTTGCAGATGAAAAGGGTTTTTCAGGCGGTTTTGGTCTTTGCACTTTTGCTCGCGGGAACTCTTCTTGCTTCATGCTCACCGGGCGGGGGCGAGGGCACTATTCAGAAGGAGGCTCAACAAGAGCTTCTTGCCGTTCATTTCGGGGTTGAATACGAATCGAATATCATATTTGCCAAGTATGATGTCGACATTGCCATTGATGGGAAGGTTGTCGGCACGGTATCACAGGGAGATTCGTACACCCATGTTGTTGACCTTTCAGAGGGAACCCATGAGGTGTCGTTTAGGCGTGCTGGGGAGTCGGATTCTTATGCGGATACTAGATTCAATCTAAAAGAAGAATCGTATTATGAATGTAGGATAAAGGCCCATGATTCTTCCATCGACATAAACGATGAGCTGTTCGAGCCTGCATCGGCGCGAACGAAGAGAGTCGCGCAGGAGAAGGCTGCGGCTCAGAAAGCGGAAGAAGAGAAGAAGGCAGCAGAGGAGAAAGCCGAGAAAGAGCGCAAAGAAGCCGAAGAGAAGGCTGAACAGGAGCGCAAGGAAGCTGAGGAGAAGGCTGAAAAAGAACGCAAGGAAGCAGAGGAAAAGGCTGAGCAAGAGTGTCTTGCAGCAGAGGCTGAACGGCAGAGCGTCGCTGATGAGTTTTCAGCATATGTGGGCAAGAGCGTGGGCAAGGCGGTTAAACATGCTAAAGACCTCGGTTATAGCTATGACGTAAAGGACTCGGAAGGCTGGTCTATCACCTCCGAGTTTGATTCTTCGAAGAAAGGATCGAAGTATAGAAAAGCGAAGGTTAAGGAAGTTAAAGTTGAAGACTCGCGGGGTGACGTGCTCGTAGTATTCTCAACGGATTACGAGAAGGTAACTGTGGACGTGGACAGCTTGGTTGGTCTTGATTTGACCGAGGCGGCCAAGAAGCTTGAAGAGGCGGAAATCGAGTTTGAGGTCATCGGCGAGATAACGCGTGACGACTTGACGTCGGTGTACAAGAATGGTGATTACGACGGTGGCGGGATGATTGTTACTGGCGCCGATGATTTATTAGATGTCGTTACGCTGGAAGTTCTTTCGCAGGAACAGATTGACGAGCGGAAGGCCAAAGCAAGTGCCAGGGAAATATTGGAATCTAAGCTGGAATTGTATGCTGCATGGGCCGCAGTTGAAATGTATGGAAAGGCTGCTTACGGATCGAGCTTCAAGGTTCACTATGTGCTTGGCATACTTGCCGAAGAACCCCTTGATGAGAACACGTGGTTCCTGAAAGCCACCTGCGATATCGGCGATTTTTCGGGAAACTGCGAGGCGAAGGTGACAGGAACAACCGATTACCCTGAGGTTTATGATTTCTACGTTTACTAGCGTGAGTAGAACGCCCGCAACCGCTCTGATGTGGTTGCGGGCGTTTTCTTGTTTGGGTGTTTATCGGGCTTGCTCGCTTTTAGACACGTTCTCCGACTCATTATGTCTAGCCGATCGGTATGATCGAGCGAACGACAGCAAGAACCTAATGATGATTATTTCCGATTTTCAGCCGCACCGATTTCATGGCGAGCAACGCTTACTTTCAGGACGAGCCACATAACCCCCCGATACCTCAGTTTCACGCGGAGCCACGCTTCCTATACTCGACTGGCATTGCCAACCAGATCGAGAAAGGAAGGTTCATCATGGCAAAGCACAGCAATGCGAAGCTCATCATCGAGCTGAGCGCGAAGAACATGTCCAGAAGGGAGATCGCCCGCACCCGGCACATCTCGGCGCACACCGTAAAGGAGGTGCTGGACAGGGCTTCTGAGAGCGGCGTCGGCCGGGACGACGTCTCCCTGATGGGCGACGACGAGATAGCGGCGATGCTGTTCACCGAGGAGAAGGAGGCTGCAGACGCCGTGGCGAGGCCGGACTACGGCTATGTACACGGCGAGCTCCGCAAGGCCGGGGTCACGCTGAAGCTTCTATGGGAGGAGTACCGCGACGAATGCGCCGAGAAGGAAAAGGTTGCGGTGAGCTACGTCACCTTCACCCGGGGATACGCCGACTACGCCATCTCCAAGAACGTCACGAACCACCTCAAGCACAAGCCCGGGCAAGCCATGGAAGCGGACTGGTCGGGGTCGACCATGCGGCTGGTCGACCCCGTTACGGGAGAGGTCTCGAAGGTGCGCCTGTTCGTCGCAGTTCTCCTGTACTCCCAGTATACCTACGTCGAGGCCACCCTGGACATGAAGCAGAACACGTGGCTCCTCTGCCATGTCAACGCCTACGAGTTCTTCGGAGGCGTTGCGGTGCGCCTGGTCTGCGACAACATGGAATGCGCAGCTGCGCATTCGAGGTTGTCCGTGAGCACGTACTCCGGCACGCCCATCACCATGAAGGCGTGCACCATGCCGATGAACAGGTTCTCCTGGCGCGCGTTGGGGAAGAACTCCACGTAGCAGGTGCCGCAGTGGTGGCATATCATCGCGAAGCACGCGATTCTGAACGCGCCCCCCGCCCAATCCTCCACGTCGACGAAGCCCCAGTCCATCTGGTACGCCTCGCCGGGTCTGGTCTCGAAGCGCCTGCCGCGGCTCCCCTGCGGATCGGCCTTGGCGAGCTTCCTCTTGGCGGGAACCAGTCCGGCATGCGCGGAGATGTAGTTCTTGACGGTGGTCTTGCCGCCCTTGTAGCCCAGGGGAACGATGCGCTCGAAGATCACCTCCGAGTTGGTCACGCCGTCCGCGAGCAGCGCGTTCACGACGCCCTCGAACCCGCTGATCACGGTGACATCGGCCTTCATGCCACACCTGCCGTGCGGCGTCACCACGAAACCCTTCGCCTTCAGGGTCCTCGCCTTCGACCGCGACAGCCCCGTCCTCCGCGAGAACTCGGCCAGGTTCATGTGGTCGAGTTCGAAGGAATCGCCCGCCTCGCGAGCGATGTCCTCTATGGCCTTGTCTATAATCTCTTGCAGGCCATTGCGTTCGTTGTCATTCATGGTCCTCCTTGTCTACTGGCGTATTGGCGTATACCAGTGTAGGGCCGACGACGGCGCAATGGTCGTTTTGATTTGGCTGGGATTTGGCGATTCTAATCTGACTTTGGGTGGCTATTTAAGTCTGGCTCCAACAGGTTAGCTTTTCATAATGCTGTGGATTTCTGCAACCCAGGAATCAAGGCGCTCCTGAGAGTCAGCTGCATCGAGATGGGATAACACGTGAGTGGGCTGCAGCTCGTACATGAGGCATATAACGCCCATAACAGTCTTGTCGATGGCATCATCGGAGAACTGCGACATAAAGTCTATGAGACCCTCGCTGGTTACGTGATCTTCCATGTGGCTCTCGCCGTGCAGTACTAGTCGGAACATCAAGTTCTCGTAGTATTCGCGTGTTTTCTCGTCAATGTGGGAAAGCGCATCGTCGTTTTGCGTAATGCCGCTAATCCCGACGCCGTACTCGAAGGTCGAGAAAGCCTCAAGCGTTTTCCTTGTCATGTTTCCCGCATATTGTCGAATACCCATGCGGTACTCGTTATCTCCTGTGCAGTAGTCGTAAATCCACCTCAGTCCAGAGGTGTAGCTCCCAGCCTTTTCCTTCCATTGCTGTAGTCCTGCATGGTTCAGTTCTTGCGGGTCTGAGCACTTGATTTCAAATGAGCTGGATTGATTCTTGAGGTAGGTACACAATTCATTTTGGGTGCTTCCTAGCGCTTTCATCGCCATCGCGTCATGGGTCAAAACCAACACCTTGGAATCCGGGTTTCCAGAAAGCACCCTTTTGAACTGCATCTTTAAGAACGAGTGGATACCGACCTTGTTTTCGAAGTCGAAGCTGGATATCGGGTCGTCAACGACGACGAACAAAGGCTCTCGGAGAGCAGGGCTTCCACCGCCTTCCATCATGGCCGCAAAGAAATAGCATAATCCTAGAGCGTTCCTTTCTCCGAGCGATACATCTGCAGGTCTCACGTCCCGTCCGTTGGATTTCAGTCTGTAAACATCGCCGTAAGGCTCAAGGGTCAGCCGGCTGGTGCTCATGAATATGTACGCGAGCCACGAGTTCATGATGTCGAGGGCGAGCACGATGCTTTTCTTGGCCTGTTTGAGCCGTTCAAGTTCCTTAGTGTGTGAAGTCTTTTCCGCACGTTTGATTTCGAGTTGGGCTTGAGTCTTTTCTCGTTTGCGCTTCTGCTTATCCCAAGTCTTTCTATCCCCCTCTATCTCCAGACGGGCAATTCGTCGATTGGCCTCATCGAGCGCCTCCTTCTTCTTTGCGATGTCAGAGCGCTCGGCTAAGTAACGGCCCGCCTCTTTCTCTAGCTCATCAAGACATTTGCGAAGAAGGTCTATCTTTGGCTTAAGCTCGGGAAACTCGTTCTGTGGGCTTGCGTACACATTGTTCTTACGGTTGGCAATCAAGTTGTTGTATTCGCCAATCAACGCATTGCATTCTCCAACTGCCGATTCACAACGACGAGCAACCACTGCGTCAAAAACCTCGTATCTGCTCCAATCAACATCCGCTATGGGCTCGATTTCGGCATCAGCTAGGCTGGCTCGATAATCTTCCGCTTCTTCGGACAACGCAGTCTTGATACTCGCCTCAATATCGGATTTCAAATCCTTTCCTAGTTCGCGGAAGCAATGGGGGCAGTACGTCACTTTTTCGTCACTCATCGTCTCCCGAATCTCAGCTATGCGTTCCTCGCCGTACTTCGCCATCACTTCAAGGATTGCGCGTTCTCTGTCAGTGAGCTCGGGTTCATCGATCGCTTTCGAGAGCAGTTTTCTCATGTCCTCATCTGAGAATGAGTCCAACTCAATGGGTAAGTCGGGGACAGCGGGGACATCCTCGCTCTGACCGTCTTTGAGTGAGAGATACTTTTCCAAATCTGCTTCGAATTCGCCCAATCTTTTCTCGATGATTTCAGTAAGGTCGTCATCGGGCTCTATGTCGATATCGACAGATAATACTTGGTTTAGCACATTGTCTGTGGCTTGAGAATTTCTGCTGCCTCCCTTGATCCTCTTGTCGCGCTCAGCCCAGCAACCTCCGGTCTTTAGGACTTCACGCATTTTTTCATAATGATAGTTGGGCGATTGAGGATCCGACTTGTCTTCGTATTTGTCGACTTCCGTTTCGAGTCTATTTATGACAGTATTCAACCAGCCCAAAGTGTTCTCTTCATCCTCAATCAGTTTTTCCAGACCCTGCTGTTGTTCAAACATTACAATGGATCCGAGGCCGTCCTCCTTGATTTGAATCATCTCGGAAACGTATTTCTCGTTGAAAACACGTATGCCATTGAGCAATCGCTCTTGGTCTTCGATGGGGTTGCCGTTTTCGTCGAGAAGCGCAATGGAGACTTCGCAGTCCCGACCCGCGGCAAGATCGGCAAGCGCTTCGGACAAAGTGCTTTTCCCAGCGCCATTTCTTCCAAAAACGCGCAGAAAGCGGTGTTTAGGGTTCACGTAAAGATCTAGGGTCACCTCTTCCTGAAAGCATCTGCCATTTAGTCGGATTTTTGATAGTCTCTTCATCTTTGGCCAACTCCTTCGCGGCTTGCTTTAACTAGCTCTTGACATTTCAGGTTGAGCATGGATGATGTGTCATTTCTCATTTTACATTTTGAATGAGCTCTCGTTGAACATGCTGCGAACGGCTGTTGAAGATGAATCACAAATACGTTCCCCAAATTCCAACACCGCCTGTGTTTTAAGCGATGTTCCACGCCGTGTAAAAAAGCGCATCCGCGTTCGGTTACGATAGCGTATATGGGATTGGGCTCTGTGCGCGTAGAGCGAGGATGGACCATGGCGGATGATGACTTGAAATCAACATTGGCTGGCACCCCAATCAGGAAGCTCAACCTCGGTGATACGAAGCTTCGCAGAGCCATAATACGCGTTGGTTTCGATTCTCTTGTCGACGTGCTGGAGCTACCCGAAAAAGAGGTCGACGAGTTGTTCGACTTGACCTACGCCGATGCAATCGTGGCAATGCAGGAAAAGTACCAGAAGGACCCGGATGCATTCGCCGCTTCTATTCTGAAGCAAGAGGTAAACGACGAATCTACCGACAGCGTCCTCGAAAAGCATGCTGCAGACGTTAAGGCCGCAAGACGCACAGCTCCCCCTGTTCAGCGCACCTCTTATATCGGAGAAGGCCCGAGGACCCTGCCGCCAACGCCTTTCTCCAACGTCTTGCGAGATTTCGAGAGGCGAGCGAAAGAGGCCTTCGATGACCTCGACGACCGCTACGAAGATGTCATGGCGTACCAGGCTTTCGATGAGTTTTCGACGGAACTTGACGACATCAGCAAAGCGTTCGAATCGCTCTTCCGTTTCTACAGCTCGGAGCCGAGGGCTGCGTTGAGCCTCATCGACAGGCTCCTGCGCAATGTCTTTATCGTTTACGTTGCCGACAGGGCGCGAGCCGTTTACAAAGAGGGAAACCTCTGGGGCAACTTCTTCGCCGGGTTGAATATGCCGGAAGGCAGCGTCCAATCAACCTTCAAGCAGGTTTTCGTAGGACAAATCGAGCGTCGCAAGATGCCGCTTTATGCCCGCGAGGAAGAGGCGAACTACTATTTTTATACCGCGTTGCTCCACGGAGGGCTTTCGGGCGACGCTTGGAGCAACCTATGGCAAAAGTCTCTCCTGCCTCTGGCTCAGGAGATCGCCAAAGGCCACTACGGTTTCGGCGGGGAGATGGACGGTCATGCCATCCTGAAGGAGATCAAGAACCCGGACAGCAGGTTCGCCCCCAAAAAGACCGTGCTGAACATATTGGAGAAGGCGCCGGATACGACGATAGCTCCGCTATTCGATGCCTCCATGAGAGTTGCGGCCCAAATCGAAACTGCCAGGAAAGACGCCGTCGAGTACACGATGCTCTCCAACTATGGGCTTCCCGACGTTGCCATGCAAGCGCTTAGGGACAACCAGGAAGAGAAGAAGCCGGGTTCTGCCAGCGGTAGACGCGCAAGGTCTACCGATGGGGACAGAGAAACGCGGATCGTTTACCTGCCGATGGCAAGCTTGCAGCTCGACCTTGCGACTGGAACCGTTTGTATGAAGTGGCCGAAGCAGCAGTTCCCGCTTCATTTTGTCGACCATCGCATCGACTATTACATCGATGGATCTCTCGTCCTCACGCAGCCGTTCAAAATAGGCGTAGGGAAATGCCTTCTGGACCCGGTCGAAATCTCCGTTGGGCCGCAATCTCGATATGATGTCGAGCTCAGGCTTGTGGAGGTCGTAGACGACGAAGCCGAAGAGAAAAGTTCGCTTCAGCAGACGTTTACGAGGAGCAAGCCCGGCTGCTTCGAATTCGTAAAAGACATCAGGGGGATCTTCCGCTTGCGCGGCAGGAACGAACGAATCACCAAGAAGAGGCGAATCGCGTACATGGTCAAGACCGGCCTGCGCATAGAGCCTGGATTGGGAATGAAGGCCGTGTACGAATACGGCACGGGCGGCGAATGGGATGCCGCCCAGATATTCGTCTTCGATGTCGAGCCTGGTGCGTCTGGGTCTATTGTCGATGGCGCAACAGGAGCGGAAATCGCCATTTGGCAGGAACGGTACTCAGCAAAAATCGACAAGCGTCGAATCATCGGCGAGACGGCGGAGGGGTTGGACCTTTACGGGTACGCTCCCTGCGAGCTTGGGACGAACGGCGGACTCCCCTCAGTTAGCATCGAAGCCTTAGATGGACTGACGGCGCTTGACGATCTTGAGATAGTCTGCATGTGCGATGGCAAGCGGGTTTCCATGCCCAGGCGTGTTCTTTGGAGCGATGAATACGGCGAATGCTCGTCAGCGCAGATTGCCCTCGTGCCCAAGGAATCGAGCATGTTCGATTGGCATATCGAGACCTGCGAGATAGAGGCCAGGCAGAAATCGGCTGGCGGAAAAGCGGTGTTCAGATACCGGTTCGCCGTCGTGCCCATTCGGGGCTTCCGCCTCGAGGGGGTCTCGTTCGATTACGGTATGGCCGTCGCCGATTATGTATTCCAACCTATGCTGGCGGTGGACATCGTCGACTCGAGAGGCGAGGCGGAGCAAATTGGCGCCTGGGGTCGCTACAGCGCACGGACCCTGCTCAAGGACGAGTTTCTGTGTCTGAGCATAAAATCGGTGGACTACGGAAAGCAAACCGATGCGAAGCTCGCCCTGGCCGCCCTCGACGTCGTGGTACCGGATACGCTCGGGGAGATAGCCAAGACAAGGCCGATATGCCTGGCAGATGCACTCGCGTTGGGGCCAAGCGAAGGCAACTTCAAGGTGACAGCGTATGGCTGGCGGTACAACAGGGCCGTCGTGGCCTTCCTCGGATACGTTCCCATGATCTTCAAGGAGCTCAAGAAGCCAGGCACTCATGAATTCAACGTCTTCAGGCATGCTTCCGAGTTCGTTCAAGCCAATGACTCCGTACCATCGGACAAACCCCTCCGGCTCTCGATTGTCTACGGCGACGACGTTAGCGAGGGTTATCTTAAGCCGGCCTGGACAAACGTCGAGCTTGTCCGCTGCAGGGAGGGCGTCGGTATTGACGGTTGGAAAGTGCTGATGAAGGCCGACGGCACGCACGTGATTCGCTTCGATGGCGCACCGCTCTGCGACCTTAGGCTCGACTTCAGAAGAAAGATAGGCGGCAAAGTCATCGGTGGCGTTTCGGTCGAGGCAGGTGCCGAAGAAGCCGAATTGCCCAATCTGGTTGTAAAGCAGTTGGATGCTCGAAAGAAGCTGCTCATGACCGTGGCGCCTACGTCTTGGTTCGGAGAACCCGAATACGAGTACTCCGTGGAATTCACCTTCGAAAGGCAGTGAAATGCAAGGCAAGGAATTCAACCCTATTCACACAGCAAGGAAGATCGAGGAATTCTATAGGGAGTATATCGCGACCACGATCCATTTCGCTGACGCAGATCTCCAAGGTCAACTCGAGGAGATATTGCATCGGCAGGGCTACCTTGCCAAAGGTCCTTTCCTCGAGGCGGCCCCGCCGTACCGGAAGGACAAGAGCGTCCTCGAGCTTGTCGAAGAGGGCGTCCTATGCCGAAGCATGCTGAAGCTCGGCGGAGGCAATCCAGACCAATTCAACCCAGTGCGCCCCCTTTACGTGCACCAAGTTCGCGCCATCCGCAAAGCCGTAGATGGGCGCAACTACGCCGTAGTGACCGGCACAGGATCGGGCAAGACCGAGTCTTTCCTGCTGCCGATCCTGAACGACATCCTCTCGGAGTTTGAAACGAAAGGATCGTCCGCCGGCGTCAGGGCGATGATTCTGTATCCGATGAACGCGTTGGCGAACGACCAGCTGAAGCGATTGCGGAGTTTGCTAGAGGGTACGGAGATCACCTTCGGGCGCTATACCGGCGACACCGAGGAGACGGAGGCGAAGGCTCTTCCGAAATGGAAAGAGGAGAATCCCGGCCAGAAGAAACTGCCAAACGAGATCATATCCCGGCAGGAGATCCGCAAGAACCCGCCGAACATCCTGCTCACGAACTACTCGATGCTTGAGTATTTGCTTCTCAGACCGGAAGACGCTCCGCTTTTCGGCGGGGTCTTCGGCTCGAACTGGCGCCATATCGCAATCGACGAGGCGCACATCTACTCTGGCGCGCTAGGTACGGAGATTGCCTACCTGCTGCGGCGCCTCAAGGCGCGCATCGAGTCGGAGACGGGGCAGATGCCGCAGCTGCACTGCTACGCGACTTCCGCGACTATCGGCTCTGAAGAGGATATGCCCAAGGTCGCCGATTTCGCGAGGGACCTTTTCGGGGAGCCGTTCTCAAGCGACCCCGATGATATGGATGTGATTACCAGCGAGAAGGACCAGCCCCAAGACGCGCTCGACGACAAGCCCTGGGGGAGGCTTGCACTGGACGCTTGGATCGAGCTTCGGACCCTGCTCCAAGACGGAAGGACGACGTCGGATGCGCTGCGCTCGGTGCTCGAGAAACACGGCGTTCCAGCCAACGTGCTTTCGAGGATGGACGGCCTCGGCGCAGCTCTGGGGCTTGGGAAAGTGCTCCTTGGTGAAGAGTCCACGGGGCTGCTCGTGCGGCGCTGCGAAACCCTCCTCGACATGACGGACCCGTCGGCGATAGACGAGATAGGAATCGCCGGTCTATTCGACGATTCCGACGGAGATACGCTCGCCGCTATGGTCGAAGTGCTGAGCACAGCCCAGCGCTCAGACGGGGTGCCCATCCTCTCGAGCCGGTACCACTCGTTCCTGCGGGCTCCAGAAGGCATATTCCTGAACCTTCACACCCGCAGGCTCACCCCGCACAAGACGATATCCGAGGCCTATCGCGACGGCGACGAGACCCCCATATACGAGGTCTCCGTCTGCCGCCACTGCGGCCAGGCCTATGCGCTGGGTACCCAGGACTCGGACAACAAGGCCGGGACCGCCTGGCTGAATCCCAGGCACGAGGGAACCGACGCGGACGATGAGTTCATGCCGAGGAAGTACTACAGGATACTGGCAGACGATGGCGAGAAGGATCCCGACGAAGATGTGCAGTGGCTCTGCCCGATTTGCGGATCTCTGCACCACGAGCGCACAGGCGGCGCGCATCGTTTCGGCCACGAGCCCGTCGAGCGTGTTCCCGTCGCGCTGAACGAGATCGAGGGAAAGCAGGCGGACGAGGAGACCGCGCGGTGCAGGCACTGCGGGTACCAATCCCGCGTCGCGATACAGCCCATGCGCGTCTCTCCCGAGGCTGCGGGCAGTGTGGTTTGCTACGACCTTGTCAGGGAGATTCCTCCTTTCGACAACGACGAGGAACCCGACGAGGACGATTGGTTCGGAGCCGACGATGTCGAACGCAAGGCCGGAAGCGTCATATGCTTCTCCGACAAGCGCCAGGACGCCGCGTTCTTCGCCCCCGCAATGGACCGCACCTATGGAAGCATAACCAGGCGACAGCTCATTCGCGAGGCGGTCGAGGTCAATGGAGGCGATGGAGGATGCGTTCCAGAAGCAGCCATTAACTGGATTGCCACCGTCGCTGACCGCCGGTACCCCGGACTCATGGGCTCGGACGAGAAAGGCCAGGCGACCGCTTGGATCCTCGACGAGCTCGCGGCCGAGGATTCCCGCAACAGCCTCGAGGGGCTCGGCGTCATCCGCATCGAGCCCACCGCCTTCAACAGGGGCTTCGAGGACCCGAAAGTCCAGAAAGTCGTCCAGAAGGCCATCGACCAGCTATCCGGCAGTTCCTTTTCATGGCTTTCCGCAGATGACTACGTGACGCTGGTCAAGGTATGTCTAGAGCTGCTGCGCGAGAGGAACGTGATAGAGGTTCCCGAGGGCGTCGACCAGATGAGGAACAACCACGAGAAGCGCGGCAACCTCGTCATCCTCGGAGGGGAGAGCGTGAGCGCGTCGAAGGACGTCGTGCAATTCGCTGGTTCGTCGACAAGCGCAACGGAGAACAAGCGCAGCTCCTTCGTCCGCAAGTACGCTCGAAGGGTGCATGGCGTTGAGCTCGGCCGCGGGGATTCGCTTCGTCTGCTGCAATCTGTTTTCAAGTTCATCACGCAGTATTTGGACGGTTATTTCAAGGGCAAGGGTTACCTGGTTGGCACGAAGGAGAGCTTCAGGCTGAGCAAGGACCTCTGGAGGCTCTACCCGCATCGCGACGACGACGTCGTATACCGTTGCGACGCCTGCGGATGCGAGACGCACCTCGACGCCAACGGCGTGTGCACCACCTCGAAATGCGAGGGTACGATGCAGAGGATGACCTTTGCCGAGGCGAAGGACAAAGATCGTTTCTACAAGGTCGTATACCAGGAAGAGGCGCTGCCCTTGGACATCGAGGAGCACACCGCCCAGCTGTCCTCGAAGAAAGCCCGGGAGATCCAGAGCGCCTTCATCAAGGGCGAGGTGAACGTGCTCTCATGCACCACGACGTTCGAGCTTGGCGTCGACGTCGGCGACCTCCGCGCCATCTTCATGCGCAACGTGCCTCCCTCAACCGCCAACTACACGCAGCGCGCAGGCCGCGTCGGCCGCCGCGCTGGCATGCCGGGCTATGCCATTACGTTCGCGCGCCTGAGGCCCCACGACATCGCCCATTTCGAGGATCCTTCGAAGATCATCTCGGGCTCGACGTGCGTCCCCATGTGCTACCTGGATAACGAGGCGATTGCCATCAGGCACGTTTTCGCCGTGGCCATGTCCGAATTCTTCCGCATGGAAAGCGGGGAGAAGGGTAGAGACTACTCGCACAAGTACAACGACTTCATGGACTTGTCGGCCGAGGAGCCGATCGGGCTTAGCGAGCTGAGGGATTACCTGGCGTCGAAGCCGGAAAGGGTATCCAACCAGATTGAGCGCATTATCCCAGAGGCCCTTCCCGTTTTTGAAGAGCTAGGCATCCGGGACTGGGACTGGGTGAAGCTCCTGGTTGCTCCGCCAGCCGACCAAGAAGACGACGGCGGCAGGCTCGTTCGCGCCCACGCGCTCAAGCACGCGGACTTCGTCCGGGTGCAGCAGGGGGTATACGACTACATGGGCGAGGATGAATACAAGGCATCGAGCCTCATGAGGTCGCTCGGCGAGCTCAAGAAAGAGCAGACCATTTCCATCCTGGCGGAGAACGGCATCCTGCCCAAGTACGGGTTCCCGACGGATTTGGTCGAGCTTCATCTGCCAGCAATCGAACGCTCGGTGGAGGAGAACAGGCTCTCGCTTTCTCGCGGAATGCGCCAGGCGATTAGGGAATATGCACCTGGTTCCGAAATTGTGGCCGGGAAGGCGCTTTGGCGTTCGGCCGGCATCAAGAAGCCGAAGGGTCACGAGCTCAAGAAGCGGCGTTACGGGAAATGTCCCGAGTGCGGCGCGTTCGTTTGGCCGATCGAGAACTATAGCGACATTGGGGAATGCCCGGTCTGCAAGACCGAATTCAAGCTTAAGAGCATCATGCTCATACCGTCTTACGGATTCGAGGGGAAGAGGGTAGAGAAGGGCGTCGGCCTTCGCAGGCCGCGCTCGAGGGGCTATGCCACGGTCCATTTCAGCCAGCACTGGCCAAGCGAAGCTAGTCCCGACATCGTCGCCTTCGCGGGTGGCCGCGTTCAGAAACGATACGCAGGAAACGGGCAGCTGTGCGTCCTGAACGCACCTCGATCAGGGTTCCATGTCTGCAACTACTGCAGCGCCTCGGCAATCGGCAACGAGAAGATCGAGCACTGGGGCTGGTGCGAGAAGAGCGGCATAACGCCGACCATCTCTCTTTACAACGCCTTGGGAACTGCGTTCGTCAGCGATGTCCTGGAGCTCGTCTTCGACCTGGATTCACGCATATACGCCGAGCCTGAGGAATGGGAAGCCGTGATGTGGGCGCTGTTCACGGCCGCAGCGCAAATCCTGGAGATCCCGGAAACCGAGCTCGGCGGCACTATGTACGAAAACGAAATGGGAAGCACCTCGGTGATGATCTACGACGACGTTCCCGGCGGCGCCGGCCATGCGAGGCAGCTGAACGACAGGGTGCACGACCTGGTCGAAAAGGCCTACAGAATCGTCGATGGCCATTGCGGCTGCGGCGATGAAACTTGCTGTTACGGTTGCATTGCCAACTACTACAACCAAACGAGGCAATCGAAGCTATCCCGAGGGGCGGCGAAGCGCATACTGGGAAGCTTGCTGGGTTACTAGGAGGTCAGACATAGCTGCAGGAAACCATGCCGCAAAAAGCTTGCATCTGTCGAAACGAATTTGTAGACAGATGCATACGAAAGGCGTTTCATCGGAAGCTGTTGTACTGATTATCGAGATGTCAGTTAAAGGGGAGTTGAAATGATGGATAGACCGTACGTAGACGGACTCAATGGCATGTACGAGCCAGGTTGCGATCTGGATGCACTCGAAGATATGCTCATGAACTTCAACGAGTACATGGCTGGTGGATTCGGCGATGACTACCCCGAGCGTTGGAAGCCAGTGTTTGTTGAGTTGGAGAACATAGATCCGGGTAACGCTATTCCTTTGAGTCTAGTAGAGCGCTGGAAACGGCTTGGAGAATAACTTGCCTTGTGCATGCGATAGCTGTTGTTGGTGGTGCCGAGATTCGTTTCTTCTCGGGGCGGCTCTGCAGACGGTCTCTATCAGGTGCTAGGGTGGCGTGGGTATCGAATGGTACATGTTGAACAAGAAAACCGATAGTGCAGTCAGACTACGGCGTTGAACCCTATGTATAAAAATAGTAGAGAGGGGAGCGGATCATGCAAGTAGACACAAAACTCGAAATGGAGATCACCGCAAAGAACGAAGCTGATGCAGTAAGGCTTTCGGAGCTGATATGCGCTGAGCTTCCGGGTGTTAAACCTGGACGCTACCCGGGCTTGGAGGTTGAAGGCAATCGCGTGTGATTCCTCACATTTGCCATGAATTACGGCGATCCTGACGAAGAGACTGGGATTGACGGCTTCGATGAGGTGCGCGCCCTGCTAGAAAAACTCGAGGAGACTGCGCCGGGATTCAAGTGTAGCGGCACATGGGAGCTCGACTGGGATTTCTCTCGAGACGAGTGGGCGTTCGGATGGGCGAACGGGCGGCTACAGAATGTTGTCGATGAGGTCGCCGAGTCAGCTGGCGCATTCGATGCCCTTCGTGAGAAGGATCCAGAGCTGATGGATGAGCTGCTCGAGGATCCCATAATACGTGAATGGGTTTACGACATGGGAACCGATCCGCTCATGATTTTCGGGTACTTGCTCAGCAATGAAAGAGATGATTTGGCGGCCAGGTTCGCGAGCATTGCGGGATTGGACGACATGGGCCTCATATAAGGTGGATGGCAACGTACTGGTAGGCCAGGACGTCCGATTCGAAATTCGCATGCTTGCCCGGGCGGCGCTGCTGACCGCGACAGATTTCACGAACGACTACTCTAGGTGCAGCTGTGCCGATGTGCGCGTTGTCGGCTGCAATTGCAGGGTGATAAAATCAATTATTACTGTACTTGCTGAAGAATAGTGAAAAAGAGCAGGCGACTATGAGTTCCAAGAGCAAAAAATCGGATGTATTCATCATCGTCCAGCATGCACAGGGGGATGCCGGAAAGCCTTTGGACAAGGTTAGAGACAATCTGCCAGACGGCCTGGTAGGATGTCTGAGGATATGCTTGAGCAACCTCGTCCCATCGAATTTCTTCATTTCAACGTTTGATTGGGTGAAACGCGAATTGGTGGGAAAATGCGATGCGGCCGAAGCGGAAGCCGCATCTCAGGTTGCGGTGAATTCTCTGCGGGCCCAATCCTACAAAGGGGCTGATCGCGACGAACTTGAGTTCATGCAGATTGCTGCGATGGACATAATCATAGACCTAAACGCTTCTGTCGAATTCTCCTCCTGCGACAAGCTTCTTGACGAAATTGAGGAACCAAGCCTTGAGGGGTTGAGCAGAGGTAAAGAAGCCGAAGCAGTGGCGACACAAGTTGCAGACGCGATTTCTGCGGCTTATTGGAATCCCGTAATCAAGCTGGTCGATGTGCTTATTGAGGTAGTCGGAAAGAAAAGTGAACAGAAATACGAGGATGCTGTGCGCGAATGGCGCGTTCAGGTCGATGGAGCAAAGAAAGCCCTTGCACAATCCGAGGAAGCAGAAAAGCAAGCCAAGGGCGCGTATGAAGAAGTGGTACGAGGACTTGCCAAGCTCGAGGCTGAGCTAAAAAGCGCGAAAAGAAATGACGAGCAAAAGACGCAATGTGCGAGACTTCTGAACGAGGCAAAACGAGCGGAAAGCGATTTAGCCAAAGCAGAGCTCAGTTATGCTAAACAGCAAGAGAGCCAAAAGGCGAAAAAGGAAAAAATGTCCGAGCTGGGCAATGAGCTGGCTGGATTGGGGCTATTCGCTTTCGACAAGAAAAAGAAGCTTAAACTTGAAATCGAGGACCTGGAAAAAGAGCTCTCGATGATTGAAGAGTCCATCAAATCGGAAGAACGATTGATAGACACATTTAGGAAAAAGGCTGTTCAGCGTCATGAACTGGAGAAACGCTTGGCGGGATATCCTGCAAGTCGGGTTCACGAAATCGAAGACGAAAGAGGAGACGTCGAGCTCAAAGCTGACCTCGCTTACGAGCAGCTAAAGGAATCGGAAGACGAGAGGTCAAAGCAAGAGCACCAGCTAAGGCAGAAAGAGTCGGAAAGACCGAAGAAGTCGGAATACTCCGCTAGGGAAGCAAAGCGACCCTTGCGGTGGCGTCCTGCAACTCGGGTGGCAGCGAGCGGCCCTTCTTCTAGTATTACCCCCGTAAGCGCTGCGAGCGTTCAGGCGGGAGGGTTCAGAAGAGGAACCGGGTCCACATGGCGTGATCGCAGGCCAAAATTCTACGATTCGAATCCTATTCACATAAGCAGCCGGACATCGACCAGCTCTTCGGGGTCGAGATACACCGCTACGATTGGGTACAACATCAAGCTCGACGATCCCGATATGACCCATCGCATGGATATCGATATCGAGGGGCCAGCCAGCGCGTTTGATGCGGCCAATGCGTTTCTCGCGAACGTTTCGAGCGCGTTTAGGCGTCGCGACTATTCTGGCAAGTACAGTTTTCTTAGAAATTTCAAGTGCAGAAGGCTGCCCTTCACCTCGATTGACACAAGGCTCTACGTGCCTAAGATGGACATGGACGAACTCACAGCGGCAATAGGGCTAATAGGTGCGTTCAACAAAGAATGTCCGCAGCTCAAAATCGATGGCATCATAGAAATGGTGCGCTCCTACGCCGGCATTCGTAGCGCCTACTATGTTACGAGCAGCGCCGGAGACGACACGATCACGGCTGAGCAGAAAGTGGAAGGCATGTAATGATGCTCCCATCTGTAAGCTTGTCGAATGCGCATTGCGCGTCACGGTCAAGTTGCGTTGGTCGGCTGCCCAAAATGTCAAACCTGAGCAGTTCGTCCACTTGAAGAAGGGCATGCTTTTAACGTGCAGCAGTATCGCGTGCTCCATATCGTTTACGTAGCTCCATATGGGCTGCGCATAGGTTCCAAGATGTTAAACGGCAGGCCACAACTCTGGAAGCATCGTTCGAAAGGTGATTGCTATGGAGATTCAAGTTGACGTCGAGAGGCTTCGTGAGCACCTGCTGGACGAATACGGAAGTGCTGTTTTCAGCGGGTTTCCTGCAGCGGTTTTAGATGCGTGGGAAATCGAGGATATGGACGGATACGAACTCTGCCGAAAAGCTGAGAAGCTGGGTATCGATCTGAGGAAGTTTCAAGCGTGGTAAACCATCAAGCTGTCTTGCTGGCATAGGTTGTTTTCTCTCGGAAAGGAAAGATGCATGGCTAAGGAATGGTCGCAGGAAGATGCGGAGAGATTGTACGAACTGACAAAAACAGCCAATCTGAAAGCAATCAAGGATCTTGTTGAAAACGAGTATTCCAATACGCTTCCTGAGAACTCGTGGTGCTTCTCATTAGGACAGCTCTGGGATTGCTGCCTCAACGGATGCGATGTGGATGTCTATCGGTATCTCACAAGCTTGGGCATGTCGTGGGACAACGTCAGGAAGAACAAGATTGACAATAGCTGGGGGGAGCTGCACGACAGCCTCATAGACTGCTGTATCGTTGAAAACAAGGAGAAGAGCACAGATGCAATCAAGGTGTTTCTGCTGGTCATTCTCGAAAGTGGCTACAGGTTTACCGGTTCGTCTGTAATTAGTGGTTTGGACGAAACTTTTGAGCTTTTCGGCGACGATCTGGAAGTCCTCTCTGCGCTAGATAAGGCTAAGGTACCACTTTGCCCCGAGGCCTACGATCCTGGCACCTATGGCCGCATATCGTACGTCGCTTTTTGGAACAGGCTTCTCGACAGAGGACTCAACGATACCGTTACTTTCCTGGTTAGGCGCGGCTACCACCTTCCTGACGAGATTTCAGATGATCCCAGGGTGGCGCAATTCAAGTCTGTTGAAGTGGACGAGGATCGCCGTCCACGTGATCTTGCGGAGGACGTACGCGATGCCAAGGCGACCATGGCACTTGACGAGCTCAAGCGCAAGGGGCTCCTATCCTCTTCAGACGAGCTCAAAGATGGAGAGTTGCTTCTTGACGAGAGGGGCATAGCCGTTGTGCCAAATGGCGTTAGGGCTCTCGAAGAGGGGGCGTTCGCACACAACAACAAGCTTAAGGTGATTGTCGTTCCTAGCTCGCTGAAGAGGATTGCGAAAGGAGCGCTTTTGGACTTGTCAAAACTTGCCGCAGTCTCAACCTACGATTCCTCTCCTTCAGACGCCAAATTCGAATCGGGGGTTTTCTGGACGCCTTCCCTCGAGGGCGTTGAGGACTGGCCCTGGGTTCTTGACGGTATAGACGAGTACAGGTTCGGCCCCTCGCTTGAAGATGTGGTCGTCTCCGAAGCGCAAGGCGGATTGTTTCAAACGAAGCGCCCAGCGGTAACCGTAGCAGAAGGTGGCACATTCTCCTCTCTCGATGGGATGCTCATGGACGAATGCGGGAAACGGTTGGTCTATTGCCCGAATGAGAACAAGTTGTCGCCATTGGCATCCGGTTTCTCGATACCGGAGGGAGTTGAGGAGATATACGAAGGCGCCTTGAAGGCGGCCCCCTTCTCAGAAATCGCCATTCCATCATCGGTCCGCAAGATCGGCAAGTCGGCTTTTGCCCGAATGCCGCTGCAGTCAGTTTCGGTTCCTGGCACGGTGGAACAATTCGATGAGTCCCACGAAGACGATTGGACGGACGATGGTCAGGGTATTTTCTCCTTCTGCGAGGCTATGCAATCCGCTTCGTTGGGAGAAGGAATAACGCGAGTCCCAGATGCAATGTTTTACGGCTGCAACGGGCTTCTCGAGTGTTCGCTGCCCTCTACGCTGAAATCGATCGGCAATGACTCGTTTAAGAACTGCCGCAATCTCGAGCTTGTCGTTCCCGATGCCTGTACCGACATCCATCCTAAGGCGTTCGGGTCGGGAATCCTCTCGTCTGTTCGGTCCGTCAGCCTCTCGGAAAGGGTTTCCGAAGAAACGCTCGCGGCGATTTGCTCTAACGCAAACGGCGCGCTTGTCATGCAGCGCGACGGCGCCGGGGGCTACAAGAACCTCATCTACCTCCCCGACGACAATGACGACGCTGAAGCGAGGCCCGTCCTCGAAGCCCTTTGGGAGACCTGGGGAGACGGCTTTGCAGCTGGCATAAAGGGGCAGGACGAGTTCTTCGCGAGCGGTCGTCTCAAGCGCTTCTACACGAAGATAAGAATTGCCATTTGCCGCCTCGCGTCGCCTTACTTGCTTTCCGACGATGCGAAGAAGATGTATTCCGATTATCTGGCATCGGGCATTGACAAGGCAAAACGCGAGCTCGACTGCTACGAGGGTGCGGCTTTCTTGCGGCTGCTCGGGCTCATAAACGGCTATGATGCCGTGGAGCCGAGCGTTTCGGGAAGCGGGGTCGCCGAGTCGACGGGCTGGCATTTCCATTATTATGAATCGATCATCAGCGATGATCATGAGAGGCTTGACGAGATCGGCCTGGACACTGAGTCGTTTGAGAACGCTGTTCGTGATGCGGTATGGTCTATGCCCATCACGATTGATGTAGAGGGGACGAAATACCTCGACAGGATAGAGCATATCGAGTCCATCCGTCCGGGGGATCCGGTAGTCCTTGCCAGCAACTGGGCTTCTCCTTACGGAGAGGCGTGCGACATCGAGGTGTTCGACACCCGAGGCCGTACGTTGGGCCTCCTCGGCTACTGCGAGCATATCTACAATCCGGTCCTCGCCCTCATGCTCCCCTATACGAGCGCACACGTCTCGAGCGTCACGCCGCTGTCGGCGCGCAGGAAAAACGCAAGGAACGCACTCCTGAGCATCGAGATCGAGGTCGAGGACGGCCTCTGCGACGAGGTCGAGGAGAAGGCGAAGCCGGAGGTTCTGATCCAGCTGGAAGCGCTCCTCGACCTTCCGAACGAGGAATTGGTGCTGTTGTCGAAAGGCAATCTCAAGGCGGCGGATCTGAAAGGCGCTGTGGACACATCCCAGGCTATCGACGAGCTGCCCGAGCCGACAAGGCGCTCGCAGGAGGTTCAAGCCATGCCCACCTTCGCGGAGACCGACCTGTCCGAGGGCGAGCCCCGCTACAGGGACGCGGATGGTAATTTCAACGGCGAGGCCCTGCTCTGGCTTCTTGCCGAGGACTACGTCTTCTTCAACGAAACGGATTTCGGATGGAACGGCGAGAACAACGTAGTTGGCGGCGCGCAGGTCAATTCCCCGAAAAAAGACGAAATCCCAGAGTTTATGAGTGAGCTCTCGGAGAACGCCACCGCGCTCGTCATGCTGATGAGGACACTTGAGAACGACAAGCAGCTCCGCGTCGACAGGGGTTCTATACACAGCGCTCTCTACGGCGCCATCCGCGATGGCGACTTGACTGCTACGACGTTGATAAACCTCGTTGCTTGCTCGCGGGCTTGGCGCATTTTGGTTCCCTCGGCGGTGCGCGACCTCGAGGAGAGGGGGATTCTTCCGAATGTAGGCGGGCTAGCGCCGGGCCGCGTGTACACGGTGAACGTAGACGATCGCCTGGCACGGGGTATTCCGAACTTTTATAGGCTTATCGCGCGCCTTCTTTGGGACATGCGCAAGGTGAACGGCGATCTTAGCCCCTTCCGCGTCCGCTTCCTAACGACAAAGGTGCTCGACTACAACCCCGACCTGGAGCAGTTCGACGGGTCAGTGGACGGCGCCGAGGTCCAGCCGTTCACTTACATAGATGTGAATGAAGAGCCGAAGGTCAAATTCGACCTCTTCGATTTGCTCAATGCCTTTGCTGGCGAGATGGGCGAAGCTGAAGAGGCTCCGAACGACCCGAAGGCGCTTAAACCCACAGGAACGATTGCAGATGCAGACGAGGCGAAGTTCACCGTAGCCGTTCCCAGTGGATACAAGTGTGTTTACAACTTCGCATCTCCGATGGGCGAAAAGCCTTTTGCGTTGTTGCCAGAAGACATGCCCGACGAGCCTGAGGACGGGGTTCAAGGGCACGTCGCGTTCCAGTACGTGGCGATGCCCGACCTCGGTGACGAGGAGATGAAGAGCGCGCGCGAAACAATGTTCACGCCCGATCTCTGCATTGCGTTCCAAAGGATGATGTCGTGCCAGCAAGAGGCGCACTTGACGAGCCTCCAGGACAGGGTCGTCGATGGCGCCAACTGCAGGTGCCTCGTTGTGCTTGAGAAGATGGAACTCTTCGGGGCCATCTACAATGTGAAAATCCAGGTGGCGCAATACGATATCCATGATTATCTGCGTGTGGACTGTGCGGGGATGTCGCTGGAAAGGGCTGAGTCAGTTTTCGAACTGGCCTGTCAGCTCGCCGCGATGATTAGCGCTAAAGACCCGAAGGAGTGCCAGGTGCTTCGAGATGCGCAGGCCCTTTTGGAGAAGAAGGTCGACGGAGACGAATTCGAAAGGACCTTCGAAGCTCTTTCGACACCCCTCATCAAGGCGCGCCAACTCGAGGTTAATTCTGCGCACACCAACTTCTGCGCAATTCATGACGTGTATACAACGAAAGAGGAAGTGTTCGCCCAAGGAGAGGCCTTGCAGCGCTGGGCCGAGGAAAACACCTCCTACATGGAGCTCTGCTATGACGCATATCAAGCTCAGGAGCGGCTTGGAGCTTCGCTTGCCGAGCGCAAGAAAATGTACGCCTATCTTGATGAGTTCGCCCAGCATTACCACCTTAATCTTGGACACGAAGGCGATGAGTGGGACGTCAAGGCCAAGGCCGCGGGCGTGCTTTATGTGCCCGAGAAGATAGCCGAGCTTGAAAAGATGTGGAAAAGCAATCCCTTAGTTGGAGCTGTAGAAGGAAAAGAGGAATTGCTCTTTGCGTTTGAGGGGCAGCCTGTGGTTTCGGGTGGCTTTACGATCTCTAAAAAGGGCGCGTCTAGAGAAGCCCCTGATACTCGCGGCTCGCAGTCCGAAGAAAGCCTGACTGTTTTACGAACGGCTCGCGAAGAAGCGGAGCAGGCGAAACGGGAGGCGGAAGAACGCGCCGAGCGAGAGCGCAAAGAAGCCGAGGAGAAAGCGCGGAGGGAAGAGGAAGGCCGTGTTGAGCGCGAGCGCAAGGAAGCCGAAGAGCGGGCTGAGCACGAGCGGCTCGAGGCGGTTGTCAAATCCATTGTCGCCGAGCATGTCAAGGGGCTTTCCGCATTGGTCCATGTCGTTCGAATCGACTCCGAAACGCTTGATTCCGAAATACGAGAAGCCGAAAAAACTCTCGCGGAATCGAAATCTGCAAATTCCAAGTGCGAAAGTTTGCGCGCCAAAGTTGAGTCTGAGGTAAAGGCGCTATCCGATTTGCGTGCGGAACTCAAAGGTCTTGGCCTGTTCGCGTTCGGTCGGAAAAAGGAACTCGCTGCCGATATAGAGAAGCGAGAAGCCAGTCTCAGGCAGCTTCAGACTGAGCTAAGGGGCTGGCAGAATCTGCTGGAGAGATACGGATTGCCTGGGGATGCGAAGGGGGCCGTCGACAAGCTCGTTAAGAGAAAGGAAGATGCCCTTGCTGTCGAGGAACGCGCGAGATTCAACCAGTCTTCGGCACCCGAGCTCGTTACCGTCAAAACTGATCAGATTGCAGAGGAGCTGGTTGACGAGGATGAAAACGAGGTCGGCTTCTCCTATATCGGCGCGGATGGTGTTAAGCGCGAATGCTACTACGCAGAGGACGAGGACGCGCGGCGAGAGAGGCGCGGTTTTTCCGATAGCGATCTTGTTGATCCGAAAGTGTTGGGAATGCTTGGTAAGAAATATTCGAGCGTATTCGCCAAGCTTGAATTAGACCCCATCGTCGGACCTATTATTCAAGCAAACGAAGAGCTCAGGAAATACACGGCAGAAGGGAGACGTGCCCAGGAAGCCGAAAAAGAAGCACGGGCGACCTCGGCGGCGGCCAGAGAGAACGAGAGGCTAGCCAAAGAGGTGCTCATGTGGATGCCGGAGGATCGCCCCGTGCTGACCTCGGAGATCATGGAGCACATAAGCGGCATCATGACCTCCCAGAAATGCACGAAGGTGATGGACTATTTGATTGAAGCCGGCAAGGTGGAGAGGGTCGAAAAAGTCAAAGGGAGGTATATAGGCTATAGGATTTTGGATAACGGTGAGGTTGGCCTTATGAGCCACTCCGTTTCAGGTGACAGAGTAAGTGACCCTAATGCTAGTGGGTCAATGATGCCCTTTGTTGATGTGGATAGCTGCATTGGATGCGGCATATGCGAAGATGCGTGTCAACAGGATGTTCTTCGGGTTGCCGGAAGAACCGCGAAAGTGATAAAACCCGAGAACTGTACTGGATGCGAGGAATGCTCTAATCAATGTCCGATGAGCGCAATAAGGGTGCTTCTGAAAGATAGCTCTGCGGCACGAGATGCTGAATCAGCAAACAGTGCAAAAGAAATCGAGAACGCCAGGTTAGCGGAAAAAGTGCTGCGGGTCATGCCCTCAGACGAGCCTGTTTTGACAAGCTGGATCATAGAGCACGTTAACGGGATCACGACCTCCCAGAGATGCACGAATGTGATGAATGTGCTCATTGAAGCCGGAAAGGTAGAGCGCGTTGATGGAGTCAGGGGGCGCTATATCGGATACAGGCTTCAACAACGAAGAAGTTCCGGTTATGGCGGCCGCACGTCGGAGGGGTTGTCATCTTGGAGCTCTTCGAGTAATTCGGTCACGAGAAGCAGCCTGTCTTCGTCGAATACCGGGACTTATTCTGGTAACTTGTCGTCGAATATGAACTCTGCGTCCGCAGTTGGTGACCGCGCCGCTAAGGAGAATGAGAAGCTAGCCAAAGAGGTGCTCATGTGGATGCCTTCAGATCGCCCCGTCTTGACCTCGGAAATCATGGAGCACGTGAGCGGGATAATGACTTCCCAGAAATGTACTAAGGTGATGAATGTGCTCATTGAAGCCGGAAAGGTAGAGAAGGTTGAAGGTGTCAGGGGACGCTATATTGGTTACCAGTTGCTTTAAGGGCAATAAGAGAAATGAATGACTTAGGTTCAAACGTGAATTGCGTATATTGCGGGAAAGGGTCAAACGGTAGGCTCTGCGAGGAGCACCGAACGGTTCCCGTGCTAGACGAGCTGCTTGAGCTGGTTGGCAGGTACACCCCGGAGCGCTGCAATAACCCCCATGTAAGTACTTACGTCGAGTCCTTCGAGAAGTGGCGAGATGCCTACCAGTCTGATTTCCCCAACATTCTTGCGTTGTTCCCGAGCGAGGAAATCGAGTTTGAGCGGTGTTTCTATCTCGGGGATGTCAAGGATGAGGCGTTCGAGAATTCGGCTGTATTGTTCCTCGCCGGCCACGAATGGACGGACGGGCAGAGCCAGGTCATTATGCACATGCTCCTGCAGTCTTACAGCCGAAGGAACTTCTTCAAGCCTGTGCCCTATGTGGACTTCATCACGGAGACCGAGGGGCTCCTCCACGAGCTTTACACCAGCGCTATCAGCTTCTTGGGTATGACTGGCGACTACGACGAGGCTGCCGAGCTCATCGGGTTTGCTAGGGAGCAGGTGGCCGGCGGCGTCCCCTCTCGCTGGGGGTGGGATGCTGACAGACAACTTGCCGCGCTGGACGAAGCGCAGGTGCAGAACGAGAAGTGGCGCGCCAAGCCGTACTGGCCCAAGAGCCTTGAGGCGCGCGAGCAGCTGAGCGAGGTTTACGCCTCCAAGGGGATTGAGCTCGGCAAGACGGGCGGCCCGGGTAGGGCGGCCTCGTGGCCGAAGAAGGTCTCTCCCAAGGACTTTGCTTCGCTCGAGGTGCTCGACGAGGTTCCTGGTGACTTCTGCGCCGTCTGGCTCAGGGACGTCCCCGGCAGGGTGAAGGGCGTCTGCGAGATAGTTGCTACCAAGGTCGAGGACGGCGACCAGGCGGGTGATTTCGAGTCCCTGGTGAGGCCGTGGAAGGTCTCGAAGGGCGACAAGTCGCTAGCCGCGAGTTGTCTCGGGATCACGTACGAGGAGATAGGCTCTGCGCCCGACGTCTTCGAAGCGTTCCCAAAGCTCCTCGAGTTCTCCGACGGTCTGCCCCTGGTCCTGGCTGATTCCTCCCAGGTGAAGCTCTTCGAGCGGGCTGCCAGGTACAGCGGGATCGCTAAGGTGGAGAGCGCGGTGTGCATCCTTGGCGAGCAGGCGGAGAACGAGGGGTCTTTCGCCGCGTCGGTGCTGAGAGGCATCACGGGCACCCACGCCTCGGAGTCCGCCTACCGGTTCTCAGGCATGCGCGAGCTGGACGAGCCGGACTTCGATACTTTCGTCGCGTTCGACACCGAGACCACCGGTTTCGGCCGTGACGACGAGATTACCGAGATCGGCGCGGTGCGCGTCGTTGGCGGTGAGGTCGTCGAGCGCTTCCAGATGCTCGCCAACCCTGGGAAGAGTATTCCGGTTGCCGTTCAGGAGCTCACGGGGATAACCGATGCGATGGTCGCCGACGCGAAGCCGTACCAGGAAGTGGCCAAGCTCTTCAAGGAGTTCGCGGGGGACGACGTGCTTGTCGGTCACAACGTCGGGTTCGACATCCGCATGCTTGCCCAAGCGGCACTGCCAACTGGAACCGACTTCACAAACGATTACTTCGACACGAACCGCTATGCGAAGAGGCTTAAGCGGTCAGAGGGATGGGAGCAGACGAAGCTCGGATATCTTGCCGAAAAGCTAGGGGTTGAGCTGAGCAACGCGCACCGCGCCCTCGCGGACGCCGAGGCTACCGCAGGGGTCTACCTGAAGCTGAGGGCGTAGGGCAAGACGCGGCCGATTTTGCTCAACATATTACCGTCGATAGCATATCTGCCTCATTATCAAAAACAACGAAAAGAAGGCGCATCATGTCCTATGAAACTGAATTTAAAATCAAGATGCTTTCTGACAGCGCAGCTGGAGAAAAGGCCTTGCGGGAATTCATAAGCTTATTGGAGCACGAAGAAGGTTGGCATGCAGCATATTGGCCTGACCTCTTTGAGGTGGTTACAATGCAATTCCCCTACAATCCTGGATTTGAATTCGAGGCAGTTGATGAGTGGCTTCAGGAGCTGAAGAAGGCTGTCCCCGATGTCGGATACAAAGGAATGTTTTGTGTGCTTTCATATCTGTCTGATCCTCCCGCCAAGGTTTTCCAAAAGAAATTCAGCCATAACACCAAGCTCTTTAAAAAAATGGAGACGGCAAAAAAACCCGCCGAGACGGAAGAGGAGTCCTTCATCAACGCATGCAAGAGAGGGGATCTAGAAGCGGCGAAAGAACTGTTCGATTATTCGTTCTATCTCATCGAAGAGCCAGAAAAACTCAACCGCGAGGATTCGGTCGCTCTGGCCTCTGCTTTTTGCCAGCTGATGTTAGAGGGCTTTGATCTTATCCTGGATCCCCGCGACGTACAATACTATTACTCCCATGTCTTGCGCTATGGCTCAGAGGAAGACGTGAAAAGAATCGTCTTGCACTCTGACCTGATGAGCGAAGAAGAGCTGTCGGAAACCCCCGGTGCCGCGATGAGCGCGCCAATCATCCTCGAGCGCTTCCCTGACATAACTTTTAGCTGGAAAGCGATTATGTCATGCGGGAAAGCCGAAGACGCAGACGCTCTTCGGCTGGCAATCGAGCATTCGAGCTTTGCGAGCGAGAAGCTAACCGCCTCCGATGTCGTCTTTCTGGCGGAAAACGGATTGGAATCGGAGCTGGAAACCCGTTTGAAGGGCAAAGGCAAGCCAAGGAAAGCGACGTTCCAGAAGGCGCTTCGTGAGGTTGACGGTAACGGAGATGCCGCAGCAACATCAATCATTTCCCGATTGTTGGAAACCTATTACGAAGATTCAAAAACCAAATCCGACGATGATGAAGCCGCAATGGAGTTGAAGAGGCTTCGTGCTGATTGGTGCATAGCGAGGGACGAGCGAGGAGCAGTCACATACCGGGGGACAGACAGGAACGTTGTCGTTCCCGAGATGATTGGAAAGAAGATCATTGCAGCATTGGATGATGAATGCTTTGCAGTAAGATTTCGTGACTCTTCGAGCGCTGGCCATCCGAAGAACAGGGAGGCGCGGGAGGACATTGAGACGGTGTACGTTGCGGATACAGTGAAAACGATGGGGAACTATGTTTTCACGGGATGTGGCGCTCGTGAGCTGTCGATTCCCCCAACTCTGGAAATTCGGGAAATAAACCATAGGGGTGATTACGGCCCATTCGGCAATTCCCGTTTGGAAACAATTCGTATTCGCGCCAAAGGAGACAGCATCCCTGAAGAGCTCGTCGAGAACTTGAAAGTGTTATTTGAAGGTGAGATTCTCGACCAGGACGGAAACGCATTGTAGCTAAGCGGCATATATGGTGGCGGTGCGTACAATCTATATGAATTGCTCTGCTGAAGCTTCTAAATCAAGCAAAGCGGGAGGTTGTTGTGGAAATAAAGGTTGACGTTGAGAGGCTTCGCGAATATATGCTGGACGAATTCGGAAGCGCTATCTTTAACGGGTTTCCTGCAGCTGTTATAGATGCGTGGGAGATTGAAAACATGGATGGGTACGAGCTATGTCAGAAAGCCGAAGATTTGGGCATCGACCTAAGGCGGTTCCAGAGCATCTGACGGAAACACGCGTTTGGTTTATGCGTGGCTAGAAGTTAACGAGAATCAACGATCATTGAAAGGAGAGGGCATGGCAAAGAGAAAGCGCGAGATAGTGGAATATGCGAGCGAGGGTTCAAGCGCCATCGTGCGTCTGGCTGTCGGTTCCAGGAAATTGAAAGCTGACCTCGATTACCATGAGGGCTCTTGGTGTTCGTATGTCGATGTGAACGACACCTTATCAGAGCTCTTGCTGGCGGAATCCCAACAAGCCCTTGCAGAAGCATTGTGCAAGACGTTCAAATGCTGGGATGTCGATGACGATGGTTCGATGGGGGCTGCGGAGCAGACCGACGAAATCAAAGCAGAAATCGAGAAGCTGATCGAAGCCGTTCGAAAATGTAAAGACGTCAAATCCGTGAAATACCTCGAGGCGTCATCGATCGAGGATGGCCGCTTTTACGCAATCGAGTGCGATTTCCAAAAAGGCAGAGGCGGGTACTACCAGCTTCCTGACGAGTTTGTGGATTGCGAGACCATTCATCTTGTTGACAGAGACTCGGAATATGACAAAACGTTTAGCGGAGATGCCGAGATTGAAGAGGCGTTCCCTGAATTCTTTGAAATCCGGGAAGACTTTTTCGCCATGCCAGGAGAAGGCATTGACTTAGTGTTTGGCGCAACGGCATGGCCAGGACAGTAATTACCGCTTAGAGAAAACCTTAAACTGAAGCCAAAAAAGCGTAATAGAGCGCTGATTCATAGCGAAGCAAAAGCAATCGAGTCAACTAAACCTAAAGCGCCCCCATCGAGGCGCTTTAGGTTTATCGAATCATGATTCTTAGCCGATGAAATCTTCTGGTGAATCTGGCATTTTTCCAAATAGCGTTTCTTTCCACCATTCCGAAGTCATACACCCAGAAGCGCAGAGCATATCCAACAGCTTGCCCTGGAATTCGGGGGGTGTATCCAAGAGCAGCAGTCGGATGCCTCATGCATTATGGGTGCCGTCTGGCGATGCGTTCACTGTGTCGAAACCGCTGCCGTTTCTCGGTATGCGCGGCGCGAACGGGAAGCCGCCCTCCTCGGCGGCCATGCTCACGAAAACGCGTATCGCGCTTGTGAAGTCGGTCCCCAGGGCCGCGAACACCTCGGTCGTTTTCTCGTGCGCGTTCGCGTCGATCCTCACCGTCATCGCCTTGAGCTCCCTCGCCATCTCGCTTCCTTTCGCTCGGAGGATACGCGGGGACGTCCCCCTGCTACCTGTCGGGCGGCTGGGAGAGCGTCCGACAAGTGCTTTCCGGAAAAAAGTTCGAATAGTTTTCTAATCCCTTGCGAGTTTTTCCCGCTGTGGTTGAGCATTGCGCTAACGTCGGCCCTGGAACGCGCTATGAAGCCGCCTGCTTTACAATGGACATCAAGCTGGCGATATGCCCCTGAAGCCTTCCGGGCTCCAGATTCGCTGGCCTGTACCTGAAGGGAGGCATCTCATGTCGGATCTGTTCGAAATCGTGTGCGGGTTGGGGTGGACGGATCGCGAGCCGGATTTCGAAACTGCGCGCGGGGTGCTGTGGAGGTACCACGCCGGCGAGGCGCATGTCGTCATTCCCGACTACGTGACGGCGATAGGGAATCGTGCATTCTCGGGCTGCACGGGCGTCGCCTCCGTCTCCGTTCCCGAGGGCGTGACGGAGATTTACGACAACGCGTTCGCCGACTGTGCGACCCTCGCCTCTGTCACCGTCCCCGGCAGCGTGACGAAGATTGGAAAGGACGCGTTCAGAAATTCACCGGCAACGGTCGTCTGCCCCGAGGGCTCCTACGCGCATCGATACTGCCTCGAGAACCGCGTAGCCTTCGTCTTCGACTACCAGTACGAGGCCTTCGGCGGGCTGCTGCCCCGGGGCTTCGAGAAACTGGCCTCGCCCTTCTCGGCAGACGAGGAGGGGCCCTTCGTGTTCGTCAGCTACTCGCACAGGGACAGGGAACTGGTCCTGCCGGTGATAAAAGAACTCTACGAGAACGGCTGGCGCATCTGGTACGACGAGGGCTTGACCATCGGCGACAGCTACGACGAGACGCTCGAGGCCCACGTCAGGGGTTGTTCGGCGTTCCTGCTCTTCGTGACCCCCAACTCGCTAGAAAGCGCATACATCGCGGCCAACGAGGTCCCCTGGGCGGTCAGCTTCGGCAAGCCGATCGTCGAGTGCATGCTCGAGGGGGATGAGCGCTACCCTGTCCGGGGCGGCTCGGCCGTCGCGGTCGTCGCCCCCTCCGGCATCAGGCGGGCCCTAGAACAGATAGAGGGCCTTTCCAAGGGCGAGCCGCGTGAGGCCAAGGGCATCACGGTCGTCGTCGATCCCGCGGCCAGGGGCGCGGAGGCGGGCGGCGGCTACGCCTGCTGCCTGTACTCGAAGGACGGCGCCGCGACCGCCAAGGCGATCGTGCTCGAAGCGCGCCGCGCCGGGTGCGCGCTCTATGATGCGGCCGAGGAGGGGATGGATGCGGAGAGGATCGTGGGCTGCGCTTGCCTGGTCGCCTTCCTCGATTGGGAGTTCCTGGGGGACGCCCTCCTGGCGGGGATCCTGGCCAAGTTCTACCGTGCGGGCAGGGACGTCGCCGTCTGCGCGCTGGAGGATGTGGAGGACGTCGACCTGCCGGAAGGGCTGGCCGGCCTCGAGAAGGAGCACTGGCTGGTCTACTCCCACGGCATCACGGCGGACCTGAACGCGCAGCTCGCCCGCCACCTGCAGCGGCTGGGCTGCAGGGACGCTGCCGTCCTGCCCGGCTTCGAGTACGAGGAAACGGGGGGCGGAATCGTCATCACGAAGTACACGGGCTTGGACCCGACTCCCAGGATCGAGGCTGCTTACGGCGGCGTTCCCGTCGTGGAGATCGCCGACGGGGCGTTCGATGGCTGCGTCCACTTAAAGTCGCTCTCCATCCCAAATGGCGTGAGGGAAATCGGCGATCGGGCCTTCAAGGGATGTGCGGCCCTGTCTTCGATAGACATCCCCGACAGCGTGACGCGGATCGGGAAGTCGGCGTTCGGGGGCTGCAGGACACTCTTCTCGGCGGACATCCCGGGCAGCGTGACGGAGGTTGGGGAGATGGCCTTCTGGGGCTGCGAGGCCCTCGCCTCCGTCTCCATCGCCGAGGGCGTGACGCGGATCGGGGATTTGGCGTTCCAGGACTGCGTGTCCCTCGCCTCCGTCTCCATCCCCGAGGGTGTGACGGAGATCGGGAGCTGGGTGTTCGCAGGCTGCAAGGCCCTCGCCTCCGCCTCCATCGCCGAGGGTGTGACGGCGATCGGGGAAAGTGCGTTCTATGAATGCAAGGCCCTCTCTTCCGTCTCCATCCCCGGGAGCGTGACCGAGATCGGGGAACATGCGTTCGCGGGCTGCACGGCCCTCGCCTCCGTCTCCATCCCTGATGGTGTGGCGGAGATCGGGAAGGCAGCGTTCGAGGGCTGCAGCGCCCTCGCCTCCGTTTCCATCCCCGCGGGCGTGACCGAGATCGGGGAAAAGGCGTTTGCGGGCTGCTCGGCCCTCGCTTCCGTCTCCATCCCCAAGGGTGTGACGCGGATTGGGGATTCGCTGTTCTATGGCTGCAAGAGCCTCGCTTCCGTCTCCATCCCCGGAGGCGTGACGCATATCGGGGATTGGGCGTTTAATGGCTGCAAGAGACTTCAATCGGTCTCCATTCCCGAGGGCGTGACGCGGATTGGGGATTGGGCGTTCGAGGGCTGCAGCGCCCTCGCCTCTGTCTCCATACCTGATGGTGTGGCGGAGATCGGGAAGGCAGCGTTCGAGGGCTGCGAGAGGCTCACCGTAATATGCTCACGCGGCTCGAATGTTTGGAGCTATTGCAAGAAACACGGCAT
>JAFRJC010000115.1 GCA_017432445.1 Eggerthellaceae bacterium | reverse complement strand
CAAGACGGTTGTCGTTGGGAAGACCATCAGCGTCAACGGCAAGAAGTACTCCGTCACCGGCATCGGCAAGAAGGCGTTTGCGAAGGCCAAGAAGTGCACGACCGTGAAGGTCAAGACCACGAAGCTGACCAAGAGCTCCGTGAAGAACTGCTTCAAGGGCGCAAAGAAGGTCGCGACCGTCAAGGTCCCGAAGAGGGTAAAGGCCGCTTACAGGGAATACTTCGCAAAAGGCAACTCCGGGAAAGACGTCACCGTGAAATAGCGCCTAACACCTCGCACGTGGTATTCGGCGCCAAAATGTGGAGTGGGAATCCAGAATGCAAAGCCCATTCTGATTAGCTTGGAGGGAAAGGAGACTCTTATGAAGAGGAAATCGATACTAGCGGTGCTGATTGCGCTTGTCGTGTGCTTGTGCAGCGCGTCTCTTGCCTGGGGTGATTCGCTGCAAGTGGGCGGTGTGGCCGGCGGCTGGGAGATGAACGGGAAAACGGGCACCTATGTGACCAAAGCCGAGAAGAAGATCTTCAACAAGGCGACCGCAAAGCTCAGCGGAGTGACGTACAAGCCCGTGGTCGTGCTGGCGAGCCAAACCGTTGCTGGAATGAATTACGCGTACTTCTGCAAGGCAACGACCGTCACCGCAAAGCCGAAAGTGTCGTGGAAGGTTGTTGTGGTTGGTAAGGACCTGGAGGGCAAAGCCAGCATCCTTGCAATCAACAACTTCAACTACAAGAAGATCAGCACCTTGAAGAAGGCGAAGAGTACGTCCGGCATGAGCGGCGCGTGGGAGGTCAACGCCAAGAAGCTTACCTCTAAGGGCATTCCGGCGGCTGCCAAGAAGGCGATAAACAAGGCCAAGAAGAAGTATAAGAAGGTTAGCCTGACGCCTCTCGCGCTCCTGTCGTCCCAGGTGGTCTCGGGTACCAATTACCGCTTCCTGTGCAGCGGGAAAGCGAAGGGCAGCAGTGATGTGGGCCTTTATGCAGTGGACGTGTACAAGGATTTGAAGGGCAATGCGAAGATCAAGTCCTGCAAGCTCATCAATATCGATAAGTATGTGAAGTACTAAGCACTAGTTAGAGATCGGTCTGAAGTACCAGTAGAGGATCGGTCTTAAGAAGGTCGGCTAGCCGCGCTCCTGTCGGGGCGCGGCTAGTTTTTTGTTTTCGCGAAGGTTGAATTAGCGTTAGGGCGGGTCGGGGCGCTTGGAAGGTTATCTGGGGTGCGGTGTCTGGAGATGGTGCGGGATGCCTGGGGAGGGAGCCTTTGGGATGGTGTACCTCCAGGCGACTCGTACCGCTCGCCACCTCAGGCGTTTGCCAAGGCCATCTCCTGGCGGATGCGGGCGATGCCCCGCCTCGACAGGGCGAGTTCGGGGTCGAAGCGCAAGGCGAAGCGTTCCGCGGCCCTTTCAAGGTATTCCAGGGCTGCTTCGTAGTGCTCCAAGGCGGTATCGAGATCGCGCGGGCAGCCTTCGCCCTCTTCGTGGGCGCGTCCGAGGCGGGCGTGGATGCAACCGGGCGCCGTGACCATCATGCCCTGCATGTCGCGGCAGCGCTCGAGCGCGAGGTAGTACATGTCGAGTGCGCGTGCGTAGTCCACCTCACAACCCACTCCCTCGCGCAGCACGTCGCCGTACATGAAGCATCCCTCGAGGTCGCCGGCCTCTGCCGCAAGGCGGAAGTGGTCGTGCGCCTTCTGTGCGATGATCTGGGGGTCGAGCACGGCATCCGAATACAGGTCGTCTCTGACGGCGTCGAAGTAATGCCCCTCGCAGCGGTCGTAGTAGTAGATGTTGCCCAGGCCCACATGGGCACGGTCGTTTCCGCGCAGCGCGGCATGGAGGTAGAGGATTTCCGCCATGCGGAAGTAGTCGATGCGCTTGCCCAGATGCTGTGGGTCGCAGCTCATGTAGTAGGCATCGTAATAGTATCCGTTTGCAAAGTAGAGCGCCGTCTCGTCATGGGGCGGCGGGGCCTCGTCGGGGAAGTACATGATGTGGAACCGTCCGCCCCGAGGGGTGGTGTAGACCGCGGTGGAGTTTTCGATCTTTGCCGATTCGGCCGTCGACTCGGTTATGTCGACACGGGGTAGGGGCTCGCGTCCCCTGCGCCAGTTGGCGTCCACGCTGAAAACCGCCCTACTGCGCCTTCCCTGCAGGTCGGGGGAGTAGCTGTTTCCCAGGTGGTCCTTGTCAACTTGCCGTTTAGCCATGTCAGCATGCTGCTTTAGTCATCGAGGTACACTTCGAAGTAGACCTTGTTCCATGCGTGGTAGCGCTCGTGGTCCGTCATGACGGCGTAGAGGTGCTTGCCCGCGTCCAGGAGCCTTGCTATAGGCTCGTTGATGTCGGCGGGCACGTAGCCGATGAGCTCGTTTTTGGGGGAGAAGACGCGGACGGCGAAAGCGTCATCGCGGTTGTCGGCATCGCGTTTCAAGCCGAGCTTGGCGCCGGGCTCGATATCCTCGCAGATGAAGTCTATGTCGCGTATGTTCGTCGTGCCCGCGACCCGTGCGCGTTCGAACAGGAGGATGGGCTGGGAGAACGGCGCGCCCACGCCCAGGCTCGGGTCGCGCAACGCCGCCAGCACCGCGCCAGCGCTCCCGGCCCCCGTCGTGGCGAGCCAGTCGCGTCCTTCGTCTGTGCTGGGGGCGTTGTTCGGCGCGGCGCCGTCTGTGGTCACGTTATCCATCTTGCCCCGTTAGATCGAGTTGGCGGTCGCGGTAGAGCGCCTCGGCCTTCTCGCATTCGGCGATCTCGTCTTGCAGTTTGCCGATGTGGTTGGCGAGCCACGCCTCGTCCTTCAGCAGCTTCTTCAGGAAGAACGGCTTTTCGGCCATCAGGTCCTGCTTGCGCTTTTCCAGCACGCCCGCCTGCGCCATGAGCAGGGCCAGCTCGGCCTCCGCCTCGTCGACAGTTTGCGGCATCTTCTCATCGGCGTCCATCCTGCGTGTGGAGACCTCGAGCGACTCGAGCATTTCCACGTCGCCTTGCTTGTAGGCCGCCTTGGCGAGGAAGAACATCATCTGCGCGGCTTCGTCGTCGGAGGGGCGGATGTCGGGGTGCAGCCGCTTCGCCAGGATGCGGAAGAGCCGCTTGAGCTGCCCGGCTTTAGTTGGGGCGATGTGCACGGTGTGCATGTGGGCCACGACTGCTTGCTGGTATGCGCCGACCGCCGCGCTCAGCTGCTCCTTCCACTCGGTGAATTCGGTGTCGAGCTGGCTTTCGATGAGCTCGTCGTCGATGGATTCGCCCCTGTTCGCGCAAGCTTGCGCAAGGGCGAGCTTCCGCTTTGCGCGGCGCATGGCGATTTGAGCCTCGAGCAGCCTGTTTTCCCACACGCCGACCTTGACCTGCCACTCGGTTTCGATGGAAGGGTTCTGGTGGAGGGTGATGCTCTCGATTTCGGCGATGATGCCCGCAACGACGTTTCGGGCGTTGCTGATCTCGTCGCAGAGCTCCAGCAGCTGGCGGCCTTCGTCGTCTAGCTCGAACGACGAGAAGAAGTCTGTCTGGAATTGTTGGTCATCCATGGCGGAGGCCTGTCTTGACGAAGAACGCGTCCTGCTTGGCGGAATCTGTTCATCAGCATTATGACATAACGGGGCCGAGGAGCTATCAGCGCTATGACACATCCGTGCTCGGTATCGATGCGTCATTTCCTCGATTTTCATGTCAGGCGAGTCTTCGGCTCTTCTCGTTTTGCTTGACGAGCATGCCTGGCGGGCGCACAATGAAGGCGTTTTGCGGGAGTCTTCCCGATTGCGCAATCTGGTGCAAAGGAGGGGCTATGCTCGTATTCTGGGGCGATGGTTCGCAGGCTGCCATGGACCTGGTCAACGCCATCTCGGTCCGAAGCACGGAGAATTTCAACTGGACCTTCATCTTCATCCTGGCCGTCGTGTTCTACGTGTACTGGAGCGAGATTCACAAGAAGGAATTCAAGGTGGTGTTCGCGGGGCTCGCCCTGTACGGCGTGCATTGGCTCTACGAGATCGTGAACGCCATCATCGCGCATGTGGCTGGGTACCCGCTTTGGGCAGTAAGCAACGAGTCCACGACGTTCATCCTGCTCATCGGCGTGTGCTGGGAGCTTTCGATGATGTTCTCGATTGCGGGCATGATATCGTACAAGATGCTGCCGGCCGATCCCAAAGCCCGCTACTTCACCAAGGGCGGTCGCAAGGGGATAAGCGCCAAGCTCGTGGGCGCGCTGAGCATGGCGCTGTTGTTCGCCCTGGTCGAGAGCTTCCTGGCGGGCACGAGCAACCATTCGTTCATCTGGGTGTATCCCTGGTGGGGCGTGCTTCCCGTGTTCGTGACCACTTACATCCCGTTCTTCCTGGCGGCCAACTACGTGCCCGACTGGGAGCCGCGCAAGCGCACGCGTTTCCTGGCGGGAATCTGGGGTCTGGATGCGCTGCTACTCGTCGTGCTCATTCCGCTTGGGATTATCTAAAGGTTGGTGCGCACGAGCTCTAATGCGATGGCGGTGTCTGGTACCAGTGTCCCATGGGGCGTGACAGCGCCCGTTATCGCAATTGCGTGGCGGCGATATCCAGCCTTCATGTTCATTCGCAGCGTGGCGCCAAACGAACTAGCTTGATGTGTAATATGCTGCTGATTGAAAAGAACGTTCGGGCTTCTCTGGTTTTTGAGCGCGATCATGGCGCGTGCGGGCGCTTTACGAATGGCCGACGCGCTCTTCAGCTCGCCGTCGGCTGCTCGCCGAAAACCATCGCGCCCTATACAAACGATGCAATCGAGAAGGGCTTGGCGAAAAGCGCGTTATGAGCAAGTGGACTGACGGGATACTAGGTCTCAGCAGCAGCGAAGTTGCGGCGGCACGCGCTGCCGGCGACGTGAACGCCGATGCAGGGACAAAGACCCGGTCGGTGCGCGACATTCTGCGCGACAACATCTGCAGCCTTTTCAACTTGATTAACGTGATTCTGTTCGCGTTCGTGCTCGTGACCGGTTCGCTGAAAAACGGCCTGTTCATGATCGTCATCATCATCAACACCGGTATCGGCATCGTGCAGGAGATACGCTCGAAGCGGCTGACGGACAGGCTTTCCATCGTGGCGGGCTCGAAGGCGAAGGTCATTCGCGATGGCGAGCAGGCAGAGATAGCGCTTGACGAGATCGTTCGCGGCGACTGCATCGTGCTCGGCCGCGGAGACCAGATACCGTGCGATTCCACGGTGATCGCCGGCAACGCGAACGTCGACGAAAGCTTGCTTACCGGCGAAAGCGACCTCATTCCAAAGACGGAGGGCGCAAACCTGATGAGCGGCTCGTTCGTCAATTCGGGAAGCGTCGTCGCGCGCGTCGACCATGTGGGTGCCGAAAACTATGCCGCCAAGATTTCCGCCGAAGCCAAGGCCCAAAAGGAAATCAATTCCGAAATCATGAACAGCCTGAACGGCATCATCAAATTCGTGAGCTTCGTCATTTTCCCCGTGGGCCTGCTCCTGTTCGGTAGCATGCACGTGTTTGGGGGCGTCGAATTCAACGAGGCGATCCTTTCCGCCGTGGCGGCGCTCGTCGGCATGGTGCCCGAAGGGCTCATTCTGCTGACGTCGACGGTGCTCGCCCTTGCCGTCATCCGGCTATCGCAGCACCAGGTTCTCGTGCAGCAGCTCTACTGCATCGAGACGCTCGCCCATGTGGACACGCTCTGCCTGGACAAGACCGGCACCATCACGTCGGGTGCTATGGAAGTCGAGGGTTTGCATGTGCTCGGCGATGCGGCGCAGTTGCCGGAAAGCGAGATCGAAGCCGTTCGGGCACTCGTTTCCATTGCGGCGGCAGATCCCGACGTCAACGAGACGGGCCGTGCCCTCATCGCTTGGGGCGAATCGCTTGGTGTGGCTCCGCAGCAGGCCATAGCTTATGTGCCGTTTTCGTCCGATCGCAAGTGGTCGGGCGCCACATTGTCCCTTCTGCCCGCAGCCCAAGCTGTCGGCGGGGAAGAGGCCGGAAGCGCGTCAAGCGCAGACATATCGGGCAGCTATGTGGTTGGCGCTGGCCAGTTCGTGCTGGGCGACGGCTACGCCGCCATTTCCGAGGAAGTCGAGAAACGCGCCGAAAACGCTCGCGTGCTCGTGCTTGCCCGCGTGGACGGTTTCGAAGGCGAGAGCCTGCTCGGAACCCCCGAACCTGTCGCGCTCGTGATGATCCGCGACCAGATACGCTCTTCCGCAGCCGAGACGATCGGCTATTTCTGCGACCAGGGCGTCGATGTGAAGGTCATATCGGGCGACGACCCGCGTACGGTTTCGGGAATCGCCGCCCAGGTGGGCGTGCCCCACGCAGACCGGTACGTCGATGCCACGACGCTCGATACCGACGAGAAGATTGCCGACGCGGTGGATTCGTACAGCATTTTCGGCCGCGTGAAGCCCGAGCAGAAGAAGGCGTTCGTCGTCGCTTTGCAGCAGGCGGGTCACACGGTCGCCATGACAGGCGACGGGGTGAACGACACGCTCGCGCTCAAGCAGGCGGATTGCTCGGTCGCGATGGCGGCGGGCAGCGACGCGGCGCGCAACGTGGCCCAGCTCGTGCTGGTGGACAACGACTTTTCCAGCATGCCAAAGGTCGTTGCCGAGGGGCGCCGATCCATCAACAACCTCCAGCGTTCGGCTTCCCTCTTCTTGGTGAAGACGCTGTTCTCGATGGTTCTCGCCGTGCTATTCATCATATTGCCGTGGCAGTATCCCTATCAGCCTATTCAGATGACGCTTATCAGCGCGTTCACGATCGGGATTCCATCGTTCGTGCTCGCGCTCGAGCCCAACCGCAACCGCATAAAGGGGCATTTTCTCGAGAATGTGGTCGTCAAATCCATTCCCGGGTCGATTACCGTCATATTGGCCGTGCTAACCGTAAACATCTGGGGATATCTTGGCCTTGGCCTCGATTACAACCAGGTGTCAACCATTTGCGTGCTGCTTACCGCTTGGATCGGCGTGAACCTGATCTTCCGCATTTCGATGCCGTTCACGCCGTTGCGCATCGCCCTGATTGCCTTCGTGATCGTAGGGTGCGTATCAGGAGCTATTCTGTTCCCCAGCTTGTTCTCGATTAGCTCGTTCATCGAGCCCATGTGGATGGTGGCAATTTCCGTAGGCGTTGCCGCCGTGGTCGTGTTTAACGTGCTGTACAGCGCTTTTGGCCATTGGCATGCCGCACGTCAGGCCAAGCTCGTCTAGCGTTGATAGCTGTTCGGGCATCCAACCTTGGCCGTTGACATGGTGTGCCTCTTAAGAGAATGATTCCAAGCGTTGCTACAGGACTTGAGGAAGCAGAAGGTAAGAAAGCGTGCATGAGAAACGTCTATGAAGCAGGCAACCTGGGCGTTTCAGCTTACAGAATCAGAAAGGGAACGATATCGTGGAGGAGATCAGGGAGCTAGCTCAAATCCAAGGGCTTGCCGATAATACCCTCATCGGTAGCCCCGAGGACATGGGCGGATCGGTAATCCGATTCAAAGGCAAAGGCAACTTGCTCTACTGCGAAGAGGGAGTCAAGCTCTCCCGTTGCGCAATAAGCTTCCAAGGTGATAACGGGCTTGTGATACTCGGCAAGAACCGGCACGTGTACAGCATGGACATTTCCGTCAACAACAACTGCAGCATCACCTTCGGTCGCGATTGCTATTTCAACGGACAGCTCCACGCCATTGCTTCCGAAGAAACCGACATCTTCATCGGCGACGATTGCCTCTTCTCTTTCGGCGTATGGGTGAGGACGGCCGACCCCCATCTTATCTACGATGCCGAAACGCATCGGCGCATTAACCCGAGCAGGAGCGTCTACATCGGCGACCATGTCTGGATAGGGCAGAACGCGCTGATACTGAAAGGCACCCGGATTGGTTCTGGTGCCATAATCGGAGCCGGCTCGGTGGTTTCGGGTAAGACTATCACGTCGAACAGCAGCTGGGCTGGCAATCCTGTCAGGAAGAAGCGCGATGGCATCTTCTGGGATGAGCCCTGTGTGCATACCTGGACATCCGAGATGACGGAAAAGCACGAGATAAGGAAGACGCGGAAGTTCATATTCAATCCCGATGCGCATACCGTCGACTTCGACACGCTTCATGCGCCTCACGAGAGCGCGGAGGAGAGGCTTGCCAAGCATCTGGCCATAGGCTATGACAACTTGCAGAAGAACAGGTTCGCAATCAGGGACGCCGTGCCGCCCGCCCAGAAAAAGCGCGGGTCCATCTCGACGGTGATTAAACGCTTAGCAAAGACCGGCTCTGGGCAGGAAGGCAAGTAGTCCCGATTGGATCTGTTAGAGGGCATCGCTGATGGCTTTGAGCTCGCGGTAGAGTCGCTCGCAGTTCCTTCCGTCTGTATGCAGGAAGAACCCGTCCCTCATTTCGTTGTAGCGCGATTCGTTTTCGTCGGTACCCTCTAGCATTGCGTTAATTGCCTCGACAACCTGGTCGGGGGTTTCGCAATAAGGCCCGAAGCCGTTCTCGAGCGGAATCTCGAGCTCGAAGTAATGGTTGAGTCCTGCATCGAATTCGGCTCGGTCGGGGAAGAAGTAGATAACCTTCGCACCTGCGTAGAGGAAATCGTAGACGTAGGACGAATAGTCGGTAATCACGATACTGTATTCTTGCTCGTCAATGACATCCGGCGCAATCGAAATGCCTTCATCGCCAAGTTGCAGTAGATGCTCGTAGCATTTGAAATTGGGGTGGAGCTTCAATTCGAGTTCGTATCCATGCTTCTGGAGAATTCCGCTGCGACTGATGGACTCGATTAAGCTGTTCAGGCCCCTGAAGAAGTCTGACGAAATCATGGCCTGGTCGATGGATTCCCTGTTCTGCGAGGATCCGGCAACGAGGTGAGAGCGCCACGATGGGGCGTAGACGATCTTCTTGGCCGTTTTCGTGCCAGAGTACTGGAGGCGGTCGAGCCTTGGCGCTCCTGCGTCGATGATTGCGGTTTCGGGGAAGCAGTACGTCTGCGTGAGCGCATTAAGCTCGAGGGAAGTGGATATGACCTCTTTGTCGATCATCTGGCGATCGTACGAGAAATACCAGGGCATATGGGCATGGAGGATGCCGTGCTGGACGTATATTCGCCTTTGATTGATAGCCAGGTCGCCGACGTTTTTGTATTCTGCGCCGCCGAACGGCTCGAAAGTGAAGCGCTCTAGGTAGGAGTGCACGATCACGTCCGCTCTGAGCGAGAGGCATTTATGCATGTCCGTCTCGAGTGCGACGACCTTTCCCTTTAGCTGCGGATACTGTGCAGTTAGGCTATCTTCGAAATTGCTAATGTAGTACCGCACGATTCCATCGTCTTGCTCGAGGTCATGCAGCATCTGGGCGAGGGCATTACCGGCGGCTTGCGAGGTAGGCAGATCGACGTACATCCAATACTTCTTTTTGCCCATGCTCTTAAGGAGCCTCTTTATGCGGAGGCGCTCGATTGTCTCAGACGGATTCTGGATATCGTGTTTGAGATAGCGCTTCAGAGGGCTTTCCTTGCCACGGGGATAGGCAACGAGCCTATTCCTGGCCTTGGTCAAGCTCAGGCTGGGGAAGCAGAGCATCTTGTCGACTATACGGGCATTGTATATGCTCGGGGAGAGCCTTATCGCAAAGCGGGGAATTTCCCTATCGTCTACAGCAAGCTTAAACAACAGGTCCGTCTTGTCTTTTATGCTGGAAAAATCGACTTCGGTTGCGAAGGACCAGGCTTTGGTGACGGGGAACTTGGCGGTTGAATAGTTGTGTGAGGACGGAGTGAGTTCAAGTGGGCGCTCCTCGCTTTTAATTGCGAGCGAGAACTGCGGTTTGGGCTCGTATAAAAAAGTCGGACCAACGATCCGCCCTTTTAAGCGAAGCAGGTGGTTGTGGTAGATGCTTCGCTCGACAAAGACGCGCGGGAGCTCCGTTACCCACTCAGAACCGTCCTCGAACAGGACCGTTGCGGCTTCTTTCGAATATGACACGGTGCATGTTTGGCCCTGATGAACGTATTCGCTGAGAAGGTATGCCTTGTGGTACTCGTTGAGGTACGGGTTGGCAACGTAAATATCATGCGGAATAGAGCTCAGGATATGTTTCAGCTGTGCGTTGGCTTCGTTTCGGGCCTCGCCTCTCAGGTGACGCGGGAACAGCATGTCCGACTTGATGCGCCAATCGATGTTGTAGAGGATGAGGTTGAGGGCGTAATCGTGCATGGCCTCGTTGCCCTGCGCGATGCTCAGCAATTCCGAGTACAGAGTAATCATGTCGTCGAAGGCATAGAGGGGGTTGTTTCGCCTTGAAGACGCACTTGATTTATCGCGAACGTAAATATACTCAGCCTCCTCGCAGTAACCGTAGCAGGCTTTGCGGAGGAGGTTTTGGGTCACGTAGAACTGGTCTTCGCCCATTTTGAGATCGGTGTTGAACAGCACGTTGTCTGCGAAGCGATTCCTCACGCAGACGTTGATCGTCGATTGCGCTATGAACGGGTTCTTGGACAAGGGGTAGAGCCCGGTGCCGTTTAGGTATTGCTCGCGCGCGTGATAACTGGTCTGGCCGTCGGGGTACTCGTATCGCATTCGGTATCCAACTACGTCGGTCTCGGCGCCAAAGCTGTCGAAGCATTTGATCAGGTTTTCGATGGTCGACGGTGTCAGCCCGTCGTCTGCATCCAGGAAAAGAAGATAGTCGCCGCGTGCCTGCGCGATGCCCGTGTTCCGCGCGCTGGAAACACCTTGGTTTTCCTGGTGGATGACGTGCACAAAGGGATGGGCTTTCTCTGCTTCGCGACATTTTGCCAGGCTATCATCCGTGGACCCGTCGTCGATGAGTAGGGCTTCGAACAATGATATGTCAGCCGTTTGGGATACGAGACAGTCTATGCAATGACCTATGGAGTCAGCCTTGTTGTATACGGGGATTATTACGCTTAATCGCAAACCAGCGGGGGATTCATTGGTCGTCATCGTTTACCTCCGGCAATCTGTTGCGTTACGAGTAGAAGTATAACCTCTGCGCATAATTCAACCAAGTTGAATCATGCAGGGAACTGCGCCAATGATGTTCCTAGTTGTCCTGGAGCATCATGGCGTAATGGCGAAAGCGCGCGCTGCGCTAAACGTTTCCAACTGACCAGGAGCGTTATGACTCAATGGGCGAAAACGCGGGCGCTGAGACAAAAAGCGTGCTAAACGGACCGAATCTGCCGGCTCCCGGGTTTCGTGGAAGGATGCGGGAGTTTAGAAGGAGCTCCTGGCCCAACGGGGGCGTTTAGGGCAGAAAAGCGCCTGCCTAACAGGAAGATTTCCGCCCTAAACATCCGCATTGCACCATGAACTTGCTGGCTTGGCGGATCCAAAGGGTTAAGTACGGAAAACCTCCTGTCCGGCAACGGGATTTCCGCCCTGAACGCGCCCGCCGCCGCGTGGGCTTGCGCGCCCGGCGGAAACGAGGGGTTAAGTACGGAAAACCACTTGCGCGGTAACATGTTTTTCGCCCTAAACGTGCCGGCCCCACCGTGAGACTGCAAATCTGGCGGAGACGAGTGGTTTAGCACGGAAAACCACTTGCGCGGCAGCGGGATTTCCGTACTAAACCCTCTCATTAACAATAAGTCGCTAGGCCTAACGACCAAGGAGGTTTGGGGCGGGGAAATCGTCGGCCCGCACGTAGGGTCGTTTCCCAACTGCTATCTGAGCGTGGCCGGCGAAAGCGTCATGCATTATCCTTCGTTGCGAGAGGCTATTTGCAGGGCATTCTGAAACGCGTGGACCAGCTGGGGAATCGGAGTACGCAACCAAGCTGGGGAATCTAAACATGCAGCCTGGTTGGGGGACCAAAATGAGCAACCAGGTTGGGAAATAAGACATGTAGTCTGGTCTGGGAATCAAAGCACGCAATCTGAGCGTTTTGAACAGTTGTGGCATGCATGCCACCAGGGTTCCTTGATTTCTTCATCCTTTGAAACCAACCTTGCAGCGGAGTCGAGCCGTCATGTTTACGGGCGCATATTATAATGACCATGTTTTGCGTTGCGCCCTGTTAATGGCTTGTTCGCTGGCGGGGAAGTGCCCGGCCGAAGATGGGATGCGCATTGTTTCGAAGATGGAAGCCATGAAGGTATCTCGTAAAGCATTATTGGCAATCGTATCAGCCATGATCGCAGTGGCGCTCGTGCCCGTTCTGGCTTATGCGGGCCCCGCCCAGCTGCAGGGCTCCAGTCTCTCTGTGGGTTCTCTGGATCAGGATTCGACTACGATTGAAGGCGAAGGCACGTTAAACCTCATCCAGTCGGGCGATTACCACCCCGAGTCGAAGGGCGCAGGCGGGCAGTATAGCAAACGATCTTCCAGTTCGCTCAGTAGCGAGCAGGAAGCTGCTTTTCGGAGCCGGCTGACAATGTGCATGGCCTCACGTCAACAGAGCGTCGACGTGAGCGATTTGGGCATCGTGGCAAGCGATCAAAGTGGGCTCAGAACGCTCGTCTCGTCAATGATATCGGACATCATCAACTCCAACCCTGATTTATTCTACGTGAAGAACGCGTATACGTACTACATCCAGGATTTAGAAGGGTACGGCACCATTCTTACAACAATCATCCCTCGTTATGAATACGATTTAGATGCCATCGATGCCATGGTTGCCAGTTACGAGCTGTCGATGCAAGACGTGCTATCGTGGATTCCGGAGAACGCCACGAAGGCGCAGCAGGTCAAGGCCGTCCATGACTGGTTCGTGTATAACTGCTCCTATAACGACGACGCCGCGAATGAGGGGTCTGATTCGTATATAAACATGAATCCGTGGAATGCCTACGGCGCCCTCGTGGACAAAAGACCAGTTTGCCAAGGGTACTCCCTTGCGTTCATCGCAGTTATGAACAGGCTTGGGATACCGTGCACTTTCGTCACGCAGGATGCGGCTCCAGGCGATTCGGCTGGGCATGGATGGAATCGGATCGAGCTTGATGGAGAGTGGTACAACCTTGACGTCACGTGGGATGACCCCACCACCTCTAATCAAGGAACCCCGCACACTACGTACTTCCTGAAGAGCGATCAGTGGTTCAGGGATTATGCTGCCGCGCATAATCAGAAATATCACACTCAGTGGGCACCGGAGGGCGTTCCGGGCACAGATACCACTTATGATAATGTGCAGGATTGGCCGGTGTACAGCGGGCCTGCGAGCGGCGCGCTGGCTGTAACGGATTTCGAATTGCCGCAAAGCATAACCCTCGATGCAGATGGTTCGCAGGTGCTATCAATTTCATCGATTGTGCCTGTAGGCGTTAATGCGGATTTGGCCAGGGCCCGTGCTACGTGGTCGAGCTCCGACGAATCGGTGGTCTACGTTGATTCGTTCGGCAAGGTTTTTGCAGGGAGCACTCCCGGTACAACTGACGTCACCTGCGAGATAGACGGTGTGGCAAAAACGTGCTCCGTTACGGTAAGCGACCCGCTTGGGCTGCAAACCGGTGAAATCGGCGGGAAGTTGGGCACCTGCAAGTGGGTTCTCAGCGCCGATCATACCACGTTGACCGTAAGCCCCCTCAGAGGCGATGAAGGAATGTTCCGTGGGCGTCCAACTGCTTGGAATGATTACAAGAGCGAAATAACCTCGGTCACTTTTACAGGCGCCATCTGCGCAGTCGGCTCTCTTGACAGCATGTTCAACGGTTACACATCCCTTGAGACGGTTAACCTCTCGGGGCTTGATACGTCTGCCGTGACCAGCATGCGCGCGATGTTCTACAACTGCAGTGTGCTTGGCTCCCTTGACCTGTCGGGTTTCAACACGGCCAACGTGACCAATATGCAGTGGATGTTTGGCTACTGCTCGAGCTTGTCGTCGCTTGTTCTCGATGCCTTGAAGTTTGACACTTCAAACGTTACTGACATGAGCCTAATGTTCTGCAACTGCAGCAGCCTCGATGCCCTCGACGTATCTCATTTCAACACGTCAAGCGTTACCGACATGAACTCAATGTTCTGCAACTGCAGCAGCCTCGATGCCCTCGACGTGTCTCATTTCAGCACATCAAACGTTACTGATATGAGCCAGATGTTCTACAACTGCAGCAGTCTTGACGCCCTTGACGTATCTCATTTCAACACGTCAAGCGTTGCCGACATGAATTCCATGTTCTACAACTGCAGTAAACTCAGCTCTCTTGACCTGTCGGGTTTCGAAACGACCAACGTGACCAATATGCAGTGGATGCTTGGCTACTGCAGTTCCCTGTCTTACCTGGATGTCTCTTCATTTGATACGTCCTCGCTTACCGCCAACGGGTTCAAGTACTTCATCTACAACTGTCCCGCGCTTTCGGAGATTAGAGTTGGCGAGGGTTACACTACCTCGCAGGCGGGCGACTTCTTCTTCCCGGCGTCAACGTCAAACAACGGGAAGTGGTGGTCGACAGCAGACGGTGCTTGGTACACCGTAAACGAAATCGCTGAAGGCCGCAGGGGTGTGGCAGATTTGTACGCGAACTATGAGCATCCAGTCGAGCCTATTACTTTTGGCCATAAGCTTGGCGACTGGGTGGTTGATCTTGAACCAACTTGTGCGGCGAACGGTTCGCGGCATCGCAGCTGTTCAAATTGTGATTACACCGAAACGGAAAGTATTGCTGCATTGAGCCACGCCTGGGCTAATGTGTACACCGTCGACGTCCAGGCCACCTGCATCGAGCCTGGCTCTGAGTCGATCCACTGCAGCGTGTGCGGCGCGTCGGACGCGTCGACGTCCCGCCCGATCCCGACCACTGGCCACTCCTGGGCGGACGAGTACACCGTCGATGTCGAAGCAACCTGCACCGCAGAGGGCTCCGAGTCGATCCACTGCGCGGTCTGCGGCGTGAAGGAAGAGGGCAGCGACCGCGCGATTGCGAAGCTCCCGCACGCCTACGGCGACTGGACCGTGACCAAGGCGGCGACCTGCACCGAGCCCGGGTCCCGCGAGAAGACGTGCGCCGGATGCGGCGACAAGGTCGTCGAAGCGGTTCCGGCCGCTGGCCACTCCTGGGCTGACGATTACACCGTCGACGTCGAAGCAACCTGCACCGCAGAGGGCTCCGAGTCGATCCACTGCGCGGTCTGCGGCGGGAAGGAGGAGGGCAGCGACCGCGCGATTGCGAAGCTCCCGCACGCCTACGGCGACTGGACCGTGACCAAGGCGCCCACCTGCACCGAGCCCGGCGAGCAGAAGCACACCTGCTCGCTCTGCGGCGCCGTGGAGACCGGGGCGGTTCCCGCGCTCGACCATGATTGGGAGGACTGGAGCGTCGCCACGCCTGCGACTTGCACCGCCGATGGCGTCGAAACACGCGTGTGCCGCCACGACGCAACCCACGAGGAAACGCGATCGGTGAAGGCACTGGGTCATAGCTGGGATTCTGGCAAGGTCACAAGAGCGGCAACGTACAGCTCAGCGGGGATCCGCACGTTCACCTGCAGCAAGTGCGGCTCAACGCGTACCGAGTCGATACCGATGCTGGCACGTACCCCCATCGGCCAAGCCAGCGTCTCGATGCTCCTAAAGGTGATGTACACTGGCGAGGCCATTACGCCCAGTCCAACGGTCAAGGTCGGCAGTAAGACGCTCGTCAAGGGAACCGATTACACGCTGGCTTACAGAAACAATACCAACGTGGGGAAGGCGGCGACCGTCGTTATTAGCGGCAAGGGAGCCTACAGTGGGACGAAGAGCGTTGTGTTCGAGGTCGCGAAAGCGTCGAACACAGCTACGCCTGCGAAGACGAAGGTGAAGAAGGCGATTAAGGCCAAGTCTCTCCAAAAGAAGGCGAAAACCGTAGCGCTTCCCAAGGTGACGACATCGTTTGGAACGGCCAAATGGAAGGTTGCCAAGAAGGACGGAAAGAAGGTCCTCACGCTTAAGGCTGGTAAGGTGAAGGTCAAGAAGGGTGCCAAGGCAGGTACCTACACCATCAAGCTTAGGGCTGTCGTAATCGGAACCACGAATTACGCGTCTGCGAAAACCAAAGTTGTGACGGTGAGAGTTACGGTCAAATAGCACGGCTGGGAACGCCCAGCAAAGTTGGGTGTTCCCAGGGTATGCGCGAAGCCGTGTCTCCCCAGGTAACCAAAACCCACGTCTGTGGTGTATCCTTGTCTCATTGACGTTTTTGTCACAAGGATTGGGGTGAACATGAACAACTCACTAATCAAGAAGCAAGGGAGAGCCTGTGCGGCTCATATCAAGCTTGCTGCGTTTGCGGTGGCATTCGCCGCGCTGATCATGGCGTTTGGAGTAAGTGCGCAGCCAGCGGACGCCTATGCTGCCGACCTGGTTGCTGGAGGTCTGGACGCAAACGCATCTGCGCAAGTAGATGCGCAGAGCACCTACGAGCATCCTGGCAATGATTCTAAGATCTCAATCGGGGATAAAACTGCGGGTACGGTAAGCTACAACGCTTCGACCAAGACGATTACCCTGGACAACGTGAAGGCGGAAACGCTGTCCATCTATTATGAGGGACAGAGCTTCACGCTCGTTTTAAACGGTTCCAGCTCGTTGACTAATTTGTTCTCGTACTCGAGCATCACGATGAAGGGAACTGGCAGTCTTGCAGTCAGCGACACGTTTTGTGCGTTTAACAAGAGCGTCCTGACCATGACACAGGGCACGATCCAGGGCAAGGTGCAAGCGGGCAGCTTGGTCATGAGGGGCGGCACTATCAAGGGGTCGGGCGATTCGGCCAATATTATTGCTAAATACGGCTTGACTATGTCCAGCGGAACCATCAATCTGGCAAGCCCCAAATACACGGGCATCAGCATCTCGAGTGGCGATTTCACTATGACAGGCGGTAGCCTGAGCGTGACAAACGCTGGCTCCGATGCGATTGATGTTTCCAAGTACGCGAACAGCTCATCGATCGTGAACATCGGCAAAGCCACGATATCGGGCGGCTCGCTGACGCTCACCGTGGCAAATCCGAAGTACAGCAGCGCAGTCTATGCAGGCAGCATGAGCAACAAGCTCGGCTGCATCAAGACCATCGCCGGCCGCCTGCCCTGCGGCGCGAAGTTTACCGTGGGCGGTAACCTGTACGAGGTAATGAAGAGCACGATGTATGCGCGGCTGCTGAAATACAATGCGAAATCCAAGAAGGCTAAGATCAACAAGGCGACGTACGGGAAGTATGCCTACGAGGTCGCGGGCATTGGCGCTAACGCGTTCAACACAGCGGCTGGCAAGAAGGTCACAAGCATCACCATAAACTCCTATCTAACCGAGATTGGCGCAAAGGCGTTCTACAACACGAAGGCCCTGAAGACGCTGACGCTCAAGAGCACCGGCTGGATGCAGCGTTTGTACGATAAGAAGTACAACCTGAAGAAGGTCAAGGTGGCCAAGGACTGCTCGGTTGCCAGGAAGGCATTCTCCAAGGCTGGCAAGAAGGGCGGCAAGGGACTGACCGTGAAGCTGGGTAAGTCTGGCGTGTGGTCGAAGGAAGCCGGCAAGTACAAGGCGTTCCTGAAGTCGAAGGGCCTGTCTTCTTCTGCGAAGCTGAAGACGTGGTAGCTCCGGGTTAGCTGTAAACGCGAAACGCGCTTTGCGCTTAGGCAATAGCATTCAAGCAACGGCAACGGGTGGTAAGCTCGTTGCCGTTGCCGTTGTTACTGAGGAAAGCACGTCCTGGTTGGATGTTTCAATGGTGCACACGCCGTGATGGGCTTTGAAGCTGGGATTGCCGGGTTGTTTTAATGGCGCACAAGCCGTAAGGGACCTTGAAGCCGAGCTAGCAGGATGTTTCGATACCAGAAAAAAAGCGTGCTAAACGGACCGAATCTGCCGGCGCCCGGGTTTCGTGGAAGGATGCGGGAGTTTAGAAGGAGCTCCTGGTCCAACGGGGGCGTTTAGGGCAGAAAAGCGCCTGCCTAACAGGTAGATTTCCGCCCTAAACATCCGCATTGCACCATGAACTTGCTGGCTTGGCGGATCCAAAGGGTTAAGTACGGAAAACCTCCTGTCCGGCAACGGGATTTCCGCCCTAAACGTGCCCGCCGCCGCGTGGGCTTGCGCGCCCGGCGGAAACGAGGGGTTAAGTACGGAAAACCTCCTGCCCGGCACCTTGTTTTCCGCCCTAAACGCGCCCGCCGCCGCGTGGGCTTGTGCGCCCGGCGGAAACGAGGGGTTAAGTACGGAAAACCTCCTGT
>JAFRJC010000002.1 GCA_017432445.1 Eggerthellaceae bacterium | reverse complement strand
CGTTCATGGGTATGCAGTTCGACACGCCGCACAAAAGCATGGAGTTCTACTGCGAGCGCCTGGTCTGCGTCGACGACGCCATTGCCAAGTACCTGCCGCCGCTCGAGGCTCCCACGCCCGCGGCGCTTGCCGACGGCACGGCGAAGGGCAAGTACCACTTCTTCAGCGGACGCCAGCGCTTCTTCATGCAGTCGATGTTCACCGACGACCCGGTTATGGCCCAGCTTTCGGGCGGCAAGCCCACGGGCCGCATGAACCCGCTCGACGCTGCTGCCGAGGGCATCAAGGACGGCGACAAGGTCGAGGTCTACAACGGCCGTGGCCATGTGGTCATCGAGATGAAGCTTGACCAGGTCATCCCGCCCGGAACCGTGCAGGTGTGGTTCGGCTGGCGCCACGAGGCGTTCGAAGAGGGCATGTACTCCGAGCTCATCGTGCCGCTGGGCAGCTACGAGACCATCGACGACCGTGCCGAGAACTGGGTGAAATGCGTCGAGGCCATCGGCGGCTACCAGCCCGGCTTCGCGACGGGCGGCATCGGCGGCATGGCCGGCGCTTGGGACACCATTTGGGACTGCGCTTGCGACGTGCGCAAGGTCGAGGCGTAAGGAGGTATTTAGATGAGTGAATTCAAAGAGAACACTATCCTGGTCGACCTCCAGCGCTGCATCGGCTGCTGGACCTGCTCGCTGGCCTGCAAAGTCGGCAACAAGCTGCCCGACGAGGAGTTCTGGCTGACGGTGCGCACGCTGGGCTCCGGCGAGGGCGTCGACCGGCCGGCCGGTACCTGGCCAGACCTCCACATGAGCTGGATGCCCATCTGGTCGCAGAGCTGCGTGAAGTGCCCGAGCCGCATCGCGAAAGGCGAGAAGCCTTACTGCGTGAACTCCTGCCCGTGCGATGCGCTCACGATAGGCGACGCCGCCGAGGCAAAGGCTGCCGAGCTGCGCGACCGCGGCTTCCGCTTCTTCGAGCTGCCCGCCTGGGAGAAGTCGAAGGACGACGTGCTGTACGCCGAGAAGAAGTAGCGACGAGCGGTCTGAAACACTTGCAAGACTCGGGGCTGCTGCGCACAAGGTGCAGCAGCCCCGCTTTCATCGAGGCCTAGCGAGCTCACGAAACGGGAAACCCGAGCAAATTTACATACGCTATCATTAGGCCATGAGGATAGGAGGCCGTTGTGAGCATCGTTTCCGCAATCGCCGTACCGCATCCGCCGCTCATCGTCCCCGCCGTGGGGCGCGGGCAGGAAAAGCGCATTTGCGCGACGATTGATGCGTATGAAAAGGCAGCCCAGCTCATCGTCGGCTCGAAGCCCGACTGCCTCGTTGTCACCTCGCCGCACGCGCCGATGTTTCGAGACGGCTTCCACGTCACCACCGACACGCAGCTAATCGGGAGCATGGTTCGTTTCAACGCGCCCCAGGAGAACATGACGGCGTCCTGTGACGTGGAACTGGCGGAAACGGTCGTGCGCTCGGCGAACGAGGCGGGCATCCCCGCCGTGGGCAGCAACCGCTACCGCGACGACATGGACCATGGGACCTACGTGCCACTTTACTTCGTGCGCAAAGCCTGTGAAGAGACGGGCATGAACATCGACGTCAAGCTGCCCTTCCCCATCGTGCGCATCGGGCTCTCGGGCCTCTCGCCCGAAACGCATCGAGCGCTCGGGCGCATAATCGCCGAGGCGGCCGAGACGCTCGGACGACGCGTGGCATTCGTGGCAAGCGGCGACTTGTCGCACAAGCTGCTCGCCGATGGGCCGTACGGCTTCGCGCCCGAGGGACCCGTGTTCGACGAGCGGATCGGCGAGATCTTCAAGTCGGGGAATCTGGAAGGGCTCTTCGAATTCGACGAGGAATTCTGCGAAGCAGCCGCCGAATGTGGACTGCGCTCGTTCCAAATCATGGCCGGTGCACTGGAGGGCACTGACTGCAACGTGAAGCTGCTGTCGAACGAAGGGCCGTTCGGCGTGGGATATGCCGTGGCGATGATAACGCCCGAGGACACGTCTTCCGAAGGCTTCGCCGATAACGAGCCCGCGACGTACGCCGCCTCTCCCACAGATGACGTCGACCCCTGCATCGCGCTCGCGCGGCTGTCGGTCGAGACGTACGTGAAAACGGGCCGTCCCGCCAAACTGCCCGACGACGTGCCAGCCGAGCTCCTGACGCAACGCGCTGGCGCATTCGTCTCCCTACACGAGCACGGCGAGCTGCGCGGATGCATCGGCACGATTGCCGCCACAAAGCCAAACGTCGCCGAGGAGATACTCGCCAACGGCATCAGCGCCTGCAGCCGCGACCCACGCTTCGATCCCGTCCGCCCCGACGAGCTCGACTATCTGGAATACTCCGTCGATGTACTGGGGGATGCCGAGCCCATTTCCTCTCCTGCAGAACTCGACGTGAAACGTTACGGCGTCATCGTCACGAAGGGCTGGAAGCGCGGACTCCTGCTGCCCAACCTCGACGGCGTCGACACCATCGATTACCAGGTGGAAATAGCCAAGCGAAAAGCCGGCATCAGCCCTTACGACGACGATGTCGACCTCGAGCGCTTCGAGGTCGTGCGCCACACCCGCGGCGGGAGGCCACGCAAATGAGGACATCCGCAACCTGCACAGCCTGTCCGCAAACCTGCATGGTCGAAGACGGCCAGCTCGGCTACTGCCGGTCCCGCCGGTCCATCGACGGCAAGGTGAAACCCGAAGGATACGGTCGCATCACGTCGCTTGCCCTCGATCCGATCGAGAAGAAGCCCCTCGCCCGCTATATGCCGGGCACCACGGTGCTCTCGCTTGGAAGCTACGGCTGCAACATGGACTGCCCATTTTGCCAGAACGCCTCGATTGCACATGCGGCGGCCGACGACATCGGATGGCGCGCTATGCAACCGCAGGAAGTGGTCTATACGGCTTTGAGCTTGCGCGACCGCAGATGCGTTGGCATCGCCTACACCTACAACGAGCCTCTCGTGAACTGGGAGTTTCTTCGCGATACCGGCCAGCTCGCACACGAGGCCGGCTTGGTGAACGTGCTCGTCTCGAACGGAATGGCCACCACGCGCACGCTCGCAAAAGTCGTGAAGCTCATCGATGCCGCCAACATCGATCTCAAGTGTTTCACCGAGGAAGGCTATCTCAGGCTCGGCGGAAACCTGCGGGCCGTCAAGTACACCATCGAACGCCTCGCCGAGCAACCCAACTGCCATCTGGAAGTGACCACGCTCGTCGTGCCCGGGCTATCTGATGACGAGACGCAAATCGACGCCATTGCGCGTTGGCTCGCCGAACTCGATCCGTCCATTCCCTACCACCTGACGCGCTTCTTCCCCCGTCATCGCATGGCCCACGCCGAGCCCACGCCCGTGCGCACGCTATACGAGCTCGCCGAAGTGGCGCGCCGCCATCTCGATGACGTCATGTTGGGAAACGTTTAGCGACAAGTCTGGGACCACCTGCGTAACTTGCGCATGCCGGTGCTTGCAAGCGCTATGCCGCCGAAAATGGAGAGCAGACCAGGGCCGGGCAGAAAAAGCAGGGGGATGCCGATCAAAACCATTCCTGCTCCGACGACCACCTGCGAGAGGGCCCCAAAGAAAGAGCCAGCTGGCTTCGTCGAGGCCGCCTGCCCGTCAAAGCGGGTATAAGTGCTGCCGTATCCATACTGCTGCCGATCCGTGCCGACGGGTATTCCTCGATAATACGAAGCCGTCTTCCATGCGGGCTGGTGATAATACGCGCTCTGGGAGCTGGAATGCGCATGCGCGCGGTCGGAAGCGCCCGAATCGATCCTACTGCTGGAATACTCGACGGGATTGACGTCGATGATGGTATCGTTTGCGCTCATGTCCAACTCCGTTCGTACGGCTTCGCGGTCTAGCCACAATCCTAATGAAATAACCTTCAAATTATCTTAGTGTCTAATATATAGATTTATCTTAAACTGGCCTGAACTGGAACCGCACCGATGCGGCGTGGTTACCAAACCGACAACGAACAAGGCGAAAAAGGCTTGTGAGACGTTACAATCAGGAAGACGCTTTCTTTCCCGATTTTAGGAGCGCAGAATGTCCCGAATGGAAGTCACCGCATCAGGACCGGGGATAAACCCCGGCAAGACCATGTTCTACCTCGGCATGCTGTTCGTCGTGCTCGGCGCCCTCATAGGCGGCGGATCCCTTCTGGCGGCGTTTGGCACGCATGAGTTCAGCGCCGCGCTGTTCGGCTTGCTTTTCGTAGCAACGTTTTGCGGCGTCGGGGGCTTCTTCGCGAAAATCGGCCATAACCAGATGCACGCAAGCGATGACGTGCTGGCAGATGGAGACGCCTATCTGGGAAAGATCTACGACTACGAACCCGACCACCGCATCCTCATGAACGGCCAGCCCTGCATCACGCTGGTCGTCCGCTACCTGATGGACGGGGAAATTCACGAAGCGCGCGTGAACACCGGCGAAGTGAACGCAGCGCGTTATCCCCGCGGAGCGACTGTCATCATCAAGCTGCTCAACGGGCAGGCGGCCCTTGTGCCCGATTCCGTTTCGGATGTGCACATCGAACAGGAAGACGACCTGATGAACCCGGATTTCGACCCATTGGGAGCTCATTCGTCGGTCGGCGTGTCATGCCCCAACTGCGGCGCGAACATTACCGTGCCCCTCGGCATGTCCCGCATCTGCCCCTACTGCAACTCCAAGGTGAGCGTCGACGCCGACGGACACGTGCGGTAAAGCCATTCGACGCGACAACTCACCCACTCGGGAAGCTCGACGCTCCGTTTACGCTCTAATCCAAAAACGCCTCGTTGACCGCAAGGTTGTAGGTGCGGGCAATAGCGCGCAGATCATCATCGGAAATCGTATTCGCGAACTCGGCGGACCCGCCGTTCATCATGAGCGCCTGGCCGTGAATCAACGCGGCTTTTTGGATGGCATGCATGAGCCCGAACGCCGAATCGAAATCCGAGCCAGAGCAGAAAAGCCCGTGATTCGCCCATATGACCGCCTCGTACGTTTTCATGAGCTCGCTCGTGGCGCGCGCGAGGTCGATTCCGCCAGGGACCATCGTCCCTGTAACGCCGACACCTGCAGGGAACAGGATGACGCATTCGGTCATGGCCTTCCAGAGCGCACGGGTTATGGTGCGTGCGTCAAGCGGCATCACCTTTGTCAGAGCGATCACGCTTTCGGGGTGCGCGTGGTACAAGACGCGGCACGCCCCTCCAGTCGCCTCCACGCGAACGCTGTGGTTCATGAAATGGCTTGCGAACTCGCTCGTAGGCCTGCCGCCATCACGCAAGCCCCACACGAGCCGCCAGGCATCTCCCGTCCTGTTGATCTCCACGATCCCAACGTTGTAGGAGGGATCGAGCTCGACGTTGCGCAGGTAGCGCCCCGCTCCTGTCGTCACGAAGAAGGCGCCAGAAAGGTTGCCAGCTTGCACGCCCATGGCTACCCAGCTGCTGGGATTGTCGTAGAAGAACGGGCGGGCTGCATCGACTTCCGCGTTGGTCATGCGGTAGGTCACATTCCCGCCGTTGCGTTCGTGCCAGCCTTGCAGCCAGCCATCGCTGCAAAGGCGGATGAACCCGCGCATGAACGCCTGATTCTCTACGGCCACGCCGGAAACCGCGCCCTTTACGACCGAAGCACCTTTGTCGAACATACCCTGTGCGCTCTCGAAAACACCCATGCTGCGCTTCCTATCTCTCGTGCATCTCTCAATAAAACGTTATAAATACTCGCCTAAGTTAAGCGCAACTGGCTCGGCCTGCTTACGCGCGATGCGAGTCGTCGCCGTGCTCATGCGGGCAAGGAGCTTTGGCTCTACCATTTCTTGATGGAGGACATCGAGCCGCTTCCCCTCCATCAGGTCAACGAGAACCTGCACGCCGCGCCTGCCTATTTCTTCTCCGGGACTTGCTATTGTGGTCAAAGGCACCGAACCGCCCCATGCGAGCGGGTTGCCATCGCATCCGGCGACGAGGACGTCTTCCGGAATCTTCTTGCCAGCTGCCAAAACGCCATCAGCAAGGCCCGCTGCCAACACATCCGTAAGCCCTATCAGGCAATCGGGCCGCATACCGCCGTAACGCTCGGCAAACCACTTGCCAAGGACAAAGCCGTCGGATGCACTATCCCAATCTCCACGGCCGATTAGCTCGATTTCGACGCCGAGTTCCCTAGCGGCATCGCAGATGCCGCGAACGCGCAGCGAAAGCGACGCGAACTCCGCATTCCCCACTACGGCCACCCGATGAGCACCGCGCGAGTGAACATGCTCCAGTATCGCCCTCCCTTGAGCCTCGTTGTCGGCGGCAACGTACATTCCAGGAGTTTTACCGTGAATACCCAGGTAGACGATGGGAATTGATGGCGTTTGCACCGGTGGTTTCCACGCGTTGTCTGCCATGGGCAGCACAAGCACTCCCGCCATCTGAGCGCCCAGGAAATAGCGCATGTAACGGTTTTCCAAGATATCGTCGTTGCCAGCGCTCGCAATCAGCAAATCGTAGCCATGACGACGCGCTTCCGCCTGGACGCCATTCGCTATCTGCAGCGAGAAGGCGTGGTCCAAACACGGCAAGACAAGCCCGAATACGCGGCTCGTACCGCCTGCAAGCTGGCGGGCTCCCTGGTTGGGAACGTAACCCAGGCGGTCTATCGCCGCGTTGATGTGCTCGAGCGTTTCCGGGCGGACTTTCTCGGGATGATTGAGGGCATTCGACACGGTTCCAAGCGATACCCCCGCCTCACGCGCCACATCGCCAATCTTCGCCTTCGACATAACCCTCCAATGGATAAACCGAACCCGCTGAGAATTGATACGTTTCAACAAGCGCAGATTCTATCATGACGTGTAGGAACGCACGGCTACCGCTCGGTAACGAAAACCCAGACTTCCGTTCTTCTCCGTTTTGAACCATAGCCGTCCACTCCTGTCTTGAAACGTAACGAAAAAGTACTTGTGCTCAACAATTAAATTGTATACAATTCATTTGCAACCAATCAAAGGAGAAGACATGAGCGTTTACGATTACACTGCCACCAACATCGACGGAACCGAAGCCTCTCTTGCGGACTACAAGGGCAAGGTGCTTCTCGTGGTGAACACGGCAACGGGCTGCGGTTTCACGCCGCAATACGATGACCTCGAGGCGATGTACGCCAAATTCAAGGATCAGGGCTTCGAGATCCTCGACTTCCCCTGTAACCAGTTCGCAGGCCAGGCTCCCGAAACCGACGAGGAGATCCACCAGTTCTGCACGCTGAAGTTCGGTACGGAGTTCCCCCAGTTCAAGAAGATCGACGTCAACGGCGAGACGGCACACCCGCTGTTCGCGGAACTCGCCACCCAGATGCCCTTCGAAGGCTTCGGCAAGGGCCTCAAGGCCAAGGCGCTCGAGAAGTTCGCAAAGGCCAACAACAAGGAGTTCGGCGACAAGGCCTACATCATGTGGAACTTCACCAAGTTCCTCATCGACCGCGAGGGCAACCTGGTTGCGCGCTTCGAACCCACCGTCGAAATGGACGAGGTCAAGGCCAAGGTGGCTGCCATCCTCTAATCCGAGGATCCCAACAAGCCCCTGTTTCAAGAGATGCACGATCGGTGATATCGATGAGCAAAACTGCAAACGAAACATTCGACCCGTTGAACTTGGACAACCAACTCTGCTTCGCGCTGTACGCCTGCTCCCACGAGGTGATGCGCCGTTATACTCCGCTCCTCGCCGAGCTCGACCTGACCTACACGCAATACATCGCCATGATGGCGTTGTGGGAATCGGAACCCCTTTCGGTCAAGGAGCTCGGCGAGCGCCTGAAGCTCGATTCGGGCACCCTGACGCCGATGCTCAAGAAAATGGAGGCGAAGGGCCTCGTGAGCCGCTGTCGGGACGCCAAGGACGAGCGGCGCCTCGTGGTATCACTCACCGATAAAGGCCGCAACCTGCGCGAATCGGCCCTCCGCGTGCCAATGGAAATGGGCAAGTGCGTAGACCTCGAGCCCGACGAAGCCCAGGAGCTGCAACGGCTTCTGCACAAGGTCCTCTCGAGCGTTGAGGACATCTAAATCCGATTGGATGCGAAAGGGGGAACTCTCCCTTTCGCATCCTTGAAGGAACATCACAACATCTTGTCATGAATGCGCAATCTTGGCGTTGGGACCAATCCACAACGCAGCGAGCGCCTGGCATGTCGAAATGAGACTATAATGCCAAGCATGGCTGAAGAGGAAACACAGGTTCCGGCGCGCAGACGGGAGAGCATTTGGAGTCTCCCCTTCGTTGTGCTCATGGCCGTCAACTTCTTCCAGAGCATGGCGGCATTCATGGCGAACACCACGATTCCCGTCTTCGCCGACTACCTGGGTGCGTCCACCGCAGTCGTCGGCACGGTCGTCAGCTCGTTCGCAGTCACCGCCCTACTCATCCGTCCCTTCGCGGGACCCGCGTTCGACAGCTTCTCGCGAAAGCGCCTTCTGCTTTGCGCCCAGGCGATAATCTGCGTCTCGTTTCTGCTCTACAGCATCGTGGACTCCCTGCCGGCGCTCATCGCCGTGCGCTTGCTGCACGGCATAGGCATCGGCTGCTCGGGACCTTTGGCCATGTCGTTCGTATCCGAGTTCCTTCCTCCGTCACGTTTTGCAAGCGGTATAAGCATCTACGCCCTCGCCCAATCGTTTGCCCAGGTGATCGGACCAGCTGTGGGCCTTTGGCTCGTCGATGCGTTCGGATTCTCCAACGCCTACCTGCTCGCCGCCGTCTTCCTGATCGCAGCCATGGGAGGAATCTTCACAATCAAGGAACCGCCCCGCGAAAAGCTCCCCTACCAGTTCAAGGTTTCGCGCATGTTCGCGCGCGAGGCCATCGACAAAGCCGTCGCCCTCATGCTGCTGGCAACCTCGTTTTCGTGCACGGCATCGTATCTGGTGCTCTACGCCATGCTGCTCGACATTCCCAACGTGGGCCTGTACTTCACGGTGTACGCCGCCTGCCTCATCGTGACCAGGCCGGTTCTGGGAAACATAGCGGACCGCGTCGGCTCCCCACGCGTGCTCGTGGTAGGGATGCTGTTCTTCGCGGCCTCGTATGTGGCGCTCTCGAGAGCGCAAGACCTCACCGGCCTGCTTATTGCCGCCGTCCTAGGGTCTGCCGGCTTCGGATGCTGTGCTCCTCTGCTGCAGACGCTCGGCCTGAGCTCCGTGCCCCCAGAACGCCGAGGAGCTGCAAGCAACACCATGTTCACCGGCCTCGATGTGGGCATGCTGCTCGGCCCCGTCGTTGGCGGCAACGCCATCGAGCTCATGATGCCTATCCTGGGAAGCGAGATTGCCGCCTACTCGCAGATGTGGATCGTCATGCTCATTCCCGCCGCCGGTACCTTAGCCCTCGTCCTCTATTGGAATATCAAGCTCAAAAACTAAAAGAAGCCTCCCCAAGGAAAGGCTTCTCGTTTAATGCATTGCCGCGCAGGATTCGCATCCGCGATACCCGTCCCGCATGCGAATCGATTGCAGCTATTTCCCTAACAAGCCGGCAAGGTCGTCGAGGGAGTCGATCGTCTCGTCCAGGCGGCGCTTGAACAGGCCCTTTGATGCGTACAAGGCGACGCACGGGTTGTTGCCCGTGATGAAATCCTTGGTCACGAGCGTGGTGACAGGCGCATCCGAGTACTTGCTGAACAGGGCGTCGTGCCCCACGCACAAGCCCATGACCACGTTCAAATCCGTTTTCGCGCGATTGAGCAGACGCGCCTGCATGAGGGGATTGCACAGCACCTTGTCGTTGCCATTGGGGTCGTCAAGTCCCAGGTCGCTGCGCGTGTTGCTATCCACCTTGCAACCGATTCCCTCAACCTCGAAACCAGCCCGCTCCAGCAGCCCGCCGAGGATCCTGCTCTCGTTCAGCATCGCCGTGCAGGTGGCAATGCCGATCTTGCGCGCGCCTATCAGCTTCGCGAACTTCAACGTGTCTTCCACGCGCGTGGAGAAGCGGGTGTTATCGCTCACCAGTGCGGCAGCGTTCATGATGTCGAACACCTCCGAACTGGCATACTCGGCGCGAACCTCCGCGCTCGCAGCCTCGTCGTACGTGTCCTGCGCGCAGAAATCGGGCTTGCCCCTTTCGGGAAACTCGCATGCGATCTTTCCGCAGTTCAAGCATTTCAAAGACTCGTCCATCAACTACCTCCCCATGGTCGAGTGATGCACGGTTGGGGACTGTCCCCAACCGTGCACTGTTAGGCGCCTTCCATCCTACCCCAGCGGCGCCTTCCCAAAGCTACTTGTACGTGTTCGTGCCGTCGTAGATGGCAGTGGTCACCACCGAGAAATGGAAGATCGGCCGGTCGACCCGCAAAATTCGCATGGGATTGTGGGCCAAGCCCGCCGGTGCGAAGATGATCGTGGACTTGGTCAGCAGATGCGCTTCGCCGCCGATGGTGAACTCGATCTCGCCGCCCAGGTCGGTGGGATCGTCGGGATTCGAGCCGATGAATCCGATGAGTTCGTCAGCGTCGTCATGGCAATGCTCCCCGAAGATGGGGTCGCGCTCGGGTACGGCAGAATACCAGGCCGTGTTCATCTGGAACGCACCTGGCACCACGTTGCCGTCAATCCAGCAGATGCGGCGCGCGAACTTGTCGTAGATTTCCTTGAAACCGCCTTCCAAAACGGGTGCGCCCGCTGCGTCTTGCACGATGTTGGCAGCATATGCACCAGATTCGTTGTTCAGAATAGCCATGTGCCTCCCCTTTCGACGACAGTGCGGCAGCGAACAAGCCCCGCCGCAGCCCTTTTGAACAGTATGCCAGAGAAACGGGAAACGAACACGCGAAACGCGCCATGTGTGTATAATCACACCCTATAGGACAATCGTATGAGAAATTGCATCGCGAGAGATTGTCCCCTTTGATGTGCTTTTCGACGGAATGGAGGAAACATGATCATCACCACTTGCGACATCATCCCCGGTCAGGAAGTTCAGGTTCTCGGCCTCGTGCGCGGCAACGTCGTTACGTCCAAGCATATCGGACGCGACCTGATGGCAGGCTTGAAGAGCATTGCCGGCGGAGAAATCAAAAGCTATACCGATCTGATGAACGAAGGACGCAACACCGCCGAACAACGCATGATAGACGAAGCTCAGAGACTCGGCGCTAACGCCATCGTAGGTGCTCGTTATGCGAGCGCATCGATCATGGAGGGTACGCAGGAGATGCTCGCCTACGGCACGGCCGTGAAACTGCTGTAGAAACCTGGCAGGATCAATAGCTGCAACAGCCTGATAAGGTAGACAGCGGGGGTAATGAGTCGCAGGACTGTCCTGCGACTCATTTTCCCAGCAACGTGAAGGGGCCGCCCGATGGGCGGCCCCGATTTGCCGATGCTTCCCTATTGTTCGATTGCGGCAAATCTTACGAGATGGCGTATGTCACGGTCACCTCGGCGGTAATGCTCACCTGGCCGGGCATCGTCTTGGCAGCGCCGGCGTCGTCCTCTGCAACGGTCATCTCCATATCGTACGAGTTGGCATATCGGTACGAGGTGTTCTGGTAACCCTCGACGACGTTGGTGACCCCGCCTACGCCCACGCCGGCAGCCTTGGCGATGGCTTCTGCCTTCACCTTGGAATCGGCGACGGCCTTGGCAAGCGCCTCGTTATAGGTCTCGTCGTAGTTGCTGGCATAGTACTCCAGGCCGTTCGAGCCGTCGGCACCTGCATCGACGCAGGCCTGCGTCACAACACCCACCTGATCGATATCGAGGTCGCTGATGCTCAGGGACGTCGTCATCTCATAACCAGTGATGACCCATTCCTCGAGCTTGCTCTCGTCCTCGCTTGAATCCGTCACCTGCGAACCGTACTGGGGATTGAGGCTCGCGTAGCTGGTCTGCACGCTTTCATCTTTGATGCCCAAATCGGAAATCGCCTTCAGGACGGCGTCGAGCTTCTCGGTGTTGGCGCTGCGGCACTCCTCCGCCGTCTTCGCGGAGCTTACGACCGAGACGCTCATGCGCGCCTTATCGGGCACGACTTTCACCTCGCTGGAGGCCGTGACGGTGATGCCTCCCTCGCTTTCCTGCGGCGTCGCTGCTGCGGCCTTGCTCGATCCGCAGCCTGTCAAGGCAAATGCCAAAACGCATGCGCCCAAGGCCAACGCGGCAGCCTTTCGCAATGTGCCCATGTTCATCGAAAGCTCCTTTCCATGCTTGGCCCATACTACTCCAAACACGATTCGCGACAAGAAATTGTCGGCAGCATTTTCTCATACGACACCGCATCGTCAACAATGCGTCAAAACCGGACAGAGAACAGACCCCTTATCAGGCTCTTTCCCGTCGATGGAATCGACCCAACTAGATGCTTGGCTCTGGGTCTCTCGCCATTTTTTGCATATTGCAAAACCATGACGATCCGCATAGCGGGCGGTTTACTGTTCCGCATTTCGCGCGGCATAGTGTTGATGACCCTCGAATCAAGGATGCCTGCCAAGTAAGCCTCGGCAGGCGTTCGCGTAGCCCAAAAATGCGGCAATGGTCGCAGTGATCATTGCCGCATTTTAAGAGAATTGAAGGCAGGCGCCATCGACCTATGCTGTGAATATGACGGTATGCTGGCCTTTCGCCATGCGGACCACGTCGTCGAATTCGCCAATCGTCAGCGCACCCGACGGGCAGCCGGTCACGCACAGCGGATCGTGGTCTTTGTCGTAGCATGCACGACACTTGTCAAGCGAGGGCGCAATCAGGTGATACTGGCGCAGCTTCCCATCGACGAGCACCGGTTCGCGGCGGATGACCTTCATCCATCCCTCGTCATATGAATAGCGGTTCGTCTCGCGGCATGCCGTCTCACAACCGAAGCACCCGATGCAGTCATCGAGGTTGTGCGCCATGGCGATGCAGCCGCCTTCTACCATCTTCTTCATTACAGGTCACCCCTCCCAGCTTCAATCTTGCACAGCGACGAGCGCATCGGCGTGGCGCCGTAGCCCGGTTCCGCCGGCGTGGACGGAACGAGGATGTTGCCGTTCGCCTTGTCCCAGCCATAGCCGGGCAAGCCCAGCTCGGGGCATTCGTCACGCCAACCGGGACGCGGGACTGCGATGACGCCCTTCTTGATCTCGCGCGTCACCTTCGCCTTCGAGATGATGTGACCACGCGGGCTCGTGATCGTCATCCATTCGCCATCGGTCACGCCGTACATCTTCGCATCGTCGGGATGCACGAGGGCGAATGGGTCGGGATAGATGTCGCGCTGCGCGGGAATGTTGGTCCAGGCGGAATGGAAGAAGGCGTACACGCGGTGGCCGGTAATGACCGTGAGCGGATACTCCTTCGCCAGCTCGGGCTGGCTCACCGGCGTTTCGAACGGCTCGGTGTAGTCGGGAACGGGATCGTAGCCGAAAGCCGCCATCGTCGGGCACGAGAACTCGACGCGGCCGGTCGCCGTCGGGAAGCCGGGCTTGCCGTCGGGACGGAGCAGGCCCTTCTCGTACTTCTTGTACACGCGCTCGCCCGTTCCGCCGCCAGGCTCGGTGGAACGCACGAGCTGGCTTTGGAACTCATCCCAAGTTAGATCATAGCCATAGAACTCCTTGAAGCGCCACAGCACCATTTCCTTCTCGTCCTTCCACGGCCATTGCTCTGGCTTGATTCGACGGCCCCACTCCAGGAAGAACTTCCAATCGTCCCAGCACTCGCCAGGAGCGGGAACGGCTTGGTCGAAGACGAGCAGGATGTTCCCATCGAGCTCTTCGTCGTACGTACAGCGCTCGGACCAGTCCGCCGACGGGAACACGATGTCAGCCAGCTGCGCCGTCGGCGAAAAGTAAAAGTCCTTCACCGCAACTAAATCGAGATTCGGCGAGGTCATAGCTTTGTAGGTGAGGTTAGTGTTCTCGTAGCATAAAAGCGGGTCGTTCGCGATGGCGATGAAGGCCTTCACGGGACGGGGCTCGCCGGTGATCATGGCCTCGAACGTGGCATGCGGGTCGTTCGAACGGCCGAAGCTCTTGTAGAGCGGGTGCTCCTCGCCGCCAAACGTGAACAGCTCGGGTCGCCCCGGGTTGAGCGAGGAATCCCACAGCGTAATCTTGTCATCGAGCATGACCGAGAAGGAAACTGGCACGTTCACGCCGCCTTCCACATCGATCCAGCCGAGCAGGCCCTGCAAACAGGCGATGGCGCGTCCATTCTGGATGGCGTTGGTGTGCATGCAGCCCGGCCCCAAGCCGACCATCATGCCAACTGGACCCTGCGTGCCCATCAGGCGTGCAGCCTCGCGGATGTCGGCGGCGTCGATGTCGCACACCTCGGCCGCGCGCTCCGGCGTCCAATCCTTCACGCGTTCGGCCAGCTCGTTGAACCCGTAGGTCCACTGCTCCACCCAGTCGTGGTCGTACCAGTCGTTGGCAATGACCTCGTGGATGAGTGCGAGCGCGAGCGCGCCGTCAGTGCCCGGTCGCGGCTGGATGGCGATATCAGCACGCTTGGACATGTCATGGAAGCGCGTATCGATGACCACGAGGTTCGCGCCATTCTTGATGTTCTGCAGGATCTTCTTCATGCCGCTGCGCTCCATGGCAGGATTCTGACCCCAGAGCACGATGGTCTTGGAGCGGCCGATGTCGCCGTCTGCGCCGCTGTAGATGCCCAAGCTCAACGCGTTCGGCAGGATGTGCGGCATCAGACACACGTGCGTCGGAACGAGCGACCATCCTTCCAGCCCGAGCGACGAGTTCAGGCGGATGTGCCAATGGTTCGTGGTACGCCCCGTCCCCTGGCCGGTGATGATGGCTTCGGGGCCGTACTCGTCCACAATCCGCTTGCAGGTGCCCGCCAGATAGTCGAGCGCCTCATCCCAGCTGATGCGCTCCCATTCGTCCTTGCCGCGCATCTCGGCATGGCTCGCCTCGCCACCGCCCGGTTGCCAGGTCTTGCGCTTCATCGGGTACAGCAAGCGGTTGTCCAGATTGTTGTGCACTTCGCGCTGCGACATGCCCTGACCGCAGATCACGCCGCGTGACTTGGGGCTTTCGGCATTGCCGGTAATCTTCAGGATCTCGTCGCCTTCCGAATGTACGAGGACACTGCATCGTGCATGGCATGTCGTGCACTGCGTCCTGGTCACCTTGACCGTCATACGCTCGCTCCTCTCGTCTTTTGCTTAGCCAACGTTTCGTGGCTCTCCCCATTTGTAATTTTAGATGCAGAATGAAAAATGTGACGAACAACACCGTGTAAATCGTCACACTTTTCGATCAGTTACCCCTGGGGTGGTTGATCGGCCTGGCAGGCTTCCAAACTAAAACAGGCCCGAGGGGTTTCCCTCGGGCCCGCAGGTTGTTCAGCTTGTTAGCCAGCTCCTAGTACTTGCCGTACTCAAGCGTGGTCTCGTACCACGCGTCGAAGTTCTCCTCCTTGAAGTGGTCGCACACGATGGAGCAGTCCATGACGAAGCCGCCGCCCGGAGCGCAGGCGTCGAGCATGCGCTTCGTCTCCTCGACGACCTGCTCCTTCTTGCCGTAGATCAGCAGCGCGGTGGGCAGGTTGCCGCACACGCAAGTGTGGCCCTCGAGCACCTTGCACGCCTTTTCGATGTCGACCTGCTCGAACATGCCCAGGATGCCGGCGGGCAGCAAATCGCGAATCATCTCGAGGCGGTTGTTGTACTTGCCCTCGAAGAAGATGTAGGGGATGAGGCCCAGTTCCAGCTCGCGCTCGATGACCTTGCGCAGGCTGGGCGCGTAGAAGCGCTCCCAGTTCTCGGGGCTCAAGAAGTCGTCGGTACCGCCGTGCAGCGGCATGAAGCAGTACTTCATGCCGGCAGCCGCGATGTTCTCGACGCCCTTGATAGCCCAGTCAGTCAGGATATCGAGGGTCGCCTCGACCTTCTCAGGCACCTCGTAAAGGTCCATCGGCAGCTCCAGGAGTCCGCGCAGGTTGTCGCCGAGCATGTCGTACGGTGCGTTCTGACCGAGGATGCAGCCGAGCGGCGTCTGATACTCGAGCGCCGTCTGCGCCATAACGCCCTGGCCTTCGAGCCATTTGTTCGCCTGGTCGCCGGCGGCCATGAGGGTGATGAGCGCCTCGCGCACCTCGGGGTCGGCATAAGGCGCCATGCCGGCGTAGTGACCGAATTCCACGAACGCGCTGAAGTCGAGCTTGGCCAGGCCCTTGAGCTTGTCGTGACGGCGCGCCCACACCTTGGTCATCAGGAAATGCGACGGGTCGCGGATGAAGTCGTCGTACTCGTCCTGTTCCAGATAGCAGTCGTCGACGATCTGGAAGCCCATCATGCGGTCGATGCCCCACGTCTCGCCCGGCCAGCGCACGGCCTGGGTGCCCAGCACCTCCATGACGTTGATGGGATAGGCCGCCGGCGCCCAGAACAGGTCGGTCTCCCAGTGGGACAGGAAGTACTCCACGCCCGGCTTCATCATGCGGTAGTCGTTGAGCGCCTCGTACTTCGAGATGCCGGCCAGCTCGGAGTAGACCGTGCCCATGCGCGGGGCGAACGGCACGCGGTCGCCCTCCTTGAACGCCATGGCCGCGGCCACGCGCGCCTCTCGCTTCTCGATCGTGTTCTCTGTCTGATATGCCATGTTTCCCCCTTATGTCTCGTCCCGCCCACTGTAGGCGGGACCATTTCCCAATTATTGAACGAGCCAAACTCCGAGTGTGGAGAAGGGTCAGATTCCTATCCCAACTCCTAGTACTTGCCGTAATCCTTGATGCACTCGAAAAGCGCCTCGACGTTCTCGCGCTTCGCGTCGTACACGCCGCCGTCGAAGTCGAATACGTAGCCGCCGCCTGGGGCGAACACGTCCATGATGCGCTTGGCTTCGTCGACGACCTGCTGCTTGGTGCCCGTAACCAGAAGACGTGCCGGATAGATTCCCGAAATGCAGTTCGTGGCACCGACTTCGCGCTTGAGCATCTCTATGTCCTTGCTCTCCTCGAAATGCACGATGCACTTGCCCGGAGGCAGCTGCTTGAGGAATTCCACGCGCCCATCGTAGCACGCCTCGGTGTAGACGTAGGGAATCGCTCCGGCGTCAATCCAGGCATTCACGATCTTCATCAGATACGGCCAGTAGAACTCGCCGTAATGTTCGGTGGACAGGAAGCCGTCCATGCCCTTGTGCATGGGCATGAAGCACATGCGGCCGGGCAGCGGCGGCATGGCGGCGATGCGGTCCAGGATGATCTGGACATGATGGTCCATGAACGCCTTCAGGTACTCGGGATTCTCATAGAGGTCCTGCGACGTGCTCATCGTTCCGCGCAGGTAGTCGCTGTAGAAGTCGTACGAGCAGAACGTCGGGGGGCCGGTCATGACGGGGAAGCCCATGCCCTCGACCTCGCCGAGGAACGCGAACATCTGCCCGTTGAACGCCTCCTGCAGCTCCTGGGCCTTCTGCAGCGTCTCGATCATCTGCTTGACCTCGGGGTTGCTGAGCGCCGCCATGAGGCCTGCCACCGGCGACGAACCCATGGTCATGTTCATGGTGTCGTCCAGGTTGAAATGTTTCATCGGCTCCATGCACTTGAAGGCACGCGGGAGGACCTTGGTCAGGAAGCAGCCGTTGAAATTGTCGGCTAGCTCGTGAAGCTCATCATCTTCGAGCAGCTCGAACTCGAGGAACTGGTGCACGCCGTTCGGATCCATCTCGCGGCCTGCCATGCCCGCCCAAAGAAGCGTCGTCGGCTGCAGCAGGTCCAGGATCTGACCCTGCCCCTCGAAGGCGGTGCCCAGCACGCAGCCGGCATCGGGTTCGTAATGGGCGAGGAACTTGCGGATGGCATCCTTCGCCTTCTCGTAGTCGTAGATGCACTCGGCCACGGTGTAACCGGCATCCATCGCGAAGAACGTCTGCGTGCCCCATCCGATGATGGGCACGCGGTCCGGTTCCTTCAACGCCACCGCATCGTGGATGCGCTTCATGCGCTGTGCATGCAGCTCTTCGTTCGTTGCCATATGCTCCTCCGTTCCGCCGCCAGCCGGCGGCATCGTATCTACTGCGGCATGCAACCAGAAAGGGCTCTTTAGTTGCGTGTCGCGTCCTTCCCCATCGGAAGCCGAAGGGCCCTTTCCCTTACGCCCGCCCCTCGGCTTAGCGCTTCTTTACGTTTCCCGAACCACGAGCACGTCGTCGAACACCACATCGGCCTGAGTGCAGTCCGCGACAAGCTCGACCGGCTCGTATCCTCGAGCATGGATTTGCACGAGATAGCGCGCTTGGTCACACTCGTAGTAGCGGAAATCGCCAGCCCAGTCGGTCTGCACGCGCGCGACCTCGTTTCCAGCCTCGTCGACAATCGCCACGTCGGCGCCGATGATCACCTCGTTGATGGTGCGGTCCGCGACCGTCCCCGCAATCCAGCGCTTGGGCGCGTTCAGGTAGTACACGTGCGAGCCGATGCCGGGATCGGTGGCGAACCCGGCGCTTCCGCGTTGCGCACGCGCAATCTCCTCGGCAAAGTCAGCCTCATCGCCAAAGCGCAGGGCGCCCGTCGCGCAGGCATCCACGCAGCGGGGCTCGCTCCAACCGTTCTCCAGCAGATGGGCGCAGCCCGTGCATTTCTGGGGAACGTCCAGCTCGACGTTATGGAACACGCGCCCATACGGGCACAGGTCCGCCAAATCGGCACGTCCATGCGCAGCTTCGGGATCGATGATGACAAAGCCGTCAGCGCTTCTGCGCACGCAGTCGGGCGCAGCGCCTTCGAGCGGGCATTCGTCACAGTGCCCGCAGAACACGGGCGTGTACGCCACGCGAACCACGGGAACGCGCCCACGCTCCCGTTCCTCCACGTTGCACCAGAACTGACCGCTCATGGGCTGCGAGAGCGCATACGGGCTCCAGTCGTTGCCGCAATGCTCGTCCTTGCATGCCAGCTGGCAACAGCGGCACCCGTTGCATTTCGCAAGATCGACTATGAGAGCCTTCATCGTTTTCTCCATTCCGCATTCTTCTTCGAATGGTTTCTAACCCTCTGCATCCACAAGATGGTCGCGCACATCTGCACCGTACGAGGAATCGTAGAATCCTCGGCGCGCGAACTGTTCGGGATAGCGCGCAGCCAGTTCGAACACGTCGACCTTCTCGACGCCCACGAGGTATCCGCTCGTCACCTCGCCGTTGGCATTGCGGGAAGACATGGCGGTCGGGCAGATGTGATTGATAGCGCCGCCGCGGTCCAAACCACCCAGACCGGGCACGATGACGTCGCTGTTGGCGCCATGGTCCATGTACACCGCACCCGGACGGATGCGCTCGGTCACGCGCACGCCCCCGAGCACGCCCCCGCGCTCGTTGAACACCTTCGCCACATCGCCATCTGCCAGACCGAGTTTGGCGGCGTCGAGAGGATTCACCCAGAGCGGTTCGTAGGCGTAGCCGTCGGGACCGATGACCTTGCACGTGGGGATTTCGCGTAGCCAGGGAACGTCGTCCATCTCGGCGTGCACGCGCCAGCGCGGGTGGTTCGACACGATGAGGAACGGGTAATCCTTCGCCCTCTCGCTGCTCAAGCGGTCATCGTGCCCGTCGCCCGCCTCGATCCAATGGGCCACCGGCCCGCGCACATCGTCATCGGGCCATGTCGTCGCGAGCGGCACGGAGTAGAACTCCACCTTGCCCGTCGGCGTCTCGAGTGGGTTGGCCTCGGGGTCTTCGGCAAACGGGCTGAGCCCGACGGGATGGCCTTCCCAACCTTCCACCGTCGGAATCAGCTGATATCCGCGGCGCTTGAACGCATCGAAATCGCGCTCTTCCTCGGGGATCCCGCACGCCGCATAGCCTTCCTCAACCTGTTGCTCGACCGTCTTTCCGCCGGTCAGGCGCATCCACAGATTCTCGTACGCCCCGCCGCGCTTTTCCAGCGCTCGGGCGATTTCCTGCACGGCTTCCCAATCCGAGAGCGCCTCGCCCACGTGGTCGATGACGGCCTTCTCGTAGGTCACCGCGCTCCACTGACCCGCGTCGTTATCGGTACCGAAGTCGCTCACCTCGAATTTCGTGCAGATGGGCAAAACGATGTCGGCGAAACGCGCATCGTCTTCGAACCACGGTGCCTGCACGAGGTAGAACTCCAGGTTTTCGCTGCGCAACGCATCTTGGAACTCGTTGCCGCCGTTGAGGCTTGTCGTGAACGACGGGTTGTCGGACCACAGCATCTTGATGCCGGGTTCGCCCGGCGCCGGGAAGCTGAACTCCTCGAACTGGTCAGCGCGCGGGTTCGCGGCAGTGCCGCGCCCGTACCAGCTGAACTGCTCGCCGCGCAGCGCCTTGTGCACCAGGCATTTGGGAACGAAAGACTCCATCTCACCGATGAGCGGCCCGTTGTAGCATGCCGCTGTGTTCGGCACCACCTTCGAAGGGGGCAGCGGGCTGCACGACGACATACCGAACAAGATCCATTCGATGAACTTTATGGAGATGCGCCCCGGCTTGCCCACGCCCTGCATGGCAAGCAGGTACACCTCCAGACGTGCAGGCTCGTGGGAAAACGCCGCACGGATATACGACCCGCCGTTGCAATGCGCGATGGACACGGCATGGCTTGCCCAGTACCGGGCGAGCGCCTTGATACGGTACGCGGGGATACCGCAGAGGGGCTCGGCCCACTCGGGCGTCTTGGGGATGCCGTCCTCGTTGCCGAGCACGTAGTATTCGAACCAGTCGAACCCGTCGCTGTGCGTCTCGATGTATTCGCGGTCGTACGTGCCCTCGGTGATCCACACATAGGCGATGGCCAGCTGAAGGGCCGCATCGGTATTGGGAAGCACGGGGAACCACTTGTCGGCATGCACGGCAGCCGTGTAGTTGCAGTCCGGCGCAACGGCGATGTGCTGGACGCCGCACGCGTCGAACCAATATGCCATGCGGCTCGCCTGCTGGCCACCCCATCCCCATGAGTTCGTCTCTAAGTCGCAACCCCAGTACAGCATCGCATCGCAGTTGTTGGCGATGTCGAGCGCCGTGTTGGTGGAATGCGTGTTCTGCCCCACGGGATCCATGCCCCACGCATGCTTGGCACCCCAGTACCAGCCTTCCCAACTGTCGGGGTTGCGCGCCTGCATGACGTAGCCCCCGCACAGGTCCAGCAGGCGCGTCATGCAGCCATGCGGCGTGTGGATGGCCTTGCTCTCGCCATGGCCGTCGCCCTGGCACAGGATCGCATGCGGTCCGTACTCCCCCTGCACGCGCACGATTTCGTCTGCGATGATGCGCGTCGCCTCGTCCCAGCTGATGCGCACGTACTTGCTCGTGCCGCGCGTCTCGGGATGCCTCTCCCCTTGCGGATCCCAATCGATGCGCTTCAAGGGATACGGAATGCGGTTAGGCGAATAGGTGCGACATTTGTACACCAGGGGAAACGGAGGCGTGTAGGATTTCATGCCCGGCTCGAATTCCACGCCGTTGCGCCCTGTGAGGCGCCAGTAGTTCAGCTCTTCGGGCGTGTAATCGCGGTCGAAATGGACGGGGCGTATGCGAACCACCTTCCCGTCGAGCGCATCTACGGCGACGATGTTCGCACCGCCGCCGAACGACTCGAGACCCAGGTTGTGGACGGCTGTTTCGTCAGATAACCTCATGGGACCCTCCCGCGATAGCAGAATCGGTATGCATCGATTATCTGTTAGTGCACTATGCACATGCCCCAACGGTATGATGAGGCGGGCTAAACCATCAATTGAGGATGTGAGACGACGCCGCTGGCAAAACGCCGCAGGGACGCATTCTTACACGAGCTCGAAGGCGCCCTCGTCTTGATACTGCGAGTAGAACGTGGTGAGGCGTTCGATGGCATCTGCCAGAACGCCATCCTCGAAAGCGCTCATACGGGCTGCGAAGCCGATTTCTATCGTGTAAGGATCCGCCATGGGAACGGCCACCGTGCCTTCGGGCGTGCCGAATACGAGCGCTGCGCCTGGGATGAACGTAAGGGCTTCGCCCATGCGGCAAAGATGGCTGCGGAAAGAGCTGTCGCCCGATGACACGTAGATGCTGTCTGAGCCGATATGCCGGGAAATCGCGCGCTCCATTCCCCCGCTTGCCGCCACAGCGAGGTTATGCGAGCGAATCTCGGCCTTTGTGAGCTCCTGCGCGTTTGCAAGCGTCGAAAAGGCGGGCACCAAGACGTAATCGCGCGTGCGCATGAAAGGCCGATACTCGTATCCTGCGTCGACAAGTCTTTGAACCATCACGGCGTTCTCGTCTTCGAACAGATCGAAGAGCCCCAGTCCGCCGGCCATGACAATCTCAGGCTGCATCACGCGGGCTGCATCGACGAGCAGGTCCACGACATGCGGCGTGCTCCTCTGCAGAAACTGCACCTTCCCGTATAGCGCGATGTTGTATCCAGACATGGGGAAGAACAGCGGAGTGTCGAAGAAGATGGGACTGCAATAGCAGGTGAACTGCGTGCGGCGCTTCTTCAGATTGTCGCTGTTCAGCTCCAGGACAGTTCGGCGAATGCGGTTTTCGTGCGCTACCAGCTCACGTGCGTCTTCGAGCATACGCTCGCCGAAGCGCGTCAGCGTCACCTTGTTGCTGTCGCGCTGGAACAACTCGCAACCCAACTCGGATTCGAGCGCGGAGATGGAGCGGCTGATGCCTTGAGGGCTCATGAAGTTCTTCTTTGCAGCCGCGCTCATCGAGCCGAGTGTCGCAACGTCTATGAAGTAGCGCAGGTAATCGGTCTGCATAAGGCACCTCGAACCTCTCGTCGGCCATTACCGCAGGAAACGGGAGCAATACCATGGTAATTCGCCTTGCAGCTGAAAGGAGGCTCAGATGCTATAGCACATGTAAACTACCAGCATAAGGCAGAGGGTTGAGCCGGAGATGCATTCTTCGTCTCATCATTTTTGACATCGCCTAGCGGGGCGAGCGGTAGAACAGCATGGCGACGAGGGCGCAGGCGTTGAAGAAGGCGACGCACAGCAGCATGTTGCGATAGCCCTCCATGGTTGCAACGGCGCCGATGACGCTGATGAACAACGCCGGGGCTATGGATGTGCCGATCTGGCGGATGAGCGTGATGGTGGCTATGGCCGAAGTGCTCTCTTCTTTGGAAGTGTTCTCCAGGATCATGTAGTTCGTCGGCGCGCCCATCGCAAAGCCCATGCCGGCGCCGACGATGGCCAAGCCAGCGATGAGGCCCGCAGAGCTTGGCTGGGCCATGACGGCAAACGCCAGGAACAAAAGGCCGCCTATCGAGATGGCCAGGCCGCTCATGAGCACTGGTTTAGGGCCGACCTTGTCGATTATCTTCCCGCCGATGGGCGTTGTCACAAACGACGTGAGGCCTATGGCCATGACGTAGTACCCGCCTGACCCCAGAGGGTCGTCCAATGCGAACTCTGCCAACTCAGGCACGAGCACGAGCGAGATGACGAAGCATCCGATGAAGAACGACACGATCATCGTGATGACGATGGGACGGTTATGGAAATACTCGAGATGAAACACCGGGCTTGCCGCACGATGCTCGACGAACCTGAACAACGGCAGGACGGCAAGCGCCCCCACGAGCGGCACCCACGTCGCCGGACGCACAAGCGATGCGGCTGGAGCCGCCGAATCGATTCCCTTGACCCCGAGCAAGAGCAGCAGCACGAACGCCACGAAAATCACCGACCCAGACACGTCCATCGGCTTTCGCTCGGCGTCGTCATCGCGTGCAGGCCGATCATCAGGCAAGACGGTCACAGCCGCAATTGCGAGCAATGCGCAGAACGGGATGCACAGGAAGAACATCACCGACCAACGATCGGCGCCAAACAACCCCACGACCGCGCTGCCAGCAGCTGCGCCGAACACGTTCGACACGCCCATAACGGCAGCTGCCAACCCCAATGCCATCCCGCGCTTTTCGGGTGGGAACGAAGTGCCGATGGCAGCATTAGCCACGGGAATCATGCCTCCCGCACCCGCAGCCTGCACGACGCGCCCCACGAGCAGAAGCCCGAAACCCCCGACAGCTTGCGATACGCCGCACAGGCACGCGCCGACGCAGAACGTGCACACGCACACTGCGAACACACGGCGACGCCCGACGGTGTCGGCCACCTTGCCGATGACAGGGATGAGCGCTGCGTAGAACAGCGTGTAGATGTTGATCATCCAGATGCCGGTTGCGCTGTCGATTCCGAAATCCGCCTGGATAACCGTGCGCGCTGGCGAGACCATGCCCACGTACAGGCCGCCAATCAGCAAGCCCACAAGATACGTGGCCAGCACCGCTCCGAGTCTTTCGCCTTTTTTCGCCATACGCGGCATTTTCCGACTTTGGCATGCGTTCGTCAAAGCATAGCTGCGAGGGGAATGCGTTTTATCGAGCATAAACAGCGAAGCCGGAATGCGCCTTCCAGCTCATCATATTCTTAATTGAATAGTCGGCTCGCAATCTCGTCGGCGGGCATTTCCGCACCGTACCAGATGGCCTCGCTGGCGGCAGCTTGCGCCAGCAGCATGCCCAAACCCGGAACTGTCGTGCATCCGAGTGCCTTCGCATCGCGAAGGAGCTGCGTTTCGCGTGGGTGGTAGACGATATCCGCCACGGCCATGCCCGGCTTCAGGAGCGACTGCGGCACAGGCGTATCGGTGCAGCCTTCGCCCATGCCGACAGACGTGGCATTCACCAGAATATCTGCTGCCTGGATGCAGCTCGCCAGCTCATCGGTGTTAGACAGGTCATGAAGTTCCACACCACAGTCTGTTTGGGCGACGACGCGCTCGATGAGCTCTTGCGCCGGCAGGAAACTCTTGCCCTCCGCTCGGCCGAACACATCGATATGCGCGACGCCGTCAAGCGCAGCTTGGGCGAGGATCGCACTGCCCGCACCGCCGGGGCCCAAGAGCACCATGCGCGCTCCTTCAGCGTGCACACCGCCCTCGGCGAGGCTGACCATGAAACCCAAGCCATCGGTATTGTGACCGATTGCGTGCCCATCGTCAGATTTGCTCACGACGTTCACGGCGCCGATGAGCCCAGCCGCCTCGTCGAGCGAATAGAGGTGCTCGATGATGGCCTGCTTGCAAGGCATGGTCACGTTCAGCCCATCCCAGCCTTCCATCGCCTTGAACGCTGCGACGATGTTTCCCAAATCGGCATTGTCCACATCGAAGCAAAGGTAAGTGGCGTTGATTCCCAAAAGCTCGAAAGACAGGTTGTGTATCGCAGGAGAGAGCGAATGACCTGTGGGGTTTCCCAGCAGGCACACCATGTGCGCGTGCCCGCTTATGCCTTGTTCAGCGTCCATGAACGACCACCTTTCATTATTAGGCCATTAAAGGAAGGTCTCCTTTAATGGCCTTTCCAAATGCCGACAACGACTACGTTGAATAGCCTCTTGGGCCACCGCCGACAATCACGACCAGATTCGACGCCCTTGACAACCGCCCGTTAGAATCCCAGATTGCCGTTTACCAGGATGACATGGATGCGGCCCGGATGACGCGAGAAGCGCGTGATCAGGAACTGGCAGCAAATCGTATCGGGCGACTTGCAGTTGAAGCACGAACCCGTACTGGCACATGGCGTGGAAAGCCCGAAGCGTTGTGCGTTGATGGGTGCGGCCACGTTGCGCGCGCGCTTCATGGCGCCGTCCACGTCGTCGCAGACCTTGTTCATGCCGACGATGAACACGACCTTGCGCGGGCCCTGCGCGATAGCCGACACGCGGTTGGAATTGCCGTCGATGTTGACGATGACGCCATCCTCGGTGATTGCGTTTGCGCTGGCCAGATAAACATCGGAATCGTAAGCTTCCAGCATGGCAGCGCGCTGGTCAGTCGCCGTCGCGCGGTCGATATAGTGGTAATTGCCGGCCTTCAAGGCATCGACCAAGCCGATCTCGACTGCGCTCATGCAGCCGCCCATGCCGATCGAGCTTCCCTCGGGGATGAGCTCGAGCGCCTTGGCCAGCGCCTCTTCCTTGTCCGCTGCATAGTAAGCAGTCATGTTGCGTGACTCGAGGCCCTTCATAACCTTCTGGGCCAGAAGCTCGTTGCGCTTGCGAATGTTCTCGTCCATAAAAGCTTCCTCTCTCGATGAGTCAAGGGAACGGAAGAATCCGACTCATGCTTGCAAAGCCAGCCGGCACGTAGGAACACTCATCTCTCCGCATCGGCTGATAGGAGAATACTACCCTATCGATAGGGCAAATAACCCAACCCCTTGCCACATAATTCTCTTAAATGCACATCATCACAAGAATAGAGGAGTCGAGCGGCTCGACCAGAAGAACAGTTGCGTCAATTGTCATCAAGATTGCCAACTGCTCGCCTTGTGGCCAGCATATTCAGCATGGTCGAACGCCCTCAAGCCAATCCCGCTCGTCGCCGACACGCATCAGGATATAATTGGCGAAAACCGAAAGGATTGACATGGTTTACGTTATCGATGAAGAAAACTTCGAGGAAGAGGTCCTCGCAAGTAAGGTGCCCTGCATCATCGAGTTCACCGCGGGCTGGTGCACATTCTGCGACTCCATGGTTCCCACCATCGAAACCTTGGCCGAAAAGTTTGGCGACGAGGTCAAATTCTGCCTTGTCAACATCGACGAGCAAAAGAAGCTGCGCATCAAGTTCGCCGTCGCCGCCGTGCCTTACATCGTATACGTGGCAGACGGCATGCAAACGCCCCTGTTCGACGAGATCGTCACAGCCGACCGCCTGGAAGAGCGCATCCGATTCGTCATGGGCGGCGGAAATGCCCCTACCACGCGACCGCTGTAAAGCTGCCGCGCGCGTTGGATCGGAAGGGAACTTCCTTCCTGCCAGCCTGCACAATCACAGAGTCGTTTTTGGGGCATGTTAACCCGTTTTTGACATGGTCGTGAGGAATTGGCAGAATGTGCCTTTATAGCTGGTAAAACCTGAAAAAGGAGCCTGCCTTCCTGCCAGATTGCCCGGGTGCGGCCCGGAACCCTCCACGAGGCGCGATTCCGTGCATCAGCGGGCGGCGCGTGGACGGAATGCGGGCTCGTGGAGGGTTTTGCGGGGCTCATCGGACCCGGGCCAAGCCTAGCGGGACCGTGACCTGGCGTTTCCTCCGAGGGCCTTCTCGGCTGCACGTCCGAAACCCTCCACGACCCCCGATTTTGGACGCCGGCGGGCGGTGCGTGGACGGAATGCGGCCTCGTGGAGGGTTTTGCGGGACCTGCCCGGGGGTTGCTGGGACCCATGGAACTGCGAGCTGGGCCATATCAGAAACGGGATAACATGTGCCGCTCTTGTCGCAGCTAGTGCGTCAAACTTGAAACGCGCGGGCTCGCGCTTTTGGAGAAAAGAACACAAGATTGGGTATTGCGCTCAAATCAGAACTCCCGTATTATATCCCTTGCTGAAAACACGGGGTGTTAGCTCAGTTGGTTAGAGCGCCGGCCTGTCACGTCGGAGGTCGCGAGTTCAAGTCTCGTACATCCCGCCACGAAACACCAGGTCACCCAGCATATCGGGTGACCTTTTTTTGTGACCTCCCCACGTCGCGGGGACCGGTCGGGGACAGTGCGGGGACACTAACAGGCCGAGTTGTCAAAAAAGCCCGCTACGTCACGCAGTTTTGCGCTTTTTCGCGGGTTCGTGCTCGTAATCGGAGCCGTAGAGGTCTCCTACCAGTTGCGCTGCCTTGGCGTCGTTCTCGGGCACGCTGTGCGCGTACCAGTTCAGGGTGATGGCCCCGTTGGCGTGGCCCATACGGTCCTGGACCGTCTTCAGATCGGTGCCGTTGGCGAGCAGCAACGTGGCCTGGCTGTGGCGAAGCTCGTGGAAGCGGAGTTCCGGGAAGCCAGCCTGCGTCCGGAAGCCGCGCCACCAACGCTCGAAGTTCGCGAGGTTGACCCATTCTCCGCGCTCGTTGCAGCAGACGGGCGTCGTGCCGTCAGGTTCCATGCAGAGCTTGGCGAGTTCCTCGCGCTGGCGTTTGCGCCATGCCTTGAGGTGGGCGACCGTCTTCTCATCGATGGAGATCGTGCGCTTGCCCGAGTGGGTCTTGGGGTCCTTGACCTCACCCTCCTTGGTGAGCGTCTGGGTGACCGTTATGGTCCCCTGGCGCAGGTTCAGGTTCTTCCACGTGAGCCCGAAGCACTCGCCGCGGCGCATGCCCGTGGCCAGGGCGATGCGGGTGCCGATGGTGAAGCTGAGGTTGGCCAGCCCGCGAATCGAGCTACGACCGTACTGGTTGCCCTTCTTCACCTGGCGTTCCTCCTTCTCGTCCATCTCCTCGATGATACGTGCCTCCTCCATGTCGAGTTCGTGCAGGAGCTTCGCGCCCTCCTCCTTCGTGAGGGACTTGCGCTCGGGCTTGTCGACGCCGGGGGCTTCAACCTTGTTGCAGGGGTTGCGCAGGACGAGGTCTGATCTGTATTCTTTGCAACTATATGGCGAACAAAATGACCGAAGCCCTTGTCGGCTCCAATGTGCCAAAAGTTTAATAAAAGTGTTAAACTTTTGGCAATGAAACACTTCGACGAAATATACGAGATAGCCGCCGACAACTACGGCCTCATTACCGCCGCCCAGGCGAAAGACGTAGGCGTCGTCGGCGCCGAACTGAATAGGTACGTCGCTGCCGGGTGGCTGCGCAAGCTCGGGCATGGGGTATACAAGATAACGCGTTACGCCCCCACCGAGTACGACGCTTACGCAGAGGCGGTCATGCAGGTCGGCAAGGACGCATGCCTGTACGGGGAGGCGGTGCTGGCCATGCACGGTCTTGCGCTCGTGAATCCCGCAAAAATAACGGTAGCAACGGCAAGGCGCAAACGCAGGCGTCTCCCCGGCTGGATTGAGGTCGTCACCCTGAAAGAGCCGGTGAAGGTCGTGAGCGACATGGGCATACCCTCCCAAAGCGTGGCAGAGGCCATTCGTACTTGCAAGGGACGGATCATGCCCGAGCGCTTATCGAATGCAGTCGAAGACGCACGGAGCAAAGGATTGCTCACGACGGCAGAATACAACGAGCTGAAAGGGGAATTCCATGTCTCCGAAAATGCCGAATAGCCGCAGGAACCTCGACCTCGCGATCGAGAGGGTGTTCGACGACCGCGAGACCGCCTTGCGCATGAGGCGCGTCATGGCCAACGTAATCGTCGGCCAGCTCCTCCCCGACGGCGTGGTGAAGGGCGGCAGCGCAATGAAGATCCGCTTCGGATTTGCGGCCACGCGCGTGAGCAGCGACTTGGATACGGCGCGGGCAAAGGACATAGAGGCCTTCGTCAACGAGCTCGAAAGCGCGCTTATCGACGGTTGGAACGGTTTCACGGGCCACATCGTGCCGCTTCCGCCGGCTAAGCCGAAAAACGTCCCGCCAGAATATGTCATGCAGCCGTTCGATATAAAGCTCAGCTACAACGAGAAACCGTGGATCACCGTGCCGCTGGAAGTGGGGAGCGACGAAATAGGCGACGCCGACGAACCTGAATACTTCATCTCAGATGACATTGTGGAAATCTTCAGAAAGCTCGGCTTCCCCGACCCGAAGCCCGTTCCCCTCATGCCGCTTCACCACCAAATTGCCCAGAAGCTGCACGGGGCCAGCGAGGAGGGAAGCGCGCGGGCCCATGACCTCGTCGATCTGCAAGTTATCGTGAACCACGGCGAGATTGACTGGGTGAAAACCCGCGAGACCTGCATCAGGCTATTCAACTATCGAAGAAAGCAAACGTGGCCTCCTGTCGTCTCTAAAGGCGAGGATTGGGAGAGTCTCTACGATGCCCAGCGCGGCAATCTCGACGTCGAAACCAGCGTAGACGGGGCAATAGCATGGGCTAACGATCTCATCAAGAAGATCGATTCGATGGCATCGTAATTAGAGCTTGCAAATCTGCCGACATCATTAGAAAGAAAATGGAGCGTAAGACGCCTAAATATGCACTAATCGACGGCAGGGAATCCATTCTCGTCGAGGTTATTCTCCATGCCTTTTCAAATGAGGCTATTTTTGTCTTTGAACAGGATGTCGGTAACCGCCGATACGTTTCCGAAACAGAATGGATTGCAGGTGCAGAGGAGTTTGCGCGCTACGCCGCGGAAAGGCGGCTGGTCACTTCCGAGAGTCCCGGAAGGGACAAGATCGCGCTCTTCAGGTCGCTGTTTAGGGGGCGCGACGACGTGTACGCACATGGCTTCGCCAGAAAAGACGGCGGGATAGGCTACTCGCCCGCATGCGCCAACGAGAGGACGAGGCGCTGCCCTCGCTGGACGCGGACGAACCGCGGCATCAAGTGCGCCGATTGCCCAGCGAGGAAGTTCATCCCGATCAACGACCAGGCAATCGTCGAGCATTTCAAGGGCGAGCAGGACGGCTTCCGCGATGTGATGGGCTTATACGTGCTCTTGCCCGACTGCACGACGTGGGTGCTGGTCGCTGACTTCGACAAGGAGGGCTGGCAGCGCGAAACGACGCTGTACCGGGACGCATGTAGGAGCTTCGGCCTATGCCCTGCCGTGGAGCGGTCCCGCTCCGGGAACGGAGCGCACGTCTGGCTCTTCTTCGAGGAACTCGTCGACGCCGAACTCGCGCGAAACCTCGGGTGCGCGCTCATCACGCACGCGATGTCCCAGGCCGCGGGGATGGGCTTCGAGGCGTACGACCGCCTCTTTCCGACGCAGTCAACCATACCCGAGAGCGGTTTCGGCAACCTGATCGCGCTGCCGTTCCAGGGCCAGGCACAGAGGCAATCGAACTCCGTGTTCGTTGATGACAGATTCGCGGCGTTTCCCGACCAATGGCGCTTCCTGTCGACCGTCTCCAGAGTTTCGGCCCAGCAGGCTTGGGAGATAGTTGACTCCGCCGCCAGCGGCCCGCTGGGACAGCTCGCCTTCTCGGGGCATTCCGCCCATAGGGCGACCGATCCACCAGGCCTCTTTCCCGCAGCCTTTTCCGACCAGACGGCAGGCGGCGCTCCAGGCGACCTCCCGGAGGCGATCAGCGTGACCAAAGCGAACATGCTCTACGTGAGCAAGCAGGGCATCCCTCAGAAAGCGCAGAACCAGATCAGGCGCCTGGCCGCATTCGGCAACCCAGAGTTCTACCGAGCGCAGGCAATGCACCAGTCGGTCTACGGAAAGAGCCGAATCGTTTGGTGCGGTGAGGAGGACGAGCAGCACATCATCCTCCCTCGCGGGTGCGAGCAGAAACTCGTGAGTCTCGCCGGCGAGAACGGCTGCACGTGCCTCTTCGACGACCAGCGCAACCAGGGCGAACCGCTCAGGGCCGAGTTCAAGGGCGAGCTTCGCGAGAGGCAGCAGAAAGCGGCGGATGCGCTGCTTCGCCACGAGAACGGCGTGCTGTCGGCGCCGACCGGCTTCGGCAAGACCGTCATCGGCGCGTACCTGATCGGGAAGCTGAAGATGCGCACGCTCGTCATCGTCCCGAAGACCGGCCTCGTCGACCAGTGGAAGGCAAAGCTCGCGCAGTTCCTCGACATCGAGGACGACCGGCCGCCGCTGCTCACGAAGTCGGGAAAGCCGAGCAAGCGCAAGCGCCCCGTCATCGGCCAGGTCGGGGGTGGCAAGAATGCGCCGAGCGGAATCGTCGACATCGCCACGTTCCAATCCCTCACGACCAAGGACGACCTTGGCATCCCGCGAGCCAAGCCTGTCGTTTCGGATTACGATCTCGTCATCTGCGACGAGTGCCACTACGGCGCGGCGCCGAACCTTGAGCTCGTCATGAAGAGCGCAAACGCCAGGCGCGTCTACGGGCTTTCCGCCACGCCCAAGCGCTCCGACGGACTCGAGGGCATCATCTACATGCAGTGCGGCCCGATTCGCCACAAGGTCGACCCGAAGGAGCAGGCCGCCGAGCAGGGTTTCAGGAGGATTCTGCAGCCGCGCTTCACGCGGATAAGGCTGGCTGATTTGGAGAAGGGAGCATCGTACAACCAGGTTGTCGACCACCTTTGCGGACACGGCGCCCGAAACGCTCTCATCGTCGAGGACGCCTCGAACGCGGTGAAGTCAGGAAGGACGCCGCTCGTTATCACGAAGCGCAAGGAGCACGCAGCCGAACTTGCGAAGCGCCTGCAGGAAGCGAGCGTCGAGACCTTCATGCTCACGGGCGAGGGCACGGCGCGCGAGAAGCGCGAGAGGGTCGAGCGGGTGCGCGGCGCGACCGGCGTCCGCTACGCGATCGTCGCAACTGGCAGCTACATCGGCGAGGGATTCGACCTGCCGCAGCTCGACACGCTGCTTCTCGCCTCGCCGTATTCCTGGGAAGGCGTCATCACGCAGTACTCGGGACGCCTACACCGCGAGATCGAGGGCAAGGACGACGTGATCGTCTATGATTACGTGGACATAAGCGTGCCCATGCTCGAGCGCATGTACAAGAGGCGCCTGAAGACGTACGCGAAGCTCGGATACGAAATCGCCGAGGCGTCCGATGCCCAGGGACCGGGCGCCCGCATAGTCGCGGCCGACGCATGGCGCACCGAGCTCGCAGCGGACCTTTCCCGTGCGGGCAAGCGCGTCACCGTGTCTGCGCCGTATGCCAACCCGAAGCTTGTCGAGTCGCTGATGCCCGACATCGCTGCTGTCATCGCCCGGGGAATAGTGGTCCAAATCGTCCTGAGGAAGCCTAAGGGCGAGAAGTCGCTCGCGTTGCAATCCAGCATCGCGGAGATGCTCTCAAGTGTGGGCTGCGAGGTCATGATTAGCGACACCCCGCTGACCGGGATAGCCGTCTTCGACGGCAAGGTCGCCTGGTACGGAACTCTGCCGCTGCTCGCGTTCGCCAAAGCCGATGACTGCAGCCTGAGGGTCGAGGGCGCTGAGATTGCCGCTGACCTGGAGAAGGCGCTGGAGGCGTCCCTGTAGAATTACAGAGTATATCACATAGGAACACGCGCATCTCTGCCGCCCCACGCCGCGCGCCATTGCCGCTGCAGCCCGCGCCTATCCAGGACAACGTAGCAGCCCACGCGCCCCCACCTGCGGGCTGGAGCGGTGCCAGGACTGCCGTGACCCGCCCATGGCGCGGCGCGAACAGGTCAACGTTTCAGAGCCCACGGCGCGGCCGACACTGTGTTTGAGGCCGCTGGCTGAACAAGACAGGCGAAGCCTGGCTTGTGAAGCCCGTGCCGAAAACACAGTGGCGGACGTGACGTGGGCGGCCGAGGGGGACTTCCAGGCGCCGCGGCATGGGCGGGGCACGGCAGCCCCGCGGGCGTTCTCAACGGGATAGCCCATGGGCATCATGGCCACGATCTTCCAAGTTGCCGGGATATCGAACGCGGCGCGCATGACACGCTCGTCGAAGCCGCGTACCCAGGTGGAACCCACACCGCACTCCCACGCCTCCATCATCATGTGGTCGAGAGCAATGGCGGAGTCGACCTCGGCCGAGTCGCAGCCGTCCACGTTCTTCCACGACTCGGCCAGGTCGGCACACACGAGAAGCACCGTTGGCGCGTTGAACGCCCAGTGCGTAACTGCCCTGATCTGCGCGATCGCCTCGTCAGATTGCAGCACCAGCACCCGCTGGGGCTGGTAGTTGCAGGCGCTCGGCGCGTTGCGCCCCGCCTCCAGGATGCGTGTCATGTGCTCGCCGCTTATCTGCTCCGCCTTGAACTTGCGCACGCTCCACCGTTCGCGTGTCATGTCGAGAAATGTCTGACCGTTGCTGTTTTCCATGAGGTTTTCTCCGTTCATTGCAATCGGTGGCTAATCTGTGGCGTTCTGCTATATCGTCCTGGTCCTACCAAGAACCATTCCATCGACGCAGCTCGAGGGGCACGCCCTTCTCGTCGGCAATCAATCGGAGTTCGCGCTCGGCAAGGGCGGCTTCGCCAGACGCGGAGGCGAAATCCGTTGAAGCGCCGGCTCTATCGATTGCGATTTCGATATCGCCGACTTCGAGCATGTTTACGGCCAAGCAGAAGAACACGTCATGCTCGCCGTCATCGAAGTCCTCCAAAAGGCGATTGAGCAGCGCCTTCTTCGCCAGCTGCTCGTCACGGTAAGCGTCGATGCCAATTCGCTTGGCCTTTTCTATATCCTTCAGCTGGTATGTCGTTCGCAATATTGACGCTTTGCGGCAACGGAATCAGCGTATGGTGTTTGCATCTCGTCAGGAACCCGAACGATAGGAGAAAGAAATGAGCGAGAACAAAGTGCGCGACTACGGAAACATGACCATGAAAGAAGTCATCGAAGCGGTCATCCGCGATGCGAAGATTCAGGGCACCATCACTTACCCGCTGCGCACCGATGGCTATCACACTTGCAGCAACCTGATTCACACCGATCGTCTGAAGTAGTCGATCCCCCCTTCCAGCAATCAGGCATCAGAACCGCCATCCCGCAGTGGACGGCGGTTTTTTATATCGCGAATGCAGCCATAAAACCCTGGTCGGCCCATAATATCTGGCCTTTTTATTTAGCCTTTAGCTCTGGATTGCCCTGCGAGGTAACAATCAGGGAGCAATCGTTATCATGAGGCCGTCTCAGCAAGCACGTCCTCGCACACCTAAACTGCAATCCCGCTGACGGATCCGAGCAGCTTGTGAACGGTAGCTCTTGCGGATAAAACTATCTCTGTGCCGCTTCGCCGTCGGCTGCGTTTACGGCTACAATGGTAGGGTGCTAGCCTTGGTATCGGCTTCTTGTAAGGAGAGCCCATGATCGCATCCTGGTACGCATACTCGGCATCATCGGATCCCAACAAACTGCCCTATGACCTGAGTTTCTGGCGAACCGGTGCAAGTGTCGTCGGCACGGCCCTAAGCGCATGGTTCGCGCATCGCCACTCGAAGGCGACGCTGCCTGTGGCATGCGCTACCGCGACGGCAACCGTTGCCTTGGGCGCTGCAAACCTCATCCGCAAGGGCACATATGTGACGCGCACCTGGTCAAAAAAGTCCTGGAAAGAGCGTGTCTTCAACCAGGCCATGCCCGTAGCACACGCTGTGGAATCAGTTGCACTCGTCAGGCTGGCCACCGCATCCCGCATCCACGCGCGCAAGGCCGGCATCCCCACTTTCGACGGTCCGCTGTCATCTGCGTCCTGGTATCCGCAGGCACGCAAGCTCGGGCTGTACTTCATGACGTTCTCGATGCTGGGACATTGGGTGGAAATACTGTTCTGCCTGGGAATCAAGCATGGCATCTTCAAAGGTGGGTACGACCGTGAAAACCACATGCTGTGGGATCAATGGCTGTTCCCGTTCCCCGCAGAGGGCACGGCTGCCGTGCTGGCCGACTTGGTGCTCGTGCCTGCAAAAAATGCGCTGCAGGGTGCCATGAACGGCTTGAGCGAAGCGGGGCGCATACCGGCTGCGCTGGCCACACCCCTTGCGCTTGCTGCGAGTTTCTTCGTGAACCAAGCCGTATGCACCAGCGTCGACTATGCTACGGGCATGGTGGCCAACAGGAACTACGAGTTGTGGGACTATCGCGACATGCGCTTCAACTTCCAAGGCCAGATTTGCCTGCAGAACTCGTTGTTCTATTCGATTATCGCCACCTGGGGTGTTTGGTGGTTGCTGCCCGCCCTTGAAAAGCTCATGGCACGGGCTGGCAATACCGCACTTGACGGGACGCTCATGGGGTTCGGATCGTTCTTCCTCCTCCTCGAGCTGCTCTACCAGGTCCTTCCCGACCAATTGCCTTTTGGAAATACGGATACAACCCCAAGCTCGGCGCCTCAGGCATAGCCCAATGATGCCTAGTTACTGTGACTAGGGCTTTTATCCGGCTTGCCGCGAGCTACCTCACGATGTAGTGGACGGCCAAGCCCTCGTGGCCTTCGGCCTCGAAACACTTGAAGAGAAGGGAATCGCTCATGAACGTAACTGCAGTCTTGTTCGAGGGATTCGAGACGCTTGATGTCTTCGGCCCGGTTGAAATGCTCGGCGCTTCGGGGGAATTCCAGATTGAGTTCTATTCCCTGCAAGGCGGCATTGTGACAAGCTACCAGGGCGTTCCCGTGAAAACGCAAGCGCTCGACAGCGTCGGCGAACCGGAGGTGCTACTTGTCCCCGGCGGCATGGGCGTATACGAGATGCTTGAAGACGACGCGTTCATCGCGCGGCTCGCGCAGATGTCCGATCAGGCAAAATACGTGCTATCGGTATGCAACGGCGCGTTCCTGTATGCGAAAGCGGGCGTGCTCGACGGTCGCCGTGCCACTACGTACAAGGCGCGCATGGATAGGGCCGAGGAGCTGTTCCCCTCTGTGAGGTGGGAGCGAAACGCCCGCTGGACCGTCGATGGCAACCTGTACGTCTCGTCGGGGGTATCGGCTGGCACCGACATGGCTCTCGGGTTCATTGCCGATGTCTGCGATCGTGAATGCGCCGAGAAGACCGCCCGTTACGCTGAGTACATTTGGAACGACGATCCCACTCGCGACCCGTTTGCCTGCTAGGGGCTAACGACAAGACGCACCTCTTTAGAGTCGCGGATATATAAAGGCGTGGCCGGGAATGTCCCGGCCACGCCCGTTGTACCGGGCAATTTTGCGGATGGATTACGCTTCGCTAATGTTGCCGTTCACGTCAATGTAGTAGGTGCTCACGTCGCCGTCATCGTCCCTGGCCTCTACTTGCCAGTACCAGTCGCCGTCGTCGAGCTGGACCTCCGAGGAGCTTACCACCTCGCCGAGCCCCGCGTTCGCGATGATGGCGCCGGGATCCATGCCGTTCAGAACGCCCGCGCCGCCTTCTTCGATCATGCCGTCGTCGCCGTCATTTTGCTCACCGCTCACGTTCGTGATGTTGCCGTTCACGTCGATGACGTAGGTGCTCTCGCCGCCGTCATCGGTCCTGGCCTCTACTTGCCAGTACCAGTTGCCATCGTTGAGCTGGACCTGCGTGGAGCTTACCACCTCGCCGAGCCCCGCGTTCGCGATGATGGCGGCGGGATCCATGCCGTTCAGAACGCCTGCGCCGCCTTCTTCGATCATGCCGTCGTCAGCGTTGTCATTGGATTCTTCCTGCTTCGGCTGTTCCTGCTTAGGCTCTTCCTTCTTGGGCTGCTCTTTTGCGTTGGCTTCCTTCAGCGCCTTCACGACTGCCGCAACTTCATCGGAGTCGAGGGAGACTTCCTCGCCACCAAGGCCTTGGTAAGTAACACCGAATTCCTGCGTGCCGTCAGCCCAGGTGAAAACCGTCGCTGCACCCTTGGCTGCTCCGTAGCAGGTGACGTCCAGGCTTTCGTAGCTCTTCGTCCACGTCTGGGCGAACTCGGTCTTATCGCGGTCGGTCAGCGGCGCGGTGTGCTTGCCATCTGCCTTGCGAACGATGAGGCCGATGGCGCCGTTCTCGTAATTCGCCTCGGCTACGCCCTCAGCATAGGCGAACGCCGGGTCCTTGTACTCCGCGTCGTCGAGGGTGATCTTGTCGAAGACGCCGAACTTGTCGATTCCGGCCCCCTTGGCTGCCTCGTCAGCAGTCTTGACTTTGGTGAACTTGACCGTCGAGTCGGTCTGGGCCGCCGAGCTCGACTCTGCCGAGCTAGATGCCGACACGTCAGACGCGCTCATGGACTCGCTCGATTCCGCCGAGCTCGAAGCCGACGATGAGCCGCATCCTGCTAATGTGAATGCCAACACCGCTGCTGCGGCAAATACTGCGATTATTCTCATTTTCCCTCCTGTCTGTTGGCAAATCCATACGTTGAATTATACCAGGCCATTGGGGCAAAGATACAGCAGAAGGCCAACTGAACAAAATGCTCGTTCTTGGCATGGCTATGACAAGAGACGGCAGCTTGCCACATAGCTGCGACAAACCACCGTCCCTGTCACATGCCCGTCCCTTGAATTAACTGCCTTTCTTTTCTTCGTGTTTCTATAAATCGAGCGCTGCGTGGTAGGCCTGGTACACGGCGGCGGTAATCGTGCCGGGGCGCACGGCATCGCCGACAATGCGCACAAACGGCGCCGCGTCGCGCAGCTCGTCGACCGCTTCGGTGCGTGAGCGCTGGCCGATGGCGCAGACCACCGTATCAGCCGGCACCGTGATCTCACCTTCGGACGTTGTGCATACGACCTGGCCTTTCTCGACGCGCGCCACACGGGCGCCCGTACGCACGTCGATGCCGGCCGCCTCTATCTCGGCGAGCAGGATGGGGCGGTTGCGGATGTTGCAATCGATGGCGAGCTCGGAGCGGCTGGCAATGAGGTGCACGGATTTGCCCTCATGTGCCAGGTGAAGGGCGCATTCGCACCCGGTCAGCCCTGCGCCCGCGACGACCACTTCGCCTTCCGCCTTCTTCCCGCCGATATGCAGGTCCTCGATCGAGAGCACGCATGTGTCCTCGGCAATGGGGAACGGCGGCTTCTTGGCCTCGGAACCCACGGCAATGATGGCGGCGTCGGCGGCAAACTCTTCGGCAAACGCCGCGTCAACAGGCGTGTTCAGGCGGATGTCCACGCCTGCACGCCTGCACAGCAACTCGTAGGTGCACCCCAGCTCGTACATCTCGTGCTTGAAGGGAAGTGCCTGCTCCAAGCGCAGGATGCCGCCAAGCTCGCCGTTCGCCTCGCACAGCGTCACCTCATGCCCGCGCTTGGCTGCAGTGTAAGCGGCCACCATGCCGGCAATGCCGCCGCCCACCACGAGCACGCGCTTACGTTCGAGAGCGGGCGTTAGGCGCATGCCTTCGATTTCGCGCCCGATGAGCGGGTTCACGGCGCAGCGGCGGGTCTGGGTCATGGGGCGCTCGGCCATGCAAACGAAGCAGCGCAGGCACTTGACCACCTCGTCGCCGCGGTTGGACATCACCTTGTTGGGTAGCTCCGGATCGGCCAGAAGCCCTCGGCCCATCACCACGATGTCCGCCTTGCCTGACGCGATAATCTCTTCCATCTGCGCGGGGTCGGACAATCCCCCGATGGTGGCAACTGGTTTGCTCACGTGCTTCTTTATCTCTGCTGCCAAGTACACGTTGCAGCCGTGATCACGGAACATCGAGGGATGCGTGATCGAAAACCCGAACTGGTAGGAGCCGGCCGACACGTGGATTATGTCCACCAGATCCTCGAGCGCCTCGGCGATGCGGCAGCCCTCCTCCAGGTCGTAGCCGCCTTCGAAGAGCTCCGAGCCGCTCATGCGCATCTCAATGGGGAATCCCGTGCCAACTGCCTCGCGAATGGAGCCGAGCACCTCGCGCACGATGCGCACGCGGTTCTCGAGCGCTCCTCCGTACTCATCGTCGCGCTTGTTGAAATACGGCGAGAGGAACTGGTTCAGAAGCCAACCATGTCCCACGTGCAGCATGACCATCTCGAAACCCGCGCGCTTCGCGAGCTCCGCCGCGGTTCCGTATGCAGCGACGATATCGGCAATCTGCTCGCGGGTGAGCGCCTTCACGGGCATGCCGTCAGGACGCACGCCGTCGGAGGGGCCGTACTGGCAAAGCGATCCCTTCTTCTTCTTGTCCACCATATAGGTACCCGCATACTGACCCGAATGCGAGAGCTCGATGCTCGGAATGGAACCATGGCGCTTGATGGCGTCGGCCACGAACGTGAAGGCGCCGAGCTGACCGGGCGTGGAAAGCGAGAGATGCAGCATCTGGGAACCGTCGGTTTCTGGGTGAACAACGAGCTCGCTCACGGTCACAACGGCCGCGCCCCCCTTGGCACGCAGCTCGTAGAAGCCCTGCGTACGCGGTCCGGGCGTGCCGTTCGCATCGATGTCGGTCGCGCCCATCGGCGCCGAGCACATCCTGTTGCGCAGAGTCACGTTCCCGACGTTCAGCGGCTTGCACAGGTTCGGGTAATCTCGCTTCATGGGTATCCTTTCAATTTCGCGCCTATCCTGCAGCATGGCATTGCATAAAGTATACGCGCATCTAACCGACTGTATCCATAGGCAGGTATCCAACGCAGGAACAGCGTCCCACAACGCCCATTGCCACATATGCCAAGCGGACAACTTGCATTAGAATCACCGAGACAGCACGCCAGAATTGCAGGAGTTGCGCTATGGGGAATCTTGAGGTCGTCAGGGCAGAAGAAGAGTGGCAGCGGGCTGGAGCCTATTCGGTCAGGATTCAGGGGATGAACCGCCAGCACCACATCTCGCTGAGGGAAGAATTCGATGAGCACGACGGGGACGGGACGGGCTACATCGTCCTTCTGGATGACGGCTACCCCGTTGCGACCTGCCGATTCTATCCAATAGGCAAGGGATGCGCGGCAATGGGACGCGTCGTTGTCTTGCCCGAGTATCGCGGAAAGCACCTCGGAACGATGGTTATAAGCGAAGCCGAAAAATGGATGGGCGAATGCGGCTTCCAGGAAGTCTTAATCGACGCCCGCGACGTTGCCGTTGGCTTCTATGAAGCACATGGCTACGAATCGGTTGATGACACCGCAATCAAGAGCGGCCCTTTCGATTGCGTGCGTATGCGCAAGAAGCTTGACATGCGATAGGAATCCAACCGCCGTCACTTCATATTTCGATAGCATTTAATCGGGCAACCGTAGGTCATCGCGCAATCCTGCAAGCATGGAGATATGCGGACGCGACAACGGCTTTTCCAAAAAGGAACGCAAGGCGGCCGTGCTTGCATGCGTCAAGGGCTACCGTGAAGGCATGGCCAAGTTCGCCGACATGGGGCATCTGGATGTGTGGTATGCGCACCTCGACGTAGACTCGCTTCGCGCGACAGTGGCCACCGACTTAGACCGCAAGAGCGTAAAAAAGGCGGACAAGTATCTCCCTGCCCAACTGCCACACTGGAAGTCGCAAGCTCAAAAGGAAGAACCGCGGGTTATGGGACATCCCATGACCCGCGGTTCTCTCTCTGCTGGAACTCTACTCGCCTACTCTGCGCGGGATGCGCTTTCGGTAGTCATCGTCATGCTCTGGAAGCGGTTTGCCATGAACTCGTCATCGTAGTTTTCGTTGCAGAAAGCCTCGATGGCAGTCGGGCGCTCGTAGTCCATCGTACCAGCCGAGCGCTTGTACCAGCAATCGAATGCCGCAAGGGTCAGCACGCAGTCGACGACCATGAGCACTGTGCACACGCCCGTGACCACGTAGCGCCAATTCCACGGAATCTTGTTGATGAACTTCAAGAGCCACGGCACGACATACCTTACCCACAGAAGGCCAAGCACGCCCCATATGCACATGAACATGAAGTTCGTGCGCCCACCGATGTTGAGGAACGTTCCGGTGTAATCCCAGGCCACGATACCGAACGCAACCTCAAGGAACCAGCTGACGAAGAACTCGAACGCGCCACCGATGACGGCGCTTGCCAGGAAGATGATGATGGGGTTCTTGTCGTGGAAACGGTTGAGGACGACGGCGAAGAGCACTGCGCCCACGCCGTAGATGGGGCTGAACGGACCGTACAACAAGCCTGCACGGTCTTGATAAACGCCAAAATCGTCTACCGTCATGTGCCAGATGGTCTCGCCGATGAGGCCTGCAATGCATGCGACCACGAAGATCCAGAACATGTTGAAGAAATTCAGCGTCATGTAGCCTTTGCCCGTGGTGTCAAGGCCGAGGATGCCTTCTTCCTGTTCGGATTTCCAATCAAGCTCCTGGAGATGTCGCTGAAGCTTGCGCTCGTCGCGCAATGCCGGATCTGAGTACGACTGCAACACGATAAGGATGATTATGTTGACGCCCGGCGGGATAAGGTGGCTCGACAGGCCGGTGAGCATGAAGTGACATATGAGGACAATCGCCTCGAATGCAATCATGATGACGCAAAGGAGCGCCGCCCTGTGACGCTTTCCACGCAGCAAACGCACGCCGAGCACGATGAACATCGCCGCCAGCGCAACCGATAACACAATGGCCACGATACCGATGACGAGCGTCGTCAAGGTGTGGTCGTCAAGCACTGAGAGGTCGATCTTGCCGAAGAACACGGCGAGCACTGCTCTGACGAACGCCACGATCTGCACGACGCCAGCGACGATGCCAAGGGCCCCGTATATGCGCACGAGCAACGGGTATTTCTCGGGCTCTTCATCCTGTGCGTACGTACGCCTGCCCATCTTTACTTCTGATTCGGCCATGGAACTCTTCCTTTCATGAACCCTGCCAGGATCGCTCACACCCCTTGCAGGCAACGTACGTCGCTATTCTTGCACAATCCTAGAGCAGCGTCTTTCTATTTTCAATTGCATGCTTACTGAATAATGCTTCTAATAAGCAGTTCGTTAAATATGGCGTTGCCGGTCACAGCTCGGGCGCCGCAATATATGGCTTCGAAAACAATGCAAATCAGTTTGCTTTAGATGGCAGACCGTGAAACGTAAAGTAAAATGGGGCAGGTGGCATTAACCTGGCCCATTTTTTGACTGGCATAGGCAACTGGAGCCTCTTACGACAACCGCCATGTCGAAGAACGCGGGGGAAACGGCGACAGGAAGGGACGCCATGCTCGAAAGAATCGACTTCAAGTCCAAAAAGATGACAAAAGAGGAGTACAAGCCCATCCACGACGAGCTTATCAGCAAGCTCGTGCTGCTGCAGCAGCAGGCGCGTTCTGAAGGCGTTGGGCTGGTTGTGCTCGTCGAGGGTTGGGCAGGAGCCGGCAAGGGAACGCGCATTTCCGAGCTCGTCTACGAGCTGGATGCGCGCGCCACGAGGGTGTATGTGACCGAAGACTTAAACCCGAAAGAAGTCAGGAAGTTCAAGGGGCTCGAATGGGGCGTGACGAGCGATGATCCTCTCATGAGGCAGTTCTGGGAGGTACTCGGCGAGCGCGGTGAGATCACCTTTTTCGACCGCGGCTGGTACACCACCGCTGCTGAGTATGCACTATTCGGTATGACCAAGGCGAATGCCCGGAAGCTGAAGAAGCTCTCGAAGAAAGCGAGATCGATTCCCGCATCCGAGGAGGCCGCTCAGAAAGCGCGCAAGAAGTTGAACACCAACTTAATTGTCGGCTACCAGCACATTGCGAACAACTTCGAGCAGATGCTCGTCGACGATGGCTATGCCGTTGTGAAGCTGTTCGTGCACGTGTCCAAAAAGGCCCAGAGGAAACGCCTCAAGGCTTTGCGAGAGAACCCCGACACCGCCTGGCGCGTGAGCAAGCGAAGGCTCGCGATGACGAAATACTACGACCAGGTATACAAGGTTTACGATCAGTTCCTGGAGAGCAGCAACTTCGCACAAGCGCCCTGGACAATCGTGAACGGCGAGGACCGTCGTGTGGCCAACATCCAGATAGCACAAGCTCTCGTCGACGCGCTCGAGCACGCACTAGCCAGCAACCCCGACACAACGGTCGAAGAGACCGCGGTCGAGAATTCCGCGGTGTTGGCAGACGCGACCGAGAACGACATGGAGAACGCCCCGTCCGAGGACACCATGATCAAAGCCTATGAGGAGCAAGCGACCGCCCAGAGCGCAATCGCACCCCGCGGCTCGAACTATCCCATCATGGCGGACTACCCGCAGCTCGATCATTCCAAGGAAAAACCCCGCATCGATGATCGCGAGGAATACGCTGAGCTGCTCAGGGTTGAACAAGCGCGCTTCCGGAAACTGCAAGAGGAGATGTTCCGCAAGCGTGTGCCTCTCATGATCATGTACGAGGGCTGGGATGCGGCCGGCAAGGGTGGAAACATCAAACGCGTCGCCCAAGCCATCGACGCACGCTCCTATCGGATTTATCCGTCGCCTGCACCCTCGAAGGTTGAGCTGGCGCACCCACACCTTTGGCGCTACTGGACGCGCATGCCCAAAGCGGGATACGTGGGCATTTACGATCGCAGTTGGTACGGCCGCGTGCTCGTGGAGCGCGTGGAGGGATTCGCAACAGCCGACGAGTGGGCGCGCGCCTACGATGAAATCAACGCCTTCGAGCAAGAACTGGTGCAATGGGGCGCCATCCTGTTGAAGTTCTGGGTGGACATCACGCCCGACGAGCAGCTCGCCCGCTTCGAAGCCCGCGCGGCTGACCCCGCAAAGACGTGGAAGCTCACTGACGAGGACTGGCGCAACCGCGACAAGTACCCGCTGTACAAGGCTGCGGTCGACGACATGTTCCGCCTGACGTCCACGACGTTCGCACCGTGGATCGTGCTCGAGAGCGACAGCAAATGGTATGCGCGCATCCAGGCGCTCAGGGCGATCAACGAAGCGCTCGAGGCGCGGTTGCACAAGTAGAAAGCGGATGAGTCGCAGGACAGCCCTGCGACTCATTTCCAGCCATTTCGGCTCAGGGCAGTAAACGAGGCATCGGCGCCAAGCGTCGATGCCTCGTTTTGATATAAGCTTTACATCGACAAGCTATCCGACAGCTGAGGAGGGCCACATTGGAAATCATGGAGCTTTTCCTGGTGCTGGTCACAGCCGTGCTGTTATCGGCCCTCCTGGACAAGGCGCTGCCACACGTCGCAGCGCCTCTCGTGCAAGTGGCAATCGGCCTGGCCATGGCATTGGCGCTGTCGATTTCGCCCGTTATAGAGGCGGACACCGAACTGTTCATGATGCTGTTCATAGCGCCGCTCCTCTTCTATGAGAGCAAGGAGCTCGACAAGGCGGCTCTCTGGAAAGACAAGGGCACGGTGCTCTGCCTCTCAATCGGGCTCGTGCTCGTCATGATGGTGCTCGTGGGAATGGCCCTTCACTTCGTATTCCCCGGCATCCCGATAGCGCTGTGCTTCGCAGTGGGAGCCGCCCTCGGGCCGACCGACGCTGCCGCCGTCGTGGCGCTCGCCCGATCGACGAAGTTCCCGAAGCGCATAGAAGGCGTGTTGGCCGCAGAAGCCATCTTCAACGATGCCACAGGCGTCGTCGCATTCGAGTTCGCAGTGGCTGCGGCAATCTCCGGGGTGTTCGAACCAGCTGTAGCAGCAGGATCGTTCCTCGCGGTGTTCGTCGGCGGGCTGCTATGCGGAGCCGTGCTCGGGGCACTCGGCAACTGGGTGACGACGCTGGTCCGAAACGGGGGCATGGTGTCGATGACGTTCCATGTCCTGTTCGAAATCGCGATGCCCTTCCTCGCCTTCATCGTCGGAGAAGGGATAGGCGTATCGGGAATCCTGTCGGCTGTAGCATGCGGCCTCGTGTTCGACCTGGGGAGCAACGGCACGGGCGCGGACGTGTCGATGTCGAAGATCGTGTCGAACGGCGTGTGGAAAGTTGCATCGTTTGCCTTGAACGGAATCGTGTTCGTGCTTCTGGGCCTGCAACTCCCCAACGGGGTGGAGGCGATCATTTCGCACGATGTGGACACCGTCGTCGGCTTCTCCGGCGTCGCGCTCGTTTTGGGGATTGTGGTTTCGTTCAGGTTCTTGTGGTGCGTAGCCATCGCGAAAGCTTCCCGGAGGGGTTGGGGAGATGGAGGCACCGACCTCGGGCTTCTGCGGACTGCCGGTCTCTTGACATTCGGCGGGGCCAAGGGGGCGATTACCATGGCCGCCATCCTCACGATGCCGTCATCGATGTCGGGACGAGGCGTGCTCGTTTTCGTGACCTCGTGCGTCATAGTGGCGACGCTGCTGCTGGCCAACGTGGCGATGCCCCGCCTAGCGCCCAAGGCGGAGACGGCGGACGCCGACGAGCAGCGCAGGCAGGACGAAGCCAGGCTTTACATTCTCAGGCTTGTGCTGGCGCGTTTGAGAGAAGTATCCGAAGAGTACGATGCGGACGCGGTGGCGATAGTGGCGGGCGAATACCGGGAGCGCATCATTACGGCAAGCGGCGGGGCCTTGGGTGACAAGGAAAGCCGGAAGTTGAGGCTCGAGGCGATCACGTGGGAGCGCGAGTATCTGGAAAGCGTCGCCAGAGCAGACGGCTACGACGACAAAGACATAGAGAAGATGCGCGGCTACCTCGACCAGAAAGAGTACTACTACGCGGAGCGTCCCGACTGGGCTCTGAAGACGAAACTCGGATGGAAGAGGATGGTGTCGTCGACGCTTTCGTGGGCTGAGACGTTCGCCGTCTCGCTGGGATTTCCCCATAAGCGCGATGACGATATCCGGCGCTATTCGGACCTGAGGAGCAAGTGCGCAGAATATGCGCTGAAGAAGCTCGCCCAAAGAGCCAGCGAGGACGTGGACAATGCCGAGAGGATATCGTCGCTGATACGGGATTACCGCCTGGATATGGCCTGCACGCTCGCATACACCCCGCAGTTGGAGGATGTCGCGAGGGCTAACGCACAGGCTGCGCAATTGAGGCTCGAGGCGCTCCGTTGGGAAGGGGAGCTCATCGAGGAGCAGCTGGATGCGGGCAAGATCGACGAGTCGACGGCGAAGGCGATGCGCCGGACGGTCGCCGTCATCCGCATCGATGCCGAAGACATGATCTAGACCGGGAAGAAGCCTGTTGGATCATAGCCAACTAGATGGCATGCTTTGGGGATAGCCGGACTGGAGACAAAAAAGGAGCCATTCCCCAGCAGGAGAATGGCTCGTGCGATGCGGAATACTGTCTATACGCAGCTCGGCAAGCTTCGCGTTCTCAAGCTCCCGTTTGAGAGAATTACCTCTCCTGCCAAGACATCCCTACCTAATTGAGTTGCTCTTACTCGCTCATAGCGACGAAGCTGCTAAACGCTGATACCACTTCGTCTTGACTTGCGCCCATGGCGATTGCGTTGAAGAAGTAGCCTTCCTTCTCAGCAACTGCCTGGCAGATGCTGAACTGAACGCCGTTGATGTCGAGGTTCGTGATGTATGCCGGAAGCTCGCGGTCCATTCCGTCGAACGTAACGGTCGCATCGGCAGCCGAATAGGAATAATTGCCCTCGAGAGCGGCTTGCGTCTGCTCCACCTGTGCTTGCAGATACTCTTCGGCGGTCTTGCCGGCGTTAGCGTCTTCCGGAGCTTCAATACCGACTACGACAATCTGATTTTGATCGTCGTTCATGGCAACCATATCGAGCTTGGCGTTCTGGGACGCAGTGGAAATGACATCGTTGACACCCTCGATTGCGTTCACGTCCACAAACTTCCAGCCCTCAGGCAGCCTGTACTTGATGCCGAAGAATTCGTTCTCATAAACATCGGCGTCAACGGTCGCGGTCGATTCGGACTCGCTGGCATCTGCGCTAGCCTCCGCGCTGGCGCTCTCCGCGCTGGCACTCTCCTCGCTGGCCTCCGAAGCGGCGTCCGCACTGGCGCTCTCCTCGCTGGCGCTCTCTGCGCTCGCGCTCTCCGCGCTGGCGGAAGCGCTCTCGCTCGAAGCGGCGGCGCTGGACGCGGCGTCCGATGCTTCAGAGCTCGAAGCGGCGCTCGATGACGAGCTGCCGCCACATGCGGTCAGCACGAACATCAATGACAGCGTCATAGCCAATGCTGCGATTTTTCCGATTGTTTTCATACTCAGTTCCTTTCCCTGGTCTCCTGCCCCTCGTTCCGCAGGCTCCCTTCTTTTATTGTATCGCCATCTCCCTACACATTTTTGAGAAAACATGGCTAACGTCTGCAAGGACGCATTTCGCATCGACCACGGATTTTAAATAATCGCGAAAACAAATGTCGAGATACTCGAACTGGGAGCTGTGACTGGATGAGCGACGACACGCGCATCGGCGTCATGTCGAACCTGGAAGAACTCGCCGACCCGGGCGGCGCGTTCCGCGAGGTTGCGTTCTCTGCACTGGTAGGCCTCGCTTCTAAGCATTCAGGCGGAGAGGCCTTCCTCGGCGATACGGTTACCCTGGCCGATGAGGCTAGGAGGTTTTTGGTCGAATTCGCCATCGGACTAATTATACGAGATGCTATCGGCATCACGCACGCCCCGCTCATGACCGCTTGTCACTCAGAGCTTCGAGAAGAAGCAAGGAAACGGTTCACGAACCCGCCCGCTATCAGGATCAAAGACAAAAGGTATATCCAGAGGAGCAGCAACGCCACCGTGGCGATGCCGCCGTAGAGCACGGTGACATCGCTGAAGTGCTCGACGTACACGCGGAAACCGAACGAAAGCGCGCCGCACGCAAGCATCGCGAGTGCGGCACCCGGTAGCTGGCTGCTGAGGCGCCTCGTCCCGGAGGGCAAGTGCGCATAGCAAACGCCGAGCACTAAAACGCCCAGCACGAGCACCGCAATCGGGTTCAGCGCGACTGCAAGACCGCTTTGCTGGAAGCCGGGAACGGCGTCCGCGATGGCGCGGAGCACGCTTCCCTTGAAGACGAGATACATCGCCGCCGCTATTAGGATCCCCAAGATGATGGCCACTCCAATCGATATGGCCGCAACCATAACGCCGTTCCTCGTCTCCTGCACCCCAAAGGCCGAATTCAACCCAGCGCGCAATGCCTTGATGCCTTTGGAAGCCGACCAGAGCAGCGTTATGGTAGAAAGCGAGAACGCAAGCCCCGAACGCTCGAACGCATCTCTGACGAGCTCTTTCACGACGCCGTCGAACACGTCGGGCACCAGGGCCCCGAAAAACGCGACGACCTCCTGCTCGCCGATCCCCACCACAGACACGAGCGAGATGCAAAGCGCAAGAAGCGGGACGAGCGACAGGAAGGTGAAGTAGGCTATGCTGGAAGCGTAGGTCCCGGCATCTATAGACGAGAACTCGTCCAAAAAAGCCTTGCCTTTGCTCAACAGCCCTTCCAAAACCACTCCCTTGCCAAACGAACGCGTCTTTCCTCTTGTTATCGGGTAAATGATAAACCACCTGACTCTCGATGGCATCTCGACGCAGTTGACCCTCGATTCCCACACTTGTCGAACACCTAGTGTTTGCAGGCGAACCACCGAAGACGCTGGCGGACATCGAGTTGCGGCGTTATCCTGAACGTAGACCGATTCAATTAACGGTTGTCGACCGGAAGGAACGCGGTGAACGAGAAAAGCCATACCACCGACAAGGGGACTATCCGCTATTGGGTGAACGACCCCATGCCCGGCGCCAAGACCCTCGTGTTCCTACCGGGGCTCACCGCCGACCACCGGCTGTTCGACAAGCAGGTCGAATACTTCGAACCACGCTGCAACGTGTTTGTCTGGGACGCGCCGGGCCATGCGACCTCGCGGCCTTTCGAGCTGACGTTCTCGCTTGCCGACAAGGCGCGCTGGCTCCACGAGATCCTCGTGGCAGAAGGCATCGAGCGCCCCATCCTCGTCGGCCAGTCAATGGGCGGTTACCTGAGCCAAGCATTCATGCAGTACTTCCCCGGCGAAGCAGCGGGCTTTATCTGCATCGACTCGGCGCCGCTCAAGCGCGAATACTACACCGCAACCGAGCTCTGGCTGCTCAAGCGCATGTACCCCGTCTACAAGCTCTATCCGCACAAGGCCCTCATGCGCGACGGCACGAAGGGCACCGCCACCACGGAATACGGACGAGAGCTGATGATGGATATCTGGAGCGACTACGATCACGAGGAGTTCTGCAACCTGTCTGCCCACGGGTACCGCATCCTGGCAGAGGCAGTCGAGCTCGAGCTTCCCTACGAAATCGATTGCCCCGCGCTGCTCATCTGCGGCGACAAGGACGCTGCAGGTTCCACGCGCCGCTATAACCGCGAATGGACGAAGAGAACGGGCCTTCCAATCGCGTGGATCGAAGGTGCGGGCCACAACTCGAACACCGATCGCCCCGACGAGGTGAACGCCCTCATCGCCGACTTCGCCGGCGTATGAAAACCAGGACAAAGGGAATGCCCCTTTGCCCCGTTTCCCGTTCATCTAGATCAAGCTGCGGAGGGTTTTGAACAGAATGTCAGCCTCGACCGGTTTGCTGAGGTGCGCGTTCAGGCCAGCTTGCATGCTGCGCTGCACGTCGTCGTCGAAGGCGTTGGCGGTCAGGGCGATGATGGGAATGGAGTGGGCGTCCTCGCGATCCATTACGCGAATCGTGCGCGTCGCCGTCAGTCCATCCATCTCCGGCATGCGCATGTCCATCAGAATCGCATCGTAATACCCTGGCTCGTGGCTGTTGAACATGTCGACGGCGATTTGCCCGTTCTCTGCGTGCTCGGCATCCATCTCCTCCATGGCCAGCATCATCATTATTATTTCCGCATTCACGAACACGTCCTCGGCAAGCAAGATGCGCTTGCCGGCGAGGCTGGTTTCGCGGAGATCGGCATCGAGTCTCTTTTTGCTGAAAACCTCTTTGAACTCGTCCATGATGGTTCCCGGGAACAGAGGTTTGGCCACGAAGGTGTCGACGCCGGCCTCGGTCGCCTCGTCCATGACGTCTTCCCAGTTGTACGACGTGAGGATGATGACGGGAAGGTCTTCTCCCAGCGATGCCCTGATCTGGCGCGTCGTCTCGACGCCGTCCATTTCGGGCATCTTCCAATCGACGAGGACCAGGTCGTAGGGCTCGCGCCGAGCATGGCGGACCTTGGCCATCTCGACGCCTTCGGCACCGCTCAGCGCCTTATCGCAGCTGATGCCCAAATGCCCGAGCACCACCTGCGCATGCTCGCACGCTATGGGATCATCGTCGATGACGAGCACCGACAACTCGTCCGGATGCAGCTCGCCGACATCCCCGCTTTCCTTGCGGTCGGCATCGAGTAGCGTGATCGTCACGACGAACGTCGTACCCACGTCCTTCTCGCTTTCGACCTCGATTGTGCCGTTCATCAGCTCGACGATGCTCTTGGTGATGGGCATGCCCAATCCCGTGCTGCCGTATTTGCTGGTCGAGGAAGAGTCTTCCTGGCTGAACGCGTCGAAGATACGGGGCAGGAACTCCTCGCTCATGCCAATCCCGGTGTCGCTGATGGTGAAGCGCAGCGTAGATTGGCGGTTCAACCTCTTCACGTCTTCGATGGTGAAGCTGACCGCGCCGCCTTCCGGCGTGAACTTGACCGCATTGCCGAGGATGTTGATCAGCACCTGGCGAAGCTTCATGATGTCGCCAATGTAATAGTCCTCGATCTTCCCGACGGTCCGACAGTCGTAATGCAGTCCTTTTTCGCTGCATTGACCGCTGACTATCGTGTTGATCTGCTCCAGCATCTTCGCGAACGAGAACTCCTCGCTCTTGATTGTCATGCGTCCGGACTCGATACGGCTCATATCCAATATGTCGTTGATGATTCCCAGAAGATGATGGGCAGATACCCCTATCCTTTCCAGGTAGTCCCGCGTCTGCGGTGAAATCGTCGGATCGTTCAAGGCGATGTTGTTCAGGCCGATGATGGCGTTCATCGGGGTCCTGATTTCGTGGCTCATGTTGGAAAGGAACGCCGTTTTGGCCTTGTTGGCTTGATTCGCTTCCTCTAGGGCCGCGTTCAACGATTCCCGCTGATGCGCCAGCCTGCTCAACATTTCCTTTTGGTCGGTGATGTCCAAGAACACGCCCACATAAGTTATCGGCGAGCCATCTGGCCTGCGCGTGGGCTTCCCGACCGCACGGTACCAGCGATAGCCCCTGTTCTTCGTGAGCAGCTGGTATTCGACGTCATAGGTCTTTCTGCCGGTATAGTCGGCAATTGTCTCGTTGAACTCCTTGAGGACGCGTTCTTTGTCTTCTGGGCGCAGCAGGCTGGACCAGGATTCCAGCTCGTTGGGAAAGTCCTCCGAGTCGTGGTAGCCCAACATCCGACGAAACTCGTCACTCCAGTTGACACGGGTCATGACCCCGGACTCGTCGAAGTCCATGGTCCATTTACCGGAACCGAGCATCTCGTGGATCGTGTCCAAGGATGCCGCCTCGTTCTTGAGCTGTGCGTAGAGCGCGTCACGCTCCTTCGAATCGGTGATGTGCTCCATGAATTGCCCCTCCGCATCTGCTTGTGCAATATCGTAGTATCTAGTCGGGATTCTTTCTAGAGCCGATACCGATAATAGGCCAAACAGGCGCAAAAATGCCGCGATGCGCTGTCGCGGTTTCGAGCATGCCGGCTGCAGCTTCGCGCCAGCGATGCCAGCTGCCGGGCTCTCAGCGGGAAGAACCCCGTCTTGCTGCGCTTTTCGAATGGTTCGAAGCTGCAGCGGTCGCTTATAATTCTTCGCATGACGGACGCGCTCAAGGCATATCCTGCAGTGGCGCCCTCCCTGCCAAGGGTGGCCTCATGCGCACCGCAACCGGAATCGTTCGCCTGTTGGGTACGAGGATGAACTCCACCACGCGAACCGCCTTCGAACCGGAGGATCCGCAGATGTCGACGTACAGCAAAACACCGATCGTGATCGGAATCATCGGAGGAAGCGGCGCGGGCAAAACCACATTCGCAGAGCGCCTCCACGCGCGCCTCGCTCCTGACGCCGCCGTGCTTTCGCATGACGATTACTACAAGCACAAGCCCGACATGACATACGAGGAAGCGCTCGCGTACAACTTCGACGACCCGGCTGCGATTGACACCCACCTGCTCGTCGAGCACCTGCGCCAGCTCAAATCCGGCCGAGCTATCGAGGCGCCTTCCTACGATTTTGCCACGCATGCGCGCACCGACGCGGCCCGCCACGTGGAGCCCGTAGCCTATATCTTGGTAGAAGGCCTGCTGGTCATGGCCGACCCAGCCTTGCGCGAAATGCTCGACTTCGTCATCTACATCGACGTCGACGCCGACACGCGCACGCTTCGGCGCATCGAGCGCGATTGCAAAGAACGCGGCGCTGACCTCTCTCGCGCCATCAAGATGTACCTTGAGACCACGAAGCCCGCGCACGACGTGTACGTCGAGCCCTACAAGCACGCAGCCGACATCGTCATTCCCGACGCCCTGGACGATGAAGCCCTCGAAGTCGTCGCAGCCAGACTCAGCGCGTTGCGCTGACGATGATGGATGACGAGAAGGGCCTCTCCCCTTTCATCATCCGAGGTTTACTTCCCCTGGAAAACCAAGAAGCCCTTTATCACTAGCAAGGCGAAGCAGATGATTCCCGCATAGGGCTGTCTGCACGCGATGAACACCGCGACGGCGACGACCGAGAGAATCATGCCTACAGCGAGCAGGCGCTTGCTCCAGGTGGGCTTGTCCAGGTTGGCGACAACCAGGCTGCAAGCCCCTTCCAGAACGATTATGCAGACCAGTGCCACGAACACGGACTTCAGCCAGGGGCTGACTCCGGCAAGGTCGAACAGGGCAACCGTGGCTGTGGAATCCGCGCCGTTGCCGAAGGCGGGAACGAACAGCAGCACGGCAAGAAGCACGTCGAGCGCGCCGCAGATGAGCGAACGGTACCTGTCCGCAAACGCCCTCTTCTCGTCCGCAGCCGCAGCGATGATCTCGTCCGGGCAGATCAGCTCATCTATCGAGACGGAAAAGAACCGGGACAACTCCTTGAGCGAGTCGATGCTCGGGTAACCCCTGCCGGATTCCCACTTCGACACGGCCGTCCTCGATACGTAGAGGGCCTCGGCGAGCTCCTCCTGCGTGAGCGACCTCGCCTTCCTCAGCTCTTGCAGCTTCTCGCTGAACTCCATCCTCGTCCCTCCGTGCGCGGTTCGGCCTTCTTCCGGTCTGCGAGCGCGACCGCCGACCGATACAGCTTGAACAACCCGGCCGCCAGCAGGACGGCCCCGACGATGTCCGTTGCCCAGTGTACGCCTGCAACCAGCCGTCCGAGCACCATAAGCGCCGAGAACACGACCACGAACACGGTTGCCGCAATCCGGGGCCATGGGCTTTTCGCCCTCCGGTCGACCTGGAACTTCAGTGTCGGCATGACGCTTAAGACTAGAAGCGTCGTTGAAGAAGGATACGACGCCTCCATAATTCCGTCTATGGGAACAGGACGGTAGTTAATCGGAACCATCTCGAAGACCAGGTAGCAGAGGATGACGACGATGTAGTAAACGCCCAGCAGGAGAAGGTCCGCGTCTACTCGAAGCAGGCTCCTCCTCCGTACCAGCTGCACGGCTCCCAAGGCCCCGAAGCACAGGCACACCGCTATCGGCACGAGGCCGAGCCAGTCCGTGACCGTGTAGATTCCCATGTGCACACCCGTCAGGCCGTGAAACCACACGTTGAACGTCGCAAAGCCGATGTCCGTGCCGTTCTGGCCCACCGGCTGCACGTCGACGCACTGGATCAGCGCGGTCCAGAGGGCGAAGGCTCCCAACAATGCCAACCCCGCCAACAGCTCTCTCTTCGGTAACTCGTAAGGCACTCTCACCACTCCCTTCTGGTTTTTATTGCGAGACCGAAGGTAGTGGGCGGTTGCGCAGGCGGAAAGAGCCGCGCGGTCACATCGGCGACACGATTCGTGTCATCAGCCAATGATCAGGCGTTACGTGGAAAGACAGCTGCTCGACCGTGACCGAGCGCACATCAATCGCCGAGGGTGGATGACGTGCTACACAGGCGATTCTGCTTTGCCCGTTCTTATGAAATGGCCTTCCTGGATGGCGGCGAACGTCGCGATGGCGCAGGCAGGAATTGCGAGGATGGCGATGTCGAGGAACGGCAAGGCAAACGGAACGAGAAAGATCACGAGACCCGCAACCTTGTTGGCGGTGGTATGGAGCAGGATAAGGCGCTTCTCCATGACGTATCCGCTGAGCACGTTCACCGCCTTCACCAAGACAATTAACGCGATCCATATCCACAGCCAAATCGGCACCGTGATCGCAGGCAGTATCTTCACCAGGCAGACCACGACGAAGATGAGGTCCGCGATGCTGTCGAGCCTGGCGCCAAACTCGCTTTCGGTATTCGTCCTTCTCGCTATGAAACCGTCGAGCATGTCCGTCACCCCAGCTGCCACATAGAGGGCAAAGAAGGCTGGCGAGAGGGCACGTGGCACGAGTAGCGCAAAGCTGAGGACGATTCGGAATATGGTGAGCGCGTTCGCCATGGCGTGTCGCCACATCGTTCCCAACGGTTAATGACTTGAGATCTCGCGCAGGTGGCCGAGGTGGATGCCGATGTGGCCAACGCCCAGGATTGCTGCGGCGGCAACCGTGATCGGCGACTGGCACCAGATGCCGAGCAGGATGAAGGCGACCACGGGCAGGGACGCTATCGGCACAGGGATGGGGCCGAGGGGCGCGTACATGTCGAAGAGCTCTCCCCCGCCCCTGAAGTAGCGCGCCCAGGCGGTTTCGTACAGGAGCAAGAGGGCGAAAGCCGCAACGAGCCACAGCAGCCAAGGCATCGAGAAGCCCTGCGGGCACACGAAGATGACGGCCGCGCACGTGGTTGCAACCTCGCCCAAACGCTCGAGCGCGAGCAGGATGCGGTTCTCGTTCTTCGACAGCTCAGCATACCCTTCGGGTTGGTGCCTTGCCCAGAGGATGTTCGGGACGAAGAGCATCGCCAAGAAGATGACGCCGGGTATTGAGAATCCGAATTGCATAGTTGTGGTCACCTGGGTTTTTGTTTGTACAGTTGATTATTCTAAAGCATTTTGAACAAGGAGCTCATGAGGCGGCTCTCGTACGAGCGGCTGGCGGGGCTTCGCGAGATCGTCATCGATTCCAAACCTTGGTCGCGCCTTGGCGGCGAATCCTCACGACGCGGTTGCCATCGGACTCCGACAGCTCTTCCAACAGCCCACGGTTTACTTTTTCGTGATCCGAAATCGGCAGTGCTCCGCCCCGCGCAATACGGTTTCCATGATCTCCACCTCGAAATCGCTGCTCGGCTCAAGGCGACCGAGGATGTACAGGATGCTTTGCCTGGAGCAGTTGCATTGATCCGGGTCGGTAATCTGACCGAACAGTACTTTCGGGCAAGTGCATCTCTCGTAGCCGAGTTCGTAGACACGGCCGGGCTCGATGACGCTCCCGAAGTATCCGTTTCCGTTCATAGCCTCGCCGTAAACCCTGTCCAGATCGCCGTTGCAGGATTGGTAGAGCTCGAGCTGGGCGGGTAGGACGTGGTCCTTCACGCAGGCGACTGCCTGGTCGTAGTACTTATCTTCCATGTTATCGGCCTCACGTTGCTCGCCAGTGTCCGGTCCGCAGAATTGCAATTTCTTCGCCCATATTCTAAGGCACAGGCGAAATTATGACACGGAGCAAGACTTTCCATATCTTCACCTTCAACATCGAAAGGACGATGACATGAGCTTGGTTGACGAGAAAGAATACTGGGTGCCGCTCAACTCCGAAGGCTCGAGGCTGGTATTTAGGGCTACTCCTCGGGAATCATCACCGCGAAGTGGATGCAGACGTCCGGCCGGCCCTCGACGGGCATCCAACCGCGGATACGGTCGCCGAGCACGTGGTCGGTGACGGCTTCTCCGCTCTTGAAGAATGTCCCGAGCTTGCACTTGGCGTGGAGCTCGGGACCGCCCACCTTGGCGCACGTGGCGCCCTCCGCGAACCCCCGCTGCTGGGCGACGGGGTTTGATGCGATCACGGTGTGGTGCGAGTCTATGAGCCTTGCGAGACCTGGGAAGCCGTCCCACATCTCGTGGAACCGGGTTACGAGCTCGTCGTCTGTCATGGCGCCTCCTGTCGGTTGCCTAGCGCCATTGTAGCCGAGCGGGGCTGGCCGCCGGGTTCTCGATCTTCGGGATCTCCGCGTAGCCTTCGGGCTGATGCCTTGCCCACATGATGTTCGGGACGAAGAGCATCGCCAGGAAGACGGCGCTGGGTATTGAGAATCCGAATTGCATGGTTGTGGTCACTTCGCCTTCTTACGCAGTTTCAGCTCAATTCCGTGCTCGCCGGCGATTTCCCTCAGCCTGCTTGCCATGTACTTGGCCTTCTCCTTGAGGGGCAGGCCGGCGGTTTCGCGGTCTGCTTCCTGGAGCGCGGTTTCCACCTCCTCGATGGAGAGGAGATTGACCGCAAGGCTGAACAGGGTCTTCTCACGACCGGAGTTGTATTCGGCGAGCAGCGTTTCCAGAAGCCTCACCTTCTCTTCCTGCTCGGCCGTGTATGCCGCGATGCCGATCTCCTTGGCCTTCTGCATGTCGGCCTTCTGGTTGAGGTGCGTGATAAAGGAGTCGTAGTCGTCTGCATGGTCGTAGATCTCGCAGGGGTAATCGGGGCACTCGAAGCAGTACTCGACCCCGCGCCCCATCGCGCAGCGAGCGACTTTGCAGGGTCTGTTGCCCTGCCCGCAGCCCGGGCAATGGCCGCCAATCCTCATGGTGCACAGACCGCAGTTCAGGCCGCACAGCGAGAACAGCAGGTTGTCTCGCTTGAACTCTTCCATATGCGCTTTCCTCCTCGCGGTCGGCTCGAAAGGTTGGATTCACATTCTAAGGCACGGGCGAGGTTGTGACGTAAGCAGACGCCTTACGTAGAAAATGAACGTGAATAGCTAGGATGAGTACTGGATACCTGGGCAAGTGAAGGATTGTCTTCACAGACTCGGATTCGTGCTTCCGCTGGATGATATGGAGCTCTGAATTCGATCGTGGGACGACGACGAAAAGGTAATTGATCACACATACGAGAACAGTGGTTTATGCTATTGTTAAACCAGTTCATAGCAGTCTTTATCAATAGTGCTAACGATTCTCTAAAGCGTTCTCTACATCATAGGAGTTGGTATGCCGATACCGAAATTCGATGAAATGACGCTTCCTATCTTGAAGCGTTTGGAACAAGAACCCGAAGGCGAATTGTTGACGAGCAAAAATTTCAGGAAGTTCGTTATCGGACATTACTCACGCTCGTACGAGGTCAAGCAAATCGATAGCGATTACTTTGAAGAGTAGATTGGCCAGGAGTTTTATGATCACTGGAGCCACGAAGAACAAGGTTGACGATATCTGGCAAAAAATGTGGGAGGGCGGCATCACCAACCCGCTCGAAGTCATCAGTCAGCTAACCTATCTCATGTTCATGCACCAACTCGACGAGAAGGAATTTGAATCCGAGAGCCTCGAAGTGGCACTCGGCGTTCCGCAATCGCGAATTTTCCCGAAAACGTACCGCAATGCGGCTGGAATCGAGATTGATGGCGCAGATTTGCGCTGGAGCCGCTTCAAGGACAAGCCTGCCGAGACTATGTTCCAGGTTGTCAGCGAATTCGCCTTCCCGTTTATAAAAACGATTGGCGATGGCTCGGCTTTCACGAGAAGCATGGAGTCTGCCACATTCGGCATCCCCACGCCCAAAACGCTGCAAAAAGCGGTTGACGGCATCGATGCCCTGTTCGCCAACTATGTGGACGACATCTCGGATCTCGGCGACCTGTACGAGTACATGCTGAGCAAGTTGAACACGGCTGGTACGAACGGCCAGTTCCGTACTCCAAAGCACATCCGCGACATGATGGTGCGTTTCATCGCGCCGAGGCCGAGCCAGCTCATCTGCGATCCTGCCATGGGGACTTCTGGTTTTCTGATTTCAGCGGCCGAGTATCTGCGCGAACATCACGAGGCCGACATGACCCAGGCGGATTGGGATTGCTTTGCGGGAACGAATGGCGCATCTCCACAGTTCACCGGTTTCGAAATCGACCAGACCATGCTGCGGATATCTGCCATGAACTTGATGCTGCACGGTGTCGACATGCCCGACGTGCGTTACCTGGACAGCATCTCGAAGAACAACACTATTCGCTCCAGGTACGACTGCATACTGGCAAACCCCCCGTTCACGGGGTCGGTCGACGCGGAGGATATCGACAACTCCCTGAAAGCCATCGTGGACTCGAAACAGACGGAGCTTTTGTTTGTGGCGCTGTTCCTGCGCATGTTGAAGCTGGGCGGGCGCTGCGCTTGCATCGTACCGAACGGCGTGCTGTTCCGCACGAACTCGAAAGCATACCGGCAGCTGCGCCAGGAGCTGGTCGATAACCAGAAGCTGGAAGCTGTCATCTACATGCCAAGCGGTGTGTTCAAGCCCTATTCGGGCGTAAGCACAGCCATCTTGGTGTTCACAAAAACCGACGCTGGCGGCACTGATGACGTATGGCTGTACAACATGGAAGGCGATGGCTTCACGCTGGACGACAAGCGTGATCCGGACGAAAAGAACGATGACATCCCCGATATCCTTGCGCGTTGGGAAGATCTTGAGGCTGAACGTGACCGTGCTCGCACAGAGAAGAGTTTCCTGGTGACTAAGCAGGAGATTGTCGATAACGATTACGATTTCAGCTTCAACAAGTACACCGAGACGGTCTACGAGCGTATCGAGTATCCACCGACAGAAGAAATCCTTGCTGACCTGGTTGAAATTAACGCACGCATAGCCGAGGGTCTTGAAGAGCTCAAGGTAATGCTCGGTGGTGATCATGATGCTTAGCTTCCGGTTTTGCTGGGGGGTAGCAGCATGAAGCTTGGTGATGTAATTCGACCAGCAAAGGTCGAACGATGCGGTAATCGACAATTGCCCGTGTTATCAATGACGATGCATGATGGAATTGTTCTTCAGGCTGATCGATTCAAGAAAGCTATTGCGTCAAAAGACCAGAGCACATACAAAGTCGTGAAACCGGGACAACTTGTTGTGGGCTTCCCCATCGACGAGGGAGTTCTATATGTCCAAGGTTACGAATTCGAAGGAATAATGAGCCCCGCTTATAACGTTTGGGATATTGACGCAAGTTTGGTTAATCCACTGTATCTTGAGTTGGCATTACACAGTCCCCAGAGCATGGCTTTCTATAGGGATAAAATGCGCGGTACAACTGCCCGCCGCAGAAGCTTACCAGCGGCCACCCTCATCGAGCTCGAAATCCCTGCCCCATCGTTGTTGAAACAAAATGAAGTTGTTGAAACTTTACGCGAAATCCGCGATGAAGCTGCGGGCTCAAAAACCATGCTCAACTCTTTTGATGAACTGGTCAAATCCCGGTTTGTCGAGATGTTCGGGGATCCGGTACGAAACGAAAAAGGATGGGAGACAAGAGCTTTAGAGGATGCTTGCAAGGCTATAGTTGACTGTCCTCATTGGACTCCAAGCTATACTACGGAAGATACAGGATT
>JAFRJC010000114.1 GCA_017432445.1 Eggerthellaceae bacterium | reverse complement strand
GCGGTCGCCAAGCTCGGCCTCGGCCTTCTCGAATGCATCCTTCGGCAACGTGTCAGCATAACGACCCTCGATAGGCTTCTCGTCGCCGAGAATCTGCGCGCGAATCTCTTCGTTGATGGGAGCAGGGGTGCGGCCATATTCACCACGGCAGTATGCACGGATTTCCTGGCCGACGTTCTTGTAGCGCTCGCCTGCGAGCACGTTCTGCACTGCCTGGGTGCCGACGAGCTGCGAGGTGGGCGTGACCAGCGGCGGGTAGCCGAGGTCGGCGCGGACGCGAGGCGTCTCGGCGAGGGCCTCGTCGAATTTGTCGATTTGGCCGAGCATCTCGAGCTGCGAGAGCAGGTTCGAAAGCATGCCGCCAGGAATCTGGTAATTCAGGCACTGGGTGTCGGTCGTCAACGAGATTGGGTTCAGCGTGCCATCTGCGATGTACTCAGCACGGATGGGCTTGAAGTAGTCGGCGATCTCGTAGAGAACCTTTTCGTCGAGGTCGACTTCGTAGCCGAGCTCAGTCAACGCTACGTACAGCGTCTCGGTGGCGGGCTGGGAAGTGCCGCCAGAGAACGGCGAGATGGCGGTATCGATGACATCAGCGCCTGCTTCGACGGCTTTGAGATAAGTCATGAATGCTGTGCCGGTCGTCGAGTGCGTGTGCACAACGAGCGGAAGGTCTACAGCATCTTTGATGGCCGAGCACAGGTCGTAAGCATTTGCTGGCGTCATGATGCCGGCCATGTCCTTGATGCAGATGGAGGAAACACCCATGGCAGCAAGTTCTTTCACCATCTTGACGTAAGCTTCGAGCGTATGCACGGGGCTTGTGGTGTAGGAGATTGCGCCAGATGCCATGCCGCCTTCTTCGACCGTCGTTTCGATAGCGACTTTGAGATTCTCAAGGTCGTTCAACGCGTCGAAGATGCGGATGATGTCGATGCCGTTGCGAATCGATGCACGAACGAAACGCTTGACGATATCATCGGGATAATGCTTGTAGCCCAGGATGTTCTGACCACGCAAAAGCATCTGCAGCTTCGTGTTGGGCATCGCAGCGCGGAATTTACGCAAGCGCTCCCAAGGATCTTCGCCGAGGAAGCGGAGGCAGACGTCGAACGTCGCGCCGCCCCAGCACTCGAGCGAGTAATAACCGGCTGCGTCGAGCTTTGACAAGATGGGCTCCATCTTGTCATACGAGAGCCTCGTGGCGATGAGGCTCTGGCTTGCATCACGCAAGACGGTTTCGGTAAAACCGACCTTCCGTTTTTCCATAGTGCTCCTCCGAATTGAAACCATTAGAACTAACTCCTAAATAATAGACCTAACTGGGGGTTCTGTTAACAGATTGATGACAAATACTGGGACGATCGGCAAAGGAGAAAGGTAACTTGTCGCCATTTCTGTAGAAGTGTCCTTTTGACAAATGATCAATTGTCTTTAAATACCAGGTCAAAGGAAAAAAATAAGCAAACTTCGTTATATAAATCATTGCGCGCATAAGGTATCCTTTTCTATAACTGTC
>JAFRJC010000113.1 GCA_017432445.1 Eggerthellaceae bacterium | reverse complement strand
CCGCCTAGCTCGTACACTTCGCAGTGCACTCTGCTCCCGTCATCCGTTTCGATCGTCTTCCGCCAAGTTCGACGCTGCATCCCAGTGATGTTGTTGGTATAGACCTTGGCTGTCCATCGGATCATCTCTCGTCCTTTCGTCAGGATCTCAAGCCTACCCTTCGGCATCCTGATCATCCTTGTCATCTTCGTACAAAATATTTATCTCGTTATTGTATAATTCAGCATGGCTGATGACCTGGAACTCTACTAGTATTGAGCCCAGAAAGCACGACGACAGACGAAGGATAGATCATGACCGCTCTTGTCAACGACCTGCACATCGCCACCACTCGCCGAAACATCGCCCGTCACTCCGACTCGAAGCTCGCCGCTTGGTGGGAGCGTCAGGCGCGGTACCTCGCTGAGCGCCTGAACACGCGACTCGTCGAGCTGTCCGACCGGCCCGGCGTTCTCGTTCCCGAGATCTTCATTTCGCTGTACTAGCAGTACCAGGCATGAGCCCGGCCCTTCGGGGTCCGGGCTCATGTCCGTATGAGCTTCGTGGGGACGCCTGAAGGCATTCCGGGGATGAACGAGTTCGGGAAGATGGAATCCACGCCGAGCCTGGAGCCGCCGGTGAGGTCGGCAGCATTGAACGCGTCTCGCGAGTCCGTGACCGGCGGAACCCAGATTCCATCGAAGAACGAGAGCAGCACGGCGTCAGCAATGTCAGGCGACCGTCCTAGGCGCTCCTTGACATCCTCTTTCGGTTCGACCAGGATACGTCCGTTTTTCTCGACATATCGCGGCATCGTCAACTCTGCAATAGCGTCGTCATCCAGCTTCGCGAGCGACCATGCGCGGTCCCGCGACAACTCGCGACCGTGCCACCAGGCTTCCGCTCGAATGTTCACGAAGCGTTTCGGAAAGTTCGACTTCCGTGCGAAGTTCACGCCTTCGATCGCAACGCCGTCTGATTTGAGCGTCTTGCGCAACAGTCCGGCGAGACCCCACCCGACACCGATCGTGTCAACGTTGACGCGCGTCAGTCCCCAACGTCGGATCACCTGAGAGAGCTGTTCGGCTGCTGCTTCCGGGTCACGTTCTGTGAACGTTTCGATTCGTCCTACGGCGTCGTTCACACGCTCGACAAGTACAGTGCGGTCGCCGCCTGCGCCTACGTCAAGCCCACCGACACGCACGGGGTCAGCGTCGTAGGCAGGTTCGATGTAGCGGCACTCGGCTGCGTGAACTTCGGAGATCACGCGCCACGGGTCCGCTGCGCCGGTTGGAAACTGTCCCAAAACTTTCGCCTGGTAGAGCGCTGACTCTTCGCCCCACTCCGTACGGCGATCCTCTGCCCACTCCGGCGAGATCAGGTAATCCAGCAGTTCAGCAGGAACATCTTCCCCGGTCACCGCCGGGGCGTGATCGATTCCGATATGAATCACGTTGTACGGACTCGACGGCTTGCACGCGACGGCGAGCGGTGAATGCGGAAGATCCGGGTTTCCGATCGCAAGAATTCGGGAAAGCCGGTTCGATGCGATCGACTCTGCCGCCTCCCAAATCTTCGTGTCGACGCCAGAAGCTTCGTCAAGAATGACGAGCACGTACTTTGAGTGCACACCCTGGAAAGCCGCTTCATTGTCCTTTGACGTGGTCCGGCCGAAGGCTACGAGTTCTTCCCCGCCCGCTTCGTTCGGGATGTACCACTCTGTCAAGTTCACGCGCCCGAACAGGTTAGCCTTGCCGTGCAGTCGTCCGATCTCACGCCAGAGCAGCGCCTTTACCTGCGGAGCAGTGGGCGCGGTTGACAGAACGAATGCCTCTCCAGGCTTATGCGATGCGATCCACCACGCCGCCGTCACAGCAGCCGTGAAAGTCTTGCCGACGTTGTGGCACGAGTGCACTGCGGTTCGGCTGTTGTCTCGGACGCTTTCAATGACCTCACGCTGTTTCGACCACAGATGAACATCCGCTTCCTCTGTGGCCCACCGAACCGGATCGGCCGTGTAATCGATTTTCGAACGCTCAGCATCGTCGAGCGCCGCTATGATCTCGTCGGCAAGGTTCGGAGTCGTGGACATGAGATCAGTATACGAAAACGGCCGCCCGAAGGCGGCCGTTCACTGCGCTCTAGACAAGAGGGCTCGGCGTGTGCCGTCGTGCCCACTTCTTAGCCCGCACCTCGGGTCATCGCTGCTTCTTTTTGTACCAATCGCGCAGCTCTCCGAAGTTGAAGACGTGCTTCGCTCGGCTCCGATTGGCCTTCCTCCACGTCTCGTCCGTCTCGATCTTAAGTCGGATGAGCTTCGCGTCCGCTGCCTTGTCGTTGATCTGGAGCATGGACCGGAAGTAGTCCCGAGAGTACCCGAAGTGGTCAGCAGCCTGGTCAGCAGTGAGCAGGTCGTTATCCTCGTAAACGGGGATGAGCCTAGGCATTTCGTATCCTTTCGTCTGTTCTAGTGTTCGTTGTCAGTGATGCGGATGAGGGTTGTCGTGTCGTCGTCATCATCGATGCACTCCGGGGCCGGGCCTCCAGTCTGCGGAGGCTCGTGCATGTTGCTGCCGATATATACCGCAGCAAGCGGGGCCATCCCTGTCGATGCTATCGCCACTGCTATCACTGCGGCCATCGGTTCGACCATGTATTCTCTTCCATTCTCTCAGGTGGGGGCAGAGCCCTAACTCTGCCCCCTGAACCTCAGCGGAACACTTGGATGTCTTCCGCCCAGACGCCGACATTGCACGCCCAGCGCTTCGCGAGCTTGTTGAACGTGGTGGCCTTGACCTGAGTGAGCTGTCCGTCCGTCAGGTCTCGGAGCACCCAGAACCGACCCTCTCGCTTGATCGAACCGTGCCGCTCGTGCGTGCCATCGTTGAGAATGCCGTGCGCGCTCTTCCCGTCCGTGCGGTTGATGGTCACGGACTTGAGTTCCGGGTCGGTGGCCGACTCGTCGCGTTCCACGCCCTCTTCGATGTACGCCGCCTGCTCGGCGATGTCGTCGCGGTGCAGCACGTGCGGCGCAACGTTCTTCACGGTTCCGTCAGAGAACCGAACGGCCTGAAACTGATAGGGACCGGCGTTGACCGTCATGCCGACCGCGATCCCCTGCTGCTCGGTACCCTGCGCACGCATGACGACGTACGTCCCATCGGCGTAGTAGGTCAGCTCAGGATCGAACATCCCGGCCGGAACGACCTTGTCAGCGGTAAGGGCTTCGACATGGGACTTCTCTGCCGCGATCTCGGCGCGGATCTCGTTCATCTCGCGCTCTTCGGCTTCGGCCTCAGCGATGCCCGCCTTCAGCTCGATGATGCTGACGAACTCGTCGGCGCTCAGCGCCGCGATCAGCTCGGCCTTCTTCATGGTCGAACGGCCCGAGATGCCCAGCTCAGCGGCAAGCTTGCGGAGTTCCGAAACGGTCATGTCGTTGAAGTTCATCGTGTCGTCCTATCGTCTGTCGTCGTCTTGCGATGAAATAAATTTAGCATACGCCAGAGGGGCCCCGCAAGGGGGCCCCTCCTGATTTCTTTATTCAGTGTTTTCCCAGCTAAACAGCTATGCTCTGTCGATCGCGCTGAGTGTGGGCCCTTCCTGCCCTTGGTAGGAACTGCCGAGCCCTGGAGACCCGTAGGGTTGTTCAGCTCGTCCGGCCATGAGGCTCAGCACAAGCTGACAGATTCGGTCACCGGCGCGAATCTTGATCGGCCTGTGCCCGACGTTCTTCAGCTCCAGCGTGATCGTTCCGGAAAAGCCGGGATCGATGAATCCAGCGTTCTCGACTATCAGTCCGAGCCGTGCCCACGAGGATCGTCCGTTGATCTGACCCACCATGTCCGCAGGCATCGTGATCTTCTCCCGTGTGCTTCCTAGGAGGAACTGACCCGGCAAGATGACCCCCTGACCGATCGTTCCCGATTGAGGCTGTCGGAGCGAAAGATCGCCCTCCTGAGCCTGGTCCGGCTGTCCGAAGAGCTGCACATCCTCGCTGAGCGTCAGGTCAACGCTCGCAGGCTGCACGTGCTCAGACACGAACGGTTCGATGATGTTCAGATCAGCTTGAGCCTTGCGGATGTGATGATCAGGGATGATCACTTCTTGCTGCCGTCCTTCCCCGAGTTCGGGCCGTACTTCTTCCCGAACGGGTTCTGTAGGGTGTGGCGTACGCGTTCGGTCTCCGGGTCCTTCGGCGTCGGGCGCGACCCAATGCTTCGTGATTTCCCCATGTCAGTTCTCCTCGTTCTCGTTGTTGTTTCCGTGAGCCGCGCACTGGTCGGTGCCAACCTCGGTCCGGTTGAAACAGGCGTGCTCTGTGCAGCACAGCAGCGCAGCGCACAGCTCGACGTATTCTCGGTCGTACTGCTCGTACCGCTGTTTCGTAGCCTCGGACTTCGAGACGCGGAACGCCAACGATGCGGCACGCATCTTCCTCCTCGATTCGTCTACCAGCGCCCGCACGGTTGACGGCAGCGGCTTGAGAAACGGTGCCACCTCCGCCGGGGCGTGGTGTGCAGGGTCGCGGTAGCCGTGTTTCTGCTCGAACCGCGATGCGGCTGCTTCCGCACCTGTGACCGTTTTGTAATCGAATCGCTTGATCGGAGTCGCGCTGGATCGGTCTCCTCGGTGCTTGATCTCGACGCGTGCTCGTCCATCCGTCATGTGGAACAGCGTGTATTGGTATGCAGCGGTTGTAGCGCGTCGAATGTGCTGCTGCGACGGGTCGGTTACCCAGTTCAGTTTCATCGCTTGTCCTTTCGTCTCGTTCTGGAGTGTAACGCAGCGGTTTTCGCTTCAGCGGCCGCCTGCGACCGTTCGTTGCGCCACTTGATCAAGTTGCGCGCGTACACGATCGACAATCCGATAGCCATCGGGAGGAATCCCCAGACCTGCCACGTGAAAATGAAGATGAACCACACGACTTGCCCGATGACTCCCAGCAGCCAACCTAGATTTCGCTGGTTTCCTGCAAGCCAGTTCAGCGCAATGGTGTTGGCCGACAACGCCCACGGGATTACCTGGTGCACCAACTCAGGCCAAGTCATTGCGGCTCCGAGTCGGCTCATGTCCGTACTGAGCAACGATCGACATCATGGCGCACTCCGTACACAGCTTCATGGAAACCGTGAACTCCATCGTCGGAGTATAGATGTCATTGGTATTCGTCCTGCATAGAGGCTTCCCCTCCGCATCCGCGAAGTGTCCTACGACACCGCAT
>JAFRJC010000112.1 GCA_017432445.1 Eggerthellaceae bacterium | reverse complement strand
CGTCGAGATCCTCGAGTGCTTGCTCCAGGATTCCCGAAACATATTGCGTCAGCATTTTTGGCGCTTCAGCCTCGTCGAGGCGTGTGGTTTCAATCTCTTTATCGGTCGCTACTAGTTCGGCTGTCAGAGCGTCGTCAATAGCGTTGCTGAGGTTTTGCTCGTATAAGCCGTCTTGCAGCACGGGAGGGTCCTTCCAGATGATCATGCGTACGTGAGTATTATGCTACGAAATCAGGAGCTCTGCGAGATCGTGATAGATCCACTGCGCTGCCTGCTTGTCTTGGTAGAGCTCTCCCTAAAGGGGCACATGTACGACTAACGGGGGCAACCGAATCGACGATGTCCCAACGGCAAAGACCATCCTATCGATACGGTTCACGATGCGATGATGGATGTCCTGCTACGCAGATAACCTCTTTATCCTGAAAGTGCAGCGGTCGCCGCCCCTGAGAATCGTATCGACTATCCGGACGTCGAATTCACTCTCCGGCTCGAGCTGCGACAGAATATACAAGACGCTCTGACGCGAGCATTCGCACTGTTCGGGGTCGCTCCTCAGCCCGGACTTCACCTTCTCGCACGTGCATTCCAGGTAGCTCAGCTCGTACTCCCTCCCGGGTACGATGACCTCTCCCATGTAGGATGCGTTGTTGTACTCTTCGGTATAGATGCTGTCGAAATCGCCGTTGTGCTTTTCATACAGCTGCTTTTGCATCGGGAGAACAGAGTCCCTGACGCATTCAATTGCTTCTTCTCTGTAGCCCATGTTCTTCCCCCGTTAAACCCCGTTTTGCCATACGCCCACAGTCTAAGGCATGGGCGAGGCCGCGACACTCGGCTACAGCGCGTGGCCGCCAGAGACCTTGATAACTTGGCCTGTTATCATCCTTGCCTGCTCGCTCGCGAGGAAGACTATCGTGTTCGCGATGTCTTCTGGCTGAATCAGCTTTCCTATGGGAATCAGCGGAAGGACCGCCTTTTCGAGTTCTTCGTCGATCCACCCTGTCTGCGTGGGTCCCGGTGCAACGCTGTTCACCGTTATGCCGTACTTTCCGACCTCCATGGCCACGCTGCGCGTTAAGGCCTCCAGGGTCGCTTTGCTCGCCCCGTAGGTTATCTGTCCAGCAAAGACCTGGGCGGAGTCGGTCGAAAGGTTGATAATCCGCCCGTAGTCGCCACGGCGTCTCACGAACTCTGCCGTCATGAGCAGGCTGCCTCGCACGTTGACGGCGAAAGTGTCGTCGATGACCTCGCGGGTGATGGCCTCTATGGTGTCCTTACCGGTTTCGTCATCGGTTGCGGCGTTGTTCACGAGGATGTCGACGTGTCCGAAACGCTTGATTGCTGCGTCGAAGATTTCCCTTACCTGGCCTTCATCCGAGATGTCCTTCTCCAACACGAGATACTGCGCATTCAGCTCGCCGAGTTTCTCTTCCACTTCCGACGCATCGCCTGCGTTGGCTCTGTAATAGCGGTCGACCCCGTTTTCGCCCGCCTTACCCTCGTCGTAATCGCGTGGAACCTTCTTGTATGTCAGGACGACTTTCGCGCCTTCGCGGGCAAGGGCTATGGCTGTCGCCGCGCCGATTCCCTGCGGGTTGTTCGCGCCCGTGATGATTGCGACCCTGTCCTTCAGTCCGTAATCCACCATGACAGCCTCCGATAGCCTGATTTGATGTATGCGCACATTCTAAGGCAAGGACGAAATTGCGACACAGGGCGATGCTTTCCACACTTCACCTTCTCTGCTGAAAGGGCGATGACATGAGCTTGGCCGACAAGGGAAAAGTATCCGCAGGAAGACCGTTTCATTTATTCATTTACAATTGACCCCTACAAACTCATCGCACTCACCCAAGGAGCCCCGATGATCCGACCCATCATGACCAAGAAGTTCTTCCTGCGGCAGCCGAGCGAGCAGGCGACTGCTGACGACCTCGCCATCGCGCTCGACCTCATCGACACGCTCGAGGCGCACCGCGACGGCTGCGTGGGCATGGCGGCGAACATGATCGGCGAGCGCAAGCGCATCATCGCCGTGCTCGATGCGGACGGGTCGGTCCTTCCCATGCTGAACCCGCGCATCGTGCGCACGGAAGGGGAGTACCGCGCGCAAGAGGGCTGCCTGTCGCTCGAGGGCCTGCGCGAGGCCGTGCGCTTCGAGCGCATCGACGTCGAGTACGAAGACCTCGACCTTCAGCTGCACAGCGCGTCGTTCTTCGGGCGCGTGGCGCAGGCCATCCAGCACGAAGTCGACCACTGCGAGGGAGTGCTGATCTAATGGGCTGCCAGCGCCCCAACCCTTATCATGTCTTAAAATGCCGAGAAAAAGTCGTGGTTTTCAGCAAACGTAGGAGGGCGCGCCAGATGAAGAACGGGGTCAGGCAATGATCGTATTGATTACCGGCGCGTCTCACGCGGGAAAGACGCTCCTGGCGCAGCGTATGCTCGATGAATATGGCTACCCTTACCTCTCCATCGACCACTTGAAGATGGGGCTTATCCGCAGCGGTAACACCAGCCTCACGCCCGAGGACGACGAAGAACTCACGGAATATCTCTGGCCAATCGTGCGGGAGATGGTGAAAACCGCTATCGAGAACGGGCAGAACCTCATCGTCGAGGGCTGCTACATCCCGCCCTGGTGGAGATCTGACTTCGACGAGCGGTACCTGCAGCACATCAGGTTCGTCTGCCTGGCCATGTCCGACGAATACATCGACACGCACTTCGACGAGATTCGCTCGCACGGCTCCGACATAGAGAAGAGGCTTGACGATTCAGGGTGCACGCGCGACTCGCTGAAGGCGGACAACCGCTACTACATCGAATCCTTTTCCAAGCACGGCGAACAGGTCGCACTGATCCGTTCAGATTATGAGGAAGAGACGAGCGCCCTGTTGAGCACCCTGCTCGCCTAACGACCGGACAACTCGCGCACGTGGCCGAGGTGGATGCCGATGTGGCCGATTCCGAGAACGATGGCGGCAATCAGGGTTAAGGGCGACTGGTACCAGACGCCCAGTAGGAAGATGGCAGCCACGGGCAGGCTGGCGAGCGGGATGGGTATAGGGCCGAGGGGCCTGTACATGTCGGCGAGCTCTCCTCCACCGTTGAAGTAGCGCATCCAGGCAATCTCGTACAGGATCATCAGGGCGAAGGCGGCGATCGGCCACAGGAGCCACGGGAATGAGAAGCCCTGCGGGCAAACGAAGATCACGGCGGTGCACGTGGCGGCAACTTCGCCGATCCGCTCGAGCGCGAGCAGGATGCGGTTCTCGTTTTTCGAGATCTCGGCATAGCCGGGCGGCTGGTTTCTTCCCCAGATGATGTTGGGGACGAACAGCATCGCCAGGAACACGACGCCAACTATCGAGAAACCGAATTTCATTTGAACCTTCTTCACCTTCTCCAAATCGCTGCACATGAGGAACTGGATGAGTCGTTTTCCCACTGTTCCCTCGTGATGCAGGTGACATGCTCGGTCTCCAGCGTCATGTCGGCCTTTCTCGTCAGCAATGTTCTTCTCGGCATTCTAATGCATGTCCTCTACACCGCACCCGACCCCGAGCGCACGCTGGCAGCCTACCAGAAGCTTTTGCAGAGCGAAGTGCCCATTTACACCTGTGAAGCTTCGAGTTATCGCAAGCAATGACAGGCAGAGGGCATTCTGATTGGCGGTAACCTGTCCACGTTCACATCGATGCGCGATATGACTGCGCGGCAGAATGTCGAGGATCTTGATGTTCCCGTGGCGTTCGGTTTCCCTGCAGGTCATGGGGATGCGAACTACCCGCTGCTGATGGGCGTGAAAGCCCAGCTGGAAGTTTCTGACGATAGCTTCACGTTGAGCTGGTAGCCGAGCGCCGAGTCCGCCATCGCATACCTGGTGGGCGCCTGCAGCGTGCCTGCGACCTTCCCATTGGATACAATTGGCAAGTGTCGATTCGAAAGAAGGCGTGTGTAGACAATGGGCATTTCGAGGCAAGCGGGGTTTCCGTACGAATACTTGATTGTGATGGCTCTTTGCCTGATCAATTTCGGGCCCGTGTCGTTTTGCCTGAGTTGTGCGGGCATTTTCTATACTCCGGTGGCGGCGGACATCGGCACGAGCCCAGCAACGCTCAGCTATTTCTTGGCGGCCTTTTCCCTCAGCATGATCTTGGTCCTCACGCCGTTTGGGAAGCTGTTCAACCGCTTAGATTGCCGGATCATCATGACGGCGAGCATTGCGATTTTGGCCGCCTGCTTCGGCGGGTTGTCGTTCGTGCAGGCCGAGTGGCAGTTCCTGACGTGGGCGTTCGTCATG
>JAFRJC010000111.1 GCA_017432445.1 Eggerthellaceae bacterium | reverse complement strand
TTTTATGTTTTAAAGTGCATTCAGGTCCACGTTTCATAGCCTCTCACGTTGACGACGTGAAGACTATAACCAAAAGACCTTGCCAGGCAGCCTGTCTGCTAATAGCGTGACAGAGCAATTTACATTGCAAAAAATCGCATGAAAACTTGCAAAAAACTTGCTCACCAAGCATCAAAAGCAGTCTTGAAACGACGTTTTATATATCAAATGACTATCGAGAACCAAGGGGCGACTTGCTCATAGGAAGGGATGAGTATCCGAGATGCCCGCCCCTCTCACTATCAGGTGTTAGCGTCGCCTCGGATGGTACGGAGGACATGCGTAATCGTGGATTTCGGCTGCATCGACAAGTTCGCTGATCCACCGGTCAATCGGAAATGCAGATTCGGCGGTGCGCACGTCGTCGAGCTTTGCATGTGTTTCGGGATTGCGCGGCATAAACAGCGTGCAGCAATCAGGCGCATCCTGTGAGGAGATTTCAAACGTTCCCAAACGCTGCGCCTCGTCGATTATCTCGAGCTTGTCGGTGCCAATCAACGGCCTGAAAACGGGTAGTTCGACCGCATCGTCGGTTGCGCGGATATTGTCGAGCGTCTGAGATGCAACCTGGCCGAGGCTCTCACCGGTTACGAGCGCCCCTGCGCCTTCGATGGCGGCAATCTCTTGGGCGACTTTGAACATGAGCCTTCGGTACAGGATGACGCGCAAAGACGGTGGAGCGCTTAACGCGATTTCTTTCTGGTAATCCCCGAAGGGCACGACGTAAACGCGGGCTATGCATCCCGTCCGCTCGAGAACCCTTGCTATGTCATCGACAAGGTATTCGCTTTCGTCTGAGGTCTGCGGACGTCCGGAGAAATGCACGCCGATGCACACCGCGCCGCGCCTTGCAAGCTTCCATAGGGCTACAGGAGAGTCGATGCCGCTAGATAGGAGGCTGACGATACGTCCCGAGCTTCCCACGGGAAGCCCTCCGATTCCGCGTGTGCTACGCGCGTATATGTACGCAGCATTTTGGACGACCTCGACGGTAACCGTCACGTCGGGATCCTTCATCTTCACGGTCTTGTCGGGATATGCGGCGCATAAATCCGATCCGATGATGCGGTTCATCTCCATCGAATCGGTTGCGAAGTCGGTGTGGTTGCGGCGTGCGTGAACCTTGAAGGTCTGGAACTCTCCGCATTCACCAAGGGCATTTATGGCAACTTGCCCCATCTCTACAAGATCGCGCTCGCATTTGAAACCGCATGAGACACGTGCGACACCTGGGACGTAACGGATGGTGTCAGCCGCTTCGAGGGCGGCTTCACGCGAAGCTCCCTCTTTCATGAACACGCATAGGCGGCCCGATATACGATGGATCGTCACGACCGGGAAAGCGCCGAGAAGCGCCTCGACGTTTTTAACGAGGCGCTTCTCGAATACCGATCGGTTGCGGCCTTTGAGGCCGATTTCATGGTAGTGGACCAGGCAGACCCGCTGATGAAGCTCTTCCATGGATTGCTAGTGGCTCTTCGCGTCGATAGACTCCGGATCATAGGACACGTCGTCGCGCGCAATCTCGTTGAAGGCGATCGAAAGCGGCTTCTTATCGGATGCGCGGGCGATTTCCACAGCCGTCTGCATCTGGATTGCACGATCGCGCTGACCGCGGAGCATGTCGTTGATGTCGTAGGCGCGCTTGCTGGCAAGCGAGCACAGCAGGAAGCGATCGTTGTCGGTCTTCTCGAGCAGGACGTCGATTTTCGGTTCAATAATGCTCATAACATCCCTACTTCGTCATCTCGGCTTGTTCGTTAACGTAAGCAGCAAGTTGCTGCACTGCAACGTCAAGGTCGTCGTTCACGAGCACGAAATCGTACTCATCTTTGCGGGACAGCTCCATCTTGGCAGCAGATAGACGCCTTTCGATGGCTTGCGCATCTTCCGTCCCACGGTTCACGAGCCTGCGTTCGAGCTCATCGAGCGATGGTGGCTCGATGAACACCAGGTGCGCTTCGGGAAGCTTCTCGCGGATCTGGAATCCGCCCTGCACGTCTATCTCGAGGATGACTTGCTTGCCTTCAGCCATATGGTCTTCGACGCTCTTGCGCGGCGTGCCATATAGGTTCCCCGAATACTCAGCCCATTCCAGCAGCTCATCGTCTTGTGCGAGTTTCTGGAATTGCTGGCGGCTCATGAAGTAATAGTGTTTGCCATCCACTTCGCCGTTACGAGGTTTGCGCGTTGTGGCAGATACCGAAATCCAGGTATCGGGAACCTCTTCCAACAGCCGGGCCACCAGCGTGCCCTTGCCGGCACCTGATGGCCCAGAGATGACAAACAAATTGCCGGTTCGCATGCAGCTATTTAGCCCAAACGCTCCAGCAGGGCGGCCTGCTGACGCTCGCCAAGACCGCGCAGACGGCGGCTGTCGGCGATCTGAAGCTCATTCATGATCTTCTCGGACTTGGCCTTGCCATAGCCGGGCAGAGTCTCGATGAGGGTGGAAACCTTCATGCGGCCGACGATGGGGTCGTCCTTCATGTCGATGACTTCCTTCAGCGTGAGATCGCCGCTCTTGAGCTGTTCGCGGACCTCTGCGCGCTTGATGCGTGCTTCCTTAGCCTTCTCGAGTGCAGCCTTGCGCTCTTCTTCGCTGAGTTTAGGAATTGCCATTTGGTATCTCCTTTTTTGTCCTTGTATTAATTGCCTGAGAAATGTTAGCGTTATATACGGTCATTTCCCCTGTTAGCGCAATATCACCACAAACTACTTGTTACCGTAGCCATATTAGGTAATTGTGACGTTTGATGTGCATTGCGGCTGATGTAGGCACATTCTATTACTGTTTCCCCACGTAGACAAGAAGTTTTTTATGCATTTACAGGTGAATCTGCTCTAGAAATACGCACTTTCTACACTTGACCTGCGGTTGAGTAACTGCTATATGGCAACCACAATGCAAGTGACAAAGAAAGACCAGGTCATAAGCGTACGACTACTGGAGTTCCTTTACGATTGCATCGAAGGCAGCTGCAGGGTCTTCGGCTCTCGTGACCGGTCTTCCGATGACGATATGCGACGCCCCGTTTGCAAAAGCCTCCGCTGGCGTGGCCACACGGCTTTGATCCCCCTTGTCAGCACCAGCAGGTCGTACGCCTGGCGTCACAATGTAGACCCGGGGACCGAGGATCTCGCGAAGCAGCGAAGCTTCTTGAGGCGAGGCCACAACACCGGCAATGCCTGCATCTTTGGCCACGCCTGCAAGCAGCGCGACCTGCTCAGCTGGCGTGCGATCGATGCCGATTTGCGAGAGCGCTTGTTCGTCCATGCTTGTAAGCACCGTGATGCCCAGGGTCACGGCCACTGATTTATCACCGCGTTCGGCTGCAGCGGCCTGAACGCCCCTCTGGGCAGCTTCGAGCATGTCCTGACCGCCCATGATGTGCATGGTGATCATGTCCGCGCCTGTGAGCGCTGCAGATTTCGCGGCTCCTTCGATCTGGAAGGGAATGTCATGGAGCTTCAGGTCAAGAAACACCTTGTAACCGCGTTGTTTGAAAGCTGCGACGATAGACGGGCCGCAAGCGTAGTACAGCGTCATGCCGACCTTCACCCATTTCGCCCGTCCGCGAAGCTTCTCGGCAAGGCTTATGGCTTCCTCGCGGCCACAATCCAAAGCTACGATAATCCGTTCGGAAGCGGGAACGTTTGAAAACGCGTTCGTCATTGCAGGCCCCCTATCAGTTCGTTTACGTCTTCCACACCTTGCTGTTCACAATACTCGATTATTCCGTCCACGACATCGACAGTGGCTGTCGGGTTGGTGAAATTGGCCGTTCCGACGGCGACCGCACTCGCGCCGGCAAGGATGAACTCGATGGCGTCTATGCCCGTGCATATTCCCCCCATGCCTAGTAGGGGTACGTCGACGGCTTTGTGCACTTCCCAAACCATGCGCAACGCCACGGGCTTCACGGCGGGACCGGAAAGTCCGCCAACGTAGCGTGCGAGTTGCGGCTTACGTCGAGTCGCGTCTATTGCCATGCCGAGAAGCGTGTTTATCAGCGATAGCGCATCTGCGCCTGCCGCCGTCGCAGCGCGCGCAATCTCTGAGATATCGGTCACGTTTGGGGTAAGCTTCACTATCATCGGGCGCTTCGTGGCAGCTCGGCAAAGCCCCACTACGCGCTCGACGCTTTTCGGGTCCGTGCCTATGGTCATTCCGCCTGCATCGACGTTAGGACACGAGATGTTGACTTCGTATGCATCGACGAGGTCCGTCTCTTCAAGTGCTTCTACCACGCTCACGTATTCGTCGAAGCTATGACCCGAGATGTTGACGATCGTCGTTGCGCCCGCAGCTCGCAGCCAAGGGAGCTCATGCTCGATAAGGTGGTTCACCCCTGGATTCTGCAAGCCTATCGAATTGAGCATACCACTCGGCGTCTCTGCGATACGAGGACTTGCATTGCCCTCCCAGCCGTTGAGCGAAACGCCCTTGGTAGTTACGGCGCCGAGGGATGCCACATCTACGAAGTCGTTGTATTCTCGTCCAGCGGCGAATGTGCCCGATGCCGTAGTCACGGGATTCTTCATGGACAGGCCGCCGAGGTTGACGTCGAGCTTGATATTCGTGCTGCGTGGAATCCGCATCGCTCCTGCTTTCTCAAAAACAATTGAATCTAATGACCCATCGAATGTTTATCGCTTATCACCAAACAATTTCCGAGGCATCAAATACCGGGCCATCGACGCATGATCGACGTTTTCCGCCTGTGGTGTCAACAACACATGACAAGCAAGCGCCGATACCGCATGCCATGCGCTTCTCCATGCTGACTTCGGTGTAAACGCCATGGCTACAGCCCATGTTCGCGACAATCCTCATGAGGGGTTCAGGTCCGCATACGGCCAGGTAATCATAGGGCACACCATCAATCAAGCAACCGTCAGCCAAACGCTCCTCCACAAGCGAGGTGCAGAAGCCGGCCCGACCGTAGGAACCGTCGTCGGTAGCGCAGCATGGCTCGACACCCATAGCTTGCTGGTATCGCGTGCGCGCAACGAGAGCATCGAAAGTTTGCGCGCCGAGCACGACATCCGTGGGGCATCCCTTCGCATGCAAAGCTTGAGCGAGCATGAAAAGAGGAGCAGCGCCTACGCCGCCGCCGACGAGCAGGGCATGCGTTGCGCTTCCCTCTGAAAACCGGCGTTCGCCAGACCATCCATTTCCGACTGGACCGATCGTCTCGAACTCGCCTTCGACGATGCCAGGCATGAACCTCGTCAGGGAGCCGATTTCCTGGTAGAGAATCTCCAAAATGCCTCGGTTTGAATCCGCTGCGTAGACCGAAAACGGCCTGCGCAGAATGTGCTGCTCTGCCCCAGGTACCTTCATGTGAACGAACTGGCCTGGTAGCACGGCGGCGGCGATCTTGGGAGATTCGAGCGCCATGAGGTGCAGACGTGGACCAACTGGCTCGTTGCTGACCATCCGAGCTTTCTCGTTAACCAAAGCGGCCATGGCCCTCCCCTCTTCGGATTAACACTTATGAGATTGTATCAAATGTGCACTAACCGATGGAGTGATAAGAGAGCGCTGCTCCTGCCTACGGTCAACGGCGAGGCTGGAACCTATCTAGGTATCCTGCCCCGCCGTTTTATGACTTAGAACGATCTTGTCTTTGCAATACACCTATTCGAGCGTGATGGGGTCGGTTTCGATCACGAACTTAACGCTTCCCGCCGTGCCTTCTGTGATGCCTGCGAAGTTGTTGTAATCCCTTGCGGCATCCGTCAAGGCTTGGAGACGGTCCTTGAACGAGACGATGTCGTTATCGACGAGGTCGGTGATCTCTGAAATGCCCTCGTCGTTTAACGTTTCGATGCCTTCCAGCAATTGAGACGAGCCGTTAGCAGCCTCGTCTGCCCCCTTTGCGAGGGCGCTGGAGCCAGATTTAAGCTTGTCGGCGCCTTCGGCAAGCTTCTCCATGCCCTTCTGCTCTTCGTCGAGGCCTTTCGATACCTGGTCCATGCCCTCGACGGTCTCATCGAGTTTGGTTTCGAGCTCTTTCATAGCTTTTTGGGCAGATGTGCTCTCGAGGTACTTGACGATCTGGGGATAGTATTTCTTCATCAATGCGATCTCGCCGTTCAGCTCATCGACATCGAGCTTGCCCATGGCGTCGCTCAACGAGCTTATGCATTGGTCCATGATGGCAATGTTCTCATCTGTGAGCGCTCCTTGTGCGCTATTCAGAAGACCCTTGATCTTTGAGATATCCGACGATGAGGGAAGGCTATCCTTGAGCGAATTCAGGCTCTTCCCAACTTCCTGGAGTGTTGCGCCACCGCTTTTAAGCTCATTGCCCGCATTGTTGATGCTTTCCCCAACTTTTCCAAGGTCTGTTTGAGTTGAAGAAAGGTTTTCTCCAATCGCTGACAGATTTCCACTAGCTCCTCCTAGCCCGTTTTGAATCGAGGCCAATGCACTTTTGAAGGCCTCTTGCTGATCCGCAGGCAAACTGTCTACCATTCCGCTCAATTCGCTCAAGCCCGATTGGATTTCGCCGAGCGATCCTGCAGCTGACTGCGTGTTGGAAGCGATGTTACCGAGGTCGGTTGCCACTCCGTTCTGCAACAGGCCTCCTGCTTCTTCGAGATGCGACCCAGCTGCTGTCATGCTCGAACCGACGGCGGTCAAAGCTCCCTCGATGCCGGAAAGATCGATGCTTTCAAATGCGGCAACCATTTTCTGGGCTTTGTCGATTTCGGAAGACGCTGAGTCGAGCTTGGATTGCAGGTCGTCAAGCTGTGCCGCGAGCGCGTCTAAATCGTTCTTGTCGACTTTTCCGAGCGCATCAATCGATTTTCCAAGCGCGTCGATGGCCTTGTCCATGCCCTGGAGAGCCTCCCAGGCGACTGTTAGGTTTGTGCGGTTCTCGTCGATGAAGGTCTTCACCTTGGTTACGGTGTCCTTAACAGGCGCAAGGAGCTTCTCGTCGTATCCTTCTTTCAGGGAATTCATTCCGCCGAGAAGCGTCTTATCCTCGGCGGTGTCCTTCGCCGTGCCGATACCACCCGCCAGTTCTGATGTTCCCGAAGAAAGCTTGTCAGCGCCATCTGCGAGCTTGTTAAGGCCCTCCTTCAAGCTTCCCGTGCCTTCCAGAACCTTGTCCATTGCATCCGCTAGCTCGCCTGACGCATCTTCAAGTTCGCTGGTGTCAAGGTCATCGGCATTGAAGTCTTCCAATAGCCCCGCTGTGGCAATCGTGAGGGACGACTTCATCTCGAAGTTCGACACATCAGCGCTCACTTCGAAGTATTCGGGTATATCGAGGTCTTCGGCAAGGTCGCCCAGGCTCTTCTGCAAGCCGGGGATAGCGTATCCTGCGATGATCGTGCGGTCGCCGTCGTCGATGACCTTTCCATTCGTCACTTCGGGATTCTTGAAGCTATCGTTGTCGAACAAGATGGCGGTGATGAACGTGAATGGGACATAGAGCGTCTCGTCCTTGCCGTTGATCATCTTCTCCACTGTTGCTTCGTTGCCGTAATCGTAGCGGATCTTGAGCTTTCCCGAAGCTCCAGCGAGCTCCTTGTAGGATACCTTCTCCCCATCGAGGTAATAAGACACCTTCACGGATACCGGAGAATCCTTGGTGGTGATGCCGGTGTAGTAGACGTCTTTTCCAGAAGCGTTCCACACCATGTCATCGCCCGACCCGCTGAACGTGGCATCGTTCTCGACGTTTTCTATGTCAGTCAGCACCGAAGAATCAGCAAGCTCGTCTTCCCCGAGTTGGTTCTTCAGCGTTGTGGAGACCTCGGTGTTCTTCACCGAGCCGTCGGGATTGGCGAAGACGTACACGGTTTCGGACTTCTCGCTGGCAACAGGCGCATCGTACACGCGCTTCCCGGTCGATGCCGAAGACGATGAATCGGAATTCGCATCCTGGCTAGCGTTTTCTTCGGCCAAGGCGATTTGTGGCGTAATCGCGAGACTGCACAACGCGGCTATCGCGAAGGAATACCCAACCGAGGACGTGATCTTGCTAGGACTTAATTTCATTTTCTAAACCTCCTGGATAACGAACTTGTCGTTGCGTTTCGGCTTGAATCCACGGCTCGTCTTAACAATAAGTTTATCAAAGCTAACAAAGAATGCGGGGAGAATGAACAATACGCACAAGGTCGAGATCAAAGCCCCGCGCGCCATAAGCCCGCATAGTTGGCTTATAAGGCCCATGCGCGCAACGAGCGAAACGCCGATTGTGGCCGCGAAGAACGACCCGCCGCTCGTGACCACCGCAGGAAACGTCATCCTGAAGGCCGTTTCGGCAGCTTCTCGTTTCTCGAGCCCTCCAGCGCGTTCGCGCTTGTAGCGCGTAGTCATGAGTATCGCATAGTTCACGGTGGATCCGAGCTGGATTGTAGAGATGCAGATCGGCGAAATGAAGCAGACGATATCGTTCGTATAGTACGGAAGCCCCAAGTTGATCATGATGGCGAGCTCGATGACGAGCACCAGTATGAACGGAAGCGTGATCGACTGGAATGCTATCGCGATAATAATGAGCACGGCGATGATGGCGAGAGCGTCGACGACCATGAAATCATGGTCCATGATTTCGGTAAGGTCCTTCGTTGCGGGCGCTTCGCCGATGAGCATACCATCTGGGTCATATTCTTTCATGATGGCGTTGATGGCCTCGATTTGGGCATTCACCTCGTTTGATGAAACGGCATACATCGAGTTGATGAGGATGAGCTGCTGACCTTCGTGTACGAACGCATCCTTTATCTTGCTTGGAATCAGCTCGTCGGGCACAAGTCCACCTTTCACGAAATCGTAGCCGATCACGTAGGCCACGCCTTCGACATCCTGTATGCGCCTCAGCATCTCCTTAGCCTGGGCATGCGGTATATCGTCGCTGCACAGTATCATCTCGGTCGTCGCGATGTCGAAATCTTCTTCGAGCTTCTTGTTGGCAGTGTTGAACTGCGTTTCCTCTTCGGTCAGAGTCGAGCCTTGGCCGATGACCATGCTCGTGAAATCGTAGTACATCGGCTTGTTAATAAACCCGTAGACAGCAGGGAACACGAGCGCCAAGGCGAGGCAAACGAACACGATGACGGCCGGGCGCGACGTGATGATCTTCGCCAGCCCACCGACGTCGGGGATGAGCCGCTTGTGCACGAGCTTGAGCATGGGCTTTTCCAGAGCGAGGATGAGCGAGGGCAGTAACGTGACCGTGCCGATGACACCCAGGATGCAACCCTTTGCCATGACTATTCCCAGGTTCTGCCCGAGGGTGAAGGTCATGAACACCATTGACAGGAAACCTGCGGTTGCGGTCATGGACGAGCTGAGGATGGCCACGAGCGTATCGGCAATCGATTGTGCCATAGCCTCCTTGTGGTCATCGTACTTTCGTACGTTCTCCTCGAAGCTCGACCAGAGGAATATTGAGAAATCCATCGTGACGGCTAGCTGAAGCACTGCAGCAAGCGCCTTGGTAATGTACGAGACTTCCCCGAGGAAGTAGTTCGTACCCAAATTGTAGATGATTGCAATCCCGATGCTGATCAGGAAAACGAACGGTGCGAGGAATGTATCTGTGCACAGGAGCAGCAAGATAAGCGAGCAGGCCACCGCAACGGCGACGTAGAAGGGCTCCTCGTGGTCGGCAATGTTCCTGAGGTCGAGCACGAAGGCGCTCATGCCGCTGACGTAAACGTTCTCGTCGGCGAGCGCGCGAATCTCCTCGACGGCATCAAGGGTCGTACCGGCCGAAGTACCGTCCTTGAAGAACACAGCGATCATGGACGCGTCGCCGTTCTTAAGTTTGCTAAGGTACTGCTCCGGTATTGCCTGTTCGGGAATACGCGCGCTCTTTGCTATCTCGCTGTAGCTCAGGGCCGTATCCACGCTTTCGACGTCGCCAATCTTCTCGGTAAGGTCTGCCACCGCACCGTCATCGAGGCCCTCTGTCACTATGAGCGAGAAAGCGCCCTTCCCGAAATCCTCCTTGAGGATATTCTGCCCCTTGACGGTGTCGATGCTGTCCGGCAGATAGGTGAGCAAGTCGTAGTTTACCGATGTATTGAGGTAGCCCCAGGCGGAGGGAATAACGAGGAGAAGGGCCACGATGAGTATCGGAACCCTGAATCTAACGACTGCATCTCCAAACTTGCGCATGCGCGAACCTCGCCCAACTTTTCCGAATAAAAGTCCTCGCACATGGTAGTTAGTAAGCAGACACTTTAGAACGGACAAATAACATCTAGTGCACAAAATTTGGGCAATTAGAATCAATTGCCCAAATTCTAATGCGTGTATCTCTATGAACTAAAGCTTGCTTTTCCTGCAGTTTTCTATCGCAAGCTTGACGGTCCCGTCGAAAAGCCGCGTGGCGTTGTCGATCAGGCTCTCGACGCTTAGGGAAAGACCTTCGCGCAAGATGTTTATCACAGCACCCTCGATCATGCTCGCAAGCAAGAACACGATATCTTCGAGGTCTTTCTCATCCAGTTCGTAGTCCCCACATTGCCCTGTCACGTAACGGCGCATGTAGATAGAAGCGGATTTATACAAATAGCTCGAGAGCATGTCGCGGCTCACCGAGTTGTAAATGTGGTATATAGCCTTGCGGTTCTCCACCGCAAAGCGGGTTGCTTCGACAAGCCCCTGGCGCATCGTGGAAACGTCTCGCAAATCGGCGAGCATTCGCTCCTCTTCGCTCTTGAAGAGGGTATCGAGAAGGTCGTAGACGTCATGGTAATGGTAGTAGAACGTATTACGGCTGATACCGCATGATTCGGCGATTTCGCGAACAGTAATCTTATCGAGCGGCCGCTCGGCCAGCATATCGATGAATGCTGCCTGTATAGCCTGTTCGGTAAACTTAGTCATAAAGCGCAACCCCAAATAACCGACGAGCCCACTAACAACGATAGACAGCGCCCCGTACGGTTGTGGACGCTTTCGTGCATTCCGCAGCAGTGATATTTGATGTCATGGATACCATCAGCGCGAGGACCATTGCGAAAACGGCCACGACCGTACGGGGCGCGACGAGATGGATTAGAGGTGGATGGGTTCGTCAGTTATCACCCCATCCTGCATGGTCGCATACCCGCCGACATACACGTCCGTTGCACGACCTGTGAGCTCCCAACCCAGAAAACCGCTGTTCTTGGCATAAGACTCGAAGTCATCTTCGGTTACGGTCCATTTTAGATCGGGATCAATGACAGTGAGGTCCGCACGGCAACCCGGCTCTATCGCAACGCGCTCGATGCCGATGATACGGCGCGGGTTTACGCTCATGAGCTCGACCATGCGCTCCCAGCTAATCTTTCCCGTGTTGACGAGGTTGCTGACGACGAGTCCTACGCTCGTCTCGATACCCGTCATGCCGAAGGGAGCGAGCTCGAACTCCCGCGCCTTCTCGTGGTCGGCATGAGGCGCGTGGTCGGTTACGATGCAGTCCACCGTGCCGTCAACGACGCCGGCGATGACAGCCTCGGCATCTTCTGCGCTGCGTAGCGGAGGATTGACCTTGAAACGCGTGTCGTAATCTTCGGCGATGGATTCCTCGGTGAGGAACATGTGGTGGGGCGTGACCTCGCAAGTCACCTCAACTCCATCGGACTTGCCGCGTCGTACGAGGTCAAGACCATGGGCGGTCGAGAGGTGCTGGATGTGCAGGCGGCAGCCCGTGAGCGCCGAGATCTCGATGTCGCGGCTAATCTGGATTTCCTCACCTGCACTCGGCCAACCCAGCAACCCGAGGCGCGTCGAAACGGCGCCTTCGTTTATCTGGCCCGATCCGACAAGGCCCTCATCTTGGCAATGGCTGCTCACGGCTTTTCCGAACTGCACTGCGTAATCCATGACGCGGCGCATCATGCCAGCATCCTGAACACCGCGTCCGTCATCGGTGAACATGACGGCTCCATGGGCAACCATATCGCCCATCTCGGAAAGGGCCTCGCCCTTCTCGCCCTTCGTGCAGGCACCAGATACGTGCACACGGCACTTCCCCACCCTTGCAGCCTTGGAGCGCACGTATTCCACGACGGCGCCCGTGTCGATGATGGGATTGGTGTTGGGCATGCAGCACACATCGGTAAACCCTCCGTGCGCGGCAGCGCGCGTTCCCGTCTCGATGTCCTCTTTGTATTCCTGACCTGGGTCGCGCAGATGCACGTGAATGTCAACGAGGCCGGGCACGACCACCTTTCCGCCGAGGTCGCGCTCGACGCCCTTTTCCAGATTGAGGTCATGGCCGACCTCGACGATCTTGCCGTCGCGTATGAGTATTTCGCAGACTTCGTTCAAGCCTACCTGCGGATCGATCACATGCGCGTTCTTGAGCAGCAATGCCATTTGTAACTCCTTATCGTATGAGCCATCAGAACATTCGTGGCTTTCGCTTGTTATGCCTACATGCCTTCTTCGGATCCGCCAAGCAGTAAATACAGGGCGGCCATGCGGACAAGCACGCCAGCATAGACCTGATCGAGGATTACGGATCGTTGGGCATGGTCGGCCATGTACGCATCGAGTTCGACGCCGCGGTTGATGGGGCCTGGGTGGCAGATAATCGCATCTGGGCGCATGAGCTTCTCGCGGCGCTCGTTCAAGCCAAACAGCGTGCTGTATTCGCGAAGGGATGGGAACGGCGCTCCTTCAAGGCGTTCCTGCTGGATACGCAGCATGTAGACGACATCAAGTTCGGGCAGCGCCTCATCGAGGTTGCTCGTTACGAAATCGGCTCCGAGGGCTTCGGGTGCAGGGGGAAGCAGCGTGCCAGGCGCGATGAGCGTGACCTTGGCGCCCATCGTCTTGAGCGAGGGCACGAGCGATCCGCATACGCGCGAATGGTTGATGTCACCGACGATACCGACGTTGAGGCCTTCGATCGTGCCCTTGTGATCGCGAATGCTGTAGAGGTCCAAAAGCGCCTGCGTCGGATGCTGGTGCTTTCCGTCACCCGCATCGATTACGCTCACGCCGGATTTCCGCGCGACCTTCTGCGGCACCCCGGCGTGCTTGTCGCGGACGACGATCATGTCGATCTTGTACGAACAGAGGGTCTCGACTGTATCGTCGAGGCTCTCGCCTTTCACGGTCGACGTCGAGCTGCCACCGAAGTTGAGCGTATCGCAGCTTAAGCGCTTCTCGGCGATCTCGAAGGACGAGCGCGTGCGGGTAGACGGCTCGTTGAACATGTTCACGATCGTGTAGCCCTTGAGCACCGGCACCTTCTTGATGCGCCTTTCGTTTATTGCTTTGAAACGTTCGGCCGTATCGAGCAGAAGCGTGATGTCTTCGGCCGAGTACTCCCTCATGTCGATGAGGTGCTTGTGGTTAAAGGCCATGGTTATTCACCTCCAAGAGGGGCCGAACCGGCCCGTTTTCCATCTTCTATTGTGAGAATCTCGACTTCCGACTTGCCATCGGTTTCCTCGAGGAAAAGGCGTACGCTCTCGCTCTTTGAGGAAGGGACGTTCTTGCCGACGTAATCGGCTCTGATGGGAAGCTGGCGATGGCCGCGGTCGATGAGCACGGCAAGTTGAACGGTTTCGGGACGGCCGATGTCCATGAGCGCGTCGAGTGCGGCGCGTATCGTCCGGCCTGTATAGAGAACGTCGTCGACGAGCACGATGTCGCGGCCGTCGATATCGAACAGGATGTCGGTGGAGAGCACCTCAGGAGAGATGTGGGTTGCGAAATCGTCGCGGTAGAAGCTTATGTCGAGCCTGCCGAGCGGAATGGACACGCCCTCTATGGATTCGATCTTTTCAGCAAGACGTTTGGCCAAAAGGTCGCCTCGCGTAACGATGCCGACTATGGCTAGATTCTCAGCTCCCTTGTTCTTTTCCAAGATCTCATGGGCGATGCGCGTGAGCGAGCGCTCTATGCCATCGGCATCCATGACGATCGATTTGATGCTTTCGAGATCTGACATACATCCTCCTTACAATTGCGTGCGATGCATGTACAGGTAGACGCTTTGCCAGACGCCGGGCAAAGAAAAAGCCAGCGTAGCTGGCAAGGGCTGAGATGCTGGCGCGATGCTATGCTTTATCTGCGATGGCTGCCGCTCATCTGCCTTGCCGGTCTCTCTGTACCGTCTTAAAGGGCTGGTTGCATGATACACCACCGCATGAGGTTGTATAATTTAGGCTATGAAAAACCAATCACGTATCACATACGCGCTTACGATCGCCCTGACCTTCGTAATCGCCTTCACGCTCGGCGCCTGCGTCGGAAGAAACCTGTCTGTTAGCTCGTCGGCTCCTTCTCCCGAACCATCCTCCGAGATATCAGCTGCCACTAGCCCGAGCCCTTCTGCTTCGTCGGACGTCGCGTCATCTTCTGATGTGTCTAACCCGACAAAGGAAGACGCATCATCTTCAACTGTCACGATGCCTGTTGACGAGGACTCGTATGCAGACAATCACTTGTCAGGTGACTCGTATGACGCGCCAGATATTACGGTCGAGAAGAACGGGACCTACACCGACAAGGACCACGTCGCCCTCTACATCCACACCTATGGCACGGTGCCGTCCAATTACATTTCGAAGACCAAGGCCAAGAAGGCTGGATGGGTGAACACCAAGGGCAACTTGTGGGATGTGCTTCCAGGCAAAAGCATCGGAGGAGGCGGCTTCTACAACGATGACCACATGCTCCCCGACGCTCCCGATCGCGAGTGGTTCGAATGCGACGTCGACTACGAGGGCGGATATCGCAACGCGAAGCGCATCGTCTACTCGAATGACGGTCTCATCTATTACACAGACGACCACTACGAGACCTTCCAAAGGCTCTACTAATTGTTTTTGCTGCGCTATCTGAGAAGCGAGGATCGGCATGGACGAACTGGTAACGAGAAATGTACGCATAATCGGCGCGCGCTGCAGCTCACAGCAGGAGCTCCATGGATATCTCAAGAAGAAGCTCGGTTTACCCGATTACTACGGAGAGAGCCTCTCCGCTTTGGCCGACTGCCTCTCCGAACTCTGCGAACCCACCCATATCGCAATCTGCCTGAACGAGGACGATCTCGAGCCGGGCATGCAGGCGTACATGATCAGATTCGTCCAAACCTGCGCGCGCGAGGCCTTCGTCAACGAGAGCCTCACCCTTTCCATCGAGCATTGGTGACAAGCTCGACAAGATATCGGGTTTTTAACGCATACACACACAGAAAGCGGCGACTCCTAAATGGAATCGCCGCTTTCGATAACGTTAGACGGAATGGCTAGTTCTCCATGCCCATCTTCAGCGCTTGGAGGTTCTTCTCGACAAGGGCCGCCTTGCGGGGCGGAACGGCCTTGCGGATAGCATCCTCGATTGTCTCAGGAGCGCAGAACTGCGTTTCCTTCAAGAGCTTGCCGACGAGCACGATGTTCGCAAGGCCCTTAAGGCCTGCATCCTCGGCCATGTTCGTCGCTTCGAGCTCGAAGACCGTCACGTCGTCGCGTTCGGGAATACGCGTGACGAGCGACGTGTCCGCCAGGATGATTCCGCCAGGGACGACGGTCTCCTCGAATTTTAAGAGGGACGGCTGGTTCATGGCGATGAGCGCCGTCGGATCCATGATTAGCGGACTGCCAATAGGCTCGTCAGAAACGGTCACCGAGCAATTGGCGGTACCGCCGCGCATTTCGGGACCATAGCTGGGAAGCCAAGATACCTCGCGGTTCTCGATGAGGCCAGCGTAGGCGATGACCTTGCCGGCGAACAGCAGGCCCTGACCACCGAAACCGGCCAGTACGACTCGCATCTCCTGCATTAACGATCGCCCCCTTCCTTGGGCGCGTTCACGCCGGGCACAGCAGCCTGCGCAGCCTCGACCTTTGCCTTTGAAGGCAGCGAGGCGTGGATCTCGTCGAGCTGCGGGTTTTCCGCCATGGCGATGGGACACGCTGCAGCGCGTGCTGCGGCAGCTTCGGCAGCGTTAGCATAGCCTTCTGCCACGACGTCGCGATACACGCCGAGCGGATAGTATGGAAGCATGTTCTCTCGCATCCACTCGAAAGCATCCATCGGCGTCATGCCCCAGTTGGTCGGGCAGGTCGAGACAACCTCGACGAGCGAGTAGCCGATACCGTCGATTTGGGTCTGGAACGCCTTCTTGAGGGCCTTCTTCGCATTGCGGATGTTCTTCGGCGAGTCTACGCAGACGCGCTCGAGATAGGCAACACCGTCAAGCGAGCTCAAGAGCTCGCATACGCGGACCGGATAACCTGCCGTCGTGACGTCGCGTCCGTACGGGGATGTTTGCGTGACCTGGTTCGGCAGCGACGTGGGAGCCATCTGGCCGCCGGTCATGCCGTAAATCGCGTTGTTGATGAAGATAATCGTGATCTTCTCGCCGCGTGTCGCAGCGTGCACGGTCTCTGCCATGCCGATCGAGGCCAGATCGCCGTCACCCTGGTATGCGAAGACGACTTTGTCGGGATGAACGCGCTTGACGCCGGTGGCCACCGCGGGGGCGCGACCATGTGCAGCCTCGAGGAAATCGCAATTGTAGAAGTTGTACATCATGACCGAGCATCCCACCGGGGAGACGCCGATCGTATCGCCTTCGATGCCGAGTTCGTCTATGACTTCGGCTACAAGGCGGTTGACGATCCCATGCGTGCAACCCGGGCAGTAGTTAGTGACCACGGGTGCGAGAGAATGCGGGCGCTCGTAGACGAGCTTCTCTTCCTTTTGGGCCATGCTACTCACCCAGCCCTTCGTTGATTTGGCGAATCTTTTCAAGCACTTCGGCAGGTGTCGGAATGACGCCACCGGTGCGGCCGTAGAAGTCAACCGGCGCGCGACCGTTGACGACCAAGCGCACATCGTCGACCATCTGGCCCATGTTCATCTCGACTGACAGGTAGGCCTTTGCATGCTCGCAGGTTGCGGAGAGCGCGTCCACAGGGAACGGCCACAGGGTGATGGGCCGGAAAGCCCGACCTTGATGCCCTCTTCGCGCGCATAGCGCACGGCGGTGCGGGCTATGCGCGACGATGCTCCAAATGCGACCACGATTATGTCGGCGTCTTCGCAGTCCACAAGCTCTGCCATCTGCTCGGTCGCCTTGATCTGCTCGTAGCGCTCGTAGCGCTCGAAGTTCGTGCGCTCGAGCTCTTCCGCCACCAGATACAGCGAGTTGGCGACGTTCTTCGGGCGGGCGTTGCCATGACCGGTCGTCGCCCAAGGCTTATCGGGAAGCTCGGTGCGGCGCTCGGGCAGCTCTACCGGCTCCATCATCTGACCGAGCATGCCATCGCCCAAGATCATGACGGGAGTTCGGTACTTGTCTGCGATATCGAAGGCGCCATAGGCAAGATCGGCCATCTCCTGCACGGTGGAAGGCGCGTAAACGACCATCTGGAAGTCACCGTGGCCAAGTGCACGCGTCGCCTGCCAGTAGTCGGACTGCGACGGCTGGATGGAACCCAGGCCCGGGCCGCCACGCTCGATGTTGATGATCAGGCACGGTAGGTCGGCACCTGCGATGTAGGATACGCCCTCGCTCTTCAGCGAAACGCCGGGGGAAGAGGACGACGTCATAACGCGCGCGCCAGCCGCAGAAGCGCCGTACACCATGTTGATGGCAGCGACTTCGCTTTCGGCCTGCAGGTATGTGCCGCCTTCCTTCGGCATGCGCTTAGCCATGTAAGCGGCAAGCTCGGTCTGCGGGGTGATGGGATAACCGAAGAAGAAACGGCATCCGGCGCGTATAGCGCTCTCGGCGATAGCCTCGTTTCCTTTCATCAGAACTTTCTCTGCCACGTCACTCACCTCCAAACCGTAATCGCAACGTCAGGGCACATGACGGCGCAGGTTGCGCATCCGATGCACTGAGACTGGTCGATGCTGTGCGCGGGATGATAACCCTTGTCGGTTATGACTTCCGCGTTGAGTTCCAAGATGTGCTTGGGGCACACGGTCGTGCACAGACCGCACCCCTTGCAGAAGAACTCGTCTACTTCAATTCTTGCCATGGTTACCTCTCGTCTTGTCAGCGCTTGGAACAGTTCATTCCCAAGGAGCTTTCACATAGCGCTCAACAGGATACAACTTATCGAACGGAAGGTTTCCCAATTCTCTTGGAACGGTCGTGCAAATCACGCGAAGTCCAGAGAGGCGGGATAGCTCGGAAACGTATTCGAAACCTTTCTCGACGACTTCGGCATCCGTTGCACCCTGTAGGTGCGAGTTGTTGATGATGCCGGTCATATGCAGACGCGATGCCGCCTCGATCTCGGCCATGTTCTCGAGAGCATCGTCGAGGTCCTGTACGAGGTTGCGGTAGCGATTCGCAACATAGAACATGCCGTATCCATGCGCTTCGATGGCGCGCGCGTATCGTCCGAGCGCAACCGAGCCCGCATCATCTCCGCCGACGTCGATTATGACGACGCGGTTTTCCGAAGCATCCTCGATAGCTGGCAGGATCCTGCCGGTTAGGCTCGGTACGTCAAGGCTCGTTCCCATCTCAGAGAACACGGGAGCCACAAGCTCGATGCCTTCCGCTTCGAGCGCTTTCCTCTGCTCGGAAACGCGGAAGTACGGATTGACGATATCCATATCGATGACAGTGACTGATTTGCCTTTCCGTGCGACGCCCAACGCGAGATTCATTACCAGGTTGGTTTTACCGCTTCCGTAGTGTCCCACGATTACTGTCAGCGGACTCTCGATCACATCAGTTGCTTCGAGTGACAATTCCACGTCCTTTCAATATATTAATAAGGGCTTACCCCTAGTGTCGCTACCTTCAGGGCAGGACGGCTGGGGCGTTCGCTTGGCTTCGGCTAAACATTGGAATGAATTAAAGTTTGTGCCTGCAGAATCGCTCACGCCCCAGCCGTCCTACCCTTGAGTAAACGACAAGTTGCTTGTCACCTACCAGGTCCTACACAAGCCCGTCGATGTCCTTCTTCGCATCCTGTTCGCGGATGGCCACGCGGCGGATCTTGCCGTTGACCGTGCGCGGCAGCTCGTCGACGTAGTCGATGATGCGCGGGTACTTGTAGGGAGCCGTCTGCTTCTTCACCCATTTCTGCAGCTCGCGCGTGAGGTTGTCGCTCGGCTTGAAGCCGTCGGCGAGAACGACCGTCGCCTTGACAGCCTTGCCTCGAACGGGATCGGGCACGCCGGTGACCGCGCACTCGCGAACCGCTTCATGCTCGAGCATGACGCTCTCGATTTCGAACGGGCCGATGCGGTAGCCGCTCGATTTAATCACGTCGTCATTGCGGCCGACATACCAAAGGTAACCGTCCTCGTCTCGCCAGGCGGTGTCTCCGGTGTGGTACCAGCCGTCGTAGATGGCTTCGGAGGTCTTTTCGGGATCGCGGTAATACTCCATCATGATGCCCGCCGGATAAGGATCGACCTTGATGCAGATCTCGCCCGTCTGGCCGGTATCGCACGGCGTTCCGTCGTCGCGCTGGATCTCCATTTCGTAGAGCGGCATGGGCTTGCCCATGGAACCGGGCCTCGGCACGCTGTTGGTCAGGTTGCCGACGGTCAGGGGCGTCTCGGTCTGCCCGAAACCCTCGTAAATCGTCAGGCCCGTATGCTCCTTCCAAAACTCGAACAAATCGGGATTGAGAGCCTCACCTGCCGTAGTGGAATACTCGAGGGAGCTGAGGTCGAACGATTCGAAATCGGACTGCATCATCAGCCGGTACATGGTGGGCGGGCAGCACAGCGTCGTGATCTTGTACTTCTCGATCATGCCGAGGATCTCGTCGGCAGAGAAACGGTCGAAGTCGTACGTGAACACGCATGCTTCCATGATCCACTGACCGTAGTACTTGCCCCACACGGCCTTGCCCCAGCCTGTATCGGCAATGGTGAAGTGAATTCCATCGGGACGAACGTTGTGCCAATGCTTAGCTGTGGGAATGTGCGCAAGCGCGTATGATGAATTGTGAAGCACCATCTTGGGATTACCCGATGTACCCGACGAGAAGTACATGAGCAACGGTTCGGCTGCCAACGTCTCGCAGCGCTCGAATTCGGCCGGAGCTGCGCAGACGCCCGCGTTGAAATCTTCCCATCCGTCGCGCTGGATACGCAATGCACAGATGCCCTCGGGACCCGACAGAGCAGCTCCAATCGGACCGTCGCTTATGGGGTTACCATCGTCGTCGTATTTCGTCAGACCACCTCCGCCGCCGTTCACGAGGATGAACCTCTCGACCGTCGGGCAATCGAAGGTATTCATCGTCGACTCGACGATGCTCGCGATATCGCCTACGGAAGTGGCGATCACGGCTTTAATCGAAGCGCCGTTCAGACGGTATTCGAGGTCATGCTCCTTGAGCATGAACGTCGCGGGAACCATTATGCAACCGAGCTTGGCCAATGCCGTCGCCACGAACCAGAACTGGTAATGGCGGCGCAGAATGACCATGACGTAATCCCCGCGTCCGAGCCCGAGGCCTGCTAGGTAATTTGCAGTTTTATCCGACCACTTCTTCATATCGGCGAAGGTGAACACGTGCTCCTCGCCCTCGGGATTGCACCAGATCATAGCGCGGCGGTCGGGGTCGTTCACAGCGATGTCGTCTACGATGTCGTAACCGAAATTGAAGTTATCGGGATAATGCAAGCCGAAATGGTTGAGTACGCCGTCCTCGCCATAGGTTTCCTCGACGTACCGTTCGTTTATTCTTCTCATGTAAGTGTTCCTTCGTGGTTTCTGCCGTCAAATTTGCCGATTCTCATTTCGGGAAACGACTTTTAGATGGGCCATTTGAGCTGTTGCAATGGCCCATATCGTCATCGTTTCCCTAGATAATGTCTTCGGCGCTAGGCTTCATCACGATGGCGAGGAAGGTGCACGGCTCGCCGCCGATGGCGACCATGCCGTGCCCGCGCCCCGAATCGTACATGACCGTATCGCCAGGACCGAGCTCTTCGGTGTGATTTTCGTAGGCGAAGCGCAGATGCCCCGAGATGACGAAGTCGAGCTCCATGCCCTTGTGATAGGACAGGTGAATCGGCTTATCCTGCTCCTCCTCGAGGAAAGGCGCCGTGACGACGAACGGCTCTGCAAGCTTGTTCTGCAGGTTCGGGGCCTTGTGCAGATATTCGAATCCTGCGCGGCGCTTGATTGAGAGGCCCTCACCGGCGCGCACGAGCGAGTATCCCCTGAGATGGGGCGTTTCGCCGGTCAGAAGCTCGATTACGTCGACGCCCAAGACCTTCGCGCACTTGTACAGGAAGGTGAACGAGAGATCCTGCTCGCCTGACTCCTGCGCGGCATACTCGGCGACCGAGCGGCCCGTGGCGTCGGCCATCTCCTGCATCGTCATGTCGCAATCTTCGCGCAGCGCGCGAATACGGCCTGCCACTTCCTTGATGTTCGGTTCTTGCATCTCTTCTCCTGTCTTCCACTGCAGGTTTTTGGCGCCTGCAATCTTACCACCATGAAAAACGAGCGGACCCGTTATCCGGGCCCGCTCGTAATGTCAATGTATCAGAGTACAGCTAACGACGACCAGATCCGGAGCCTGTTGAGCTCATAAAGCCGATAATTCGAATAATGTGGATCCAGTTGTCGGCGAAGCGTTTCATCTTTTTAGGCCAAGAGGCCGAATCCTTTCGTGCTTGCGAAAAACATTGTCAGCTAGTTTAGTCATATTCCTTCAAACTGCAATACTCATTTTTGAAGTTTGTAATCTAACCTTAACGAGCGAGAAGCGCTATGCAGGCCGTCACCGCAGGTGAGATCTCCGCTATGAGATCCGCATAAACTTCGTGGCGAAGTGCGCGTCAGGCGAATCGTCGGAAAGCTGTGGTGCGAAGCAAGCCTTCCCGTAGATTGGAATGAGCTTGAAGTTCTTTCCCTCATCGCTTTCTAGGAAGCGCTTGATCACGCCATTGTTCTCCGCATACGTCACCGTGCACGTCGAGTAGACAAGCGTACCGCCTACGCTCACGTGGCTTGCGGCAGACTTGAGCAATGCGAGTCCGACTTCCGCAAGCTCGTCGATCTGCTCAGGCTGCAACCTCCATCGAATCTCATGGTGCCTGCGAAGCGTTCCCAGACCCGAACAGGGGGCATCGATGAAAACCGTCGAGAACGCGCGGTCGCCTATGACGCTGTCCAAACGCGTTGCGTTGCCGGTTATGAATTCCTCGATCTCGACGCCGTATGCCTGAGCGCGCTCGCGCAGAAGGTCTGTTTTGAAGCCATGGCTGTCCATGCAGGTGAGCGCAAGCTGTTCGCCGTACATGCGATATGCGAAGTTCTGCAGGAGCATCGTCTTCGTACCGCGACCAGATCCGATTTCCAGCATGTTCTCGGGCAGGCCGCCTTCCAGAACGCTTTGGGCAACCGCCTGAGCAGAAGCATCGGAAACCAGAATTTTGCCCTGCGAGAACAGGCGCGCTATGCGCCCATCTGCCAGCGCCCGCGTGTTGGGAACGCGATAGCAGCCCGCAACCTCCACGCCGCCTGACGATGCCGGCTCGAGCTCGCACCCGACTTCCGAGAAAAGGGCCACGATCTCGTCATCTGTTGCCTGAAGCGCATTAACCGATATGAAGAGCGGCGCCTGGCCGTTTGAAGCCTTCATGAGCTGCACGGCAGCCTGTGCTCCTAAATCTGCGACGAGCGTCTTTGTAAGCCATGTCGGGAAGGCGTATAGAAGCGCCAGGGCATCTATGTCTTTCGTCGGATCGCCGTAGGGAAACTTATCCGACCCTTCGAGGATGCGGTGGAGCACGGCGTTCGCAAGTCCCGATGCGCTCGGCGCTACGGCACGAACGAGCTCGACTCCTTGATCGACTGCCGCATGAGGAGCCTTCTTGAGGAAGATGATCTCATAGGCGGATATGCGTATGGCATCGCGGACGTCGGGCTGGATATCGCGCGGGTCGCGAATCGCGCGGTTGATCACGTTGTCGAGCGCGCCTTGGGTGCTCACCACGCCAAGCGTGAGCAGCGTCGCGAATGCGCGGTCTTCGGCGGAAAGCTTTGAGGTATCGATAGAGGCCTCGATGATCTCCTGTGCATATGCTTTGCGCTTGCGAACCTGCTGGGTTGCGTAGAGAGCCGCAAGCCTTCCAGGACTTGCCTTGCAAGTCTCGAATAGCTCGCGGAAATCGGTATGCGTAGCCAGACGGTTGCGTCCGTCGCCGCCGCCTTCCTTTTCGGCGAGCTTCGCCGCCTTGTCCATCACCTTCTGCTCGGAAAACGATATGGAACGCGGTTTGCGATCCGGATCCTTCTGGCGAGGATCGAGCTCGCCTTTGTAGGCAGGTCGGTCTTCGCTGACAAGGTGCTCCATCTTCTTGCGGTCAAAAGACTTCTTCGACTTCACCGTGCGGGTGCGATTCGGTTTCCAAGGCCTCTTGGACTTCTCCCCACCCTGTTTTTCGTTTACATCTTCGTTCATGCTCTCTCCCAAGACAAAACCTTGCCCTTGATTCCCTGTATTCCAGCTGCGAACGAACGGGCGTCCATGGCCTTCTTTCCGTCCGGCTTCACGCAGGTCAGCTCGATGAGCCCATCGGATGCCATCATGAAAAGCCGTTTCCTGGAAAACAAAGCCTGCCCCTGCGTCAATGCTTTGCACGTGTCAAGGGCATCTTCATCTTCGGCCTTCGAGGCAGCCAAAATCGTGAGGGGCCTCCCATCGAATACCGCACGCGCCGGATGAGCTTCGCTCGACGCCTTTACACGTGCGACGTTTTTCCATGCCAGATCGTCAGGATCGAGAATAAGCTCGGATTTCTCTATCTTCTCCGCATATGTAACGCCCGATTCAGGCTGGTCTATCCACTCTATCGTGCCGTTTTCCATAACGGATATGACTTCAATGAACCCCTTCGCACCGGCATCAGCGAGCTCGGATTCAAGTTGCGCGAGGTTCTTGTCTGCGATCTCGACTTTTTCCTGGAGGCAGTAGGGGCCTGTATCCAGACCCTCCTCCATCTTCATGATAGAGACGCCGCAGAATTCATCGCCTGAAAGAATCGCGCGTTGCACGGGAGCCGCCCCGCGCCAGCGCGGCAGGAGTGACATGTGGGCGTTAATGCAGCCATAACGTGGAATCTGCAATATCCGCACAGGGAGCAGGGCGCCATAGGCCACGACGCAAACAAGGTCGACGTCGATGCTTTCGAGCAATTGCGGAGCTTCTTCGTCTTTGAGCGTCATAGGCGTGTATACGTCAAGCCCAAGATCCGAGGCGGTTTGCTTCACCGGCGAGGCGACGAGCTTCTTACCACGTCCTCGTACCGCATCAGGGCGCGTGAAAACGGCTGCAACTTCTTGTTGAGCGGCGAGCTTCTCGAGGATATCGGCGGCGAGCTGCGGTGTGCCCATGAAAGCGATTCTCATCAGCGCACCCTCGGTTCGAAATCGGTATCGCCAGGCTTTGCGCCCGCCCGCCTGGCTTCCTCGTAGAGCTTGAGCGCCTTTATGCGCTCGCGCGGAGTTGCACTCTCGAATAGCGTGATACCGTTGAGATGGTCAATCTCGTGCTGCAGGCAACGTCCCACGAGGCCATCGCCTTCTATCTCCCATTCCTCGCCAGCGAGGTCAAAGTACTTCACGCGCGCCCAGGCTTTGCGTGCAATGGGGATGCGGATGCCCGGACAGGAAAGGCAGCCTTCCTCCTCGACTTCGATGTCGCCCCACGTATCGAGGATTTCGGGATTGACGAGGGTTAGCGGGTCACGTTCGTCTTCGGGACTGCAATCGATTACGATGAGCCTTTTCAGGATACCCACTTGCGGTGCGGCGATTCCCACGCCATCGGTTGCGTACATGACGCGTTCCATCTGCTTTGCGAGCTTCTTCAGGCTCTTGTCCCCTATCTCGCATGGCTCGGAAACCTGGTTGAGCAGCGGGTCTGGGGAGGTAACGATCTTTAACATTCACAGTCCTTCTTTGGTTATCAAACTGACGGCATCAAAGTATAGTCTCGTCAAACGCCCAATCCCCTGATGGCATAAAAAGACCACTCGATAAAGCTTTATATGGCAGCAGGATTCGGTTGAGGTTAGCCGTTCATGATGGGCATATGGGAAGCCCGCTTCGCCACGATGGTTTTCTGCAGGTCAACTGCCGCCTGGAAGATGATGTCTCTTTCTGACTCGTCCAGTGGCGCATTCGATTTCAGTTGCGCGTTCATGGCCGCAAGGGACGCTTCGAGGTCACCGAGCTCGAGTTCCTCGATGAGGAATCGTGCAGTGTCTTCGAGCTGATGCGGTTCGCAACTTTCGAACGATGTGAGCAGGCCGGCAGCTCTGGGAGCCGTTGCAGATGCAGCCGAAATAATGGTCGCGGGAGTTGCGGAGGGATTCTGCTCGAGCGTGGCGAGGATGCTCCCTGCGAGCTGCGCGTTGAGCGCAGAATGCCATTGCGTCTGAGCGAGCGTGTCTGCATGCTCGAGAGCCATGAGCGGATTTTGGGCGAACAGGCTCAAAAGACGCCGTTCGAACTTTCGCCGTGATATCTCCGCCTCGGTGAGCTGCGATGCGTCCTGCGTCGGCCGGGCAGGAGCGGCGGCTTCTACATTGTCGTAGGCACGCGGGGGTTGCACTTGATCGAGGGCGTCGAGCACATCCTGCTCGCGCATCATGAGGCGCCCGGCAAGCTGTATGGCGTAGTCCTTCGCGAGGACCGAGGACTTTATGGGAGCCAGCACCGTGAGGGCATCGGAGAGCGCACGGGTCCTTCCCTCTGCGCTTGTAAGGTCATGTGCGGCAAGACGTCGCTCTATTCCGTAGGAGATGAGCGGCTTTGCATCGGCGACGAGCGTGCGTAGCTCCTCGGCTCCGCGTTTTGATACGAAATCAGCAGGATCCAAATCATCGGGGAGCGTGACCGCGCAAAGTTCTATGCGGGATTTGCCAGCTTCCGGCGTCATCTCTTCGTTTATAAACGAAAGGGCCCTATCTGCAGCCCGTTGGCCAGCGGCATCGCCGTCGAACAAATACACGATGCGCTTGGATGCGTGACGTGAGATTAACCGCACATGCTGGATCGTCAAGGCGGTTCCAAGGGTTGCGACCGCATTGCGGATTCCGTTCTCATGAAGTGCGATGACGTCGGTATAACCCTCGACGATTATTGCCGTACCCGTGCTGACCATCGCGTTTTTAGCCTTGTCGAGGCCGTAGAGAACGCTCGACTTGTGGAACAGCGGAGTTTCCTGGGAATTCAGGTACTTCGGTTCGCCCTGTCCGATAACGCGTCCGCCAAAGGCGATGCATTCTCCCTGCGGATTGTTGATGGGAAACATCACGCGATTGTAGAAGCGGTCGTTCAGCCTTCCCCCGTCGCGCTGAACGGCAACGTTGGCGGCGATCATCTCGCCTGGTTTAAATCCTTTGGAGGAGAGGAACCTGACGAGCGACTGTCTTCCCGGCGCAAACCCGAGGTGCCAGGTTTTCGGGACAGTTCCGCCGAGGTCGCGTGAGGCAAGATAGCTTCGCGCCGCCGCAGCCTCCTGGGACTTTCCCCTCATGAGCTGCTCGTGGTAAAACTCATCCGTGAGCTTGCAGACCTCCTTGAGTCGCGCCTTCTGAGATGAGGGCATACTGGCTCTCCCTGTTTCGTGAAGGTCTATCTGGGCGCGGTCTGCCAGGTAGCGCACGGCGTCGGGGAAGTTCAGGTCCTCGGATCTCATGATGAAGCCGAAGACGTCGCCGCCTTCTCCGCATCCAAAGCAATGCCAGAGCTGGGTGCTCGGATCGACTTTGCACGAGGGGGTCTTCTCGTTGTGGAAAGGACAACAGCACCAGAAATCGCGCCCTCGCTGACGCATAACGGTTCGCTCGCCCATGATGGCGACGATATCGCTCGCCTCGCGAACCTTCTGGATGTCCTCTTCGCTAATTGCCATGCGTAAACGGCGCCTTTCGATCTCGGTATCGAAGTATAACCCATGGATTGTGTAGAGCGGCGCAGCAGAACGCGCGCTCTTGATACAATGACCTGAATACACGATAGGAGTATCAATGGCCTGCAAGAATACAACGTACCTCACGCTTGATCCCGAAATAGAAAAGGCTATCATCGAGAACCGCGAACGGGGCTGGAGGAACCCCCACGCCTTCAAGGACTGCGATGTCGTCCGGCGTGAGCCAAATCCTCATGACGAGGCGACGATAACGCGCTCCGCATTCGCGCGCGATATCGAGAAAATCATCAACACCCCCGCTTACAACCGCTATGCCGACAAGACGCAGGTCTTCTCGTTTGTCGAAAACGACGACATCTGCCGACGCGGACTCCATGTTCAACTTGTCAGCAGGATAGCGCGTGGCATAAGCGATCTTCTCGGCTTGAACACCCAGCTCGTCGAGGCCATCGCCCTTGGGCACGATTTAGGCCACACCCCGTTCGGACATGCGGGAGAGCGCTACCTGAGCCAATGCTACAAAGCGCATACGGGAAGGTCTTTCAGGCATAACGTCCAGTCTGTGCGCGTCATGGATAGGCTCTACCGCCGAAACATCAGCCTGCAGACGCTCGACGGCGCGCTCTGCCATAACGGCGAGTTTGCCCAGCAGGTGCTCAGCTTAGGAACTATGCACTCCTTCGAGGACCTCGACCAGGCGGTTGAGCTCTGCATAGCCGATGCGTCTCAAATCAAGCTTCTCAGGCCCTCCACGCTCGAAGGATGCGTCGTTCGCGTCAGCGACATGATCGCCTATATCGGAAAGGACCGGCTCGATGCGCTCGACGTCGGCGTCATCGACTCGCTCGACGTATTCGAGAGCAAGGTGATTGGAAAAGATAATTCGAGCATCATCCACAACATGACGATTGACATCGTGAACAACAGCTACGGAAGAGACCACATCGCCATGAGCGAGGGGGCGTTCGAGGACATAGTAACCGCAAAGAGGCAGAACTACCAGCTCATCTACTATAAGGAAGGTACCGTATCCGAGATTGAGAACGTCGTCGAAGAGATGTTCCAGGAGATGTACGAAGAGCTCCTCAACGAGCTTCTCGCCGGCGATGAGGACTCCCCCGTCTTCATGCATCATGTCGCAAACCTATGCCAGTACTCGCGCAGCATTACTCCCGAGAAGTATCTCTGCGAAGAACCTAACCAGGTTATCTGCGACTACATCTCATCGATGACCGATAGCTACTTCATCGCCTTATACCACCACCTCTTCCCCACGAGCACCAAACGTCTCTTCAAGCGCGAATACTGCTCAGATTTACCGAAATAGCATCTTCGATTGTTACGTACGAAGGGGCTGTAACAGAAGCAATGTTGCAGCCCCTTTTCCATGCCTGGAACCAGGGCATGGCCTTCGGCCTTCTTATGTGTCGCTTCGCTCCTGATGACGCGACGACAGCCTCCCGTCCCAACGTTCGCGACGGCGGCTGA
>JAFRJC010000110.1 GCA_017432445.1 Eggerthellaceae bacterium | reverse complement strand
TCATCAACGCTCACAAGGACGACTTCAAGCACCGCCTGGGTATCGATATCGAGCTCGTGCGCGTATGCTCTCTCTCAAAGACTGAGGCGGACGCTCATGGCGTGGGTGATATCTTCACGTCCGATTTCCACGATATCATCAACGATCCCGAGATCAATCTTGTCATCGAGCTCATCGGCGGAACGGGCGTCGCGCATGCCATCGTCACCGAGGCGCTCAAGGCCGGCAAGTACGTGGTCACGGCTAACAAGGCGCTCATGGCCACGGCTGGCGAGGAGATTTTCCGCCTGGTCGAGGAGGCCGGCGTGGAGATTGGCTTCGAGGCCAGCGTCGGCGGCGGCATCCCCATCATCGACCCGCTGAAGCACAACCTGATCTCCAACGAGATTTCTTCGGTTCTCGGCATCGTCAACGGCACGACCAACTACATGCTCACCCGCATGGACGAGGATGGCATGGCTTATGCCGACGTGCTCGCCGAGGCTCAGGCGAAGGGCTTCGCAGAGGCAGACCCCACGGCCGACGTCGACGGTTTCGACGCTGCCGCCAAGATCGCCATCCTGGCCTCCATCGCCTTCAACTCGCGCGTCGTGCTGTCGGACGTGCACACCGAGGGTATCCGCAATGTGCAGCCGCTCGACCTCAAGACCGCCCGCGAGATGGGGTACGTGGTGAAGTTGCTGGCCATCGCTCATCGTCTGCCCGAGGGCATCGACGTTCGCGTGCATCCCACGATGATCCCCGAAGAGCATCAGTTGGCGCATGTTAACGGCGTGTACAACGCAATCTATGTGACGGGTGACGCTGTGGGCGAGACCATGTTCTTCGGCGAGGGCGCCGGCGCCGGCCCAGCTGCAAGTGCTGTCATGGGCGATGTTCTGGACATCTCTCGCCACATCATGCTCGGTGCTCCGCCGATCGTGGGTTGCACCTGCGCCGACGAGATCCCCCTCGTCTCCATCGATCAGCTGCAGACGCGCTACTACATCCGCCTGGTCGTGCCCGATCGCACGGGCGTGCTTGCTGCTGCCGCCGACGTGTTCGCGCGCCACGATGTGTCGCTGCGCTCGGTATCGCAGGAAGGCACGCGTGCACGTGACGCCGTCAACCTGATTTTCGTCACGCACACCGCTTGCGAGAAGAATATCCGCGAGGCTTTGGCCGAGCTTGCCGCCAAGGAAGACATGCTCGTTTCCGAGCCGACGCTCATTCGCTTGGAAGACAACGACTAGAATCGCTAATTCAAGCAATTGAGAACGAAAACACTGCCCCAGGGGTGATCGGTTGCCCTTGGGGCAGTGATTATAGGTGGGATGGGCCCCCGGGATACCCGTCCTGCCCGCTCTGTAACAGAGGGTAGGAAGCAAGGTTTCAAATGGCCAAACTACTGCTGATGCTCGACTGCGACGGCACGCTCATGGATTCAATTGGGGCGTGGCATGAAGCCGAGATTGCGCTCTTGGACGAGGTGGGGGTCAGCCTCACGAAGGCGGAGCGCGATGAGCTAAACGCCCTGACGCTCGAGGAGGCAGGAGAGTTTTTCCACGAGAGGTTTGGCATACGCAAGAGCTCGCAAGCTGTGGTTGATGCGGTTTTGGCTTATCTGCTCGAGTTTTACCGCACGCGCTCCGAGGCGATGCCCGGTGCGCTCGATTTCGTGAAAGCCATGCATGAGGTTGGCATTGCGATGTGCGTGATATCGTCAAGCCCGCAGTCGTTCCTTCAGGCGGGCATGGAACGCGGAGGGTTTCTTCCCTACATCGAACGCATCATATCGGTCGAGGACCTGGCTACGACGAAACGCGACTCGGCGACGTACGAGCATATATGCTCGCTGTTCGGCGTTGACGTCAAAGATTCCTGGCTCTTCGACGACAGCTGGTATGCGCTCGCAACGGCGCGGAAGGCGGGATGCGGAACTGTTGGCGTGTACAGCGCCGATGCATGCGGAACGCATGAGGAGCTTGCGCGCTACAGCGATGTCGTGGTCGATTCGTTCGAGGAGCTTGACCGGAGCAGATGGCTCCGGGCGCAGGCCGTGGTTGCCGATAGGGGATTGCAGTCCCTTAGTTATCGTTTCCGATGAAGTTGTTTACCAGCGTGCTCACGATGCTGATGATGATGGACCCGAAAAACGCGCTCAGGAAGTCTGTCACTACGATGCCGCTACTGAACAGGCCGGTGCTCGCCCAGGCGGCGAGCTCCAGCAGCAGCGCATTGATGATCAAATAGAAGATTCCCAAAGTGAGCACCGATATCGGAGCGCCGAGCATCTGGACGATGGGCTTGATCGACACGTTTATGAGCGAGAGCACGAGCGAGAAGATCAAGAGGGCCATTGTGGCGTTGCCGCCGACGGTGTAGATGCCAGGTACGATCAGGACTGCTACGGCAGCGGCTACGGCGGTGGCGATCCAGCGGATGATGAAATTCATAGAGGCCCCCCTTTCGTTTACTGAACATGAAGGTATCATGTTTGGGCAAAGGGGAGCAATATGGTTAAGAAGGCGTCAAAAACAAGCCGAAAAAGCATAACGTCCACGAAACATATGCGTGGGGGTAAGGGACGCAGCACGCAGGGTAAAGCGCAGGCGAAGCCGAAACGTGCTGGTTATGCGCTGGGACAAGAGAACGGCGACGATGCGCTGGAAAGCAGCGACAGTCATCACACGCCGGCCTCAGATGTGTCGGCGCGTGATGTTAAGGATGCATTCTGCCCCGTTGCGCGGACGTGCGGCGGCTGTTCTCGGATCGGCGAACCCTACGGGCAACAGCTTTCGCGAAAAGATGCATACGTTGCCGACTTGTTCGGCGAGGTGCGCTCTGAAGGAGCCGAGCTACGCCCAACCCTCGGGATGGACGAGCCCTTCCATTACCGCAACAAGGTGACGTCGCCGTTCGCACCGGGCAAACGAGGTCCCAACGGCGGACGCGAAATACTCACCGGCATGTACGCCGCCGGTTCGCACCGCATCGTTCCCACCGATGGATGCCTTCTCGAAAACGAGCAGGCACAGCAGGTCATCCGCGCCATCAAGAGCATCATGAGGAAGCACGGCGTGGCGCCCTACGATGAGGACAAGGGCACGGGCTTCATGCGCCATGCCGTCGTGCGCGTGGGGCATGAAAGTGAAGAAGTGCTCGTGACGCTCGTCACCAACGAGGAGGCATTCCCCTCGTCAAAGGCTTTTTGCCGAGAGCTCGTGAAGCGCTGCCCCTTCATCACCTCCATCGTCCAGAACGTCAATACGCGCCAGACGAACGTCATCCTCGGAGAGCGCGAGCAACGCCTGTACGGCCCCGGATTCATATTGGATACGCTGTGCGGGTTGAGCTTCCGCATCTCGTCGCGTTCGTTCTACCAGGTAAACGCCACCCAGACGGCGGTGCTGTACGAGCAGGCCCTCGCGTTCGCCGACCTCGGTCCTGGGCAAGTTGCCATCGATGCTTACTGCGGGACTGGCACGATTGGCCTGGTGGCTGCCAAGCGCAGCGGCGCGCAGGTCATCGGAGTCGATTCCGTGGAGTCTGCCATACGCGATGCGCGCGAGAACGCGCGGCACAACGGCATCGAGAACGCACGCTTCTCCACGGCCGATGCGAGCGTGTTCATGCGTGATTTGGCCGCGGAGGGCCAACGCGTCGACGTGGTATTCATGGATCCCCCGCGTGCGGGTTCGACCGAGGAGTTCCTCGATGCACTCGCGCAGCTGGCGCCTGCGCGGGTCGTCTACGTCTCGTGCAACCCCGAAACCCAGGTCCGCGACCTGCGCTATCTGGAAGAGCGCGGTTATCAGTTGAGAGTCGTACAGCCTGTCGATATGTTCCCGCATACCGACCATGTCGAGACCGTAGTACTGCTGTCGGGAAGACATCGGATTGGAAGCAAGGATGAAGTATAGAATCGTTGACGGTTCGGAGCATATGAGCATCGAAGAAGTCGCTCGGCTTTTTAGGATGACGTATTGGGCTGGCGAGCGTTCCATCGAGACGATCGAGAAATCGCTTCGCAATTCGTCATGCTACGGCGTGTGTCTTGAGGATGAGGGCAAGCTCGTCGGGTTCGCGCGCGTCATCAGCGACTATGCCACAACCTATTACCTGTGCGACGTGGTAGTCGACCCAGATTACCGGGGCAGGGGATTGGGCACGGCGTTAGTTTCGCATATCGAAGCATTGCCGGTATATGCGGGGCTTCGCGGAATACTGGTCACGCGGGACGCGCATTCGATGTACAGGCAATTCGGCTACGAGGTCCTTAACGGCCGCGCGATGGTCAAGGAGGCGCTTGGGGAGGGTTGCAGCAATGGGTAAGAGCATCGAAGAATTGCTGGAATGCCCCTATTGGATTATCGACATCCTGCCGAAGCAGGTTCCCGCGGACGGTGCTGGGCAGTACTTCGCCGTGGAGAAGTACTATCTTGGTGAATCACAGCTCGCTTCCATCAAACAGAAGCACATCAATGTCGTGCTGAAGCTCAACTGCTATATGGATGTGTACATGGATGAGGGGGAGGTAGCCAACCCATCTCCCCATGCAATTGCTGAGGCGATGAACAAAAGATACGTCATAATCAGGTTCGGGGAATCCATGATGGTCTCTGAGCCAGATGATACGCATATGACGCTGTTCAATCCCGACGAGCAGCTGCTGGAGCTGGTAGAGGCCATTTCGACGAGCGAGGGCCTGTTCGTCTGGAAGCCACAACAGTGATCACGAGGGAGGGCTTATGTCGAAAATGTCTCCCAGAGAGCTGGTTGAAGAAATCGCCAAAATGGACAGCTGGGAGTTGAGGGATCTCGCCAGTACGATCGAAGACGAGTTCTCGGCATCGAAGAACAATCCCGCCGCCGATTTGCCATTTGATTACACCGTGGGATTTTGGAGATACGAGTCCGGGTACAAGGTCGTTCTCGTCGATTGCGGCTCCGACAAGATCGAGCTCATCAAGTTGCTGCGTTGGCATTTCGATCTGACGCTGAAGGGGGCCATCGATCAGCTGAAGCACCTTCCGATGACGATAAAAGAAGCGTGCAGCTATGAAGAGGCCTATGATTTGAAGGCCGAGTACGAGAAGGCAGGCGCCGTCGTCGCCTTTGAGGATGATTTTTATCGCGTGTACGATCCAGCGCATATCTCGCCTGGATATGCATATGATTGATGAAGCGATTTAACGCTTAGTTGCTAGGTGGGATCATGCAGAAGTATTTCGATATAAACGAGCAAGGGTGCAGCATTCGCTGCAAGCTGTATTGCGCCGATGCGAATGCCGTCAAGCGCGTAATCGTGTGTTGCCATGGGTTCGCCAGTTCCAAGGAGAGCACATCGTATGCAACGTTCGCGCAAAGGGCGGTTGCCAAGAAGAAGGGGACTGCGGTCATCGTTTTCGACTGGCCATGCCACGGAGAGGATGCGCGCAAAAACCTTGTGCTGGACGAATGCGCAACGTACCTGCGCCTCGTGGTCGAGTATGCGAAGTCGCGCTTCGGCACAGACGAGCTGTACGCCTATGGGGTAAGCTTCGGTGGTTACCTGCTGCTCAAGTACCTTTTCGAGAATGGAAATCCGTTCAGGAAGGTGGCGCTGCGCTGTCCGGCTCTCGAGATGCATCGCGCACTTCGCGACGTCATCATGACAGTCGATGACGTTGCCAAGCTCGAATCCGGCAAGCCCATTCTCGTAGGCTTCGACCGCAAGGTAAGGATAAGCCCCGAGTTCATGGACGAGCTCGTCTCGTTCGACTTGCTGTCGCGAGAGTTCTTCGATTACGCCGATGATCTGCTGATCATACACGGAACCGCCGACGAGATCGTTTCTTTCGACGTCGCCAAGCAGTTCGCCGAAGACAACGTCATCGAGTTCGTTGCCGTGGACGGCGCTGACCACCGCTTCCACGATCCCAAGAAGATGGATGCGGCGATTAGCCGTATAATCGGGTTCTTCGGGCTTTAGCGAGCCTGCAGGGCAACAGTTCTATTCCCTGCAATGCGTATCGCGAGGTCCTTTAGAAGATGTGAGCACGACGCATCGTGTTCGTTAACAGGAGCTTTGACCGATGGATGTTGTCGCTCTAGCAAGGATGGCAATCGAGAAGCGCGACCTGGTCGGCATCGATTCGCCGGTGCTGTTGATGGTCTCGGGCGGGTCGGATTCCACGGCGCTTGCCTATATTGCCTCCGAGTTGCACGAGGAAGGATTGTTAGGCCCTTTGGCAATCGTGCATGTGAACCATAAACTGCGCGGAGCCGATGCCGATGAAGATGCGGAATTCGTGGCCAAATTGGCCGAGCTGCTGCAAATCGAATTGGTGACAACCGAGGTCGATATCGATGCCATCGCCGAAGCCGAGCACGGCAACGTCGAGGCTATAGCGCGGCGCGAGCGCTATGCGGTCGCTCATGAGGTACTGTCAGATATTTGCCGCGAACTGGGCGTTCCCGTTTCGAGCGGGAGGATTTTCGTCGGGCACAACGCCGATGACCGCATCGAGAACTTCTACATGCGCTCTATTGTCGGCACAGGGCCTGGTGGCTTCCGTTCCATGCTGTACCTGAACGGTCAGGTGGCAAGGCCCTTGTTGGATATCGGCCGCGAGGAGCTTCGCGATTACATCATCGGGCGTATTGAGCGAGATTTGCCCGTCATCAGGGACGACGAGGAGATGCTTTGGCGCGAGGATGCCACGAACCAGCACACCGACCGCTTCCGCGCGTTCGTGCGCCACGAGATCGTTCCCCTCGCAAAGGAACGCAATCCCCAGCTCGTCAGCACGCTCACGCGCACGATGAACCTCATCGGCGACGAGGACGACATGCTCGAAGCGTTTGCCGACGACTTGATGGCGCGCTATGTCGTTCCGCTTGATCCCGTCGAGGACGGCTACGTGCTCTCGCCCATGCTGGCTGCCGAGAGGAAGCCCTTGCTGCGTCGCGTGGTCGTGAAGGTGCTGGAAAGCATGCTCGACCCCGACGACCGTATCGAGACCCCTTCGGTTGATGCCGTCCTCGCTGCTTTCGAGGGCGGAAGGCCCAAGAGCGGTTACGTTGCCAACATCCAAGGCAACATCGCCATAAGCTCCAACAAGCAAGGGGTGCGGATCGAGCCGATGGCCAAGTTCCGTACGCGCCGCAAACGCGGGTGATGCGGCTAGCGGACGAGCTGGCGTTTCATAACAAGGGAAATGCTTGATCACGCTCGAAAGCCGCGTGTCAATGCCAGTAAACCGAGTGGATGGAAGAGTGATGGACAAGAGGGATATCGACATCGTGCTCGCGAGCGCATCGCCGAGACGTCGCCAGCTTCTGGAGGAAGCAGGTGTCGACTTCCGCATCCACGCAGTCGATGTTGACGAGACGCTGGAGCCCGATTTGGAGGCCGAGCCGCTCGAAGCCGTCAAGAAGCTTGCCGAGCGAAAGGCGAAGGCGGCAGTCGAAGAGCTCGTCACGTCCGATTACGACGGCTTGCTCGTCGTCATAGGCTCAGATACGATGGTCGTTCTGCGCGGCGAGATCTTCGGCAAGCCACAGGATGCCGAAGATGCAAGACGCATGCTTCAGGCGCTTTCGGGATGCGGACACGACGTGAACACAGCCGTTTCAGTCTGGGTCGTCCACGCGCCGAAAGACCAGGATATCAGCCTGTTTTACCGAACGTTCGTCGATACGACCTATGTGTACTTCAAAGAGCTCGATGACGCCCAGATCGAGGATTACATCGCGTCGGGCGACCCCTTCGACAAGGCCGGAGCCTACGGCATCCAATCTGGCGCTGCCCCGTTCATCGACCACATCGAAGGCTCTTTGGATACCGTCATCGGCCTACCCGCCACCCGACTGATAAAAGAGTTTCCTGACCTTTTTGCCTGCTAACCCCAAGTGTCTGGGTAGTGAAGATCAAGCTCTAAACGAATACGCGAAAGCCGGAGTGGGCGGTGCGCGCTGGAATACCTCTGGAGCTGCTCGGCGGCGGAGGCAGAGCGGGAGCGAGGACTGTTTGAGGGCCCGAGTTCCGGAGCTGCTCTGCCAGAGCCGTCGGGCGATTAGCTTCAGCGGGATTCCAGCGCGCACCGCCCACTCCGGCTCATGAGGCGGTTAATCGTGCAAAGCGGATGTAAAGTCTGTGGCTGTTGACAGGCCGTAAGATTCGCCGACGTCCTCATTCGGTGGTGAATGGTAAACTTTACCGTTACGTACCATTCTGGGATAAAGGTGCTTACCATGCATAAGGACATAAAAGAGATTCTATTTGCCGACACGGAGATCCAGGCGCGTGTGGCGGAGATCGGCGCGGCGCTGACCGACCAGTATTCCGAAGCCACTGCAAACGGCGAAGAGGTCGTTCTGCTATCGGTGCTTCGCGGTGCAGCCATCTTCATGGCCGACCTCGCGCGTGCTACTGAGATTCCGCTCGAGATGGACTACATGGCCCTGTCCTCGTACGGCAGCGGGACGAAGAGTTCCGGCACCGTGCGCATCGTGAAGGACATCACGTCCGACATCAAGGGAAAGCATGTCATCGTGGTCGAGGACATCCTGGATTCCGGCCTCACGCTGCAATTCCTCATCAACTACCTCGAGCAGCGTGGACCTGCATCCATCGAGGTCATCACGCTTTTGCGCAAGCGCAACCGCGCGCAGGCGAATATCGAATGCGCACATATCGGTTTCGAGTGTCCTGACGAGTTCATCGTGGGTTATGGCTTGGATTACGCCGAGCGCTATCGCAATCTTCCCTATATCGGCATTTTGAAGCCAGAGGTTTACGAGTAACCGAAACGAAAAATCAAGAGAGAACCCTCTATGCCACAGAACAATCCTCAATTCAAAGGGCCCAGTCCAGAGAACCGCTCGCTAATCCTCTGGGTCGTGGTCGCAGTCATCGTTGCCATCGTGGCCGGACAGCTGATCGCCATGATGCAGCAAAACGCATCGGACGACAAAGAGGCCCCCAAGGTCACCGATTCGCTGATCACCTCCGAGTTCCTGCAGGCCATCGAGCAAGATCGCGTCGAATCGGTCATCTACGACGCCCGCAACTACACGGTCACTGGCGTGTACTACCCAGCCGTTACGGCTGGTCAAACTGGTGTCGAGGCGTTTAACCGCGCGTTCGCCGCCCTCAATGCCCGCGCCGGTATGCTCGAGCGCGATGATGACAGCTCGATTACGGGTGTCGGCACCAAGACGCTCTCAGCCAAGACGCTCGGCGAGCGGCATAACTACACATCGACCTACGTCGGCCAGGAATCGTTGGCGCAACTGGTTTCGCGCCATCCGCAGATTACCTACCAGGTCGTGCTCCCGACCCAGTGGCTTGACATCCTGGGGACGCTGCTTCCCGTCCTTCTGTTCGGTGCGCTGATCTACATCTTCTTCGTTCAGATGCAGAAGGCCAACAACCAGCAGATGGGATTCGGCAAGGCCAAGGCCAAGAAAGCCGTCGAAGAGCGTCCTGATGTCAAGTTCGACGACGTGGCCGGCGTCGACGAGGCCGTGGAAGAGATGCAGGAGATCAAGGACTTCCTGTCCAACCCCGAGAAGTATCAGTCGCTGGGCGCGAAGATCCCGCGCGGCTGCCTGCTGGTAGGCCCTCCGGGCACTGGTAAGACGTTGCTGGCGCGTGCGGTGGCCGGCGAGGCCGGAGTGCCGTTCTTCAGCATTTCGGGTTCCGACTTCGTCGAGATGTTCGTAGGCGTGGGCGCCTCCCGCGTGCGCGACCTGTGCCACCCGGCCAAGGACGCAGCGCCCTCCATCATCTTCATCGACGAGCTCGACGCAGTCGGTCGCCAGCGTGGCGCTGGCCTCGGCGGCGGTCATGACGAGCGCGAGCAAACGCTCAACCAGCTGCTCGTCGAGATGGACGGCTTCGACAAGAACGAGTCGGTCGTGCTGATCGCGGCCACGAACCGTGCCGACATCCTCGACCCGGCGCTGCTGCGCCCCGGTCGCTTCGACCGCCAGATCGTGGTGGACACTCCCGATGTCAAGGGCCGTGAGCGCATTCTCGAGGTGCATGCGAAGGATAAGCCCATCGGAAGCGATGTGGACCTGAAGAAGATCGCCTCGCTCACGCCGGGCTTCACGGGTGCCGACCTTATGAACCTCATGAACGAGGCAGCCTTGCTCACGGCGCGCCGCGGCAAGAAGGTCATCACGATGCAGGAAGTGACCGAGTCGATGGAGCGCGTCATCGCGGGTCCGGAGCGCAAGAGCCACATCCTGAACGAGGATACCCGCAGGACCATCGCCTTCCACGAATCCGGCCATGCCTTGGTGGGGCATTCGCTCGAGCATGCCGATCCGGTGCACAAGATCTCGATCATCTCGCGCGGTCGCGCGCTCGGCTACACGCTGTCCATCCCCGACGAGGACAAGGTGTTGAACTCGCTCACCGAGATGCGCGCCCAGCTGGCCGTGCTCATGGGCGGTCGCGTGGCAGAGGAGATCTACTGCGGCGATATCACGACCGGCGCCAGCAACGACCTGGAGCGCGCAACGAAGATCGCGCGTTCCATCGTGACGCAGTACGGTATGAGCCCGCTGGGGCACCAGGTGTTCGGCCAACCAAACCACGAGGTGTTCCTGGGCCGCGACTATGGCAATACGCAGGATTATTCCGAGGAGACGGCGCGCCGCATCGACGACGAGGTCGCGCGCATCATGCGCGAGGCGCACGACACGGCCTACGAGATTCTCTCGTCCCATTCCGATCAGATGCGCTTGATGGCAAGTGTGCTGCTCGAGCGCGAGACGGTCGATGGCGAGGCGTGCAAGGCGCTGCTCGACAACAAGTGGGATGAATACCTGGCGCACGAAGGCGAGATCATCGCTCGCAAGGAAGCCGAGGAAGCTGCTGCGCGCGCTCGCGATGAAAAGCTCGCCGATCCCAACTGGCGCGAGAAGGAGCAAGCTAGATTCGATCAGCAGCAAATCCAGAATGCAGCTCCGCTCCCGCCTGCGAGCATTCCCAGCGTCTCCGACTCAGTTGAGCCGCCCGTTGCGGCGCAGCAGTCCGACCTGGATGCCGGTCGCTTTGATCCCGGCTTTGTCGACCAGGTTCCCCCGAAACCGCAGGACGGTGCGGTTTCGTCTGGTCCGAGCGAGGAAACTGACGATCGCTAGGGCATGATCGTCGCCACATGAACGAACAGCGGGCGCGTGTATCACGCGCTCGCTTGCTTTTGTTGAGGCGATTGTTCGTTCGGGGCAACCTCGGCGTATTCTGTGGCGCATGCGACTTATAATCATAAAAGGACGGTCTCCTTGTACGATGCCGCGACCAGTTCCTGTCGTCGGCGAAAGCGAAGGAAGGGAGCAGGACATGTGGAAATGTGCATCGTTCGAGTTCGATGATAGGATGCCCGTCATCATGGGGATTCTTAACGTCACGCCCGACTCCTTCTCAGATGGCGGACGGCACAACGAAGCCGAGGCCGCGATAGCGCATGCGCGGACGATGCTGCAGGAAGGCGCCCACATCATCGACGTGGGTGGAGAGTCCACACGCCCGGGGAGCGATGAGGTTTCGGTCGAAGAGGAGCTGGCCCGCACGGTGGAAGTCGTGCGCGTGCTTGCCGCCGAGGGCGTGTGTGTGAGCATCGACACGCGCCATGCCGAGGTCGCGCGCGCCTGCGTCGAGGCGGGTGCCAGCATCATCAACGACGTGTCTGGCTTCCGCGATCACGCCATGGTCGAGGTCGCCGCCTCGTGCGACGCCGGGCTTGTCGTCATGCACATGAAGGGCGAGCCGAAGACCATGCAGAAAAGCCCCGTCTACGACGACGTGGTTGCAGAGGTGCGCGATTACCTGCGCGACCAGGCCAAGATGCTCGAGGCAGCGGGGGTGGCTCCCGAGCGCATCTGCATCGATCCAGGTCCGGGCTTTGGCAAGACTCCGGCTCAGACGCTCGAGGTCGTGCGCAACTTCCACGAGTTCGTGCGCCTGGGCTATCCGGTCATGTGCGCCGTGTCACGCAAAAGTTTCATCGGCTGGGCTTACAACATCGACGTGGCCGACCAACGCGACGAAGCGTCTGCCAAGGAAGCGCTGATGGCCTGCGAGCTGGGCGCCACGGTGGTGCGTGTCCACAACGTGGCCTTGACGCGCAAGGTGCTTGCAGACCTCCGTCCGCTTGTCGTCTTGGGCCTGGGTAGCAACATCGCGCTCGTGGGAAACGACGGCGAGGAACAGCAGGGGAAGATCGCGCAGCTCAACGAAGCCATCATGCAGCTGTGCAGCGTTCCCGATTCCCAGATCGTGGACATCTCCAGCTTCTACGGCAGCGAGCCGGCTTACTACGAGGACCAGGAAGAATTCGTCAACGCCATCGTGCTCATGCGCTGCGGCGTACCTCCCAGGGAGCTCCTGAATTACCTCCATGCCATAGAGAACAGCCTCGGGCGCGTGCGTACGATAGAAAACGGGCCGAGGACCTGCGACATCGATATCGAGGACTACCAGATGTACGTCGTCGATTCAGAAGAGCTGACGTTGCCCCATCCGCGCACGCTGGAACGCGATTTCGTCGTTAAACCGCTTTCCGAGCTGCGCCCGAACTTCGTCTTCGCAGATGGAAAGCGGCTCACGGACGAGTACGTGACATACGGCAAGGCTTGGACGCTCTAGATGCGATGCCTGACCGCTCAGCCATCCTGAGTCCTAGCGAAGCTAAGTTTTTGAGTGACACGATACATCCTTAATGAGCGTTAAGTATCGGCTAAGTATCAGCTTCGGGGCCGAAACTTGACGTTCGGGGTAATCCTCGTGACGCAGACCTTGCGTGCGTGCTATCGTATCCTCTGTGCATGTTGCAAGAGGTTTTGCGTTAGGGGGACAGTCGATGAGACCGTTTCATGTTGTGAACTTTACCGAGATTGGCTCGACGAACGAACGCGTGAAAGCAGCGCTTTCCGAGGGCCATACGGAAGGTTATGTCGTCCGCGCGCAGAAGCAGACGGGTGGATACGGACGTCAAGGACGTTTGTGGACGAGTCCGGAAGGGGGCCTTTACCAGTCAATTCTCCTTCGCCCCAAATGTAATCCGATTATGCTTCCCACCCTCGGTTTCGTTATGGCCCTCTCTATACGCGCGGCCTTGCTGCGCCTGGCGTCGCTGCCCCATGATGCTATCCGAATCAAGTGGCCCAACGACCTGCTCGTCGGCGATGACAAGATCGGCGGCATTTCCATGGAAGCCACGGCAGGCGGCGTCTGCATGGGCATGGGCGTGAACGTGTTCCGCCCGACGGAGATGAGCGACTTGCTGGCCGATGACAGGTATCAGCCAGCGTTTTTCGCGGACTTGGCCATCGGCTATACCAAGCAAGGACAGCTCTTCTTCGGCAATGGCTATACCTTCGAAAACAAGCAGGATGCCATTGCCGCAGTCGGCGATGCGATCATCTCGGCTTTCATCCAGTGCTACCCGGTGTGGAAGTCAAACGGATTTGAGCCGTTCAAGCGCGAGTTCGTATCGTGCAACTACCTCATGGGCAAACGCGTTAGTATGCGTCTTCTCAACGGCGACGTCATCACCGAGGGACTTGCCTGCGGTATCGACGACAACGGCTGCTTGCTCGTGGACGACGGCTCACAGGTGGTGGCTGTCAACAGCGGCGAGGCGCATGTGCTCTACTAGCCTGACGGGTAATTCGATAACAGACGGTGGGATTTGCATCCAAGATGCAAATCCCACCGTTGTTTACTGAGCAGGTTGTTGCATCTGACCCTGTGGTTTTTCGCTCCATTGTGGCCGCCATGCTGGGAAGCGTGATACCTTAGGGATATGACCGATTCCAAAGCTGAGATACGCCCTCTTGCTGCCACGTCGTCGCGCACGCGCTCGATTGCTTTCTGCGCGCTTTCCATCGCCATCATGGCGGTCTCGGCCTGGGTGACGGTGCCTTTGGGGCCGATTCCCTTCACCTTGCAGATGTTCGCAGTCACGTTTGCAATCTTGGTGCTCACGCCCAGGCAGGCTATCGCGGCCATAGCGGGATACCTCGCCCTCGGCGCCATCGGGGTGCCGGTGTTTTCGGGCATGCGCGGGGGCATCGGCGTGCTCATGGGTCCGACAGGCGGCTTTCTGTGGGGATATCTCATCGGAGTCAGTGTGGCAGCCTTCTTGCTGTCGGTGTTCAGAAGCAAGGGCGTGGACAATTTCGCCATCAGCATGCTGTGCGGCATCGTGTTCACGACGATCGCCTATGCCTGCGGTTGGTTCCAGTACATGTTCGTAGCCGGCGTCGGGCCGATCGAGTCGTTGCTTGTGACCGTAGCCCCCTTCATCGTGGTCGATCTTGCCAAGATCGCCGCCGCCACGATTGCCGCCCGCATGGTCATACGCGCGATACCAGCGCGCTGATGTACTAAAACGAGGCCATCCTCAAAGTAACAGCGCGATTTCACAGACAACGAAGTGGCAACTATGCGAAACCTTGAGCGCTAGGTCTGGTAAAGTTTGCATAAGCACTTGTGATAGGAGGTTTCGCGTGAAAAACTGGCGCAGAGTAATAGCCTTCGACGTTGTCATGGCCTTGCTGGTCATCCTGCTGTACTTTCCCGCAGGTTTGGGATTGAGCCCGTTTGACCCCAATTTCCTCAACGCCGCGCTGAGCGTAATCGGCGCCGTGCTCATCGGTTACGAGACGATCAAGGTCAATGCCCGGGCCATCCTGACGGCCCGGGCTGCCAAGATGCTCTCGGAAGGCGGCGAAGACATGACCGTCGACGACCTGAAGCGCGTTCTCAGCGAATACGAGAAGTCGTTGGTCGTGGGCACGTACGCCAAGCATGCCATTGCCGAGCTGGAAAGCGCCGAGGTCAAGCGTGCGCATCTATACGAGACGATCGGCAGCAAGTTCCAGGAGGGAAGCCTCACCTGGATGAAGTTCGCCGAGGTCGTGGATGCCGCCACGAACGCGATCGTGCACAACTCTTCGATTCTCGCACGTCGCATCCAGACGTTCGATGTCGATGACTACAACCGCACGACCCGCAACACGATCACGGGCTTGTTCCGTCGAAGCACGATTCCCGAGAGCCTTCGCGAGGAGAAGCGCGAGGTATACGAGATGAGCCTCAACGACATGCGCGGAATCGTTGCGGCGAACGAGCGCCTGCTCATCGAGCTCGACAAGTTCAAGAACGAGATGGCCGTGCTCGAGACGAGCGCTAATGCCGAGGTGAACGACCGCTTGCTCGAAGAGGTCAACACGCTTGTCGAGGAGACGAAGTACTACCGCTAAACCGTTAGGGAACCAATGCCCGCGCCTGGTGCGGGCTGGTCATTTCCGACAGGAAACGAGAAAGGACTGCACATGGCATTTGATCTTTCCATCCCCGATGTCGAGGAAACCAAGCAGCAGGTCGAGAAGGAGCTGGCCGTCTCCGAGGTTCAGGCCGAGGTTATCGACGATACCGCCAACGAACGTGGTCAGCAGATCATGGCGGTCGACATGAACTCCCTCGACGCGAAGCGCGAGATCACCCAGGCCATCGAGAACCTGGGCGCCGACATCGCGGCCAAGTCGGCCACGAAAAACGAGATGCTGGCGCGCCGGATCGGCACGTTGAGCAAGCAGGGTGGCGAGTCGGGCGAGGTTGCCAAGAGCCTCGAGGAGCTAGCCATCAAGATGCGCGATTTGGACCCGAAGGGCATCGACTTCGCCAGCGGGAAGGGCGGCAGGCTGTTCAATCCCGTGCGCCGTTACTTCGAGCGCTACAAGTCCGCAGATGCCGAGATCACCGACATCGTGCAATCGCTCGAGACCGGCAAGGTCACGTTGAAGAACGATAACGTGACGCTCGAGCTTGAGGAAGCGGCCATGCGCGAGCTCACCCAGCAGCTCAACCAGCAGATTGAAATTGCCATGGACCTGGATGCGTACCTAACCAGCGCCATCGAGGAGGCGCGCGCCACCGAAGGAACCGACATGGAGCGCGTGCGCTTCGTGGAGGAAGAGGTGTTGTTCCCGCTGCGCCAGAAGATCATCGACTTCCAGCAGCTACTGGTCGTCAACCAGCAGGGCATCGTCTCGATGAACGTGCTGCGCCGTAACAACGCAGAGCTCATCAGGGCGGTTGATCGTGCCGAGAACGTCACCGTGTCGGCTCTGCGCGTAGCGGTGACCGTAGCGGGGGCGCTGTACAACCAGAAGATCGTGCTCGACAAGATTAATGCGCTTAACGAGACCACCAATGCCATGATCTCCACGACCTCGTCGATGCTCAAGGAGCAGGGCGCCGAGATCCAGCAGAAGGCTACCGAAGCCAGCATCTCGGTCGAGACGCTGCAGAAGGCCTTCGAGGACACCCTTGAGGCCCTCGATGACATCAGTCGCTACAAGCAGGAAGCCTTGCCGCGCATCCGTCAGACCATCGACGAGTTCTACCGGCTTGCGCAGTCCGGCGAGGAGCATCTGCGCCGCATCGAGGCTGCTTCGAGCTAAAGGGAGCGGATGCACGACCCAATGAGCCGAGGGACTTTTCCCGATGTTTCATCCGTGAGGTTTTGTCAGCTCAAACGATTGATTCGAAAATGGGCCGGAGACACGTTCTCCGGCCTTTTCTGTATTATCATCTAAGCTAGCAATGCCGTTGGAAGACGAGCCGTGGATGCGTTCCCGGCTTTTGTCGAAAGGAAGGTTTTCATGGAAACACGGCCGTATTTACCTTGGGAGCTTGTGACCTCGTTCATGGTCGATGTGTTCGAAGCTTACGGGGTTCCCCACGAGGATGCGCTCATCTGCGCCGACGTGCTGGCCGAGTCAGATCGCCGCGGTATCGAGAGCCACGGATGCAACCGCTTCAAGCCCATCTACATCGATCGCATCGAGCGGGGTACCCTGCTGCCGGTGACCGATTTGGAAATCGTCAAGGAAACGCCCACGACCGTCGTCGCCGACGCGCATGACGGCATGGGCATGGTGGCGAGCTACCATGTCATGGAGAAGCTGCTGGAGAAAGCCAAGGCTTACGGCATGGCGGGTGGCGCCATCCGCAATTCCACGCATTACGGTATTGCGGGCTACTGGACGACCATGGCCAGCAAGGAGGGTATGATTGGCCTGACCGGCACCAACGCCCGTCCTTCCATCTCGCCGACGTTTGGCGTCGAAAACATGATGGGCACCAACCCGCTCACCTTCTCCCTGCCCACCGATGAGGAGTTCCCGTTCTGTCTCGACTGCGCCACTTCCATCGTGCAGCGCGGTAAGATCGAGTACTGGGCGCGCAGCGGCAAGCCCACCCCTGCGGGCATGGTCGTAGCCGCCGATGGAAGTCAGGTCACCGACTCTGACGAGATCCTGAAGATGCTTGTCGATGGCACGGCGGCGCTCGCTCCCTTGGGCGGCGGCCCAGGCGACGAGATGTGCGGCTACAAGGGATACGGTTACGCCGCAGTGGTCGAGATCCTCTCGGCTGCGCTCGCCGGCGGGCAGTTCATGAAGGCGCTCACGGGCGTTGCCCCCGATGGGTCGCCGCAGATGTACCACCTGGGGCATTTCTTCTTCGTGGTGGACCCCGATGCGTTCGTCGGCCGCGACGAGTTCAAGAAGATCGCCGGCCAGATCTGCCGCGAACTGCGCGCCTCGCGCAAGGCTCCTGGTTACGACCGCATCTATACCGCGGGCGAGAAGGAGTACCTGGCCTGGCTCGACCGCAAGGACAAGGGCGTTCCCGTTGGCGAGTCGGTGCAGAAGGAGTTCATCGAGCTGCGCGACAAGCTCGGCCTTGATTACACCTTCCCGTTCGAATAGGCCGATTGGAAGCATGAGTCGCAGGATTGCCCTGCGACTCGCAGCAGTTAACGCTTTATTTGCCCTGACTGCGGGTACATGCTTGACGATGGCGAGTCCACGTGCGCATGTCCCCGCGGCGGGGCTTTTCGGGTATCATGGGGCAGTACAGTTGGCGTTTCCGGGAGCGTGGGCAATGGCATTCGTTGAGTTCCGAGATGTGTGCAAGATATACCAGATGGGCGAAGTGAAGGTTGCCGCAGTTTCGGGTATGTCCTTTGACATCGAGTGCGGTGAGTTCGTCGTGGTCGTGGGACCGTCTGGAGCTGGCAAGACGACGCTGCTCAACATGCTCGGAGGCATGGATTCATGCACGTCGGGTACCATTACGCTTGACGGACGGGAGGTAAGCTCTTTCTCCGAGAAGGAGCTCACGTACTACCGCCGTTACGATATCGGTTTCGTCTTCCAGTTCTACAACCTCGTTCAGAACCTCACGGCCAAGGAAAACGTCGAGCTGGCGAGCCAGATTTGCAAGGACCCGCTCGACGCCGAGGAAGTTCTGGCCCAGGTGGGTCTCGAGCATCGAATGGATAATTTCCCCGCGCAGCTTTCGGGCGGCGAGCAGCAGCGTGTGGCCATCGCGCGCGCCCTGGCCAAAAACCCCAAGCTCCTGCTGTGCGACGAGCCTACGGGTGCATTGGATTACAAGACGGGCAAGGCCATTCTGCGGCTCTTGCAGACGACCTGCGCCGAAACGGGCAAGACGGTCGTGCTCATCACGCACAACGCGGCTTTCACGGCCATCGCCGATCGTGTCATCCGCGTACGCGAAGGCAGGGCCGACGAGGTGACGGTCAACCCGAATCCCGTTTCCGCCGAAACCCTCGAGTGGTAATGCTGGCGACGTCAGCCCATACGGTTCCGACGCCCGGCCGCCCAGGCGGGGAGAGGCGGCTTTCGGACACGCTTCAGCTCCCGCTCGTCGCTCAGGCGGAGCAGCTGCGGAACTCGGGCCCTTCGGGCCCTCAGACAGTCCTCGCTCCCGCTCCGCCTTTGC
>JAFRJC010000109.1 GCA_017432445.1 Eggerthellaceae bacterium | reverse complement strand
CGCTTTGTTCCGGGAATGGACGCCCCGGTCATTCGCTTCCCTCCTCCCTACCGCAGGGAAAAGTGGCATATAGTATACCATATTTCGGCGTCCCTGCACAAGAGGGTAAATTTCTGGAATATCCCCACCTTTGGGAAACGCTACCGAGCCCTCGGAGAGCCTTGCGCGTTTTTGCGGGATTCGGAGGGCTTTTGGAGTATGTTTTGCCGCGAATGCGAGTGCCGTCATCCCGTCAGCAGCTCAAACTCCATCTGCAAGTCACCGCATTCCTCTCGCGGGCACTTCCATCCGCGCCACTTCCCGTGGCGCACGAAGAGCCAGCGGAGGCCGTCCGCGATTGCGTAGTAGAAGAACTCCGGCACCTCGAACATTTTGCGCGAGACCTTTGCGACGTGCCTGGCGAGCGCGTCGAGCTTCACCTTCTTGCCGAGCCAGGCCGCCGCGAAGTACGCCACAGCCACGACAAGCGCCGCCATGTTCTTCAGCCGTTGGAAATCCAGCAGCCTCATGTGCTCCAGGCGGTACGACTGCTTGATGAACCTTATCGTGTCCTCGACGCGCCATCTCGTGATGTACCCCTGCACCACCTCCCACAGCGCCTTGCGCGTGCGCACCGCGTTGAGAGTTGTGAGAAGCATCATCGGCTTCTCCCCGCCGGGCCACTTGACGACGACGAGGTGCAGGTCCGTGTCGGGCCGTATCGGCAGCCTCACGGGCATCGAGCCGTATTTCACCCGGACATTGTGGATCTTGTTGTGCGACTTGAACATGACGCTGTCTTCGTACCGCATCGTGCAGTCTTCCGCCAGACTGCGCGCGAGAACCTGGGAATCCCTTGATCTTCCGCCCCAGTTCAGCAGATTCCGGTCTCCGACGAGCCTCACGATGAAGTCGTACCCGTGCTCGATGTAGAACTTGAACAAGTTGTCCCCGTCTCCCCCGCGGTCGTACACGAATATGCCCCTTCCGTTCGTAGTGGAGGCTATCTGGCCTATAACCTGCTCGACCTCGTCGTTCTCGCTTACAAACTCGGGATGCACCGAAGACCAGAGCCTGAGCATGAGCGGGACAATCTTCCGGCATCCGTTCTCGCAGGCTATAGCCATGCACAGGGTGTATCCGAGGTTGTCGCCGACCCTGCCCTTGCTCCCGTCCCACACCTTGGCGAGATACGGCATCTTCTCCGCGTACTCCTTCTGCACGTCCGTCGGGTCGACGATGATCAACGTGTCGTCGTGGATGCCTGGCGCGGCATCGCACAGAATGCTTCCGTGCACCTTCGAGTCCATACCCTCCGTCGCCAGATGCCGCTCAAGCCGTTCCTGCGTCTTTTTGGCCAGGATATCCTCCTGGAGTGAACGCGCAATCTCGCTCATCAGCGTGTCGCGCGAGGCCTGTATGCCGAAGAGCATCTGCCCCAGAAACTCCATCTTCCAGCGGCTGTTACTGAACTGGGGAGAAAATATCCCCAGGTATTTTCTGAGTTGTTCTCGCGTTTTGAACGCAATTATGCTATCATTTCCCATGTCGGCTCCTCCTTGGTGGTTTTAGGCACGTGGTATTATACCATATCCAGCAAGTGGAACCGACTTTGCGCTTATTTCACTTCCGAAAACTCGTCCCGCCCAATAAAATCAGGCATCCGACTCATTTCATGGGTCAAAAACTGGGGATATTCCAGGGCAAATCGGCTGGAATATCCCCACCTTTGGGAAACGCTACCGAGCCCTCGGAGAGCCTTGCGCGTTTTTGCGGGATTCGGAGGGCTTT
>JAFRJC010000108.1 GCA_017432445.1 Eggerthellaceae bacterium | reverse complement strand
CGTCATCACGAGGTACACGGGCCTGGACCCGAACCCCAGGATCGAGGCCTCCTACGGCGGCGTGCCTGTCGTGGGGATTGCCGACCGGGCGTTCGAGAGCTGCGTCCACTTGAGGGAAATCGCCATCCCCGAGGGCGTGACGCGGATTGGAAACCGGGTGTTTGCGGGATGCTCGGCCCTCGCCTCCGTCTCTATCCCAGGCAGCGTGACGCGGATCGGGGATTGGGCGTTCTATGGCTGCTCGGCCCTCGCTTCCGTCTCCGTTCCCGACGGCGTGACGTGGATCGGGAAGAATACGTTTTGCAGCTGCAGAAGCCTTGCTGACGTTTCCATCCCAAGCAGCGTGACGCAAATAGGGGACGGGGCGTTCTCGTACTGCAAGAGCCTCGCCTCCATCTCCATTCCCGACAGCGTGACGCAGATCGGGAGCGGGGTGTTCGAGGGCTGTGCGGCCCTCGCCTCCGTCTTCATTCCCGATAGCGTGATGCAGATCGGGAGTGGGGTGTTCGAGGGCTGCGAAAGCCTTGTCGTAACGTGTCCGCAGAATTCTTTTGCATGGAGCTACTGCAAGGAGAATGGCATACCAGTGGAACCCAAGCTCGTCTAGCTGGGATTCGGCCATCGACCGCTACCTCTTGGGTTTTTGATTGGGGTTATTTCCAACCAAGGAACTTCGAGGTCGCGGTGCAGTCCCTAGGTCAATGTTGAATACAATCTCCTGTCGAAAGAGGAAAGCTTCTTCGATTTCTGTATGCGGAAAAAAGGTCCTAAACCTCTCGTTTTCCGCCGCGGCGTCGCGTTCCCCAAACCTGCGGTTGGTGTTAAGGCGTGCGTGTGTCGGTTGGGCCTTTTGGATTCAGGGCAGGCCGCCTCGTAAGTGCGCTTCGAAATCGACTGACTTACAATGGACGTGAAGCTCACGGTTCGTTTCAGAAGCCGCCAAGGGCTTGCAATCCACGTATTCGCACCTGAAAGGAGGCGCCGGATGTCTGGAGCGTTCGAGATCGAGGGCGGGGTTCTGAGGAAGTACCACGGCAGCGAGGAGCACGTATCCATTCCCGAGGGCGTGACGGAGATTGGGCACGAGGCGTTCCGAGGCTGCACGGCCCTCGCCTCCGTCGCCCTCCCCGAGGGCGTGACGCAAATCGGGGAATGGGCGTTCATGTGCTGCAAAAGCCTCGCTACCGTCTCCATCCCCGACAGCTTGACGGAGATCGGGATGGGAGCGTTCTCGGGCTGCGATGCCCTCGCCTCCGTCGCTCTCCCCAAGGGCGTGAAGAAGATCGGGGCTGGAGCGTTTAGCCCTTCTCCTGTGACGATCGTCTGCCCCGAGGGCTCGGGCGCGCACCGTCACTGCGTGGAAAGGCATATCCCCTTCGTCTTCGACTACCAGTTCGAGGCCTTCGGCGGCCTGCTGCCCCAGGGCTTCGAGAAGCTGGCATCGCCCTTCATGGCCGACGAGGAGGGGCCCTACGTCTTCGTCAGCTACTCCCACAGGGACAGAGAGCAGATCCTGCCGGTCATCAAGGAGCTGTACGAGGAGGGCTGGCGGATCTGGTACGACGAGGGCCTGACGATAGGAGACAGCTACGACGAGACGCTGGAGGCCCATGTCAGGGATTGCTCGGCCTTTCTGCTCTTCGTCACGCCCAATTCGATTCAAAGCCCCTACATCGAGGCCAACGAGGTCCCCTGGGCGGTGGCGTACGGAAAGCCGATCGTCGAGTGCACGCTCGAGGGGGAGGGACGCTACCCGATTCGGGGCGGCTCGGCCTTGGCTGTGGTATCTCCCTCCAGCATCGGGACGGCGCTCGAGCGGGTCGACGGTCTTGTCAGGGGCGCGCCACGCGAGGCCAGGGGCATCACCGTTGTCGTCGACCCCGCGGCTAGGAGCACCTCGGCGGGTGGCGGCTACGCTTGCTGCCTGTATTCCAAAGACGGCGCTGCGATTGCGCGCGCGATCATGCTCGAGGCGAGGCGCGCCGGGTGCGTCCTCCGCGACGCGGTGGAGGAAGGGATGAACCCGGAAATGCTCCGGCGCTGCGCCTGCCTGGTTGCGTTCCTCGACAGGGCGTTTTTGCGGGACGTGAGCCTGACGTGGGCTCTGGCCAGTAAGTACCGAGCGGGCAAGGACGTCGCCGTCTGCGTGCTGGAGGACGTGGAGGACGTGGAACTTCCCGAGAGGCTGGCCGGTCTCGAGAAGGAGCACTGGCTGGTCTACTCGCACGGCATCAAAGTTGACCTGAACACGCAGCTCGCGCGCCACCTCCAGCGGCTGGGCTGCAGGGACGCCTCGGCGCTGCCGGGCTTCGAGTACGAGGAGGCGGAAGGGGGCATCGTCATCACGAGGTATGTGGGCTTGGACCCGAGCCCGAGGATAGAGGCCTCCTACGGCGGCGTTCCCGTCGTGGCCATAGCCGGCCGGGCTTTCCAAGGCTGCGTCCGCTTGAAGGAGGTCGCCTTTCCCGAAGGCGTGACGGAGATCGGGGCGTCGACGTTCTCAGGCTGCGCAGCCCTTGCCTCCGTCTCCATTCCCGATGGCGTGACGCGGATCGGGAGAGGGGCGTTCTTTGGCTGCAAGAGCCTCGCCTCCATCTCCATACCCGGCAGCGTTCAGATAATCGACTGGGAGGCGTTCAATGGCTGCAAGAGCCTCGCCTCCGTCACCGTCCCCGACGGCGTGACGGTGATCGATGAGTGGGTGTTCAAAGGTTGCGAGGCCCTCGCCTCCGTCTCCATCCCCAGTAGTGTTACGGAAATCGGCTGGGAGGCGTTCAAGGGCTGCAAGAGCCTCGCCTCCATCTCCATCCACGAGGGTGTGACGGAGATTGGGGAGGGAGCGTTCTCCGGTTGCGAAAGCCTTGTCGTAACGTGCCCGCAGGACTCTTTTGCATGGAGCTACTGCAAGGAGAATGGCATATCGGTGGAACCCAAGCTCGTCTAGCTGAGACTCGGCCAGGGCATCCCTCCCGATGATGACCAGGGGGCCATCCCGGCCCGTTGCCTTCGAGGGGCGCGTGCGAAAACGCGCTAAACCTTTAGTTTCTGCTGTTCCGCGACTGCCTCCCGTCCGCAGGCACGCGGAAAGCGTGCTCAACTGCTCGCCTCCACTTGCCGGCGCGCGGAAAAATGTCCTTAACTCCCTGTTTCCGCCACGATGTTGCTGCCGCCAGTCCGTCAGCGCGCGGAAAAACGTGCTTAACTGCTAGTTCACGCCATGATGTGACGCATCCGAGCGATGATGCGCGGGAAAACGCGCTCAACTGCTCGCCTCCGCCACAGCGGAACCGCCGCCCGCCCGCCGACGTGCGGGAAAACGCCCTTAACTCCCTGTTTCCGCCACGATGTTGCTGCCGCCAGCCCGTCAGCGCGCGGAAAAACGTGCTCAACCTCTCATTCCCGCCATCCCGGGAGTTTCGTGGTGGGAATCGAAGGTTTAGGGCGGCTCCCAGGCGGTTTCGGGATGTTTAGGACCGAAATTATCGTGTGCCGCAGCATGTTTTCCGCCCTGAACGCTCTCTTCCCACCACGAAATGTCGGAGCCGGCGGTTTTCGAGGGTTCAGGGCGGAAATCCGCTTGCCCGCCTGCGGGAATAACGTGCTAAACCGCTCCG
>JAFRJC010000107.1 GCA_017432445.1 Eggerthellaceae bacterium | reverse complement strand
GTTACTTGCGCGGCTTGATGCGGGCCAGCGGTCCGTGGACGTAGTTGTTGGAGTTCCAGCTGAAGTCTCCGTCGTGGTCCATCCAGGCGACGTACGGCAGGTCTGGGTAGGTGACCTCGGTCTTGCCGTCCTCAGCTTCGACCCACACCGAGATGCGGTTGAACTCAGGCTGGCCAAAACCGACTACCGGATAGGCCTTCCAGTCGTCGTAATGCGAGAACATGTACACCTCGTCGCCGACCTGAAGCTCGCCGACGGGCACCTCGACGGAATCAAGGAACTCGCCGAGCCGATCGCCTGCGGGCATCGAGCTGTCGAAGTCGCGGAGCATCTGGTCGAAGTCGTACTCCTGCTGCTCGACGAAACCGTCGTAGAGGCCGACGCGTTCGACGATCTTCCAGCCCTCGATGACGTAGATGCCGTTGTCGCCGGGGTCCATGCGCTCGTCTGTGGTGTACGGCCCGATGCCGACGCAGTTGGTGCCGCCGAAGAAGTTGCCGAGCACCTGGCACATCCGGGCCCATCCGTACTCGTCCTTGGCCGGGTCGCGGTAGCCCTTGAGCTCGCAGTAGCGCAGCAGCGGCTCGATGGTGTCCCTCCCGCCGTTCCAGTGGACGTAGAGCCCCACCTTGCGCTCCGGCGTGGTGATGACAGCCCTGTTTCCCATGATGATGACCTCCTTGTCTTTCGGCCCGCCCCTTGCGGGCCCGTTGCCGCGCGATGCGCCGGGGTTCCCGCGGCGCGCAAGGGGGAAAGCGGAAACCCGGAGGGCCCAAGTTTCCGGCTGTGTCGATGGAAGTTGCCGGAAAGTTTTCCGCGCCTTGCGCGTCGCGGGGTCCTCGGCGAGTATCCGCGTCCCGGGCTGCGCGGGCGGGATGCCGGGGAGGTCGGCCGAAACGGGAAACTGCGGCAGGCGCATGCGCGGGTGGGCTATCATCGTCGTAGTTGGAGAAGAAGGCGGAAAGGGGCTGCCATGGCGTCGGGAAGCGCGCAGAAGCTCAAGGTGCTGCACGTGATGGACATACTGAGGACGGAGACCGACCCGGAGCACGGGCTCACCATGCCGCAGCTGATCGAGCGGCTGGCGGCCAGGGGCGTCGACGCCGAGCGCAAGGGAATCTACCGCGACATCGAGACGCTGCGCGAGTTCGGCTTGGACATCCGGCAACTAAAGCGCCAGCCGGTGCAGTACGCGCTCGCCGAGCGGGACTTCGAGCTCTCGCAGCTCACGCTGCTCGTCGACGCGGTGCAGTCGAGCAGGTTCCTCTCCGACGGGGCATCGAGCGCCCTCGTGAAGTCGGTGAGGCAGCTGGCCTCGGCCGAGGAGCGCAAGGCGCTCAACAAGCAGGTGCACGTGCACGGGCGCCCCAAGAGGCAGGACCGGTCGGACTTCGTGGCCGTCGACCAGCTGCAGGACGCGATCGCCTGCAAGAGCAAGGTGTCGTTCCGCTACTACAAGTACGGCGCCGGCAAGGAGCGCGTCGCCCGCAAAGGAGGAGCGGCGCACGTGGTCACGCCGGTGAATCTGACGTACTCCGACGGCAACTACTACCTGGTCGCCTACAGCGCCGCCGACGGCGAGATCCGCAACTACCGCGTGGACCGCATGGGACAGATCGCGGTGACCGGCGAACCGGTGGACCGCAACGAGGTCATCGCGCGCTACGACCCCGACGAGGCGGCCAGGACCGCCTTCGGAATGTACGACGGCGAGCGCGTCGTTGCGACTATCGAAGTTGACGCCGATCTGATGAACGTGGTCGTCGACCGTTTCGGGCGAGATGTGGACGCCATGCCTTCGGATGATGGAAAAACCGCCACTGTGACTGTCCCCGTGCGCGAGAGCCCCGTCTTCTACGGCTGGCTCGCCACGCTCGGCGACGGTGCCGAGGTCGTGCGTCCCAAGGCGCTTCGCGACGGTTACGCCGACTGGCTCAGGGAGACACTGGGCAGATACAAGTAGCCGTAATTACAGCTCATGGAGATACCACTCCACTTCAACGTGGCAGGTGACCTCAATCGGCTCTGGTTCGAAGAGGGGTACAAGGCCGCTTTCGTCGTCGTAGCACCCTTTCCTCCGGCAGAATTCGACGTATCCGCCGTCTCCGCTGATATGGTAAACAGCGCCAAGCCTGCAGCCTGCTGCACTAGCATAAAGCTCGGCACGGTGGCGCGCCTGCTTTACCGCGGGCTCGACTAAGGTGTCCCTGACTCCCTCGCGGTCCTTGAGGTCGAATCCGATATTGAACTCGACATTGGATTGCGAGAGAGCCCGCCATAGCTTCTCGACGTTTTCTATGTTCCCGTCGAAGGCGAGCTCGAGGCCGCTCTTTGCCGCGTACTCATATCCTTTGAATAGCTGATTCCTTCTGAAAAGCGCTTCGGTAAAGATCTCGTATTTCTTGTCGGAAACTTTTTCATACAAGGCCTCGTAACACGGATAGATTTCGAGGGGCTCCCCTTTGTGATCATCCCCAGAAATCTCACAGCTCTCCAGAGCCTTGCGCACGCGATTAACGGCCGCCCGGTAATCGGATATGCACTCTTCTTTCGTTTCGTGTTCGCCCCTGTACTCGATGGAGACTTTCACGATATCGGGGTCGCAATAGGTTTCGGCAGTCGCCCCTATCGTGATGGTGTCGCCCTTCTTGGTGTGAACAATCGTATCCCTCATTCACTAGCCTCCCTTGACCCAATTGATCCGGCAACGCAAACGATACGCTCAAACACTTTCTCGCGTGTCCAGCATGTGGTACACCCGGCCTTCTTTGTGTCTGGGACAATTACGACGTCATGGTGGGCGGAAAGGACGGCGGCAACATGTGCGGATGCTACAACGTGGCCATATCGACCAGCATCAATGAAGGGCTGCTCTTCTCGGGCGTGATCCAGGATGAGCAATAACGACGCATCGACGTCGAGCATCGGCGTTTCCGACTACAAAGAGCTCATCAGCAGGCTGCGCAAAGTCTGGCCGGAAAACAGCAACGGCTACATAATCCGAGAACTCCAGATAGACTGTATGTTCGGAGATCTTCCATCGAGTCCCAGCTATACATACACATGCATCGGCAGCGGCCGAAAGTCCTTTTTATCCGTCGGGAAGAACGGCCGCATTTGGCATCATGGAAGCAAGGCCGCCAAAGGCGATTCTGACGCGTTTGCGCTCGACCTCGACAGTGCGGCCATAATAAGAAGACTCTGCTTCGTGTTCATGCACCCAGGCATGTACGGAGGGCTTTTCGGCCTCTGGGATCTCGTAACGTACGTCAGGGGCATGTTCGGCGTGCTTCACGCCGAACATGCTGGAGACGCTGCGCGAATTCTTGTCGACGAGGCGGAATCGGGAGTGCTCGCGTCATGCAGCGAAGAGTGCCTTGGAAAGATCCTTGCCGAAAAGCTGGATGGCGAGTTGGGGAGATACGAATCCATGGGCTGCTGGAGATCGGAGTTCAGGAGAGCCTTGCTGTTCAACCATCCTTAGATTGCTGTCGCGTACATCGCCCATATGGGCCCGAGAAACCTGTACGCATTCGAGCGTCTCCTCGATTGCAACTGGCGTTGTTAACTGCGAGCGATGAGCCAAAAGAGGATCGAGAGACTGGCTCGCGATGTCGATGGCAAAGGGGCCTGAAGACGTTTTGGAAGAATGACGAGGGGATGATCCTGATGGAATCTGGTCATCCAACGACCGCGTGAAGGAGGTTTTCTCGGATGGCAGAGGGAAGAGTCGTGTACATAACCGAAGTCCCGAAAGCAAACGAAGTCAGACTGTTCGAAAACGAACCCGACGTAATGAAGGCGCAGCAGGTCGCTGACTTGCTTGGAGTCGCGCCGACTACCATCAGGAGGGAGATCTTCCGAGGAAGCCTAGAGGCCATCCACGTAGGGAGAAGCGTGCGAATAACGAAAACCGCTTTGCTGAAATACGTCGAGGAACAGAATCAGTAAAGCGGTTTGGGTAAAAGCGGCCATCGTAGGATCGCGCGGACGATTGCATCAGGCAGCTGCGGTTTCGCTTCTGACAGCTGCGCGCTCAAGGTAGCCCATGAGCGCCTTGCGGTTCACGCGGATGGTCTTGGTGCCCAGCTTCACGGCCGGGATCTCGCCCTGGTGGATGAGCTTGTAGATGGACGTGAGCGAGATCTGAAGGTAGAGCTGCACCGTCCGCACGTCCAGCCACACGTCCGAGCCGTCGCCCGGCATGTTGAGGAGCTCCATCCGCTGGGCGTCGCCGGGGCCCGTGGGCAGGTAGACGCCCGCCTCGTCGGTCATCGTCGTTAGCTGCTGTTGCTGCATCTGCACTTGCTTGATGTGGTACGGATATGACATAAAGTCCTCCTTCGCCTCGTCGTCCCGCTCTTTGCGGGCCGCTGGCGCGGGATGCGCCGGGGTCGCCCTGTTGCGCAAGGATGCAAGCGGAAACCCGGAGGGCCCGAGTTCCGCCTCGCGGAAGTTTTCCGCGCCTTGCGCTGCAGGGCGTTTCGGCGACGATGCGCGACTAGGCCCGCATGGGAGGCGAGGCGAAGGGACTGCGTCAGATTCCGAGCAAGTCGAGCACGCTCACGTCTGGCCTAACGGCTGAAATGGCCGCTTCCAGCGACGAGCCGTCTGCCATCCGCTGCGCGATTGCCGCTCTGTCGGCATCGCTTAGCGTTGGCTTTGCGGGCTCCTCCGGTTTCTCTGATGCTTCGGCCAGGATGCCTCCTATCGTGTTCGCGGCGACGCGGTCATTCTGGGCGATGAAGTGCGCGTAGATGTCCATGGTGAGGCTCGCCGACGAGTGCCCCAGCCGCTGCTGGACCGTCTTGATGTCCGCGCCGGATCCGATGAGCAGCGTGGCCTGCGTGTGCCTGAGCTCGTGAAGGTTGTAGCCGATGTAGGCGCCCTTGCGCCAGCGCTTCCTGCCGGTCGAGTCCGTGTAGCGCACTGACGGCCCGAACTCGCCGAGCCCGTGGTTCGCGAAGTACTGCCTTCGCCAGCGGTTGAACGTGTTGGGGTCCATGAACTTGAAGAGCGTGTTGGTGCACACGGGCGTCTTCTCGTCCTGCTCGAGCCCCGCAACCTCCATCGCCCGTGCCTGCTTCTGCTTCCACTCGGCGAGGAAGGCTATGGTGCCGTCGTCGAGACCCAGCCAGCGGTGCGACTTTTCGCTCTTGGGGTCTCTGATCTTGTGGTCAGCGGCGTACTGCTGGCCCACGTAGATGCGCTTTCGCTCGAAGTCGACGTTGCGCCACACGAGCCCGAGGATCTCGCCCCGGCGCATGCCTGTCGCGAGCGCTATCCAGACCGCCACAGTGTTGCCCGTCTGTTCCTCAGTGCGAAGCGCTATCGCCAGGTCGAGCGCCTGCTCGTCTGAGAGGGCCTTGCGCTCCTTTGGCTTGGGCCTCGGCGCCTTCACGTGCTCGCATGGGTTGGCCTCGACGAGCTCGTTGGCAACCGCCTCGTCCATGACGAGCGAGAGCGTAGCGTTGATCTTGTGGACGGCGCTTTTCGTCGCCCTCTTGGACGCGAGCAGCTTGTCGTATGCGTCCGAGATCTTCTTGAGCGTGAGGTCCTCCAGCAGCGTGGTGCCCCAGATGTCCTCGATCTTGCGCACCTGCAGCTCGTCGTCCTTGAGGGTGAGTGGCGAGTACCTGCCCGTGTTCTTGCGGCGCTCGTACCACGCGCGGGCATAGTTGCCAACGGTAAGCTCCTCGGGGTTCTTCACGCCGCATTCGAGCTCGATGCGGTACTCCTCGAGCGCCCGGCGCGCGTCCGCCTTCGTGCCGTAGACCGTCTTCTTGGGGGATCTGATGTAGCGCCCCGTCTTGGGGTCGCGGCCGAGGTGGTGCCGGATGCGGTACACCTTGCCCTTGGTGACTTCTTCGATTTCACCGGAACCGATGATCTTCATAGCCTATTCTCCTTTGCATCTATGGTCCGGCGTCGGCTAAGTGGAAGATGCCGGACCGCCTACCATTCCCGGGTGAAAGCTGGGATAATGTTGGAAGCAACCTTCACCGCGGTGCCATCCGGAGTGTTTGTGGAAGTGTCCCCCGGAACGGCTGTTTCCGAGGGTATCACACAAACACTGCGAGGGGGGAATCGAAAACCCCGATTTCGAGGAATCGGGGGGAAATCGGGGGGAAAGCTAGAGAGCACATCCCGAGAGAGCTGATTGAACGAGATAGCAAAAATGGCTTCTACCTGGGACGACGGTTTGACAGACGGAAATGGCGAGACGTCCCGATACTGGAAACGCGGACTCATAACCCGAAGGTCGTCGGTTCGAATCTG
>JAFRJC010000106.1 GCA_017432445.1 Eggerthellaceae bacterium | reverse complement strand
TCAGGAGTCTCAATCGGGCACATGCGGCCGTAGTGGGACGTGTGGACGTCGCGGACTTCGAAACCTGCGCGCTCGCGTGACAGACCACCAGGGCCAAGGGCCGACAGACGACGCTTGTGCGTGATGCCTGCGGCGGGGTTGGTCTGGTCCATGAACTGCGACAGCTGGGAGCTTCCGAAGAACTCCTTGATGGCAGCCACGATGGGGCGGATGTTGACTAGGCTTTGCGGCGTGATCTCGTCGGGCTCCTGCATGCTCATGCGCTCGCGCACGACGCGCTCCATGCGGGACAGGCCGATGCGGAACTGGTTCTGGATCAGCTCGCCCACCGTGCGGATGCGGCGGTTGCCGAAGTGGTCGATGTCGTCGACCGACACGCCCTCTTCACGGTTGTGCGGGGCCGTACTGTAACGCAGGGTCTTGACGATGTCCTCGTCAGTGAGCGTCGAGGAATCGGTTTCGGGGTCGAGGCCGAGCTTCTTGTTGATCTTGTAGCGGCCAACCTTGGCAAGGTCGTAGCGCTGCGGGTTGAAGAACAGGCCGTCGAGCAGCGTGCGAGCGGAATCCAGCGTGGGCGGCTCGCCCGGACGGAAGCGCTTGTACAGCTCGATGAGCGATTCCTCGCGCGTGGTGGCGGGGTCGCGGTCGAGCGTGCGCAGGATCATGTCGGAGCTGCCGAGCAGCTCGATGATCTCCTCGCGGGTCTCGGCCAGGCCGAGAGCGCGCACGAGCAAAGTCGCGGGCTGCTTGCGCTTGCGGTCGATGCGCACGTGCAGCACGTCGCGCTTGTCGGTCTCGAACTCGAGCCAAGCGCCACGGCTGGGAATGACCTTCGCGTTGTATATGGTGCGGTCGGAGGTCTTGTCCTGTTCGGAGGCGAAATACACGCCAGGGCTACGGACGAGCTGGCTTACGACAACGCGCTCGGTGCCGTTGATGATGAAGGTGCCACGCGGAGTCATGAGCGGGAAGTCGCCAATGAAGACTTCCTGTTCCTTTATCTCGCCGGTCGCCTTGTTGATGAAGCGGATTTCGACGAACAGCGGCGCCTGGTAGCTGACGTCCTTCTCCTTGCATTCATCAACCGTGTACTTCGGATCGCCGAATTCATGCTTGCCAAACTCCACGCACATGTCCTTCGTGGAGTTCTCGATGGGGCTGATGTCGGCGAAAGCCTGATCCAGGCCTTCGGTTATGAACCATTTGAAACTGTCGATCTGAATGCCGATAAGATTGGGAACATCCATGACGTCCGGAATCTTCGCGAACGACCTCCGTTCCCTATAAATGCTGGTGGGAGTGGTAGTTTTGCTCTTAGCCACGAGCATCTTCCTCCTTCTTGGACACCTCGTTTTCCGCAAAAATGCACAGTGTTGTAGAATATTACGCGCGCGAGGCCAAGTCAAGGATTTTTTTTAGCAAGTGTGGTTGTTTGCTGTTGTTTTTGCGCTTCGAACTGGGAGAAAGCCGTTCGAGAAAATGCTTAGTCCCGTATAAGCGACTTCAGCCATTCACGGTACTCGGCGGCAAGCCTCTTCGGGGCCGCTATCGTGACGCCTCCGTCCAACCCGGCGATCCAGCCGAAGAACTGCGGGCTCTTGCGCACGTCCACGAGGATCTCGGCGAAATCAGGCGTGCGTTTGAGCACTTCGACATCGCGTCCGAAACGGTCGACGATCACGTCCATGAGCTGTGCCTTCACATGCAGCGTGACGCGCATCGGCTCGCCATGGAACATGCTGAAGCTCTGGTAGGCGAAGTCTTCGTAATCGTAGTTTGCGATGGCTGCGCAGCGGGTCGCGGGTGCGTCGCTTACCTGGAGCAGCTCCATGCGATCGACCCGGTACGTCTTGACCATGCTTGCTTCGTCGTCGTAGGCAGCCAGGTAGTAGTTGCCCTCTGCGAACACGACGCGCACGGGCGTCAGCTCGTAGCGCTTGCCTTCATGGCGCGCCGAACGCCTGAGGTCCGTTCCATAGCTGAAGTAGAGGAAGCGAATCTTTCGTTTGCGCTGCAGCGCCTCGTGGATCACGTCGACGCTGTGGAAAATCGACTCGCTCTGGCTTTTGACGCGCCCTCGAACATGCACGCGCTTGTCGAGCATCTTGCGCTCTCGCTCGCTCACGAGCCCCTTCAAGCTCTTCACCAGCGCATTGGATTTCCGTTCCGTGATGAAGCGGCTCGATTGCACGATATCGATGAGCATCATGACATCATCGATCCCCAGCTCACTGCGGATGAGCGCATATTCGACCGGCCGTTTGGGCAGCATCCTGATCTCCACGCCAGCGTCGCGCAGCACCGCGATGTCGCGGTAGATGGATTTGCGCTCGGCGGGAACCCCCAAAGCCTCCAGGCGCTCGATGATCTGCGGCATGGCGAGGCCGCGTTCTTCGTCGGTCTCCTCCTCGAGGATGCGCATGAGGTACACGAGCTTGAGCTTATGCTTCTGCTTTCCTTCGGACGGCATGCCTCCCCCTTTCACAGATGCTCGTTTCCTATTATATGATTTGTTCCCCTCCCCAATCGCAATGAGTCGCAAGGCAGCCCTGCGGCTCATTCCCCATCCAGATACCCTGTTTTTGCAGGTTGGGCGATTTCCCTCTTAAACTGCTTCGCTTTTCGTGCGAATATTACATATATGAAATCTAGGCGTCCCCTGCATATCGTCTTGGCGGTGTTGGCCGTCATATCGGCCATGGTTCTGTTCGTCACCTATGGCAAGACGATTCCCGTGAGCCCGTTCGACACGGTGCGGCTCGAGCAGCCGACCGTCGTCGACTCGGATGGTGAAGTCACAGCCGTTGTCGTCGGCGAATCGCGGCGTGCGCTCGTCTTGAATTCCTCTGGCGACCTCACCGGCATCATCAACTGCGAGACGCTCGACTCCCCAATTGACGCCATCACCGACGTTTGCGTCTCGAACGGACTCGTCATCGCAGGTTGACGGTGTCTAAGCACTTACGATCGGAAGCCCCATGTCCAACGATAACCGCAAATCAACTTCGCAGCGTAAAAGCGTAAAGGTCAACACCCGCGCGCAAGGCCCCACCTCGGCCTTGAGTATCGCGCTCAAGGCGGAAGCCGCCGTGCTGGCAGTCGCCTTCGTCATCGCGTTCGCTCTGCCGCGCATATCGGCTTCTCCCGGATCTCCTCAAACCGAATCGCAGGCATCCCCCGCCGCACAAGACGGGCAAGCAGCCGCTTCGGCGGAACGCGTTCGGTCAACCGACGCTGCTGTCGTGACGTTCGTGGCAGTCGGGGACAACTTGCCCAACGAGACCATCGGGCTTTACGCCGACAAGAAGGCCGGCAAGGAGGAGGACGGCAAGTACGACTACACATCGCTCTTCCAGTACGTGAAGCCCTACATCCAAGCAGCCGACCTGGCCTATATCGATCAGGAAACGCACGTGGGCGGCGACGACCTGGGACCTTCGGGTTATCCGAGCTTCAACACGACCGACGAGATGGCGGATGCCGTGGTGGACTCCGGGTTCGACTTCGTGGCCTCGGCGACGAACCACTCCTATGATTGGGGTTACTTCGGGGCACTCGAGCATTCGCTCGCCGTCTGGGAGAAACAGCCAGTCGCCTTCACAGGGACCGCCGTCACTGCGGAGCAATACAACCGCATAGCAACGCTCGAGCGCAACGGCATCGTATTCGCCCTTCTCAACTACACATACGGCGTCAACGGCTACACGCAAGACGAGCTTCCCGAATACGCTGTCAACTTCATCGACAAATCCCGCATCTCCTCTGACGTCGAACGCGCCCGCAAGGTTGCCGACGTCGTGCTCGTCGCCATGCATTGGGGAACCGAGAACCTCATGGAGGCCGACGAGGACCAGGAAGACCTCGCGCAGTTCCTCGCCGACCTTGACGTCGACATCGTGCTGGGCTCGCATCCGCATGTCATCGGGCCCATGAAGTGGGTGCAGAATTCCAAGGGCAGCGGGCATAAGACGCTCGTCGCATACTCGCTGGGCAACTTCATCGCCGACCATGACGAACCGTATGACAAGAATGTGCTGGAAGGCATGCTGAGCTGCGAATTCGTGCGCGAACAGGGCTCGACCGATGTTCAGGTGGAAAACGTCAAGTGGACGCCGCTCATCTTCCATACCGATGCCAACCGCACCGTTTTCGCCGTATACCCGCTCGATGACTACACCGAGAAGCTCGCTAAGAAGAACCGCGCCATCGACGACAAGAAGGACCCCCTCAAATGGGCCCGCGACACAACCGAAAAAGTCGTCGGCAAAGAGTGGTTCCAAGGATAAACCCGGCAGGGAATCTTCTCCCACACCAGATTGTTCAGGCTACCTTCGTCGCCAGATATCGAACATGATCCAAACCGAGAGCACGAAAGCGCCGAGGAAGCCGAAGAACGGGATGAACGAAACACCCAAGTACGGCCCTTCGCCAGTGGCTTGGGCATACATGCTCGAACCGATGAACAAGCCCGCGACGACGATGGCGACGGTAAGCCGGTTGACGATCTTGGACATCGACGCCATAAGATGCTCGGAGCCGAGCATGTCCATGTTGACCTTCAACTGGCCACGCGTCAGCATGCGCAGAACCTCGCCCGAATAGGCGGCGGCCTGGGCGGCTCCTTCCGAAGCCTTGCGCGTATCGACCACCATGTCCTGCAATGCGTCCTTCGTTTTCTGGAACGGATCGCCCGACTTGACGATATGGGAATTGATGATGTTCAAGATGGAGTCGTTCGGGATGAAGTCCTGGAGCGTCCCCTCGATGGTGACAATGCCCTTCGACACGTTCGTGATAGCCGACGGCAGCGTCACCTTGCTCATGCGCGTGAGGCTCATCACGTCGGCGAGCATCTGGCCGATGTCCAAGTCGGCGACATCGCACGAGGCGTAGTTCGCAAGGAGGAGGTCGAGGTCCGCGAGGAAGCGCGCGTGGTCGATGCTGCCGAGATCCTTGGTCTCGGCGAACGAGAGCAAAGCTTCTTTGAGCTTGGCGGCGTCTTCGAGGCCCACGGCTTCGATTATCTTTCCAAACCCGACGCGCTGTGCGGGATTCAGGCGTCCCATCATCCCCAAATCGATGTAAACGATCTTGCCATCGCGGATGATGACGTTGCCCGGATGAGGGTCGGCATGGAAGAACCCCTGGTCGAGGATTTGGGATGCGTAGTTGTCGAGCATCTTCTCGCCGATTTCGGCGAGGTCGTATCCCTGCTCGACAAGCGCATCCTTGTCATAGATCGGAGTGCCGTCGATGTATTCCATCACAAGGCAATACTCGCTGCAGAGCTCGGGGTACACCTTTGGGCAGTCTACGAAAGCAACGTGCTTGTTGTTTTCCTTGAACACAACAAGGTTCTCGGCCTCGCAGGCGAAGTCGGTCTCCTCGATGAACGTACTCCAAAGCTCTTCGACGACGTCAGAGAAGTTGAGCACCTGGTTTTCGGGTAAGAAGCTAGAAACCTTGCTGACCACGAAGCGCATGATGTCGATATCTTGCGCCATGGTAGCCTGCACACCTGGGCGCTGCACTTTGATGGCTACGATGTCGCCGTTGACGAGCCGTCCCTTGTGGACTTGGGCAAGCGAGGCGCTTCCGAGCGGCTTGGGGTCGACTGAGTCAAAATAGTCGTCGAATTGTTCGCCGTAAATATCGAGTAGCGCCTTCTTCACTTCGTCGAAGGGCATCGGATCGCATGAAGTTTGAAGCTTGGCAAGCTCCTCACAGTACGATTTCGGGAGGATTTCGGAGCGGTTAGCAAGCGTCTGCCCGATTTTCACGAATGACGGGCCGAGATCCTCGAGAAGCAGGCGGAACTCTTCGGGCGTGAACCCGCGCAAGGAATGGTGCTTGTTGAGGATCGTGATGATCTCGCGCAGGCGTTTGGTGCGGGATTTGCGATTGAGGCCGAACTTGTCATCGGGATCGGCTAGCAACCCTTGTCCGAAGAAATGCTTGAGCAAAGTGTTGGTTGGCATGATGTGCGATCCACCCTCGAATGCTGCTAAATGCCGCTTATCTCCTTCGTCCTCAACACGTCTATTGCCCATGCACGCAAAAGCAGCGTGCATGGGCAACTAGAGCGCTCTCCTTTTACCGGGCTAGCGCTTGACGAATTTCGAAGAAGACCGGTTTACGACTCGTCGGTAACCTGGGATACTGCTTCGTCGGCAGCTGCGGCGATATCCTCGACAGCCTCGACGATTACCTCTTCGACGGCCTCGACTTCCGCCTCGACCTCAGCTGCAAATTCCTCTGCAGCAGCTGCAGCCTTGGCGGCTTCTTCGTTTTGCACCTTGGCGAACTCGGCCGCCTTGGCCACGAACGCATCGCGCTCGTCGGGGGTCATGGCCTTCATCGTGGCTTCGAGCGCGCCTTCGCGAACGCCCTTCGTCGCGTCGTCGGCCTTGCGACGTAGCTCTTCGTTGAGCTCGCGGCCCTGGTCGAGCGTGATCTCGCCCTTCTCGACGAGCTGATCGACGATCTCCTTGCCCTTCTCGCCTGTATAGGCCATAACGCCGATTCCCGCCAGGATGATGTTCTTGAACCCTTCACCGATGTTCGACATTCTTGCCTCCAAACCTTCGGGTCTTGCGCCCTGGTAAGTCAAAGCGCATTCCTATCGAGTCCAATAATGACTCTTACGGTTCGAATCCGCAATGTACAATTCCCTTACAATTTCCATACGGCATGACGGCAAGTGTCCCAACGCTAATCGCACCCCAAGGGTGCTGATTAGTTTCGATTTCTCAAACCTGGCAAAACCATTTCGAGAAGGCCCGATAGGACTGGCTGCCCAAGCCCTTGCCAACTACGCAAGAGCGGCCGATTGCGAAGCCAGTGGAAAGTGATTGGCGATTCGATTGATGCCGCGCTGCGTCCCTACATGCCGTCGCGCAGGGCCTTCAACTTGGCCAACGTGTTCGCATCGATGCGGTCGGCCACGGTGCGCTTGGTGGCTGTTTTCGGCGTTTCGTCGAGGCGCACCTCATCGAAGTAACGGTCGATTTCAAGGCTGAAACCCTCGGCGCTCATGCGGTCGACGCCCAAGCCGAACACGGTGTCCTGGATGGTGGCATCGCTTGTGACGACCATGACCTCGTAGCCGTTCTCGCGGCCCTCGAAGGCAAGCTTCTCGATGACCTTGTCGGCGCTGCTCCCCGATGGCGAGAACTGCACGCGCACGCCGCCGACCTTGCGGGACTCCCCCGTCGACTCCTCGTTGCCGCCGCCGTCGAACACGATGGTCGCACGCCATTCGTGCCCGGCGAAGTGAACGACGTCGTTGATGAGCATCTCGCGGGCCCGGTTGAGCCAGTCATGGTCGTAATCGGGCATGTTGAGCGATATGTTCTTGTAACGGCTGCCTGAACGCAGCACGTTGAAACCATCGACGATCAGCAGGCGTTTTCGGTTCATCGACATGGGACGCTACCAATTCTGGCGCAGCCATTCGTACATGCACGCAGTGGCCGCCTGGGCGACGTTGAGCGAAGAAACCTGGCCCATCATGGGCAGGCGACCGGCCATATCGCAGTGCTCGAGCACGAGACGCGACACACCTTCGTGCTCGTTGCCCACGACAAGCGCGATCTTTCCCTTGAGGTTGACGTCCCACAGCTCGTTTTTGCTGTGCTCGGTGGCAGCACAAGCCCAGAAGCCGTCCTTCTTCAGGCGGTCAAGGGTGCTCGCGATGTTGGAGGCTTGCGCGATGGGAAGGTGCGCCACGGCACCTGCCGAACTCTTGTAGGTAGAGGCTTCGACGCGCGCGCTACGCTTGTTGGGAATGATGAGGCCCGACGCACCGACCGACTCGGCCGAGCGGATGAGCGCGCCAAGGTTGCCCGCATCGGTGATGTGGTCGCACACGATGACAAGCGCGCGGCCCTCGTGCTCGTCAGCGTACTTGAGCGCCGCGTCCACGATGTCGCCCACCCCCGCATAAGGGAAGGGCTTCGTCTCGGCCATGACGCCCTGATGGCTGCCTCGGGCGCTCTTCTCGTCCAGCTCGTCACGCGGAACGTTGATGACGGGTATGCTGCGCTGACGCGCCTTGCGGAGAATATCCTCGATCATGGGCTCGCGCTTGGCATTGTCGGCCATGAGAATCTTCTTGATCGGCACGTCGGTGCGCATGGCCTCGATGACCGGGCGCTTTCCCTCTACGTAATCTGCCATGCTTTTAGCCTTCCCTTCCATCTGGGCCTCGACGCGACTCGTCGAGTCGACGAATGCGCCTTCGACTCGTTTCTGCAACGTCGCACGAGCTCAGGAAGCTCTTTCAAAAATGAGTCGGAGATACGATCTCCGACTCATCCAAATAATCAGGTAACGATGCCCTCTAGTCTTCGAACAGCGCGTCGAACGGATCGATGGCGCCCGCAATTGCATTCTTGGCGGCAGAAGACAGCGTATCTGCCAAGCCTTCCAGGTCGAAATCGCGCTTCTCGCCGGTACGGCGAAGCTTCAGCTCGACCTTGCCCTGGGCCAGTCCGCGCTTGCCGACGACGATCTGCAGCGGCCAGCCGATGAGGTCGGCGTCCGCGAACTTCACACCCGCACGCTCGTTGCGGTCATCGATCGCCACCTCGAGGCCAAGCGCCTCGAGCTCTTCGGCGATCTTGCGCGCTGCAGGCTCAACCAGCTCATCGCCGTGTGCGAGCGGAACGACGCACACATGCGCCGGGGCCACGGGAGCCGGCCACATGATGCCCGCATCGTCGTGGCGTTGCTCGACGATAGCCGCCATGGAGCGCGAGACGCCCACGCCGTAGCAGCCCATGATGAAGGGCTTCTCGGTGCCGTCCTCGTCCATGAACGTGGCGTTCATGCTCTCGGAATACTTCGTACCGAGCTGGAATACCTGGCTGACCTCGATGCCACGTGCACCCAGAAGCGTCTTGCCACACGTCGGGCAAGCATCTCCAGGCTTGACCTGGCACAGGTCCGCCCAGCCATCCACCTTGAAATCCTCGCCGAGGCGAGCGCCTGCGTAGTGGTAACCGTCCTCGTTGGCGCCGACGACCCACTGGGAGATGCCCTGCAGGTTCCAGTCCGCGATCACGCGCACGCCTTCGGGAAGGCCTACCGGGCCCATCGAGCCCTTGGACAAGCCCGCTTCGATCATTTCCTCGTCGGTGAGCAGCTCGAAGCCATCGACAACGCGATTGGCCTTGATGTCGTTGAGCTCGTGGTCGCCGGGGACGAAGAACACGGTGATGTTGCCCTCGGGGTCCTTGCCGGAAAGCGCCTTCATGCACGAGGACTCCGGGATGTTCAGGAAGCCTGCGAGCTCCTCGATCGTGTGGATGCCCGGAGTTGAGATCTTCTCCATTGCCTCGCGCTCGTACATGGTCGCGGTGCACTTGCACTCCCCCGCCTCCGAGTCGGCGGCATAGCCGCATTCGCAGTAAACAATTTCGGCTTCGCCGTACTCGGCAAGCGCCATGAACTCCGTCGTGACCTTTCCGCCGATCTGGCCCGAATCGGCCTCGACCGGACGCCAGACCAACCCCAGCCTATCGCAGATGCGTGCATAGGCGCCGCTCATGTCGTCATAGGTCTCCTGCAGCGACTCCTGCGTGGCATGGAAGCTGTATGCGTCCTTCATCAGGAACTCGCGACCGCGCATGAGGCCGAAGCGCGGGCGGATCTCGTCGCGGAACTTCACCTGGGTCTGGTACAACGACACGGGCAGCTCTTTGTAGCTGCGCAGTTCGTTGCGCACAAGCGAGGTGATGAGTTCTTCGTGGGTGGGTCCCAGGCAGTACTCGACGCCGTGGCGGTCGTTCAGGCGCGCAAGCTCGGGGCCGTAATCGTCCCAGCGACCCGACTCGCGCCACAGGTCTGCAGGCTGAACGAACGGCATGAGGATCTGCTGGGCTCCGATGGCGTCCATCTCGCCGTTGACAATTGCCTCGACCTTGTTCAGAACGCGCATGCCAAGCGGCAGAAACGTATACAGACCTGCGCCGTTCTTGCGCATCATGCCCGCGCGGAGCAGCAAGCGGTGGCTTGCCAACTCGGCATCGGACGGGTCTTCCTTCAACGTGGGCGCGTACATCTTGCTCATGCGCAGAATCATGGTGCAACATCCTTTTCTCGTTTTGAAATCAGCAACTAGCCATTGTATCGGGTCATGGGCGGTGAGCGCTCACGGAATCGAGATTTTGACAATATGGACTTTAGATTGGCGAAGTACAAGGCTGAGCTATGTTATGAATTTCCAGTTATGTTTGAATTTCTTGAAAATCGAGCTTTTCTTGTTAGAAAATTCGAGTATTGTTTGATTTCTTCCTGCCACGAATTTGTTAACCCTAAATAACAACTGATTGAGCTGGTGCTTTATAAAGTTAGGGCTTGCTTACTTGATGAGTCCTGAGAAAAAATCAAACAATACTGGGAATTTGTAACATTCGTTTTCAAGAATTTTAGGATTTCAAACATATCTCGATTTTTATAACAGGATTTCGCGCATAGAGAGCCGCCCGTCATGACAGGTGGCCTGCTGTCCTGTTGCACTGAGATTGCGATATCACCAAACCCTACAATTGGGCGATTTCCTCCATGAGGGCGTCAACGATCTGCGACTCTTCGACCTTGCGCACGTTTTCTCCGTGCGCGAAGACGATGCCAACGCCCTTGCCGCAGGCCACACCGATGTCGGCGTCGCGCGCCTCGCCGGGACCGTTGACTACGCAACCCATGACAGCCACCTTCAAGGGAGCCTTTACACCATGCAAGCGCTCCTCAACTTGCTTGGCCAATTCGATGAGGTTGACCTGGCAGCGCCCGCAGGTGGGACAGCTGATGAGCTCGGGACCACGGCGGCGCAGATCGAGCGCCGAGAGCAGCGTCCAGCATGCGCGCACTTCGTTGACCGGATCATCGGTTAGCGAGATGCGCAACGTATCGCCGATGCCTTCCTCGAGGAGGATGCCGAGACCGCTCGCGGATTTGATGATTCCCTGGAACTGCGTGCCCGCCTCGGTTATGCCAATGTGCAGCGGGATGTGAGGAAGTTCGCTTGCAAGTTGGCGATACGTGGCGACGGTAGTCATGACGTCGTGCGCTTTGGCCGACACCACCAAATCGGTGAAGCCGCATTCCTCGCAGAAACGGGTGTACTGAGCCGCCGATGCGGCCAGCTTCTGCGGCAGGCTCAAGTCGGTGCGCGCGGCAAGCTCCTGGTCAAGCGAGCCTGCGTTCACGCCGATGCGGATGGGGATACCAGCCTCGCGCGCTGCGTCGAGCACGGGGACCGTAGCATCGAGCCCGCCAATGTTGCCTGGATTGATGCGCAACTTCGCAGCGCCTCTGCGTGCAGCCTGGATGGCGATTTCGGGATCGAAGTGAATGTCGGCGACTACCGGCAGGGGCGAAGCCTTGCACACACCCTCGAAGGCGTCCAGGCAATCACGCCGTGGAATGGCCATGCGCACGACCTCGCAACCCACCTCGGCAAGCGCCTCGATCTGGCGCAGATTCGCTTCGACGTCATCAGCCTTCGCATTGAGCATCGACTGCACTACGACGGGCGCGCCACCTCCCAGCGCTACATCGCCCACCATGACCTGTCGGGTCTGCTCATTCGGTTTCATGCCATCCCCCTTTCGCGTTTCCACAATTGTAATGCAGGGAAGCGTCGTATCTTGGGTTGGCTGTACAAAGCGGTATGGGTACGCAGCAGGCGGAAACGAAACTCTTGTTGACTTTTAGGCTTGCGGCATCCCGCATGGCATACAGGCCGATGGGCGAGCGACGCGGCCTTACGCGCCGCGAGCGAGGCCAGAGCGTCGAGGCGCCCACCTATGTCGCACGGCTAGCGGGCATGGCGGAGCGCATCGGCTCGATGGGCGAGCGACGTGGCCTAACGTGCCGCGAGCGAGGCCAGAGCGTCGAGGCGCCCACCTATGTCGCACGGCTAGCGGCGGCCTGGCGGAGCGCATCGGCTCGATGGGCGAGCGACGCGGCCTTACGCGCCGCGAGCGAGGCCAGAGCGTCGAGGCGCCCACCAGGGCGCCGCTAGCTCCAATTGCCGAAGATGAAACGCTGTATATCCTGGTTCATCATGATGATGAAGAACAGCATGAACAGGGCCATGCCAGCAAACGAAAGATAGTTCATGGCGCGTACGCCAACGACCTTATGGCGAATACGCTGGTAGATCTCCACCACGAAGCGGCCGCCATCCAAAGGCGGAATGGGAAGCAAGTTCATGATGCCAAGCGACACCGACAGCATGGCTGTGAACGACAACACGCTCGTGAGCCCCGCCTCGAAGGCTGATTTGGACATGACGGCGATACCGACCACCGAAGTGGAATTTGAGACGGTCTCAGCTGCCGTCTGCGGATTGAAGAGCCCGGCAACTGCCTGCACGACCATGCCGATGTACATGAAGCCAGCTTCGAGGGCTCGCAGCGGCGACACGACGATATGCGATATTTCACCTGTGTCGGGGTTTTGGTAGTCGAAGCCGAGCACCGAGTAGATGAGCACGAAGGCGAATATCGCAAACAGCAGGTTCACACCCGGCCCAGCAAGTAGGATGACGATCCGCTTCCAGGTGGGAAGCGCGCGGTACTGCTGCCGATACTCTGTCAAGAATGCCTGATGGGGATCGTCGAGAGGCGCGGGCACGCCTTCTTCGAGCTGGCGACATTGCGGCGTCGCGCATGCTTTCAGGTCGGCAGGATCGGAACAAGATTCCATGCCCTGCGGCGCCTTCGAGGCTGTGCGCTGGGCGCGCTTGATCTGCAATGCCGTGGGCTTGCGAGAGGGAACGCGATAGACGTTGTACTGGTCGGTCTTCTTGGGACCGACGATGGTCCCCCACTCCACGAGCTCCTCGAGCGCCTCGTAAGCTTCATCATCGGTGCAACCGCAATCGCTTGCAACGTCTTCCATTACAGCGGTGCCGCGCCGGTAGACGCTCTCCATGGCTGCTTCCAGATACGGCGACATCTCACCTGGTTCCATGCCGCAAACGCGCGCATACCCGCCAAGCGGAATGGCCGTGACGCCGAACTTGGTCTCCCCTCGTTGAATGCCCACATGGGGCCCGGGAAGACCGATCATGAACTCGGAAACGCGCACGCCAAATGCGCGCGCAGCCACGAAATGACCACCCTCGTGGATGAACACGAGGAATCCGAGCACGATCGTAGCCGCAAGAATTGTTTGCAAGATATCCATGTAACCCATTATACGGGGTGTACCGCCACGTCACGAAGCGGTTGCCAAAGCGCCACATCAACTGCAAGCGGACATGTTTGGGGAGAGCATACGCAACCAACGCACCGTGGGTCCTCTATAAGGGACATGTTAACCCACTTCTGACATGGCCCAACTCACGGCTTCATAGGCCCCAGCAATTTCTAGGCAGACCCCGCAAAACACTCCACGAGGCTGCATTTCGCGCGTCCGCTGACCTGTCGATGTACGGAATCGCGCCTCGTGGACGGTTTCAAAACCGCAGCCGAGTACAACCATTAAGGAAACGCCTGGTCACGGTACCGCTAGGCTTGGCCTGAGCTCCGATGGGCCCCGCAAAACACTCCACGAGGCCGCATTTCGCGCACGCGCCGCCGACCGATGTACTAAATCGGGCCTCGTGGACGGTTTCAAAACCGCAGCCGAGTACAACCTTTAAGGAAACGCCTGGTCACGGTACCGCTAGGCTTGGCCTGGGCTCCGATGGGCCCCGCAAAACACTCCACGAGGCCGCATTTCGCGCACGCGCCGCCGACCGATGCACTAAATCGGGCCTCGTGGAGTATTCCAGGCGCGGATGAGACGGGACACCTTACGGGTAATCCTCTTCGATGGAATTCCCTGGATAAAACTCCACCCGCCCAGTTCAACCCTGAAACTAGCGGATGTTCTTGCGGGCGGTAAGGCGCGCCCAGGCGTCGATCTCCAAAAGCTGCTCGATCGATTCGACCGGCTGCACGGCGTGGGCATCCATTACGGCTTCCACGCATTCGGCAATTCCCAGATACGTGCCCTCTCCCGCCAGGAAGGCGGCGACGGCCACCTCGTTTGCCGCGTTCATGACGCAGGGAAGCGTTCCTCCCCGCTCGCCGGCTGCGCGCGCCAGCGCCAGGCAGCGGAACGTCTCGGTATCGGGTGCCGCGAAATCCAAATGGCCGAGCTGGGTGAAGTCAAGCGGGGCCACCGGCGCATCCCAGCGCTCCGGGTAGCTGAGCGCATATTGGATGGGGATGCGCATGTCTGTCGTGCCGAGGTGTGCCTTGACCGAGCCGTCCGTGAACTCGACCATGGAATGAATGGCGCTTTGAGGCTGCACGACGACGCTGATGCGCTCGTAAGGCATGTTGAACAGGTGATGCGCCTCGATGACTTCGAGGCCCTTGTTCATCAGCGTCGACGAGTCGATGGTGATCTTCGGGCCCATGTTCCACGTGGGGTGCGCGAGCGCCTGCTCGGCCGTGATGCCCGTCAGGTCCTCGCGCTTCTTACCGCGGAAGGGACCGCCCGAGGCCGTAACCCACAAACGCGAAACCTCGCGAGCTTCCTCGCCGATGAGACACTGGTAGATGGCTCCGTGCTCCGAGTCGATGGGCATGAGGGCGCCTGCAGGGCCGTGCGCCGGGGCCAATCCCGCAGCGCGCCGCGCATCGTCAACTTGCGCGGCCAGCGGCATTATCAGGTCACCGCCCACGACGAGGGACTCCTTGTTGGCAAGCGCAAGCACCTTGCCGGCACGAAGGGTCTCATAGCTCGCTTGCAGGCCAGCAGCACCCACGAGCGCGTTGACAACGACATCCGCATCAGGCAGCTGCGTAAGCGAAGCTACGGCCTGCGGTCCGAATGAAAGCTCGACCCCGTCAGGCGCTTCCAGGCCAAGCGCAGCGAACTCGTCAGGCTCCATTCCGAGCGCGACGAAGCGCACCCCGAACTCGCGCGCTTGTTCCAAGGCCTCTTCGGCACGCCTTCCCGCTGCAATGGCCACGACCTCGATCTTATCTGGATGTCGACTTGCAACGTCAAGCGTCTGCGTGCCAATTGAACCTGTCGATCCCAAAACCGCTATGCGCCGAGCCATGATGCCTCCTTCTCTGCCCTTGCTTGAATTGTACTTCTACATGAGTCGAAAATGAGTCGCAGGACAGTCCTGCGACTCATTCGGGCGTGATTTGACACAAAGAGGATTCTTTAGAACGGAAGGGGCAGGCAGCCGAAGCCAAAGAGCAAGATCGCAGCAGCGACGGCAGTGGGCATGAGGGAATCGCAGCGGTCGAACAGGCCACCATGGCCGGGCATGATGGTACCCGAATCCTTGAAGCCGACCGAGCGCTTGACGCGGCTCTCGCAAAGGTCGCCGACAACGCTGGTCAAACCGCAGACGAGACCGAACAGGAGGCATTGCCAAACCGTGATCTGAACGCCGGGGATCACGAGCATGATGCACCAAAACGCCATGGAGACGATGAGGCCGGCGATAAATCCCTCCCAGCTTTTCTTGGGCGACGTGCGCGGTGCGAGCTTGTGCTTTCCGAAACGGGAACCGACCACGTATGCGCCGGCATCGTTGAACCAGATGCTCGCGAAGATGACGAGCACGACCACGCCACCCCACAGGCCGCCAAGCGACATGCGGATGAGCAACAGCGCAGAAAGCTGCATGCCTATGTACATAGCACCGAACACGCATATCCCCACGTCAGCAACGCGTGCGCGCAGCCAGTACACATACCAGATGGTAACAGCCAACATGAGCAGAGCCGTGACGAGCACGATGCCTCTGATATCGAAGAAATAAACGCTCACCGGATAGGCGGCGGCGCATAGGATGCCGATGAACTCGTTGGGCATCTTGGCATCGGAGCGGAGCATGTAGTAGAACTCACCTGCGCATACGGCGGAAGTGATCGCCAGGATGAGCATGGTGGTAAGGTCGCTTGCCAGCACGCAGATGATGTTCAGGGTTATGTAGATGGCGCCTGTCCTGAGGCGCACCTGGAAATCGCTGGGGTTCTTGAAGCGGTCGGGCGTCTTCTCGTACGCCTTCTCCTTGACCTTCTGGGCGCGCTTGCCGGACTCGGGCTTGGGCTCGCCGGTACGCGTCGTGCGCTTGGGAGCGGGAGAAACGTGCGCTTCCTCCGTCTTGCCCAAACGCCGGCGGAGACGCTCCCGAGCATCGGGATGCTCGTCATCTAAGCCGAACTCATCATCGGCATGCTCGTCGATTGCATGGGAACCGCCCGCATATGCCTCTTCGGCTTGCGCGGCGTCTTCGGGCACCTGCCAGCCATCGCCATCCCAGATACCCTCGGTTTCTGGAACCTCGTCCCAGTAGCGTGGAACGTCGCTTTCGTATTGCGTGCGATTCTCGTCGGTCATGGTTTACACCGCCCCGAAACGCCGCTCGCGCCCCTGGTAAGCCAGCAAGGCGCGCAAGAACTCGTACCTGTTGAAATCGGGCCAGAGCACGTCCGTGCAATAGAACTCGGTGTACGCAAGCTGCCAAAGCAGGAAATTGGAGACACGCATCTCACCCGAAGTGCGGATGAGCAGCTCGGGATCGGGGATGCCGGCTGTATAGAGCCCGCTTTCGAAGAGCTCACCCGTCAGCTCCGGCATGTCGCCCGTCTCGGCAAACTCCTCGGCCGCCTTCTGCGCGTACTGCCGCACGGCATGAAGGATCTCCTCACGCGATCCGTAATTCACGGCGACGAGCAGCGTCATGCCGTCGTTGCCGCGCGTCTTCTCCCAGGCCTCCTCGAAAGCCTCGCGCGTATCCGCGGGAAGCCGTGACATATCGCCAATCGTCTTCACCCGCACGTGCTCTTCGTGCAGGCCGTCGACTTCGGCGAGCATCGTCTTGGCAAACAGCTGCATGAGGCCTTCGACTTCTTCGTCGGGCCTCTTCCAGTTCTCGGTGGAAAACGAGTAGATGGTCAAATAGCGCACACCCGAATCCGATGCGGCCCGAATGGTCTCGCGAACGGCCTCGATGCCCGCCTTGTGCCCGCGTAACCTGTTGAGAGCGCGCTTCTTTGCCCATCGACCGTTGCCATCCATGATGACTGCAACGTGGCGGGGCACGCGCGCCTCGTCGAGAGCAAGCGGATCTAGGCCCTCCGGCGGGTTGGGGTAGATCTCTGTCACCGGTTTAGCAAACATAACCCCTCGTTAACGCTTGCCGCCATGCTCGTAAACATGAGTCACAAGACAATAGTAACATGCAGCCATCATATTTTGCATTACCGAACAAGCATAGGCCAAACGGCATTCTGGTGTCTGACGCTAGCTTAATGACGCCATGCAATGGCTCTCAACCTCTGAGTGGGCAGAAAGCCGTAGTTGAAGCACATGGATGCCGTATAGCATGCTGGTTTCCCATGGCCGGATGGCCGACGGCACCTAGATGGCCATTACCTCGGATTCCTTCGCCTTGAACGCATCTTCGATCTTGTCGATGTACTTGTCGGTAAGCTTCTGCACATCGTTCTCGGCGCGGCGCTGGTCGTCCTCGGTAATCTCGCTCGCCTTCTCGGCCTTAGCCAGCTGGGAGTTGGCATCGCGGCGGGCATTGCGCACCGACACGCGTGCGTCTTCGGCATATCCCTTGCACAGCTTTACCAGCTCGCGGCGGCGCTCCTCGGTAAGCTCCGGGAACGGGAGGCGGATGACCATGCCGTCGTTGGAGGGGGTAACACCCAGGTCGCTTTCCATGATGGCGCGCTCGATGGACTTGAGAGAGCTCTTGTCCCATGGCTCGATGACCAGAAGATGGGCATCGGGGGTCTTCACGCCTGCCAGCTGGTTGATTGGCGTCATAGCGCCGTAGTAATCGACCTTGATGCGGTCGAGCACCTTGGCGTTCGCGCGCCCCGTGCGCACGCTGCCGAACGCGTTGTGCAATGCGTCGAGCGCGTTTTCCATGCGCTCCTCCGCATTCATCATAATCTCATCGACATCCATCCTTCGCTCCTTCTGCCGCGATGCGGCTTTATCGAACGCATCCCGCTTGCGAATCAGCTCATCAGCTTTCGCGGCGGAACTTACCTCCCCTTATTGCTACTCGACCGTAGTTCCGACGTCTTCGCCCTTCAGGGCGCGGGCGATGTTGCCCCTCACCGTCAAATCGAACACGATCATGGGCATGTCGTTGTCCATGCACAGCGACGTGGCAGTGGCATCCATGACGTGCAAGCCGCGGTTGAGCACCTCCATGTAGGAGATGCGCTCGAACTTCTTGGCGTCGGGGTTCTTCTTCGGATCGCTGTCGTAGACGCCATCAACCTTGGTGGCCTTCATCAGCACGTCGACGTTAAGCTCGCACGCACGAAGCGCAGCAGTCGTGTCGGTCGTGAAATACGGATTGCCAGTACCGGCGGCAAGGATGACCACCCTGCCCTTTTCCAGATGGCGCACGGCGCGGCGGCGGACATAGGGCTCGGAAACCTGGAGCATGTTGATGGCCGACTGCACGCGGCTCACCATTCCATGGCGCTCGAAGGCGTCCTGCAACGCAAGCGAGTTCATGACCGTCGCAAGCATGCCGATGTAGTCGGCCTGAGCGCGGTCCATGCCCTCTGCCGAGCCGGCGAGGCCGCGGAAGATGTTTCCACCGCCGACGACGATTGCGACTTCCACACCGTCGTTCACCACCTCGCTAATCTGATCGGCCAGGTCATCCACGACCTTGGGGTCGATTCCGTAGCCGAGGTCGCCCGCAAGAGCTTCGCCCGAGAGCTTCAACAGCACGCGCTTGTATTTGTAGTCGCCCGCCATCTTCGAATCCTCCTCGCCCGCTTGTAAACAAACCTTATCTAATAATACCCGAAGTTGCGGCTCGCGTGCGCATCATGAAGAAACTGGAAACCCTGGAAACCCATCGTTTACTCTGAGCAATTCACATTGACGAAAAGAGGCGGGGCACCCTGATGTCGCCCCGCCTCGCTAGACCTGCCTATTGCCTTTTGGACACCGGTCCAATTGGCCGACGCTCAACTTGTTAGTAGCCGAGCATCTTCAGGAGTTCCTCGAGCTCTTCCCTAGAGAACCCGTCGCCGTCACCTCGGCCGTTGTCCCGTGGATCTTGACCCATGTCTTGGCCTTCCCGCTGGTCCTGGCCCTGTTCGGATTCCTGGGCGCCCGTCGCGCTCACGTTCTCGTCGGAGCCCAAGATCACCTCGATGTCCTTCAGTTCGCCGTCGCGGTTCACGGTGACGGTTACCGTGTCGCCAACCTTGTGTGCGCGAATCTCGAGCGTCACGTCAGTCGGGGAGGCAACTGCCTTGCCGTCGATCTTCGTGATGATGTCGCCGATCTGGAGATCGGAATCAGCCGCGCCCGTGCCTTCCGTAATGGCCGAGACGTAAGCACCCGAATCCGTAGAAAGGTTGTACTGCTGGGCGACCGTGCTGTTCACCTGCGAGAGCGACACGCCCATCATCGCATGAGTGGGCTGCTTGCCATCGATGATGTCCTTCGCCAGGCTGATTGCGTAGTTGACGGGGATGGCGAACCCGACGCCTGCATAATCGCCGGAATACGACGAGATCATCGCGTTAATGCCGATGAGCTTGCCGTCGGCGTCGACCAGCGCACCGCCCGAATTGCCCGGGTTGATGACGGCATCCGTCTGGATCATGTTGGGATAGTACGTATACTCCGGCGTCTGGTTGCCATAGAAGTAGCTGTACAGGTCATTGGAGTTAGCGCTGGAATCCATGATCGTGGAGCGGTTCGTGGCCGAGACCACGCCCGTGGCCACCGACGACTCCAGACCCAGTGGAGCGCCCACCGTCATGACCCACTCGCCGATGCGCAGGCTGTCGGAATCGCCGATGTCGGCGCTCACGAGGCCTTCGGTGTCCTCGACCTTCACGACTGCGATATCGGAGCTGGAATCACCGCCCACATAGGTGGCGTCGCGCTCGATGCCGTTTACCGAAACCGTGAGTTTCGCAGCGTTTTCCACTACGTGGTAGTTCGTGATGATATAGCCGTCATCCGAGATGACCACGCCGCTGCCCATTCCCGTGGCGACCAGCGAGTCGTCGTTTGAGTTATTGGCTCCGTAACCGTGACCGAAACCGTACCCGTAAGAGGCGGATTGGTTCTGGTAGTTGTAAATCGCCACGACCGAAGGCAGGGCCTTGGCTGCAACCGCCTCGGCGAGCGTCTGGCCCTCCTCCGCCGCGTTGATAACCGATTGGTTGGTGGAACCGATAACCGCGGAAGAGCCCACCACAGGCGTTCCGGGGTTGAAAACGCCGGCAAATGCCATGCCGCCAAAGGCGATCGCGCAGGCGAGCAGTGCGCCGAGGAAGCCGAAGATGAACGATTTGCCAGCACCGCCGGACTTCTTGGGCTCTGCTTGACGCACCACGGCAGAAGAAGGCGCAGCCATGTTCGCGGTCTGCGCACGCTGCGCATAGCTGGTATAGCCTTGAGGTGCCGGCTGTGACGCATAGCCGCTCTCGAGCCTTGCAGACGATGCGCCCTGCTGACGGGAGTAGCCCGACGCGGCCGTCTGGGTTGTCGCCTGTTGGGGCGTATAGGCGCTGGAAGTTGATTGCGGCTGGCCTACCGCGGGTCTTGCTGCAGTGGGCATCGTCGCCGTATTACCCGAACGGGCAGCCATGAAGCTTTCGGTAGAGTCGCTCGATGGCAGGGGACCGGAAGGGTTGGTGGGAAGCATCTCGCCGACCACGTCGACGCCTCTTGTATCCGCCGATACTTTCGGCTGCTGGTACTGCATCGGTTGCTGGGATGTCGGCGTAGCCGCTGCCTGCGTGAAAACCTGTTGCGTCGTTGTCGGCTCTGACGTCCTTTGCGGCTCGGACATCGACTGCTGCTCGGATGCTAGCGGCTGTTGATAGGCCTGCGGCTGCTGGGGAGTCTGCACACGATAGGGAGGCTCGGGCGAGCCTTCGGGGTGCTGAAAACCCTGAGGATAATCTGTCATAGTTAAGCTCCTTCGCACTCTCATAGACCTTGGGAATGTCTGGAGCTTACCTTAGCACTATCAGACGGAGCGACGGGAACCGTAGGCAATTCCGTCACCAGCATGACAAAGAACCGTGGTTTGTTTTAAGGTTGCTTTCAGGTTTCGCGAAAGCCTCGTCATCAAGGCGGGGTGCACGCCCCCTGCCCAGCTATTCCTCGCTCAAGAGGAAGGCGCGGGTGCGCTCGTGCTGGGGATTGTCGATGACTTCTGCCGCGGGGCCCTGCTCGACGATGACGCCGCCATCCATGAAGATGAGGTGGTCGGCGACGTCGCGCGCGAACTTCATCTCGTGCGTGACGATGACCATCGTCATGTGCTCCTCTGCAAGGTCGCGGATGACCTTGAGGACGCCCTTGGTCAACTCGGGGTCGAGCGCGGAGGTGGGCTCGTCGAAGAACAACACGGCGGGGTCGAGCATCAGCGCACGGGCGATGGCGACACGTTGCTGCTGGCCGCCCGAGAGCTCGCAGGGCACCATGTCCTGCTTGCCTTCGAGCCCCATCTTCTCGAGCAGCTGGTACGCCTTGGCAACGGCCTGGTCCTTGGGAACCTTCTGCACGGTCACGGGCGCGTCGATGAGATTCTTCATCACCGTGTAGTGCGGGAACAGGTTGAAGTTCTGAAACACCAGCCCGAAGTGGGTACGCGCCCGTTGCAGCACGTCCTTTCCGCCATACACCGCACCAGAGCCGCTATCGGAAGCCACAACGCAGTCGCCATAGGACAGCGTGCCTCCGTCGAGCGTCTCGAGCAACGTGCAGCAGCGCAGAAGCGTCGACTTGCCGCCGCCGCTCGGACCGATGATGGCGAGCACCTCGCCCTCTTCGACGGTAAGCGAGATGTCCTTGAGAACCTCGTTGTCGCCGAAGCTCTTGCGCGCATGTTTCAAATCTAGAAGCGTCTTCGATTCCGCCATGTAGCTCTCCTCAATCATCGCAGGTCGCGCCTGCGCGAACACCCATCCCGTTCGCTAGTCGTGGTAGTAGTTCAGCTTCTTCTCGATACGGCCAAGCACGAACTCGGCGAGGATCGTGAACAGCCAATAGAAAAGCGCGGCCAAGATGAAGGGAACCATAGTCACTTCGCTCGCGACGATCTGCTTGACCACCGTGAACATCTCGGCGAGTGCCAAGACGAACGCAAGGGACGTGTCCTTCACCAGCGTGATGACCTCGTTGCCCATGGCTGGCAAGATACGTTTGATCACCTGCGGGAGCACTATCTTCATGAACGTCTGGGAACTCGTATACCCCAAAACCTCGGCCGCCTCGTATTGTCCGCGTGCTATCGATTGGATACCGCCGCGATAGATCTCCGCGAAATACGCTGCGTAGTTGAGGATGAAGCCGATGCAACACGCCGTCATGACCCAACCCACCTCGACATGCACGGGGCCGATGTCCATCGGGCCGAAGTTGAGAAGACTCAACTTGATGCCGAACACGTAATACGGGATGTAATAGATGGCCATGAGCTGCAGCATCAGCGGAGTGCCGCGCATGAACGAGATGTACAAGCGCATGAGCGCTGAGAGCGGCTTGATCTTGCTCATGCGTCCAAGCGCGATGAGCACGCCAAGTGGCAGGGATCCTATGAGCGTGATGAGGAAGATCTGGAAGGTGACGATAAGACCGCCACCCATGCGCATAAGAAGGGTGGTCAGCGTAAGGCTGCCATCCAGTCCCATGTACGCTGCGCCGAATTGGTTTATGAGAGTTACGATGTCCAAGGGAATCCTCCGCGATGTTAGCCATAAAAAAGGCGCCCGCCTTATGCGGCAGGCGCCTTTTGGTGAGTGCGGTTATTCGGTAAGCACCCAGTTGTCGAAGGTCATGCCCTGATCTGCGTACTTCTCGCACAGGGTCTTGACGGTACCGTCCTTGTACAGCTCGAGCATCGCGCCGTTGACGGCATCAGCCGTCTCGGCGTCGCCCGACTTGAAGCCAACGCCATAGTGCTCGGAGAGCAGCTTCTCGTCGAGCATGATGTACTTGTCCGCTGCCTGGGACATCTGGAATGCGGCGATGGACAGGTCGCAGGCCACGGCGTCAATTGCGCCGGATTCCAGCTGCATGAACGCGCTGTTGTAATCGGGGATGGTCTGGATGGCGCCACCGTCGAACGAAGCGCCCAGGTCGGCCATGTCGCCCTCAGGGCCGAGCAGTTCCTCGGGAGGAGCGCCAGCCTGGGTGATGACCTTCTTGCCGGCCAGGTCGGCCAGTGCCTTGACGTCGCTGTCAGCCTTTACGACAACGACCTGCTCGTTGAGCATGTACGGCTTCGAGAACTGGTACTGATCCTCGCGACCCTCAATGGTGAAGCCGTTCCAGATGCAGTTGATGTTGCCGCTCTCGAGCTCGAGGTCCTTCGAGTTCCAGTCGATCGGCTTGGCCTCAAAACCCCAGCCCAGCTTCTCGCAGACGGCCTGTGCAAGGTCGATGTCGAAGCCAGTCGGGTTGCCGTCGGCATCCAGATAGCCGTACGGCGGGTACTCGGCGTCGAAACCGACGACGAGCGTGAAGCCCTCGGCAGACTCGGCAGAGGCGCTCTCGGAGGCCTCGGCTGAAGCGCTCTCCGCGCTTGCAGACTCTGCAGAAGCGCTCTCAGCGCTTGCAGACTCGGCGCTTGCCGACTCGGATGATGCGCTGCTGGCGCTAGAGCCCGACGAGCAGCCGACGAGCACGAACGCCATCAGGGCGAACGCCGCTATGGCAACAGCCACAAACTTAAACGTCTTCATATGCTTCCTTCCCTTCCGAAGTTGCACCGGGCCATGATGCTCCTCAACGGCATTATCGCCCAGCCGCTCTATCGCTCTAACACGATAAAGCGTCTGCGAGTATACCATATTGCAACTCTAGGATTTATCGGATCGCCCATTCCTGGCGAACAGAACATGGCTCGATCGAGAACCCGCGAGGGGCCTGCCATCCTCCAGGATGCCCATCCACCCCGCCTATCGGCGTCCGAACAGGTTGCGGTTAGGACGGCTTGCGTTTTCCAAGTCGAAGACAACGGGCTCGAAGTCGAAAATCTGCTCAGTCGAAACCTGCGCCGAGAGCTTGAGCGCGCCTTTCCAGCACACATCGCGGCACAAGCCGCACTGAACGCATTCGCTCGCAGAGAATTCCAGGCGCATGAGGGGGTCGGAGACGTTCTCCGCATCATCGCGCCGAAGCGCGCCCGTCGTGCAGAACACAACGCACATGCCGCAAGCATTGCATTTATCCAAGTCGATCGTGACCGAACCGAACCGACGCGTATCGACGGCGTCTTCTACCGGCCAGCCGATCGCATCCATGGAGTTTATCGTGACATCATGTCGTGGCATGGACAGGCGAGGCATCGAGCCGTCTGCGGTCACGCGCAGGCGCTTGCCGATCGAGACCTCTTCAGCCTTGTAGCCGAGCTCCTGCTCGATGGTGGTTCGCGCTGCCGTTATAGCGGTTTCCTTCGCCGCACCGGCCGCCTCCGTGAAGAAACCGCGCCGCGTCGACCCGTACAGCCCCTCGATGCTTTCTACGAGCGCGCCTTCCGGGAAGCTCGACGAGCGATGGACGCAGACTTCGCTGCCATGCGCGGCGAGGAGCTCGTTTGAATAGCGCAGGGTGTCCTCGATCTGGACGACGCACGCGCGATACTTGCAGGTCTCGCAGCCCCCATCGACGAAGGTCACCTCATCTGCCCCGTGCGCCACAAGGCTCAAGACGACGCTTTCGTCCAGGCGGGCAAGGCAGGGCACCTCGGCATATAGGCGCGGATCGGCGAGCTTCTTCGAGGCGATACGCGCGCACGCGAACAGGGCATGGCCTTCGAAGGCAGATGCGGCTTCGGCAACAGCTTTCGCCAATTCAGCATCGGTGGGCTTCAAAGGCGCCAACGCTTCGGTGGGACATACGCTCGCGCACGCACCGCAAGCCATGCAGAGCGACGCGTTGAGGCTGATCTCGTTCGCCGCGATGTCTATAGCGCCGACTTGGCATGCGTGAACGCACTTCCGACAGGTAGAATTGCGGTTGCGCACGGCGACGCACCGATCCCGTATGACGACGATGGGGCTCTTCTCCAAGGCCTCTGCAACTTGAACGATCTCGTCAATCGTGGGCATGTGCGCTCCTCAACGCTTCAGACGAACCACTGTGACCATTTTACGGCCTCCCTGGCCGGCGTTTTTCGCGCCCGAGGGAATGCCTTCCTGAGAAACCAACGCTATCAAAGCGCGGCTCCTCCGCTAGTCCTCCAAGAACTGCTCCTCGAGCTTGTGCAGCTCATCGGGCGTGTTGGCGTTGATGAAGCACCCGCCCATGGGCTCTGCTGCGAGCACCTCGGATTGGGCGAACTCGCGAATGTTGACCTTGCCGTAGAAGGACTGCGCGCGCCTGTCCCCGCTTTCCAGAAGCTCGTTGACGGCAGGCAGGCAAGTTGAGCGCCGGTAGATGGCATGGAAGGGCTCGTAACCGTGCTTGTTCACCGGCACGACGGCATCGGCTCCCGTTTCCTTGAGCGTCAGAGCTTCGGCAACGATTAGCCGCGGAGAGGCGAACAGCATGTCGCAGGCCACGATGGCCACATAGGGGTTCGTCGCGGCCTCGAGCGCCGTGTGGATGCCCGGCAATGCCCCGCGGAACTCATGCAGATCGGGAACGAGGCGTATCCCAAGTTCTGGATACGCTTCATGGAGGAAGGCGAGCTTCTCGCCCTCGTTCGTGGTGATGATCAGCTCGTCTGCCACCGGGGAAAGGCGCTCGACGATGCGTCGGATGAGCGGGCGGCCCGCGAAGGGCACGAGCGCCTTGCTCTGCCCCATGCGCCTGCTCTCGCCGCCGGCCTGGATGACGACCGTCACCTTCGGGCGCAGGAAATGAGATTCCATGTAGTCGGCCAGCCCCGTAACGTCCCCCAGATCGAAGGAGGGAATGCCATAGGCCAGCGCCCCCTCGACGGCGTCAGGGATGTCCGTCACCACGGCGATGGTGTTGGAGGTGGGCATCTTCTGGCTCAGGTCGGAATCGACCTCGAAAGCTCTTTCGCCGCGCGACTGCTGGATGAAATCAGTGCCGAGCGACACACCTTGCCGGGCGCCTTCGCTGAAAGCGGCCGCCACCTTGGCGTCGGCTTCGTTTCCCGAGCGCATGATTTCGATGGTGGGAAGCCCGCTCTTGCGGTAGCCCTCGACGATCACAATGTCATGTCCAGGCATGTTTTTGACGATCTGCGTGCATTCCAGTTCGCCTTCGATCGTCTTTATGCAAGCCATCTGCCCGGGACAGGCGATGACCGTTTCAGATGCGCCGGCCTGGCGGTGCCGATACGAGTCCTTGCCGGGAATGTCGATGTCGAACCCCATCTTGTGATGGTGCTTCACGCTGCCCACGTCATGGCCACGCGATACGAGCTCTTCGATGAGCTTCACGACCAAAGTGGTCTTGCCCGAATTGTGGCGGCCGACAACGGCGACCGCCGGACTAGGTATATCAATCATGGTGCTCCCCTTTCGGAAACGCCAGTATAGCGTATTGGAACAACCCGTACGGTTACAAGTCATCAAAGGTGTTTGCCGCATTCCAAAGTATGGCGTACAATGCTTTGTGCTTGCCAGCGTGGCTCAACGGTAGAGCAACTGATTTGTAATCAGTGGGTTGCGGGTTCGATTCCTGTCGCTGGCTCCATAAAATGTGCAGGTCACGGGCTTCTTGCCCGTGGCTTGTTCTCTTTCTCGGCTGAGAGAACCGCTAAAACGGCGAGGTTGCGCCTCCTTCAGCTCCTCCGGCGCCGCCTGCCCGGAGCCGACGACCGACCGAATGGGCGGAATCGCCGCGCCCGCCAGAGTCCAGGGCGGGCCCAGAGCCCGCGTCCCTTATAATCAGGCCATGGGATCCCGAACATCGGAGGTGCATCATGAGCGCGTGCGTCAAGAGGTTATCCGCAATCCTGTCACTGGCCCTGGCCGTGGCGCTGTCGCTCTTTGCGGCGCAGCAGGCGGCGCTCGCCGACGATAACGTCCTGATGCGCGCCGACCCCGCCGAGTTGACCACAGGAGGGGATGTCGTCGAGATCCACACCTTCGGCGGCTGCGACTGGTTGCTTTACGAAGGAGGGCACCTGGTCATACGCCCCTCGGACTTTCCGAGTTCGGGCTACGTGGCCGGCAAGCTGCCCTCGAACGAAGGTTACCCGCCTAGTTTTTGGCCGTGGCAAGACTACGCAGATTCGATAACCTGCGCCGAAATCCAGAACGGAGTCTCCTTGGAGGGTTTCGCCGCCTACATGTTCTACGGATGCTACGCCATGACCTCCGCCGACCTGTCCGGGTTCGACACGTCGAACGTCACGGACATGGGCGAGATGTTCCGCGGCTGCTCGTCGCTCACCTCCCTGGACCTCTCCGGATGGAACACGGAAAAGGTCGAGTACATGGACTTCATGTTCTTCAGCTGCTCGTCGCTCACCTCCCTCGACGGCATCTCCAAATGGGATACGGGCAACGTCAAGGACATGCACTTCATGTTCTCCGGCTGTTCGTCGCTGGCCTCCCTCGGCGACGTCTCCAAATGGAACACGGAGAACGTCACGAACATGGGGCAGATGTTCGACGGCTGCTAGTCGCTCACCTCCCTGGACCTCTCCGGCTGGAACACGGAGAACGTCACTGACATGCACGTCATGTTCAACGGCTGCCCGTCGCTGGCCTCCCTGGACCTCTCCGGCTGGAACACGGAAAAGGTCAAGAGCATGGACTGCATGTTCCGCGGCTGCTCGTCGCTGGCCTCCATCGGCGACCTCTCCGGCTGGAACACGGAGAAGGTCTCGAACATGGGGCAGATGTTCCGCGGCTGCTCGTCGCTCACCTCCCTCGACCTCTCCAGCTGGAACACGGGAAACGTCTGGAACATGGGGCGGATGTTCTACGGCTGCTCGCAGCTGGCATCGCTCGACCTCTCCGGCTGGGACACGGGGAGCGTCACTGACATGGGCGGGATGTTCGACGGCTGCACCTCGGTCGAGGCGCTCGCGATAGGCGCGAGCACGGCCCTAGCCGCCCTGCCGCCGTCCTCGGTGAACGGTATCGGCTACTGGTACTCCACCAACGACTCGTGCTGGTACGCGGAGGCCGAGATAATCCCAGGCAGGTTGGGCACCGCGGACACGTACACCACTAGGGCTGGCATCGCCGGCGCGGAGGTGGCGGGCATCGCCGACAGGGTCTACACCGGCGAGGCGCAGGTCCAGTCGCCCACCGTGAAGCTCGGGGCCGAGACGCTCGTGAAGGACGTCGACTACGAGCTCTCGTACGAGGGCAACGTCGGCGCCGGCACCGCGACGGTGACCATCACCGGCATCGGCAGGTACAAGGGGGCTACGTCGCGGACCTTCGAGATCGCCAAGGCCAATCAAACCATCTCGGCAGCCGACGCGGGCAAGGTCTACGGCGACGCCGCCTTCGCCCTGGGCGCCACGACGAGCGGCGACGGCGAGCTCTCGTACTCCAGCAGCGACGCTGGCGTCGCGGCCGTCGACGGAAGCGGAAACGTGACGATCAAGGGCGCGGGCACGGCCGCCATCACCGTCTCCGCAGCCGCAACGGGCAACTGCTACGCCGCGAGCAGGACGGTGACGGTCACGGTGGCCAAGGCCGGCCAGGCCATCTCGGCCTCCGACGTGGGCAAGGTCTACGGCGACGCGGCCTTCGCCCTGGGCGCCAGGCTGACGAAGGGCGAGGGCAAGCTCTCCTACGCGAGCAGCAACTCCGGCGTCGCCGCCGTCGACGCCTACGGCAAGGTGACCATCAAGGGCGCGGGCACGGCGAAGATCACCGTCACCGCCGCCGCTACGGCGAACTACAAAGCCGCGAGCAAGGCCGTGACCGTGACGGTGGACAAGGCCGCCAACCCGCTCAAGCTGGCGAAGGCCACGCGCACCGTCAAGGCCAAGAACGTCGAGAAGAAGAACATAGTGGTCAGGGGCGCCAAGCTCGTCAAGGCCGGCCAGGGTACTATGACCTACTCCATCAAACCGATCGCCAAGAAGTACAAGAAGTTCAAAAAGTACGTGGGCATCAACAAGAAGACCGGCAAGATCGCCATCATGAAGGGCTGCCCCAAGGGTACGTTCACGATGACTGTCAAGGCCACGGCCAAGGGCAACGCGAACTACAAGAGCGCCGCCAGGACCGCCGTCGTCACGATAAGGGTGAAGTAGGAGGCGCAGCACAATTATGACTCTCTTGTGACCTGATCTTTTCCAGGTGCGCAGAACTCTGCACGCTACCACAGAAGCCGATAAGCGATGCACGCTTCAAATCGGGCAAGAACCCGAACGGGTCTTCAGCGAATCGGCTGAGTTCGACATGTTGGCCCAGTTGAATCACCGTGTATTTTCCTTGTATCGTTGTACTCGCGTTTAGCGCTGATATAATCGAAGCGAGCGATAGCCGGCGCAGCTTGCAATCATCGGGTTGCGGATTCTATTCTGTCGCTGGCCCCACGCCTAACCAGGGGCGCGGCTTTTCGGTCGCGTCCCTTTCCATATGATGGGAGGCCATGTCCATGCAACAATACAAGCAAGAATTCATCGAGTTCATGGTCGAATCGAACGTGCTCAAGTTCGGCGATTTCACGCTCAAGAGCGGCCGCAAGTCCCCGTTTTTCATGAACGCTGGCGCCTACGTCACCGGCGACCAGCTCCATCGGCTGGGCCTGTACTACGCACGCGCCATCAACGAGAGCTTCGGGCTTGACTTCGACGTCGTGTTCGGACCGGCCTACAAGGGCATCCCGCTGTCCGTCATCACCGCCATGGGCATCTCCGAGCTTTACGGTAAGCAGGTGCGCTACTGTTCAAACCGCAAGGAGGCAAAGGACCACGGCGATACGGGCATCCTGCTCGGAAGCGCGCTTTCCGACGGCGACCGCGTCGTCATGGTCGAAGACGTCACGACGTCGGGCAAATCGATTGACGAGACCTACCCCATCATAACCGCGCAGGCGAGCATCGAAGTCAAGGGCCTAATGGTATCGCTCAACCGCATGGAAGTGGGCAAATCGGGAACCATGTGCGCACTTGACGAGGTCAGCGAGACCTACGGCTTCCCCACTGCATCGATCGTAACCATGCAGGAAGTCGTCGAGCATCTCTACAACCGCGAATGTATGGGTCGCGTGGTCATCGACGACGCTTGCAAAGCCTCGATCGACGCCTATTACGAGCAGTACGGCGTGAAGTAGGCTTCCCATGAGCCTGCGTTACAACGGTTTCGTCGGGGTCTTCGACTCTGGAGTCGGCGGCATCAGCGTGCTGCGAGAGCTCGTGCGCCAGCTTCCCTCCGAGAGCTTCGTCTTCTTCGGCGACTCCGCAAACGCCCCCTACGGCGAGAAATCCCGCGACCAGGTGCTCCGCCGTTCACGCGCTATCGTCGACATGCTACTAGATGACGGATGCAAGGCCATCGTCATAGCCTGCAACACGGCTACAAGCGCCGCAGCCGCCACCTTGCGGGCAGATTATGCCCACGTGCCGATAATTGGCGTCGAACCAGCCCTCAAGCCGGCGACGCTCGCCCCCAACATCGAGCACATCCTCGTCATGGCCACGCCGATAACGCTGCGACTCGACAAATACAAGCAGCTCGCAGAGCGCTGGGGCAGCGACCACGACGTTATCGAGGTCCCCTGCGCTGGGCTTGCCGGCCGCATCGAGCAGGGACGCCTCGACGCGCCGGACGTAGACGAGCTGCTGGAAAGCCTAATTGGCCGCTATCGCGGTAAGGTTGACGCCGTCGTGCTCGGCTGCACCCACTACCCCTTCGTCGCACCCCAGATAAAGAGGATCCTCGGCGAAGTGCCCCTGTTCGACGGGGCCGTCGGCACAGCCCGGCAACTCGAGCGACGCCTGGCGGAAAGGGGTCTGCTCTCGAAGTCGTCGGGACCGGGACAAGTCGTCTTCGCCTCCAGCAAGGACACGCCCGAAGAGCTCGAGCTCTACCGCAGCTTCTTCACCTTGCCCTTGTAATAAACGGCCTTCCGGCATATGCGCTGTCCGCATTTGCCCGTCAATCCTCCACGAGGCCGCATTCCGTCCACGCGCCACCTTGCTGATGCACGAAATTGCGAGTCGTGGAGGATTCCAGACCTGGATGAGACACGAATAAGCTGAAAACCCTCCACAAGGCTGCATTTCGTCCCTGCGCCACCTTTCTGATGCGCGAAATCGCGAGTCGTGGATGGTTTCGGACCAGTAGCCGAGAACACCCTTAGAGAAAACGCCTGTTCATAAGGCCGCTAGACCTAGCATAGGCCCCGATAATCCCCCAAAAACCCTCCACGAGACCGCATTTTGGACACTCAGCATCCAATGATGCACGGAATCGCTACTCGTGGAGGATTTTTAAAACAATGCAGGTGCCCTGAATGAGTCAGGATTGGTCGCAGGGCAGTCCTCGCCCGCTTGGCCAACGCTCTGTTGTCGGTGGTTGAGGGCGAGCGATCTCAGCTGTCCCAAGCGGGGATGAAGCTCTCCTCGGCGGCGGGGCCGTCTTGCCAGAAGTAATCCTCGATGCCCAGCTCATCTGCGAAATCGAGCAGCTCCTCGTAGATCGCGTCATCGACGCGCACGCCCAGCTCGGGGAAGCGCGCAAGCAAGTTGCCGGAGAGAACCGGCGTGTACTGGTTCATGATCGAATAGACCACCGAATCGCCGAAACGCCCGTGCAGCACCGCGAGCGCCTTCTTCGAGGCGTCGAGGGCACCGGGAAGCACTAAATGGCGCACGACAACGCCACGTGTCATGCGTCGCTGGGGTTCCAAAGCCCCGTTCGCAGCATCCAAGGGCGGGATGAAGTCGTCATAGCGCGGCTCGCCAATCTGCTCGACCATGGCGTCGATGGCGTCAAGCGCGACTTCGGGATAATCCCGCGCCCGCGAATAGCGCCATGCCAAGTCGATGTCTGCGTATTTGAAATCGGCTAGGTATACGTCAACCGTGCCCTCGAGGGCCCGAATGGTCTCGACGCGTTCGTAGCCCGAAGTGTTCCACACCACCGGCAAGGTCATGCCGAGGCGGCGGGCAAGCGCCACCGCATCGCGGATCTGCAGGCTATGCTGCGTCGGAGTCACGAAATTGATGTTGAGGGCGCCCTGTCCTTCGAGTTCGAGGCAGATTTTAGCAAGGCGCTCGACGGAGACTTCGCGGCCGACCTCCCCCGAGGTTATCTCAGAGTTCTGGCAGTACACGCAACGCAGGGGGCACCCGCTCAAGAACACGGTGCCGCTGCCGGACGCTCCCGACAAGGGCGGTTCTTCCCAGAAATGGAGCGCCGCACGAGCGACGAACATCGATGAAGCGGCACCGCATGTGCCGCGGTTACCCTCTTCCCTATGCGCACCGCACAGACGCGGGCATAGGTTGCAAGGGCTTGTGCGCAAATCGTCTTGCACTAACGCTGCTCCCCGCGCACCTTCTTGGCGATGCGGTCCGAAACCGAGAGGTCCTCGCGCGCGTCTTGGCCCATGAACGCAATGGCCAGCATGCCCGGGCCCACATGACTGCCGATGACGGGCCCGATGTTGGTCTCCAAGAACAGGACCGTCTCGTCGACCTTGTACAACTCGGCCTTGAGCCGCTCAACGTCCTTCGGGCAATCGGCCGAACCGATGACGATGCGCGTGCCGCACCCGATTTCGAGCGTGCGGCGACGATAGTACTCGGCCAGCTGCTTGATGGCCTTCTTGCGCCCGCGCGCCACGCCCGAAAGCGACAGGCGCCCGTCGAGCGAGATGTCCATCATGGGCTTGACGTCGAGCTTGGAGCCTGCGAAGGCAACCGACGAGGGAATGCGGCCGCCCTTCTTCAACCAATCCAGCTCGTCGAGCGTGAACTGCTCGTTTACGTAGAAACGCGCCTCATTGGCCCATTCCACGAGCTCGAGTGCCGTCAGCCCGCGAGCGCGCTGGCGTATGGCCTCGAAGACGAACAGGCCTTCGGCGATGGAAGCCAGGTTCGTATCGACCACGTAGAGCTCGGATTCGGGGTACTGCTCGGCGATCTGGTCTCGGATCAGGCAGATGGTGTTGAACGTGCCCGACAGCGCGCTTGCAAAGCCCAGATACACCGTGGGCACTCCCGATTCGGCAGCGCGCGTGAACGCTTCCGTGATGGCCGGTATGGGAATCTGGGCCGTCGAGACCTCGGCACCCTTGCGCATGCGATCGTAGAAGGCGCGAGCCGAGATGGTCTGGAACATGTCGTCAATGAGCTGCTCGTCTCCCAAAAGGTAGGGAAACTGCAGCAGTTCGACGCCGGGCACGTCGATAACCTGCGGCGGCAAGTCGCAACACGAATCAATTATGACATTGCACTGCACTTCCGACATGCAGGCCTCCAATCAAAAAAGCCACGTCATGCAGGATACACCAACGCAGGCGAATTGAAGCCGAGTCTTCCCGAAAGAGACATCGACACGCTCAACCCGCACAAAGGCTCGATAGCTCGGCAGGCTGAAACCTGCGGAATCGAAACGCTTGAGTCCGTGATGATCCTGATCATGCGAAAGCCCCTACTCGAAGCCCTTCATCTTGGCGACGAGGGCGCTTCGCCGCTCAAAGAGGCCGCGCTCGAGTCCGACCGGGTACGTATGCGGGTTCAGCAGACGCTTCTGCGTCTCGTCGAGGGTTTCCAGGCTCGCACGCGTACGCTCCCTTGCGAGCAGGGCGGAACGGCGATCGGCGTCGAGCACGCATTTGCCGGAGCGCGCAAGCGGCTTGAGCAGCGTCTCGAAGCGCTTTCCCGCCAGCTTCTTGCGACGCAGGCTGTCATACGGGTCCACGATGACCTGCGACTCGTTGATATCCGAGTTCGTGTCGAAGACCATGTCGCCGGCGATTCGGCCGTCGTCGAAGTAGTAGCGGCGGACATCCAGCACGCCCGGCGTGGTGAGCTTCTGCACGGACCCGCTGATCTTGATGTGGTCTTGCCACTCGCCCTCCCCCTTCGGGCGCGTGGCAGAGAGCTTGTAGACGCCTCCAAGGGTGGGCTGATCGTAGGCGCAAGCGAGTTTCGTGCCGACGCCCCAGCTCATGACCTTGACGCCTTCCTGGCGAATCGAACGGATTGTGTACTCGTCCAAGTCGTTGGACAGCACGATGCCGCAGTCCTCGAGCCCCGCCTCATCGAGCATGCGGCGCGCCATCTTGGCGAGCCACGTCAGGTCGCCCGAATCGATGCGGATGCCGGTGAGGCGCTCCCCGCGCTCGCGCATCTCCAACCCCACGGTGATGGCGTTGCGAACGCCCTGCTCGACGTCGTAGGTGTCGACGAGCAGCACGCAATTCTTCGGGAACGACTGCGCGTAGGCCCTGAACGCCGACAGCTCGTCGGGGAACGACATAACCCACGAATGAGCATGCGTGCCAGAGATGGGGATGTCGAACATCCTGCCGGCGAGCACGTTGGACGTCGAGGCGCAACCGCCGACGACCGCGGCGCGGGAGGCCCAGACGCCGCCTGCCGCTCCCTGTGCGCGCCTGAGGCCGAACTCGGCAACGGGAGATTCGGCTGCCTGGCAGACGCGGGCCGCCTTGGTGGCCACGAGCGTCTCGAAGTTCACGCAGTTCAGAAGCGGCGTCTCGATGAGCTGGCATTCCAGGATGGGGCCGCAGACGCGCACGAGCGGCTCGTTGGGGAACACCGCGGTTCCCTCCTCGACGGCGTCGATGTCCACGCTGAGCCTGAAATCGGCCAAGTACGAGAGGAAGTCGCCATGGAACAGCTTCCCGCCCCCTGGAGCGGGCAAGCCAGCGAGATATTCGATGTCCTCCTCGCTGAAGCGGTAGGTCTCGACGAGCTCGGCGAGCTGGTCCATGCCGCACGCTATGGCATAGCCGCCCTTGAACGGGTAGCTCCTGAAATACATGTGGAAGCATGCCTGCGTATCGCCCATGCCGTGATCGAAATAGCCCTGCGCCATCGTGATCTGGTACAGGTCGGTGAGCGCCGCGTAATCGATGTTCATCCCAAACTCCTATTCCTGTGCCGAAGCACCTTCGGAAGCCGTCTTGTGCGACCTGCGCCTGCGTCTTCCGCCGCCGGAGGCCTGCTTGCGCTCTCCTCCGTTCTGGGCGGCCGCATCTCCTGCCGAAGCCGCGTTTGCGGCCTCTTGGCGACCAGCGCGCAGCGCAGATGATTTCCTGCCGACCTGTACGTTCTTCTTCGGCTCGACAGTCGGCTTGTCTTGCGCCTTGGCAGCAGGGCGATTGCGAGAACGGCGACGAGATGCGCTCTTGGCCTGACCCGTGGGCTGTTCTTTCTGCTTGGGTGCCGGGCTTTCGCCCTCGCCCTCGACCTTGACGGTAGTCGAGCGCCTCCTGCGGGGTTTGCGGGACTGGGACGGGGCTTCCTTCGCACCTGCAGCAGCTGATTCTGCCGTCGTAGCAGCAGAGCCGCCACGACGACGGCTGCGGGACTTCTGCGGTTTTTCGGTATCGGCATCGGCGTCGGTCCGCGTGACCGACCCTGGTTTAGCGAGCTGGTCCTCACCGGTGAGCTGGTTGGTGAACAGGCCAAACGCGCTGTCGATCTCGAAGGTTGCCGGCTCGTTCGCCCTCGCCCACGCATCCTCGCCCACCACGTTGGGGCGCTTGCCCTCCTCCACTGGCTCGAAATCCGCCAAGGGCACCTTGACGGGCTTCTCTTCGCCGACCTTGACGGAGATCACCTCGCGCGGGACGTCCATGTCGACGACCTTGCCCTCTCCGTCAGGCGTCTGAATCTGGGCGTTCTTCTTGGGGGCCCGGCTGTGGAAATCCTTATAGGCATCGTACTCGTAACGCAGGCAGCACATGAGCCTGCCGCACGTTCCCGAGATCTTCGCCGGATTCAAGGAGAGATCCTGTTCCTTGGCCATGCGTATGGAGACGGGATTGAACTCGCCGCCCAAGCGCCTGCAGCAAAGCTCCTGACCGCAATGGCCCAGGCCACCGATCATGCGAGCACTGTCGCGCACGCCGATCTGCTTCATGTCCACGCGGACGTGGAATTCAGCCGCTAGCTTGCGAACGAGCTCGCGGAAGTCGATGCGATCCTCTGACTCGAAGTAGAACACGGCCTTATCGCCGTCGAAGAGGTACTCGACCGCAACGGGGTTCATCTCCGGAGTGGTCTCCTCCGCCATGCTCCTGAACACGGGAAGGGCCGCCTTCGCGGCCTCCATGCGCTCCTCGTTCACGGCCCGGTCCTCATCGGAGGCGATGCGCTTCACGGGCTTGAGGGGCGACTTGAGCTGTACCGTCTCCTCTTCTGCCATATCGAAGACGGGCTTGGCGACCGTGCCGAACTCGGCGCCGCGCGCCGTCTCGACGACAACGTCATCGCCTACGGAAAGCGCGAGCTCGCCGGCGTCAAACCACAGCGTCTTCGGGTTGAGCGTCAACCTAACAGGGGCTATGCGTACCATACAAAGCCTCTCCAATCTCAAACAACATGGCATCCAAGCAGGTCTCCGGCGATACGTTGAACGCTATGGCCTCGTTGAATGCCTGAACGGCCTTGAGCGCGCGGGCCACGTTCGGCTCGCACGTGCGCGCTGCGACCGCTTCGATAGTATCTTGCACGTCATAGTTTATGACCAGGTCAGGCGTTTCGGCGCATACGGCGAGCACATCACGCAAAAACGACGCTGTTATGGCGGCGATTTGGCTGAACGACTCCTTGCTGCGCGCCGTCAGCTCGCGCTTGTTCCGCGCCTCGATCTGGCGTATCGCCGACTTCGCGAGGAAATCGGCATCTTGGGCGAGTTTCGCCTCGTTGGCCTCGCGCACCGAGTCGAGCGGCGCCTTGGCCGCCAAGACCAGCTGGCTCGCCATGCCGATGACATCCCATGTGTCGGCCGTGTCCAAACGCGCCAGCATCTCTATGACGTCGCGCCTGAACGCCAGCCTCTCGTTGGACTTCAGAAACTCGATGCCGCGCGTGATCGATCCCGCGCACGCCTCGATGGCGATCTTCGCAAGCTCGGGAGAAGCACCTGTCCGCTGGGCCAGGATCGCCGCCGCCTCGGTTGCGGGGATATGCCTGAAGGGCACGACCGAGCAGCGCGAGACGATGGTGGGAAGGACGCTTTCGCGCGTGCGGCCCATGAGGATGATGACCACGTCGTCGGGCGGCTCTTCGAGCGTCTTGAGAAACGCGTTTGCCGCCGAGGTGCCGAGCAAGTCGACGCGGTCTATGATGTAGACCTTGCGGTCCGATTGAATGGGCGCGAGCGCAGTGTCCGCCACGATCTCGCGGATCTGGTCCACCAGATAACCCCCGGCGCCCTCGGGCGCGAAATAGCGCACGTCGGGATGCCGACGGGCCCTCACCCGCTCGCATGTCGGGCAAGCTCCGCATCCTCCCTGATCGCAGAGGAGAGCTGCCGCGAGCGCATAGGCCGCCTGCGTCTTGTTGGAGCCTGCGGGGCCCGTAAAGAGATAGGCATGCGTGACGCGGCCGCTCGCGACGCTCGCGCGCAGGAAATCGCGAACGCGCGTCTGGCCGTATATCTGAGCGAAGACATCCGCCATCGGCTATCCCCTTCTCAGCGTCTCGCGACTCAGCACCAGCTGCTCGAAGTACTCGTCGTTGCACACGCTCGGATCAGCCATCCAGTCGAACAAATCGGAAAGCGCTGCGAACACCTTGGCCGCCGTGCGCTGCTTCGTCTCGTCCGACACGACCACGCGGATGCGCTCGGGGTCCTCGTAGGCAAGCGTCAAGAACGCCCCGTTGACCCGTTCGTGGAAATCCATGCCGGCCATCTCCAGGCGGTCTGCGTGCTTGTGGTGCGTGGCGCGCATGATACCCTCCTCGGCATCGCCGCCCGTCAGCATCAGAATCGTGCGATCGGGCCAAATACCTTGGCAGGCAAACGCGTTTGCGCGCTCGACGAAGCTCCGGTCGAGCCCGCGGCCGAACGATTGGTAGGCGATGGTCGAATCGGCGAAACGGTCGCACAAGACAGTGGAGCCCCGCTCAAGCGCAGGGCGGATGATCTGCGAGACCAGCTGGGCGCGCGCCGCCTCGTAGATGAGCAGCTCGCATTCGTCGGTCATGATGTAGTTGCCCGGGTCGAGCACGGTCTGGCGAAGCTGCTCGCCGATGATGGTGCCACCCGGCTCGCGCAGGCACACGACCTCATGCCCGCGCATGCGCAGCGCCTCGGCCACGAGTTGCAGGTGCGTGGATTTACCGGCGCCGTCGCCGCCCTCGAAGCTTATGAACATACCGCGGCGCTCGTCGCGCTGCTGATCGTCAATGGCCATCTATCTGCAATTCTCTCGAATCGCCTGGCAAAGAGCGCTAGGCGAGGTCGTATACGTCGTTTCCAAGCGTGTCGATGCCCACGAACACGGGGAAATCCTTCACTTCCACGCGCCGAAGGGCTTCGGTTCCCAAATCATCATACGCCAAGGTCTCCTCGGCAGTAACGCACTTCGCAAGATAAGCAGCAGCGCCCCCCACCGTCACGAAGTACACCGACGCGTTGCGCATGCACGCCTGGCGCACGGCTTCGGAACGCACCCCCTTGCCGATCGTGGCGGCGATTCCCGCGTCGTGCAGGCGCGGGGCTGCGAAATCCATGCGCGATGCCGTCGTGGGCCCGATGGCCCCAAAGGGACGCCCTGCTGCAGACGGGGTGGGTCCCGCGTAGAAGATCGCCTGGCCGCAAAGGCCATAGGGCAGCTCGTCGCAACCGCGCCCGTCCATCTCGGCGAGCAGGCGCATATGCCCCGCATCACGCAGCGTGTACAGCGCACCCGTCAACGTGCACGCATCTCCGGCCCGCAATTCGCGCAGCTGCTCCCGATCGAGCGGCAAGCTCAGCTGCACCGTCTCACGCTTCCCGTCTGCTTGCATCTTCTCTCCTTCGAAGAGCCCAGAAGGGGCTCGTCCCTTACTGGCTATCTACAACTCGTAGGTCTTGCGCCGCATAGCCGAACAGCCCATGTTGATGGCTAGGGGCAAGGCGGCGATATGGCACGGTGCCGTCTTCACACGCACGCCGAGGGCGGTCGTGACGCCACCCAGCGCTGCGGCACCGATGCCGGTTTCGTTGACTGCGCGCAGAAGCTCCTCCTCGAAGGCTGCCGTGCGCTCGTCTTCGGCGGGCACGTCGAGCGGGCGCATGAGCGCCATCTTCGCCAGCCCGGCCACCTTGTCGAAAGTCGCCCCGATGCCTACGCCTATGACCAGGGGCGGGCAGGCATTGGCGGCCTTCTCGCGCACGCAGGTCAAGACAGCGTCGACAATGCCCTGCTTGCCCGCAGACGGCGTCAGCATGAGCACACGGCTCGCGTTGTCCGAGCCACCGCCCTTGCACATGACGTGCAGGCGCGCGCCCTCGCGTGGGCTCGTGTGGATTTCGGAGAACGCCGGCGTGTTGTCGCCAGTGTTCGCGCGGTCGAACAGCGCATCGCGGACAAGCGATTTCCGCAGCCTGCCGACGTCATAAGCCCTCGCCACAGCAGCGTTGACGCCGTCGAGGACATCACCTTGCACCATTACGTCGGGCCCGATCTCCAGGCAAACCCAGACCGATCCGGTGTCCTGGCAGATGGCGACGCGGTCCTCGCGCGCTATACGGGCATTTTCGACCAGCAGGCGCAGCGCCTCGGCGGCGCGTGGGTTTGCTTCGCGCTCGAGTGCTGCGCGAAGCCCCTTTTCGATATCGGCCGGCAAGTCGAAGGCGAGTTCCAGAAGCGCCGCCTCGACTGCGCTTTCCACTTGTTCTCTTGTCACTTGCTTCATAACCTGCACCATCCCACCGAAAACACTAAAGGGGCCCGTTCTCTTTTACGGGTTCTCTTTAAAGCCGCCGTTCACGTGGGTGGGATCTGCTTCCCGGATACCTGGGATTTGTCTCCTGGATACCCGTCCCATTTCAGGTGGGACGGGTATCCAGGAGACAAATCCCAGTTATCCGGGAAAAACCCACCCACTTTAGCGTTAGCTACTTCTTCTTGCGCGTCGTGCGCTTGCGGCCCGTCGTCTTCTTCGCGGCCTTCTTGGTCTTCTCCTGCTCCTTGGCAGGACATTCGAAGTTCGGGCAGAGCTTCCAGGGACCGCGCGTCGTGGTGACGATGACCAGGGGGGCGCCGCATGCCTCGCAGACCTCTTCGGTCGCCGTCAGCGTCCCGTGCTGCGGAAGCGGATAGCTGCAGCCGCACTCGTCGTAGTTCTCGCAGCGGATGAACCGCTTGAGCGTACGCGGGTTGCGCTGCGCGATGAGCTTGGAATCGAATTTCCCCAAATCGGTGCACTTGGGGCAGATGCCGACCACGACATCGGGCTCGTGGTTCGTGTCGCACTTCGGGTCGATGCACTGCACGCGAGGCTTCGCTCGGAACGCCGTGACCTTGACCTGGGGCATGCCGCAGGTTGGACATGGCTGTTCCTGCGCCTCGACCTTGCCCTTGGGAAGCGGGTAGGTGACATCGCATTCCGGCCAGCCCGCACAGCCGATGAACATCGAGTTCGTCTTGTTCGACACGCGAATCTGCAGATCCTTGCCGCACTTCGGGCACTTCCCCACGTAGGCATCGGCAGCCACGGCGTCGGAAAGCGCCTCCTTCACCTGCTCGCGAACGGGAAGCAGGGCCTCGAGCTCGCGCGCCAGCAAATCGCGCGAGTTGCGCACGACGGCTTCCTTGGTGGTCGTGCCAGCCGCGATGCTGCTCATGCCCTCTTCGAGCTCGGCCGTCATCTGCGGATGTGTGATGTGCGGCGCGTACGCGTCCAGCGCGTCGATGACCGCCATGCCCAGCTGCGAGGGCTCTATGGGATCGTTCATGATGTACTTGACGGCGTAGAGGCGCTCGATGATGGCATGGCGCGTTGATTTGGTGCCGAGCCCGAGCTTCTCCATCTCCTGGATCAGCTTGCCCTGGCTGTAACGGGCAGGGGGCTCGGTTTGCTTCTTGGTGCACGTGGCACCGTTGAAGGCTATGAGAGCGCCTTTCTGCAATGCCGGGAGCTGTTCGTCATTCTTCACGCCGTAGGGGTAGATAGCCCTGAAGCCGGCCTTGACGGTCACGTCCCCGCGGGCCACGAACTGCTCGCGCTCGCCCGTTCCCTCTCCCGGCACGTCGAGCGTCACCTTCGTGCCCTCGACGATGGCAGATTCCGAAAGCGTCGCCAGGAACCTGCGTGCCACCAGGTTGTAGAGCTTGTATTCCGCCGCCGGCAGATCATCGGGCGTCGCTTTGGCCGTCGGGTAGATCGGCGGATGGTCCGTCTCCTCCTTGTTCCCGCGCGTCGCCGTGAGCTTGCCCTTGGCCAGAAGCCGGTTGCAGTACTGCGTATAGGCGGGGTTGCCGGAAATGGTGCGCACGACCTCGGCGAGGTTGAGCGAGCTGGGATACACGGTGTTGTCCACGCGGGGGTATGAGATGTAACCGTCCATGTAGAGGCTCTCGGCGATGCGCATCGTGCGCGCAGGGCTCATGCCCTCGGCAGCAGCGGCCGCCATGAGGCTCGTCGTGTTGAAGGGCGCAGGCGGGCGAACGGTGCGCTGCTTCTTCTCGACCGTACCCACCAGCGCGGTTTTCGCCCCTTCGATGTGCGACATGGCCAAAAGGGCGGCTTCCTCGGTCTTGAATCGGGCCGTGGCATGCGGCGCCTCGAACTCATCGTCGCCCTCGCCGAAGGAACCGCGGATAACCCAGTAGTCCTCGGGTACGAAGGCGAGCCTCTCGCGCTCGCGCGCCACGATGAGCGCGAGCGTCGGCGTCTGCACGCGCCCGGAGCTGCGCACGTTGCCATATCCGGCGAACTTCACCAGAGTCAGGTAACGCGTCAGGGCGGCGCCCCAGATCAAGTCGATATCCTGACGCGACTCGCCTGCGGCAGCCAAGTTCTCGTCTAGCTCGACGAGGTTGGAAAACGCATGCGCTATCTCCTCCTTCGTGAAGGCGGAGTACCGCGCCCGCGAAACCGGGGCGGTGTCGTTGACCTGCTTGATGCACGACAGCGCATCTGAACCGATGAGCTCGCCTTCGCGGTCGAAGTCGGTCGCGATGCAGATGCTGTCGGCCTTCTTAGCCAGGTTCTTAAGCGAGCGGATGATGTCCTTTTCCTTGGGAAGCTTCTCGATGGGGGCATACGCGAGATACGGCAGGGCCTCCATCTTCCAGCCCTTGAGGTCCACGCCGTCCTCAGAAAACGGCTTCCTTTTCTTGAAGGGCGGTTTCGGCAAGCTGGCGGGGATGTCTGCCGGAACGACTTCGCCTTCCACCGTTACGCCACGCCAACCGCCGCGCTTCTTGTATACGAGCTGGGGGGTGAAATCGGGTTCCAGGATATGGCCGCGCAGGCCGATGGAAACCCATTCTTCGCCGTCTACGTCAAACCGGTAGACCGGCGTGTTGAAGACCTTGTCCTTTTGCGCCTTGGTACCCAGGAGTTGGGCGATCTTCTCGGCGGCGTCGTTCTTCTCGGTTACAACCAGTTTCACTGGCCACTCCTGTTCTGCGGCTGAATTCCACAGCCTGCGTCTTTCACACGAATACCCATTGTTTATTAACGTGTGTGGGCATGATGCCGCTTTCGCGGACACGTCTCGCTGCCGTCGTTCGCGTTTAACAACGACAAATTGAAAGCATACACGAATTCGGCGCTTGTGGATGAAATTACTTTCGTGAAGCATGCCGAAAGGATGGCGGGATGTATACCAGAAGGCCGATCGCCGCTCCAGATACGCTTCCCACGTTTTCAGGAGACTTTAAGTTCGCTTTAAGGCCAACTTAAGCTTCCAATCCGACAATAGCCTCAACATAGTGAACAAGAGAACGCAAGGAGGCACCATGAACGCAGTATTCAACGAAGCACCGGGCGCAACCGCCGTAGCCGTGATGGCCGTCCTCTGGGTTGGCTTGCTCGCCATCGCCCCGTTTATCGCATTGCTCTAGAACAAGAACAGGCTCATTCTATCGGCGTGACGTAGGCCTTGCCGTCGCGGATGTCGAAGGCGGTGTTCATCCCTTCCGAGATCTCCTCCAGACGCTCGAGCGTTTCGCTCGCTTGCGCACCGGTCGCGAAATCGGGTATGCCGTACGTATCGTCCAGGTACAGCGGCGTCACGACCACGTTCTCGATACCGTGCTCGGTTATATCGAAATCGACCAGGATCGATTCGTGGATGTGATCGTATTTCTGCCAGAACACGCAGTTACCGTGCGCGTAGGCGATAAGCGAGCCCTTGTAGAACTCGATGCCCTCCATGACGTGGGGGTGATTGCCCACGATAACGTCAGCGCCCGCATCCACGAGCTGATGCGCCGGTTCGCTTTGCAGGTAGTCGGTGATGTAGTCCTCGTATTCCACGCCCCAGTGCATGGAGACAATGACGATGTCGTGGGTCGCCTTGGCCTCGCGAACGCGCTTGCAGGCGTCGGCCATATTCATGCGCGCCGAGACGACGCCGGGCTCGTCTTCATGTGCCAGGAAGAAGTCCGGGACGATATCTGTCCACGAGAAGAACGCGATCGAAACGCCGTCGACCTCCATCTCGGCAGGCTTTTCCGCCTCGGCTTCGGTCATGCCCGCTCCGGCGTGTTTCACCCCTGCGCCATCGAGCGCCTCGAGCGTGTCCTTGAGCGCCGGCCCGGTGTAGTCCATGATGTGGTTGTTGGCAAGCGAAGCCAAATCGATGCCGCTGTTCTTTATGCCCTCGATGGCTGACGGGCGGCCGATGATGTAAACGTCCTTGTCGATAATCGGCTCGCTCTCGTCTTTGCTCAGCGGGCTTTCGACGTTCGCGATGGTGACGTCGGCGGCGGCGAGGTGCTCGTCGATGTTCGCAAGGGCCGAAGCACCCCCGTTCTTGTCGATGTAGTCTGCCACTTCGCGCCAGAAGATGAGGTCGCCGGTCGTGCAGAAGGAAATCGAATACGGCCCAGTCGCCTTGACCGCCTGGTCGGAGGCAGCGGCGGAGCTATCAGATTCCGATGGTTCAGCAGGAGTAGACTCCCCGCTTACGACGCCACCGAGCGCATGGGCGGCCAGAGCGATGATGGCCACAACCGCAAGCGCCGCGATTGCAAGGGCTATCCAGC
>JAFRJC010000105.1 GCA_017432445.1 Eggerthellaceae bacterium | reverse complement strand
ACGGTGATTTGTGCGATATGCGCAATTTAGCCTAACGGCAGCTTGCGCCAAGATGGAGCTATCCCTTTTTGCCTATAATGGTTGCACATTGAACTATGGGAGACAGCGCGTATCTTACCTATGAGATATGCGAATGTGCTGGGGAAACCGGGTGAGAATCCCGGGCAAGGGCCATTACTGTAACGCTTTGCGAAGCCAGGGTACCCAGCCTGTCTTTGGAGTTGGCAAGCTGTGAACCCCGGCGTTGCGCTCGCATTGCACTCCGTCGCTCAAAGACGGACGCGAAACGTCGCATAACTCTTCCTGCTTGCCAATCGAATGGTTCATGCAACGGGCTTCATCTCGCTTTTGCGGGAAGAGGGCCTGCAACATGATGATCGAAGCGACGAAGATGGAGGCTGCGATGGGTAAGGGCATACTGTACGGCGTGAGCGTGGGCCCGGGCGATCCCGAGCTCTTGACGTTGAAGGCCGTTCGCGTGATTCAAGAAGCCGACGTGATCGCGGTACCAAACATCGGCCACGGTCGTCAGACCGCGCTTTCTATCGCCGCGGATTACATCGAAGGCAAGCCCCAAATCGAATGCTCGACGCCCATGACGCGCGATGCCCAGGTTCGCCAGGCCGCCTACGCCGAAAACGCACGGGTGATCAGCGAGTATTTGGCCGACGGGCGCAACGTCGCTTATCTGTGCCTGGGCGACATCGGCGTGTACGCAAGCTTCGCGCCCGTCATCGAGCATGTACGCGCTGCCGGCTACGATGTAATCATCATCCCGGGTATCACGTCCTTCTCCGCGAGTGCAGCCCGCTTGGGAACGGTGCTGTGCGAAGGCCCCGAGCGGCTGCTTATTGCTCCGGTGATGTCGGGCGACGTTGACGAGATCTTGGACGTGCCGGCGAACAAGGTGTTCATGAAGAGCGGTCGCGAGGTCTTGGCCCTGCGAGACAAGCTGGCAGAACACGGGCAACTCGATGGCGCGTCGATGGTGGCCAATTGCGGTCTGCCCGACGAGAAAGTGTTCCCGCATCTGGCTGACGTCACCGAAGAGGACGCCGACTACTTCTCGGTGGTCATCGTGAAGGGCGCAAATGTGTAAAAGGGGTCTGACCCCTTTTACACATTCAGGTAATCGCACATGATAGAGATACGCAACCTCACAAAGAAGTTCGGCGACTTCACCGCAGTCGACCATCTGAACCTGACCATCGAGACGAACGAGTTCATGGGCTTGCTCGGACCCAACGGCGCCGGCAAGACCACGACCATCTCGATGATGTCTACCGTGTTGCTGCCGACCGAGGGCGAGATACTCATCGACGGCGTGCAGCTCAACCGCAAGGCGGCCGCCGCCAAGCGCAAGCTGTCTGTCGTCACGCAGGAGTTCTCGATGCGCCAGGACATGACTATGAACGAGGTCATGGAGTACCAGGGGCGTCTCTACTACATGCGCAAGAAGGAAATCCGCGCGAAAACCGAGGAGCTGTTCGAGTTCGCGGGCCTTTCGCAGTTCGGGCATCGCGTCGTCCGCCATCTTTCAGGCGGCATGAAGCGCAAGCTCATGATTTGCCGTGCGCTCATGGTCGAACCTGAGGTGCTGCTCCTCGACGAGCCAACGGCGGGCATGGACGCTCTCGCAAGGCGGCAAATGTGGGATCTGCTGCGCAGCCTGAAGGACCGCAATCTCACGATCTTGCTGACGACGCATTTCATTGACGAGGCGCAGGCGCTGTGCAACCGCGTGGCGTTCATCGACGGCGGTAAGTTCGACGTCGTGGACACGCCTTTGGCCCTCATCGAGCAGCTGGGTCCCTTCGCGGTGGATATTTTGGAAGACAACAAGCTTCAGAGCAGCTATTTCCCCACGCGAGAAGCGGCTATCGAGCGATTGAGAGAGCTGCCAGACGATGCGGTTCTGCGTGCGACAACATTGGAAGACGTATTTGTGGAAAGGGTTGGGCATCGCCTGACGCGCGGCTAGCGGACTGTGCAACACGGTGCCAGGCACCCGTTGCAGCGAAAGGCGTCATCGTAAGCTATGGGCATCATCACGGTACTTTGGGAAAAATGGGCGGAGTTCAAACGTGACTTCTACAAGATCACGGTTGCTGCCATGATCTCTCCGCTCATGTACCTGCTCGTGTTCGGCTTGGGTATCCAGACCACCTCTCACGGCGAGCCGTATCTGAACTTCCTCATTCCCGGAATCGTGGCCATGGTCACGATGACGGGCAGCTTCTCGGCGGTATCGCAGAACATGAGCGTGCAGCGCCTCTACGAGAAGGCGCTCGACCAGGTCATGGTATCGCCGACGCCGCTATGGCAGTTCATCGTGGGCCAGATCGTGGGCGGCGCGCTTCGCGGCATGTACGCAGCGGTGGTCATCTTGCTGCTGATTTCGCCCATTCGCACTTCGCTCGTGTTCAGCCCGCTGTCGTTCGCCATTCTGTTCCTGAACGGCACGGTGTTCGCCACCATAGCGGTGGCATTGTCGTTCCTGGCGAAGAGCTATACCGACGCACCTCGTTTCAACACGTACATCATCATGCCGATGTCGTTTCTGTGCAACACGTTCTTCTCAACCGACCAGATGCCGCATGGCATTAAGGAGTTCGTGTCGGCGTTGCCCTTGTCGCAGACGTCCGACATGGTGCGTGCGATTGCAGGCGGCGGCGACCCCAACCTCATGGGCGTGCTTGTGCTGCTGGCGTACCTGGTAGTGTTCTCGGCCATATCGTTCATGTTCATCTACAAGAAGAAGAACCTGTAAGGAGGATGGGATGAAAGGCCTGCTTTCCGTGAGCTTCGGCACATCGTATGAAGAGACTCGCGCGAAGACCATTGACGTGGTCGATGGAAAGCTTGCCGTCGCGTTCCCTGACAGGGCTTTCTATAGTGCCTGGACAAGCGGCATCATCGTCGCAAAAGTCCGCAAGGAGCGCGGAGAGACGCACAACACCCTCGACGAGGCGTTCGCCCGTCTGACCGAGGACGGCATCGATGACCTGGTAGTTGCCACGATGTGCCTTACGAACGGTCATGAGATGCGCAAAATCGCCCAACACGTGGAGACGTGGGTTCATGGAGCAGAAGGCCGAACGGCGTGTTTGGCCGAACCGGTGCTTTCCTCCGAGGCGGATCGCAAGGCGCTAGCCGCAGCCTTGGGCGAAGAGTTTGCGGACGTGCCCGAAGACGAGGTCGTCCTGCTCATGGGCCATGGGTCTCCTGGTGGTCCGAACGAAGTGTATTCCCAGGTCCAAGACGAGTTGGCATCCCTTGGAAACACGCGCTTTGTTATGGGGACCGTTGAGGGCGAGCCTACGTTCGAGGATGCCTTGGAACAGATTGAGGCGAGCGGTGCCCGTCGCGTCCATCTGGCGCCCTTCATGGTTGTGGCAGGGGACCATGCCCGCAACGACCTTGCGGGTGAAGACGATGATTCCTGGAAGAGCATGCTCGAAGCGCGTGGCTACGAAACCGTTGTCACATTGCGGGGCTTGGGCGAGCTCGAGGCTTACCATGAGCTTGTCTGCGTCCATGCCCAAAAGGCGCTTATCGTGGAGTAGGAGTGGACGAGCGCGTGGCTGCACTTTTGCGAAAGATTGGGATTCCTTGTGCGACGATGTTCGCCGTCGCCTTCCTCTGCGCTTTCCTGTGCATGCTTTGGCCTGCGCATATGGCCTATGCAGATTCAGGGCACAACAAGGTGGCGCCCTCCGAGCAGATGGCGAGCGCGAAGGCCCTAACGTTGGAAGGCATGGTGCCCATAACCGCCGACCAGGTTAAAGAGGGCACCTACGATATAAAGGCCGAATCGTCCTCCTCGTTCTTCAAGATCAAGAGCGCGAAGCTGACCGTGCGCGATGGAGAGATGACGGCGGCCATCTCCCTCGATTCGAAGAGCTACCCGCTTGTCTACATGGGAACGGGAGAAGAAGCTGCTGCGGCGCCCGCCGAGGACTACATCGAGTTCGATGGCGACTCCTGGACGTTCACCGTTCCCGTAAGCGCGCTTGACCAGGAAATCAACTGCGCTGCCTACAGCAAGCGGCGCAAGCAGTGGTACGACCGCAAGCTCATGTTCTACGCGGCCACGCTTCCCGAAGGTGCTTTGCTCGTGGATTTGCCCGAGTACGGAGATCCCATCGAGGCATCGGGAACAAGTGCTGCCAAGACCGCATCCGATGTGGCATTGCAGAAGACAGGCAAGGAAAACCCCGAAACGGGCGCCGTGCCGATTGACCTTCCCGATGGTGAGTATTCCATCGAGGTCAACATGACGGGCGGTAGCGGCCGTGCGTCGGTCAGCTCGCCGACGTGGCTCATCGTGGAAGATGGCTACGCTTATGCGCGGCTGCTGTGGTCGAGCTCGTACTACGACTACATGATCGTCGACGAGGTGCGCTACGACAACCTGACCGACGATGGGAGCAATTCCACGTTCAAGATCCCCATCTTGGCCATGGACGAGGAGATACCGGTCGTTGCCGACACCACGGCCATGGGCGACCCGGTCGAAATCGATTATTTCCTCACGTTCTATTCCACCACAGTTGACGACAAAGACGCCATTCCCCAAGAAGCGGCGGTGAAGGTGCTCATCCTGGCGCTCATCATCATCGCGGTTGGGGGCGTGTTGAACTACGTGCTCAAGAAAAGACGCAAGCAGTAATACCGAGATAAGGGTTAGGGGCTCAGCCGAAGAGAGTTCTGGAAAAGCGCGTGGACAGGGAAAGTGCAAGCATGGACGAAATCACGAACCGCAAAAACATTATCCGCATGATCGGCACCGATCATAGCCTGGCTTCGGCAGAGGTACGCTCGGCATTCTCATTGCCAGCAGATGTAAAGGAGGCAGTTGTCTCTCTCGCGCGTGCCAAGCTCGGTGCATCGGGCGTAGTGTTGCTGGCAACGTGCAATCGCACAGAGCTTTGGGCGAGTTTCGACGACGTCGAGCCACCCGCACGCTCGATTGTCGGCATGGGCGCCCCGAATCCAGATGATCCAATGCTTAGGGTGATGTGCGAAATGCACATGGTCGACCCGGAAGAGTACGCGCAATACTTTGTCTGCCGCTCCGGCGATAAGGCCGTGAGCCACCTGTTCAGAGTTGCATGCGGCCTGCGTTCCGCCATCGTCGCAGAAGACCAGATCGTTTCCCAGGTGAAACAGGCTATAGCGTATTCGCGCGAGATAGGCGTTGCCGACAGCGTCCTCGAGGTGCTGTTCAGGCAAGCGGTGACGGCCGCAAAGCAAGTGAAGAGCGGCGTGCGCTTCACGCGCGCCTATGCGACGGCAATCGACCAGGCTGTTGAGCTTATTGGGGAAAGCGGTTTGGATCTGAAGGATGCGACTTGCATGGTCATCGGCAACGGCGAGTACGGTCGACTGGCCGCCACGACGTTGGCGGAAAGGGGGGCTGAGGTGCTCGTAACCGTGCGGCAGTACACGCATGGTGCCGTCACAGTTCCCCGAGGTTGCACGGGCGTGCCATATGCAGATCGCTATGAGTACATCGATCGATGCCAGGTCATCATGAGCGCAACCACGAGCCCCCATTACACGCTCGAGCGCGAGTCGTTCGTCGAATGCCATGAGCCAGGCCGCGAGCTCCTCCTGTTCGATTTGGCTATTCCCTGCGATATCGACCCGGAGATTGGAAAACTGCCCGGTTGTCACCTCAGGGATATCGACAGCTTCTCGACGCAGGTGGGATTGGAGAACACCCAGGCGATAGCCGCTGCACAGAAGCTGTTGGATTCGGGGATGGAGGAGTTTTGGGATTGGCTGCTTCGACGCCAAGCCCACAAGTCGGCGAGGCCGCCCTTCGGGGCGATGTTCCCGCTCTTCTTCGATATCAGCGACAAGCATGCCGTATTCGTCGGGGGAGGGACCATTGCGCTCAGGCGCGTGCGCACATTGCTTCCGTTCGTGGGCGATATAACGGTGTATGCGCCCGAATTCTCTCCCGAGCTCGAGCGGTTCGCGATGGATGGCGCCATTACGCTTGTGCCCATGAAGTACGAGCCGAAGGTGCTCGAAGGAGCCGATCTCGTGTTCGCATGCACGAACGATCGGGACTTGAACGATGAGATATGCGATGAGTGCAGGCGCCGCCACATACTTGTGAACGTGTGCAGTGACCGTTTCAAGTGCGACTTTCATTTCCCTGGCGTCGTTATGAAAGAGAACATGGTCGTGGGCGTGAGCGCAGGTGGCAAGGACCATCGCCGTGTCAAGCAGCTCCGCGCTCGCATCGAGCGCCTAATGGACGAAGAGGATGTGTGATATGGAAAAGGGTCTAGCCCTTTTCCATGTCTGAAGGAGATCGAGAACATGAAGATAACGATTGGCAGTCGCGATAGCAAGCTGGCCGTTGTGCAGAGCGAAATGGTCATGGCGTTTCTGCGTGAGGCGCATCCCGATGCAGAAGTGGGCCTTGCGACGTTCAAGACGACGGGGGACAAGATCCTCGACAGGCGTCTCGACCAGATTGGTGGCAAGGGGCTGTTCGTGAAGGAGCTCGACATCGCCCTGCGCAACCGCGAATGCGATTACACGGTGCACAGCTGCAAGGACCTTCCCATGGAAGTTCCCGAGGATTTGCCGCTCGTGTGTTTCTCGGCGCGCGAGGATCCGCGCGACGTGCTCGTCTTTCCCGCAGGGGCGACCGAACCCGATTTCTCGCTGCCGATCGGGACATCCTCGCGTCGGCGTGAAGTGCAGCTGAGGGCGCTGTTCCCGCAGGCGACGTTTGCCAGCGTGCGCGGCAATCTGCAGACGCGTTTGCGCAAGCTCGACGAGGGCGGGTATGGAGCGCTCGTGCTGGCAGCTGCGGGCTTGAAGCGCATGGGCTTGGCCGACCGCATTGGCCGCTTCTTGGAGCCCGAAGAGGTTATCCCTTCGGCTGGCCAAGGCGTTTTGGCGATTCAGGGTCGAACCGATGCCCAGCCTAAGCTATTCGATGGATTCGCTGATGCCACGACGGGTATCGCAGTTGCTGCCGAGCGCGCGTTTGTCACGCGCTTGGACGGTGGCTGTTCGTCGCCCATCGCGGCGCATGCCCGCGTGAGTGGCGAGTCGATAGAGCTGATGGGCTTGTATTACGACGAAGAAAAGCAACAGGCGCGTCGTGGACGTATCGAGGGTGCGGCGACAGATGCCGTTGCCCTTGCTTGCGAATTGGCAGACCAGCTGCTTGCTGGTGAAGGCGAAACTGTGTAAGAGGGTCAAACCCATCTTGCATCTTTGTGTTGAGAATGGAGCGAAACATGGGCGAGAAAATGGGCAAGGTTTGGCTTGTAGGCGCGGGTCCGGGCGATGCGGGGCTTTTGACGCGTAAGGGCTACGATGTGCTGCAGGCTGCAGAAGTTGTCGTGTATGACGCGCTTGTCGGTGATGGCGTGCTTGCGCTCGTGCCGAGCGCCGCTCGCAAGATCGACGTCGGCAAGCGTGCGGCAAACCATACCATGCGGCAGGAGCAGATCAGCCAGGTGCTGCTCGACGAGGCACTTGCCGGTAACCTGGTCGTTCGCTTGAAGGGTGGCGACCCGTTCGTGTTCGGGCGCGGCGGCGAGGAGCTCGAGCTTCTCGCCGAGCACGGTGTGCCGTACGAGGTTATTCCCGGCATCACTTCGGCCATAGCCGTTCCCGCTTACAACGGCATTCCCGTGACGCATCGCGATTTCACCTCGTCGCTGCACATCATCACGGGCCATAAGCGCGAAGGCGCCGATTACGATATCGATTTCGAGGCACTCGTGCGCACGAAGGGCACACTTGTGTTTCTCATGGGCGTGCGTTCGTTGCCCGACATCATGGCGGGTCTTATGGATGCAGGAATGGATCCTGCGACTCCAGCGGCAGTGCTGCAGGAAGGCACGACTGCGGGCCAGAGGCGCGTCGTCGCCACATTGTCTACGCTTGCCGAAGAGGCAGACCGTGCCCAAATCCAAGCACCGGCCATCATCGTGGTCGGAGGCGTGTGCAGCCTGGCTGACCAGTTCGCCTGGCGTGAGAAGCTGCCGCTGCAGGGCTGCAAGGTTCTGGTCACGCGTCCTGCCGAGGTCATCTCCACGATGTCGGAGCGCCTGCGCAAACTGGGTGCCGAGGTACTCGACCTGCCCGCTATCGCAACCGTTCCGTATCCTGTCGATGCGTCTATTGAAGAAGCTGTAGCTGACGAGGCGACGAGAGATGACGCCATCGGCACTGCGCGTGGAGAGAAGACGCCGCTCGCAACCGCGCTGGACAAGCTCTCGTCGTATGACTGGATCGTGTTCACGAGCCCTTCGGGCGTGCGCATCTTCTTCGACCAGCTGCTCGAGGCGGGCAAGGATTTGCGCTCCATCGCCGGTGCGCGCTTTGCGGCATTGGGCCAGGGAACTTCGAAAGAGCTGATGAACCGCGGTTTCGTGGCCGATCTCGTTCCCGTTGACGCCACAGGCGAGGCGCTTGGCCAAGCGCTCGCCAAAGTGGCGGAGCCGGGTAGCAAGATTCTGATTCCCCGTGCCCTCATCGGAGGCAACCTGCTCGTCGACGCGCTCGTCGCCGCCGGACACGAGGTCGACGACGTGCCCACCTACGATACCGCTCCCGTCTTCCACGAGCTCGTGGACGTGGCGGGCGAGTTCGAGCAGGGGAAGATCTTCTGCGTTGCATTTACCAGCTCTTCAGGCGTGAAGGCCTTCGCAAAAGCCAACCCGAGCATCGATTTGACGGCTGTGCGAGCTGCCTGCATTGGCGAGCAGACGCGCAAGACGGCTGATGCGCTGGGCATGCGTACGTGGACGTCCGACCATGCCACGATGGATGACCTGGCCGACCTGATCGTGCGCATGTATGCCGACTCGCAGAACTCCTAAGGGTCAAGCGTCGATTTAGCTTTCGGACGATTCGCGACACCTTGCACAATCGTATAATGAAACGGTATCAACGCTGGATGAGAGGAGCTCCATGCCGCAGTCGAATCCGTATACCGCAGGTCGTTATGCCGCCATCGACATTGGTACGGTAACCGCCCGTCTGCTTGTAGCCGATGTTGACGAAACCGGGGTCGTGACGGAAGTGTGCCGCAAGACGGCTATTTGCAATTTGGGAGTGGGGGTAGACAAGACCGGTCTTCTGGCTCCCGAGGCGATCGAGCGCGTGCGCATGGTCGTGGGCGATTACGCACATACGATTTCCGAGCTTCAGCCAGAAGAGGGTTCACCTATCGTCGTTATCGCGAATGCCACTTCGGCTTCACGCGATGCGAAAAACTCGGGCGATTTCGTAGCCGTGCTGGCGGAATTTGGTATCGAGTTGTCGGTCATACCCGGCCAGAAAGAGGCGGCGCTTTCGTTCGCCGGCGCCTCGTCGGCGTTCCCCGGGGAGCGTGTGGTCGTTTTGGACGTCGGGGGAGGGTCTTCCGAGATAATCGCCGGCCAAGCTGGTTGTGTCCCGGACCATGCCCATTCGTTCAACATCGGTTGTCGTCGCGTGACCGAACGCTATCTGCATTCCGATCCTCCAGCAGCAGAAGAGCTCGACTCGGCTGCGGCGTGGATCGCTTCAGAAATGCGCGAATATCTCGACATGCTGTCATCTGAGGGCTTCGGGTCCTGTCGTATCGTGGCTGTAGCCGGCACCGCGACGAGCGCTATCTCGATGCGCGAGGAAATGCAGGAGTATGATTCGAGCCGCGTGCACGGTGCCGTGGCGACTCGTGCCGACATCGACGCTTTGCTTGCGAAGCTGAGCTCGCTCACCCTTGCTCAGCGCGAGCAGGTAGTTGGCTTGGATCCTCAGCGTGCGCCGGTCATCGTTGCGGGCATGCTCATCCTGCAGCAGATCATGGACGTGCTCGGGGCCGATTCGTTTACTGTGAGCGAGCGCGACATCCTGCACGGAATCATCTTGGACGCCGCTGCGAGCTGATGTGGACACGGCGCCTTGCGAACAGGTTAACGACCCATCCGGCTCATTTAGATTGAGGACGGCGATGGGCGAGGAGAGGTTGATACCGTAGCGCTCGACGGCGGAATTCAGGTTAAAGTCGGTCTCTCTGGAGGTTTCTAGCTAGTTGAGCGGACTGCGCCCGCCTGGGAGGATGGACCCCAGGCGGGCTTTCTATTTCTCCGCGATGCCATTTGACTTAAGGGTTGCCAGAGACGTGAGCAGGGTTCACCCAACGGTCTGTATAAGGCGAATGCGGGGGTTGTGCTATTCCCGACCAACGTGCATAATACGCAAGGCGCAATTCCTGCGATGCTCCCGGAATCCCCGCGAGACCGGAAGCGGAGGAAACTCTGGAGAACTCTTGAATGAGTGCCGAAGGTGCAAGGCCGCTCGAGCAGGCGTGCTGAATCTCTCAGGCAAACGGACAGAGGCGATATCGGACCGCATGGTTCGACGCTCGTTCAGGCCTTCTTCGGAGTCAAGCTTTACTGCAAGGAGGTCTATTTCATGGAAGCAGCATTGCTCGACATCGTGTCGACGATCAACTCGTATCTTTCTAACTACGTCCTACTCGTCCTACTAATCGGCACGGGCCTGTATTTCACCATCCGGACGCGATTCGTGCAGTTCCGCTGCTTCGGCGAGGGATGGAAGAAGATGTTCGGGGGGTTCTCGTTGCGTGGCGGCGACCATGGTGGCGCGATGAGCTCGTTCCAGGCATTGGCGACGGCAATCGCGGCGCAGGTCGGCACTGGCAACATCGTCGGCGCGTGCGGCGCCATCCTCATCGGCGGGCCAGGCGCGATCTTCTGGATGTGGATAATTGCGCTTCTGGGTATGGCCACAAACTACGCTGAGGCCACGCTCGCCCAGAAGACGAAGGTCGTCGACGAGAACGGCGGCGTGCACGGCGGACCGGCGTACTATATAACCACGGCCTTCAAGGGCGCCGGCGGGCGATTCCTCGCGGGGTTCTTCTCGGTCGCCATCATCCTGGCCCTCGGCTTCATCGGCTGCATGGTGCAGTCCAACTCCATCGCCGCGACGATGAACAACGCAACGGGCATTCCCAGCTGGGTTGTCGGTCTGGTCATCGCCATCGTCGCCGGATTTATCTTCATCGGCAACGTCCATCGGCTTGCCAGCGTCACCGAGAAGCTCGTGCCCATCATGGCGGTGATCTACCTCATCGGTGGGCTCATCGTCCTCGTCATGAATGCCGGCAATCTGCCTGCTGCATTCGCGCTCATCTTCTCCTGCGCGTTCAATCCGTCCGCCACGCTCGGTGGCGCGTTCTTCGGGCTCGTCGCGGCGCTGACGCAAGGGGCCAAACGCGGCCTGTTCAGCAACGAGGCCGGCATGGGTTCCACGCCGCATGCGCATGCGCTCGCCAACGTAAAGGACCCGCACGAGCAGGGCGTGGTCGCCATGATAGGTGTATTCGTGGATACGATCGTCGTCGTCACCATGACGGCGCTCGTTGTCATCAGCGTGCTCTACGTCGGCAATGGGCCGCTGGCCGCGGCATACGAGAACGCCGGCAAGTACGATACGGTCGTCGAGTTCGTTGCAGCCGAGGGTGACGCCATCGCAGAAGGGTTTACGATCGACACCTCGGGCGACCTCGTCAACGCCGACGGCGAGGTCGTGCTTTCCGACGGCGACATGAGCGATCCGGCCGCGCTTGCCAAGGCGATCGGCATCTCGAAGACGAACATGGCCCAGCTCGCGTTCGGCGCGTTCTTCACCACGGGGGCTGGGAACGTCTTCGTGGCCATCTGCCTGCTGTTCTTCGCATTCTCGACGATACTCTCGTGGAATCTGTTCGGAAAGCTGAACGTTCAGTGGCTGTTCCGCAAGCGCGATACGAGGGTGCCCGTCATCGTGTACTCGGTCATTGGTATCGCCTTCGTGTTCATGGGTTCGCTTCTGCAGAACGACTTGGTGTGGGAGCTGCAGGACATGTTCAACCAGCTCATGGTGCTGCCGAACGCCATCGCCCTTTTCGCGCTGTCCGGCTGGGTCGTGAAGTGCGCAAACGCGCGCGGCACGAAGACAGAGGAGATTTTGGCTGACGAGCTGTAGGAGCTCCTTAGGGAGATGAATGATTATTCATCTCCCTGGTACGCGATTTCACAATACGAGATGCCGCCGTTGTCCTCTATTCATTCGAAGAGGCCGTCGCGGTCGAGCGCGGGAAGTCGGATACGGCGAAGTCCTTCATGTTGCCCATAACCACGGCGTCGGGTTTCACCGCGTCGGCGCTGATCTTGATTTGAGGCTCAAGGCAAAGAAAAAGCCACCCGGACCAAGAGGGGAGTTCCATGTAGTCCGGGCGGCTGGGGAGGGAAAGCGCAGAGCGGATGGATTGCCCTCGACGAGTCGAGAGACTGGCTGCAGTCTATCGGCTCGTCGATCCCCCGCATCTGCGCGTGCCGAGCAAACAAGGGATTAATTGTATGGCAAGCCTTGAAAGCAAGGCTCCCCCCCGTTTTTTCGGCGGAATTCAGTATCCACGATAAGTAAAATAATCGTATCACCGATTTTGGAATGAAACTGGGGTTTTTCGTACCTTATTATTCCAAATTGTTATAATAGGCAATAATCGGGCGATAGAAGGAGAAAGCGGTGCGCACCGAGGCTATCGAGGAGTTTCTCGTATTTGCGAGGCATCAGAGTTTCAGCAGGGCTGCCGAGGAGCTGCATATTTCCCAGCCTAGCCTAAGCAAGCACATGGCCGATTTGGAACGGGAAATTGGTGTGGAGCTCATCGACCGCAGAACGCGTGGTAAGAACAGGCCCGTACTTTCCCAGGCGGGGAAGTATTTCTACGAGGAGGCTTCATATCTCGCGACAAACTTCCAAGGCATTCTCGAGCACTGCCGGGCTATAGGACGCTCAAGCATGCGCGATATCCGGATTCAGGAACTCTGGCAGAACAATGCCATGTTCGAGCTGTACTCGATTGCAGGCGTATACCAGAGCACACATGCGCAAGACGACGTGCGTTATGTCCGCCTTTCGGAGAAACCGCCTGTCGATGCGTTGCTCGATAACGAGTTCGACGTCGTATTCGACGTATGGTGCGGCTCGTATGCCGATAGGGTGTCCCAGCTTTCCGAGCTCAAGGTCAAGGCAGTTCCTTTCCTGACCGAACCGCTAGTTATCTGGTATCAGGACAGAAACCCTCATATCAAGCATGAAAGCGGGTTGCGCTTAGAGGACCTACTCGACATCCCCGTTATCATGACGCGGGGAAGCAGCCACGATTACATGGCAGTTGCTTATGCTGCCTACTGCGAACGGCAGGGCCTTTTTCCTCGCCTACGTCACATGCAGCCGCGTGACAACACGCCCACCGGAATGTTCATGAGTGATTTCCAGGATGGGGTGCTCATGACGTCGCCCGCTATGGTGCAGGATCCGCGCTTGAGGTCGCGTTCTGACCTGAAGTTTTCAACAGTCGATGACGAGCGCATCCTGGTTGCTTTTCTCCTGGCGGTTCGTGCGGATGATAGGGTGGCGTGTTCATTCATGGATTTCGTGGTCCAGCATAGACGGACGAAATAGGATTGCTTGAAACCGGGGTCTTGGCAGCTTGCTGATTCGCGGACGGAACGGCTGGAATTCTCGCCTTAAGTCGAAGATGCCACGGCTTGCCATGCTTGCAGCAAGAGAGAGTTGTGGCAATAGCCGAAGCAGGCAATCTTCACGATGAAAAACGCCGCCTGCATCCCTATACTGGACTTGATGTTTCGAATGCCCGAAAAGCTGCGTACGTGATTGCGTTGCGCGGCGTTCCCAAGGTAAGGGGGTTGAAATGGAGCTGCTCCAAAGGTCACGTAGGTTGCGTGGAAGCGAGGCCCTTCGTCGTATGGTGCGCGAGACTCGGGCGGATGCGTCGTCGCTGATTTACCCGATGTTCGTATGCGAAGGCACGGACGTGAAGGAGGAGATTTCCTCCATGCCCGGTCAGTACCGCTGGTCGCTCGATCGTTTTCCCGAGAAGCTCGAGGAGCTAGCGGCCGCTGGTGTTACGAGCTACATGCTGTTCGGTATCCCTGCGGTGAAGGACGAGGTGGCTTCGGGTGCGTATGCCGAAGACGGCATCGTGCAACGCGCGGTGCAACCCGCCAAAGAGCGTTATCCCGAGCTGTACTGCATCACCGACGTGTGCCTATGCGAGTACACGAGCCACGGGCACTGCGGCATGCTGAAGGGGCAGGAAGTCGACAACGACCCCTCTGTCGAGCTGCTCGCGCGTACGGCGCTTTCGCATGCGCAGGCCGGCGCCGACATGGTGGCGCCTTCCGACATGATGGATGGTCGCGTGTTGGGCATCCGTCAGGCGCTTGACGGGGCAGGCTACACGACCGTGCCCATCATGGCGTATTCGGTGAAGTACGCTTCGGGCTTCTACGGGCCCTTCCGCGAGGCTGCCGATTCGGCTCCGGCGTTCGGAGACCGCCGTGCGTACCAGATGGATGTGCACAACCGCCGCGAAGCTATCAAGAAGGCGCTGCAGGACATCGAGCAGGGCGCCGACATCGTCATGGTGAAGCCTGCCATGTCCTTCCTCGATTTGGTGCGTGAGGTGCACAATGCCGTGAACGTGCCCGTAGCCGCCTACAGCGTCAGCGGCGAGTACGCCATGGTCAAGGCAGCTGCCGCGCAAGGCTGGATCGACGAGGAGCGCATCGTCGGCGAGATGGCAACTTCCGCATATCGAGCTGGTGCGCATATCTACCTGACGTATTACGCAGAGCTTGTTGCGAAGCTCATCGCGGATGGGACAATAGGCTAGAAGCAAAGGGGAAACAGAAGCATTTGCAATGCCCAGATCTGGTGGGCAGGGTTTTTTGCGGGCAGTTTTTCGTAGTCTGGCGATCAGGGCTGGCATTCGGCTGATGAAGCTCATCTGTCCACTGCTTTGCACCAGGTAGTGTATGACGTGCGAATAGAGCTACAATGAATCGTTGTACTTTCCGGTAGTTTAAAGCGAGTGGTTCATGGGCAATGTAGCGCGCATTCTCATGCGCGACTTCAAACGCATGCTGAAGGCTCCTGCCGCGATGATCGTGGCGGTTGCTCTGCTCGTGTTTCCGTCTATATACACGTGGTACAACGTCGCGGCGTTTTGGAATCCGTACGAGTCGACTGGGAACCTGCGGGTATGCGTGGTAAACCTCGACGTGGGCACGGAAACCGAAATGACGGGGCGGTTGGATGTCGGGGAGAAGATTTGCGAAGAGCTGCTCGCCAACGATTCGCTCGATTGGATTACGGAAGATTACGACACGGCGATGGAGGACTTGCGTGCCGAGAATCTCTATGCCGTGTACGTCATACCCGAAGATTTCTCGGCATGCCTCGTATCGCCATTGACAGGCGACGTCAAAAGTCCGCAGCTCCAGTACTTCGTGAACGAGAAGAGCGGCCCGGTATCGCCAAAGATTACCGATGTTGCTGCCGACACCCTTGATCAGCAGATAAACTCGATGTTCGTGTCGACGGTGAGTGATAAGGCGGTGTCGGCGGTAGACGACGCCGTGAAGAAGGCTAAGTCCGACGTGAATGAGGCGCAGTCTCGGGTTAGCTCGCAGATGGGAGAAGTGAAGGCTGCAATCTCAGAGGCGCGTGATACCCTCACCAACATCCGGGAAGCTGCCGAATCGGCTCGGAAGAAGGTATCGGATGCCAACTCTGGCATGGACAACGCGGACACGTTGATCGCCGATTCCATAGTGGTGTTCAAGGATGTGTCCGAGGAAGCCGACGCCATCCTGGCGACTTTGGCGAAGATCGAGTCCGATACCGGTCCCAAGTTAACGCATTTGCTCTCGGAAGTATCCGAGCTTACCGCTAAGGCCGAATCGACAGCGGAGGATTTCTCGTCGGATGCAAGCAAGGTCAGCGGCGATGTGGTTGAAGCGGCAGAGAAAATTCAGCCGGCAATCGACAAGCTGCGCGAGGTAGCCCAGATTCTTCGGGATGTTGCCGCAGCCTTGCCAGACAGCTCGCTTGTCAAGAAACGGCTTCTCGAAAACGCGAAGGACATCGAAGCACGCTGCGATCGCTTGCAAGATATCGTAGACGAAGCCGTTGCGCTGAGCGAGCGGGCGAGTGACACATCGGGAAAGGTAGCTGAAGCCGCCGAGGAGCTGAACAAGGTTGCGCAGCAGGCCTCGACTTCCCTCGAGAAGGATGTGGGGAAGTATTTCAGCTCCATAGCATCGGAGATCAGCTCGAGTCTGTCGGACGTCAAATCGACATGCGCCGAGCTATCTGCGACGGCATCCGGTTTCGAAGGCACGATCGAGCAGGCTCGGTCCGAGCTCAATAAACTCGATGGCCTCCTCGGCAATTGCGGGGAAGCCGCGTTGCGAACCGATGACTTTTTGGGCGATTTGCAAGGAGATCTCGACACGCTCCTGTCAGATGTACGGCTGCTGGCGGATTCAGGCGTCATTTCGGACCTTATGAAGAAAGGCACCCTCAACGCCCAGAATATCGCCGATTTCATGGGCTCGCCGACCGAGCTGAAGACGAAGGAGTTCTACAAGCCCAATTCCTACGGCAGCGCGATGGCGCCCCTGTTCATGAATTTGACGTTTTGGATCGGCGCTTTCATGCTCATGGTGATTTTCAAGCTTGGAGTCGATTCCGAAGGGTTGCGCAAGGTCACGCTATCGCAGCGCTACTTGGCACGTCTGGTCTTCTTCGCCGTCTTCGTCGTGCTTCAGGCGGTAATCTGCTGCGCAGGTACGCTCGTGCTTGGCGTTCAAGTCGCGAACGTGCCGGCGTTCTTCCTCGTTGCAATCTGGGCATCGCTGGCTTATCTGAGCATCATCTACTCGCTTTCCACCACGTTTCGGCATTTCGGTCAAGCCCTGTGCATCATCTTGGTGTTCGCCCAGATTCCGGGTGGGTCGGGTTTGTATCCGGTGGAGATGACGGATGGGTTCTTCCGAGCTGTGTATCCGCTCTTCCCGTTCACATACGGCATAGACGCCATGCGCGAAGCCATCGGCGGTCTGTACGGGATGACGATAGCGCATGATGCGGTGATCTTGGGCGCATTTCTCGTTGGAAGCCTAATCTTGGGCCTGGTGGCAGGTCCGCTCATGTCCAACGTCACGCGCATGACGGTCAGGCAAGTACGCGAGGGAGATTTGTTCAACGGCGAGAACGAGGAAACGCCCGAACGCCCCTACCGCCTGACGCAAGTGCTGCGCGTGCTGACCGAAAGGGATGACTACCGACGCGAGCTCGAAAGCCGTTACAAGCGCTTCACCCGCTGGTACCCCAACTTCATCAGGGCTTCCATCGTGCTCGGCGTGGGCGTTCCGATCGTTTTGGTCTTGCTCTTCGCGCTAAATGCTGGCGAGAAAGTGGTGCTGATCAGCGTTTTCCTCGGATGGTTGATTACGCTATTCCTGCTATTGGTGGTGCTGGAATCGTTCAGAGACAGCTTCAGGCGCCAATTAGGATTGGAACAGATGAGCGACGAGGGGCTGTTGAGCCTCTTCTCGCGTCGCAATCGCATGGTGTCTTCGGAGGAAGGCAGTGGGGCAAACAAGCATATCAGGGAACGCGAGGAGGCCGACGATGCGTAACGTTTGGCTAATCTTGCGTCGGGATATCTCAAGCCTGTTCTGCAACGTCATGAGCACCATCATCACGGTAGGGTTGATCATCTTGCCGTCGCTTTTTGCGTGGTACAACATTTTGGCTTGCTGGAACGTGTTCGACAATACGGGGAATCTGACAGTGGCCGTTGCGAGCGAAGATGAGGGGTATGCAAGCGACCTGTTGCCCATAACCGTGAACGTGGGCGACAAGGTGGTATCAGGCTTGCGCGCTAATGACCAGATAAACTGGGTTTTCACGGATGCGGAAGATGCGGTTGAGGGCACGAAGGCGGGCAAGTACTATGCAGCACTTGTCATTCCCGAAAACTTCAGCAAGCAGATGCTGACGTTTTACGAAGGCGATTCGACCTCTGCGGTCATCGATTACTACGTGAACAAGAAGAAGAACGCCATCGCGCCGAACATCATCGGGACAGGCGCCGACGCGCTCTCCTACACGATAAACGAGACGTTCGCGCAAACCGTTACCGAAATAGCTACAGACCTAGCGCAATCCCTCTCGCGATATGCTCAGGAAGATGATGTTGATGGACGCTTGGCGATATTTACAGAACATTTGCGCAGCGTTTCGGCTCGCATCGACCAGACGGCAAGCGTGCTGGACCTTTACTCGTCGATGGCAGATCAGTCCAAGAGTCTCGTGGAGAGCAGTGCGGGTCTTATGGACACGGCAAGGTCGCAAGCCAAAGACGCTCTAAGCAAGGTTGACACAAGCAAGCAGCGTCTCCGCAATCTTTCGAAAAAGCTTTCAACATCGGTCGACGACCTTGCAAGCGCCCTGTCGGCAAACGCGAAATCGTTGAAGACCCTCGAACAGAAGATGGATGCGCTTCTCGCAAGCGGCGTAGATGATGCTCAGGCGATCGCCCCGGTGCTGCGGAAGGAAGCAGCCGAGGTCGAGAAGCATACCGATGAGCTCGTGACAATCCTTGCCGTGCTCGTCGAGTTGCGCGAGTTGCTCGATTCCGAGGCTGGAGTCCAGGTTGGCGGCGGCTCGGCTTCCGGGAGCGGCGATTCGCAGCTGGTGGCAGGCACCATCAACAGCCACACTCCTGCTTTGGACAAGGTCATAGAACTTGTGACCGAGACGATCAAGGCTCTTCAGAAAACAGACGTATCTCTGACGAAGGCCGCAGATAACCTGGAGTCTGGAAGCGCGGGCGTCCAAGAGAAGGCGGAGTTGCTGCACAAGCAGGCGGCCCAGGCGCGTTCTGATATCGCCGCCGCAGAAAACGACTTCGAGACAAACCTGAAACCGGGGATCGAGAAGTTGAAATCGGATCTCGATACATTATCCGACGACCTCGAAAGGGCGGGATCGAGCCTGGACAGCTTGGCAGCTGGCTTCTCAAGCACGTTGGGTTCGGCTGGTGTAGCGCTCGGAGAGGCTTCCGGAAAGGTTGACGAAGCTTCGGCAAAGCTGCGCACTACTGCGCAGAGCTGGCGAAATCTTGCAGATGCCGTTGATTCTGCATTGGCAAGCGGCGATACAGAAAAGCTGCGCACACTGCTCGAGGGGAGCGTTGGCGATTTGGCATCGGCGCTTACCGCGCCCGTGAAGGTCGAGCGGGTGGCATTGTTCCCGAGCGAGAACTTCGGTTCTTCCATGGCCCCGCTTTACTGCACGCTTGCCCTGTTCATCGGTTCGCTGTTGATCATGGTGGCCATGAAGCCCGAGGTGTCGGTGCGCGGCAGGGAGAAGCTTGGAAACCCCAAGCCAAGGGAGCTCTTCTTTGGTCGTTTCGGGACTGTCGGATTCGTATCGCTTCTGCAGACGACCCTCCTCGGTTTGGGAAGTCTGCTGCTGATCGGGGTTCAGGTGGCCGAGCCCCTGTTGTTCATGTTCGCATTCTGGTTCTCCGGCCTGGTGTTCGCGTTCATCGTATACACGCTTGTGGTGGCATTCAGAAACCTTGGCAAGGGTCTTACGGTGCTGCTGCTCATCATACAGGTGACTGCCTGCGGAGGTTCCTACCCGCTTCAGATTCTGCCTGGCTTCGTGCAGTTGATAAGCCCGTGGGTGCCGGCGACGTATGTGGTCAGGGGCTTGCGGGCAGCCATGATGGGCGTCTATCAAAACGACTTCTGGATATCCATGGCGCATCTCGCGCTTTTCCTGATTCCCTTCCTGCTGCTGGGTTTGGTGCTGCGCAAATCGCTCGAACGCTTCATGAAGTTCTACGTGAGCAAAGTGGAAGAATGCAAGATCATGGAATGACGCTACGGCCATCTGTTGGTTTTGCGATAACGTGCTACTCGAGCTATGGCTGACGGCAATGCCTTTCGCTTGGGGCGGAGGGGCATGGGGTGAGCGCGATTCCGCAGGCACTGT
>JAFRJC010000104.1 GCA_017432445.1 Eggerthellaceae bacterium | reverse complement strand
TGGCCACAACCGCAAGCGCCGCGATTGCAAGGGCTATCCAGCGCTTGTTGCCAGCACTCGTTTTTGGCGCTGAACGCACCCGGTCAGCGCCTCGCTTAGCGGAGCTGCGCGCAGCGGATTCGGAAGCACCCGACACGCGGCGCCTCGACGCCGAGGCGCCCTGCGCCCTCCCCGTGCTCGTGCGCCTCCTCGGCGTCGGCTTTCGCCCTTCGTCTCGTTCGCTCATACCCCGCTCCAATAAAATGAGTCAAAGAACGCGTCTTTGACTCATTTTTCTCAACGTCGGTTCAACTCAATGCGCCCTTCGGCTCATCTTTTCCAACCTGCTAGATGTCGATAGCGGCATGCCAGGCTTCGTACACGGCCGTCTTGACGTTGGCGGGACGCTTGGCGTCGCCTACGACGCGCACGAAGGGCGCTGCATCCAGAAGCGCATCGGCAGCGTCGCGGCGCGAGCGCTGACCGATGGCGCACACAATGGTGTCGCACGGAAGCTTGCGCTCTCCATCAGGGGTTTCGACTACAACGCCGTCAGCTTCGACGTTCTGGGCGCGAGCGTTCACGACCTCGTCGACACCGGCGTCGGCCAACTCGGCCAAAAGGATGGGACGGTTGCGGATGTTCGCGTCGATGGCGAGCGCATCGCGCATCTCGACCAGGTGAACGGTCTTGCCCTGGCGTGCGAGCCACAAGGCGCATTCGCATCCCGTCAGGCCGCCGCCGATCACGACGACCTCGTCTCCCGCTTCGACGCCGTCCAGGTACATGTCGTCGATGGAAAGCACCCGCGCGTCGTCGGCAACCGGCATCGGGAGTGTCATGGCCTCCGAGCCCACGGCCACGATGACGGCATCGGCTGCGAACTCGTCGGCGAAAGCCGCATCCACGGGCGTGTTCAGGCGGATGTCGACGCCCGCGCGTTCGCACAGGAGCGCATAAGTGCATCCAAGGTTGTACATGTCGATCTTGAAAGGAAGCGCCTTCTCGGTGCGCAGGATGCCGCCCAGCTCGCTGCCTGCCTCGCACAGCGTCACCTCGTGTCCGCGCTTAGCAGCGACCCAAGCGCCGACCAGACCGGCGATGCCGCCGCCCACGACGAGCACGCGCTTGCGCTCGGCAGCAGCGGTGATGGCCATGCCCTCGAACTCGCGACCGATGCGCGGGTTGACGGCGCAGCGACGCGTCTGGGTGACGGGCCGCTCTGCCATGCACACGAAGCAACGCAGGCACTTGATGACCTCGTCTCCGCGATTGGCCATGACCTTGGTGGGAATCTCGGGGTCGGCAAGCAGCGCACGGCCCATGACGATGATGTCGGCCTGGCCGGATGCGACGATCTCTTCCATCTGGCCAGGATCGGAAAGCCCGCCCACGGTCGCGACCGGCACGCTGACATGCTTCTTGATCTCGGCGGCCAGGTACACGTTGCAACCATGGTCGCGGAACATCGACGGGTGCGTGATGGAGAAGCCGAACTGGTAGGAACCCGCCGACACGTGGATGATGTCGACCAGATCCTCGAGGGCATGCGCGATCTCGCAGCCCTCCGCCAAGTCGTAACCGCCCTCGAACAGCTCGGAGCCGCTCATGCGCAGCTCGATGGGGAACCCGGGGCCGACTTCCTCGCGCACGGCGGCCAGCACCTCGCGGGCGAAGCGCACGCGGTTCTCGAGAGACCCGCCATACTCGTCGTCGCGCTTGTTGCAATATGGAGAGATGAACTGGTTGATCAGCCAGCCATGTCCCGCATGCACCATAACCATCTCGAAACCGGCGCGCTTGGCAAGCCCCGCCGCGTTGGCGTATGCGGCCACGATATCGGCGATCTGCTCGTGCGTGAGCGCCTTGACGGGAAGCCCGTCGGGACGTACGCCGTCAGAGGGGCCGTACTGGCACAGCTCGCCTTTCTTCTTCTTGTCGACCATGTAGGTACCGGCATACTGGCCAGAATGCGACAGCTCGATGGAGGGCACGGCGCCATGGCGCTTGATGGCATCGGCTACGTAGGCGAATGCACCGAGCTGATTGGGGGTAGCAAGCGAAAGCTTGAGCATCTGGGAGCCGTCAGTATCGGGATGGACAACGAGCTCGCTTACCGTGACGGCAGCTGCGCCGCCCTTCGCACGCATCTCGTAGAAGCCGAGCGTGCGCGGTCCCGGAGTGCCATCGGCTAGGATATCGGTTGCACCGAGCGGCGCCGAGCACATGCGGTTGCGCAGAGTCACGTTCCCCACCCGCAAGGGCTTGCACAAATTCGGGTAATCGCGCTTCATAGGGGCTTCCTCTCTCTTAGATTTTGACGGGACATATGGTAACGCATTAGCGATGCGCCATGCCACAGGCATGCAGAGAATCAAGCCCTGTTTATCATCTGGAAAACTTACCGCCAGCGAACCTGGCGCCTTCCCATCTTATATTGGAGGCCGATAGCCTTGGGGAATAGCCCCGCGGCTACATCAGGCTGATGCTTTGGCTTCCTCGAGTTGCTCGCGCTCCAGGACGAGCTGCATGGCTGCGATGGCGCACTCGATCTGGCCGTCGTCCGGCTCGCGGGTGGTCAGGTACTGCATTTGCATGCCAGGCCACAGTATCACCTTGACCAGCGGATTGTCGGGATGGCTTCCCGCCCATTTGACCGTGATCTCGTAGCTGATCCCCGCGATAAGCGGCATGAGCAGGATGCGCACGACGATGACGAGCGCCAGCTTCAACGGACCGTCGGGCACGCCCCAGGCGCCGATGAGCGCGTTGATGGGCGTTATCGTGTAGATGAATATCGCGATGATCATGACCATGATCAGGAAAGCCGTTCCGCAGCGCACGTGAAGGCGCGGGAAGCTACGCGCGTTTTCGGGTGTCAGAGGCAACCCGTGCTCGAAGCAGTGGATGGTCTTGTGCTCGGCGCCGTGGTAGCCGAACATGCGCTTGATGTCGCTCATTCGGCCGATGAGCCAGATGTAGAACACGAACACCGCGATGCGCAGCAAGCCGTCCACGATGTTCCAGAGGAGCGTCTTGTCGTCGTACTCGCCCACGATCAGGTTCGTGAGCGCCGCGGGCGCCACGATGAACAAGACGATGCCGAGCACCAACCCGAGCACCAAGGAGATGGCCATCTCCTTGTCACCGAGCAAGGGCTTCTTCTCGGGCTTCTCCTGCTCGTCTGCGTCGGCGTCTCCAGTCGCGGCGTCGCTCTCGTCCGAAGGCGCAGCTTCTCCTTCTTCATCCTCGTCGAACCGGACGGGCAAGCCGGTATCCCCATCGACCACTTCCAGCGTCCGCTGCGCCGCCAGCCCGTCGATCATCTCGTCCGGATTCCCGAAATCACGCTTCCAGGAAAAGCCGCCGTCGTCTTTTTCATCCTTCGACGCGGCTTGCCCTTCCTCCTCGTCCTCTTCGACGAATGCATGCTCGGCTGCGATCGAGAGTGCTTTGTAACCGAGCGCGAGCGACTCGACAAACGCTCGGCAACCGCGAACAAACGGCCAGTACAGCCAGCCCGTCTTGTCCTTGCCGAACGAGAGGTCGTGCTCTTCGGTGTAAATCATTCCCTCTGGCTCGCGCACGGCCACCGACCAGTTGTACTTGCCGCGCATCATGATGCCCTCGAGCAGCGCCTGGCCCCCGACGTGCGTCTTCAGCGCACCGTCTTCGGACAACGCCCTCGATAAATCGCTTCTCTGCTTGGTTTCGCCCATACAATCATTCTTCCGGTTAACGCGTTTCTTTCATCAAGGCATTGTGCCGCGAAAACGGCAGAGAGCGCGCACTCAGCTTCCGCCCACATAAAAAAGGCACCCGATGCGCATAGCAGATGTCGGCAAAACGACAATCTTAAGATTCGTTTCAGCTCTGCCCGATATGATGACGACCAAGATGAAAGGAGCAGGTAGATGGCGACAGCAGGCGACACGTTCGAACGCAAGGAAAAGAAGTACCTGATCACGTCGGCGCAGTGCGCGGCAATCAAACAGGGGCTCACGGCGCATATGCGCCTGGACGACTACGGTGCCACGCGCATCGACAGCCTGTATCTGGACACTTCCGACCGCCACCTCATCTGCCGCTCGCTCGAGAAGCCCCTTTACAAGGAGAAGCTGCGCGTCCGAAGCTACGGGGCGTTTTCCGAAGCGGATACCGTCTACGTCGAGATCAAGAAAAAATTCAAGGGCATCGTCTACAAGCGCCGCGTTCGCATGAGCGCGCAAGGAGCCCGCCTGTATTGCAGCGGGCAGATGACTTACGAGCAAGCGCAAGCGTCATTCCCCGTGGCGAGCAATCCCGAAAAAGACCTCTCCGTGGGAAAAGTGCAGATCGCACGCGAGATCGACGCGTTCTTTCGCCGCTACGAGGGCCTGAGGCCCTCTATGGTCATCAGCTGCCTGCGCGAGGCATGGTGCCCGCTTTCGAGCGATGACCCAGATTGCGTCGACCGCATCACATTCGACGAGGACATCGCCTACATCGACCTGTTCGAAGACGCGGCGGTGCAGCGCCGGCGGGTTGCAGGACCAGACCAAATCGTCATGGAGATCAAATGCGCGGGCGGCTACCCAACCTGGCTATGCGAGCTCCTCGACACGCATGGCGTGTTTCCCCGCTCGTTCTCGAAATACGGCAACGCCTTCAAGCGCACGCTCGCCGAACGAGGAGCCGTGCGCGTCGACCAGCACGATTCGGGAACGCTCGCCGTGCAAGGCGTTCCGATGCGACACGAGCGCACGGCGCTTGCAGAAACGCTTTTAGGCCCCTCTGCGGGTTACGAGATAGAGGAAGAACAGCGCAAGGTTTCGTGAATTTGCATGAGATCTGAAGGACGTGCGTCTGACGGGCCGCTTTGTCTTGGACGAGGCGGTCCGCCTCTTTTCTAGCGGCGGCACTCCCCTCTTTTCCCTGATAGACGATAGCTGCTTTTCAGGAACCTTTCAGAAGCGTTTAAGGAACGTTTCAGGGGCGAGGCACACAATGCATCCCAGCTTAGATAACAAGGGGAAGGAAACCACATGGATGCATTGTTCACATCGGTGCTCGGCACGACCGAATCGGCCATGTCGATGGTCACCGCATCGGGATTTCTGTGGTGCACGCTCGCATCGATCGTTCTCGGGCTGATTGCGGCGTTCATCTACATGTACAAGCACGACTACTCGAAGAACTTCGTCGTGACGCTCGCCCTTCTGCCGATCATCGTCCAGATGGTGATTACGCTGGTCAACGGGAACTTAGGTGCGGGCGTGGCGGTCATGGGCGTGTTCAACCTCGTGCGATTCCGCTCCATCGCCGGCACCGCGAAAGACATCGGCAGCGTGTTCCTGGCCATGGCAATCGGCCTGGCAACGGGCATGGGCTATATCGGCGTCGCGGTGCTTCTGACGGTGATCGTGGGCATCTTCAACATCGTGTACGTCACCACACCGTTTGGAATGCCCCGTGCGCCGCAGAAGCTGCTGCGCATCACGGTGCCCGAGGAGCTGGAGTTCGAGGGCGTGTTCGAAGAGGTGCTCGATGGTTACACCTCGAGCTATGAGCTGCACAACGTCCAGACCACGAACATGGGAAGCCTGTACCAAATCGAGTACAAGATCGCGATGAAGGCCGATGGGCTCGAAAAGAAGATGATCGACGAGCTGCGCTGCCTCAACGGCAACCTGAAGATTTCGCTGGGCACGCCCAAAGTCAAGGGCGAGGTCCTCTAGCGGACGCGGTGCTGGGCGATACCCACAATTAAAACGAGGTTTTGCATCGGCCGCGAGCAGAGCAACGCCCAACACGCGAAGAAGGGCCCGCCGAAGCGGGCCCTTCCCTTTTGCTCAACGCATCAGTGCAGCAGGCAAGTCAAGCAACTAGTGCTCCATCTTGTCCTCGCCCACGATGACATGCTTGTCGGGGTCGTAAACCAAGCCGCCATGCTCCTTGTGGAGGAACATGAGCTTGACCGGCTCGGAACCCTCGGCAGTCGCCAGGTGCACATGGATGAACATGAAGATGATGAACACGTACATGCCGAAGTAGTGGATGACGCGCATGCTCATGGCGCCGCCCACGAGGCCCAGGCACCACTGGCAGAAGCCGGAGCTTGCCGTCGGGGCCCACAGGCACAGACCCGAAATGAACATCAGGAGGATCAGGATCGGGATCAGCAGGTACGAAAGCTTCTGCGGAACGCCGAGCTTGGCTCCCAGAGGATGGTCCTTCTTTACAAACGTGTAGTACTTCACCCAAGCGGGACCCTGATGGCGGTTATCTTCCTGGGGCAGCCACGTCTTGTAGTCCTTGACGGTCTCGCGCGTGCCACCCGTGGGGGCGGATTTCACGAAGAACGCCATGATGCAGCGGACGAGGCAGTTGATGAAGATCACGATGCCGCAGAAGACGTGCAGGCCGCGCGCGATGCCCATGCTGATAGGCACGGGGAAGTGAATCAGGAAGCCGGTGATGATGAGCACAACCATGGCCGCAAGGTTAATCCAATGCGTGATGACGAACGGCATCGGATGCGCCTCTTTGTAATGTGCGAGATGCGCCATTCTACCTCACCCCCCAAGGATTCGTAACGGTCTCGAAATGCTTGCCCGTCGCAGGCTCGCTGACGTGAACCGCGCAGGATACGCACGGGTCGTAGCTGTGAACGAGGCGCAGGGCGTTGATGGGCTTCTCGACGTCCTCGACCGGGCAGCCGATGAGCGCCTGCTCGATGGGACCGTGCTCGCCGTTCTGGTTGATGGGAGCAAGGTTCCAGGTGGTCGGGATGATGATCTGGTAGCCCTCGACCTTGCCGTTGACGACCTTCTCGGAGTGGTACAGCGCGCCGCGCGGAGCCTCCCAGAAGCCCGTGCCGGAACCGGTCGTGGTCAGCGGGTTGGTGAAGTAACCCTCGAAGTCTTCTGTCGCGTAGGCGCTCGGGTCGAAGTCCTCGGACATGCCGCCCTTGAGGATTCCGATGAGTTCCATCGTCCAGTCCTTCATGAGCTGGGCGACGTAGAGCGTCTCGACCTGGCGGACGGCGACGCGGCCGAGCATGCTGATGGCAGCCTCGACCGGAGCCGCACCCTCGAGACCCAGGCCCTTGCCCAGGTCGCCGAGGAACTTGTCGACGGCTTCGACGATGAACGGCACGCCGCGCTTGTAGGCGACCAGGATACGGGACAGCGGACCAGTCTCGAGCGCCTTGCCGTCATACGACGGAGCCTTGCACCAGGTGTAGCGCTCTTCGACGTTGTACTCGGTGAACAGCGGGTTGGTGGTGAAGTCGGGCGACTGGTAGACGCCATCGCCTTCGTACCACGAACGGCCGACGTACTCCCAGATCTTGGATTCATCGACATCGTCAACCGAACCGCCCAAGCCGCCCATGAGGACGCCGGCGGGCAGGTAACGGTCGTTGAGTTCCATGGACGGAGCCTCGAACACGCCCCAGGCACCGAAGCGCCCGCAGCCGCCGCCCCAGGTGAGGCCGTCTGCATAGAACGGGGCGATTGCCAGCGTGTCCTGGATGATCGTGCTCTCGACCCAGTCGTAGATCTCGTTAACCATAGCCCACAGGTCATCGAGCTTCTGGGCCGTGGGAACGAACGCCGTGCCACCGGGAATGATGGTCATGACGTGCGGCATCTTGCCGCCGAGCAGGGCCGCGACCTCGGACGAGCGCGCCTGCATCTTCAGGGCCTCGAGGTAGTGGGCCGTGCAGATCAGGTCAAGCTCGGGCGGGAGCTTGTAGGCGGTGCCGCCGTCGGCATCGAACCAGTTGCCCGAGAAGATGGACAGCTGGCCGTTGTCGGCGAATTTCTTCAGGCGCGTGGCCACGGCGCCAAGGTCGCTGTGCGTGGAGGTGCCAGCTGCCTGGGCCAGGTCGTACGCGTCGGCGACGTTGGCCTTGAGAGCGTTTATCGGGTTGACGTAGTCGAGCGCAGCCAGGTTGTAGAACCAAAGGATGTGGCTGTGCAGGAACTGCGCGCCCTCGATCAGGTTGCGGATGATGCGCGCACGGTTCGGGATGACGATGCCGTAGGCTTTCTCAGCCGCGATAGTGGAAGAATGGCTGTGCGAAACCGGGCAAACGCCGCAGATGCGCTGCACGATCTGCGCAGCATCCTCGGGCGTGCGGTTCTGAACGATAATCTCCATGCCACGGAAGCTGCCGCCGGAAACCCAGGCGTCGACAACCTTGCCACCCTGGACTTCCATCTCGGCGCGCATGTGGCCTTCGATACGGGTAATCGGGTCGATAACTGAACGTGTCATGTTGGGTTACCTCCCCTCATCCTCTGCAGCAGCCTCGGCGGTTTCCTCAGCTGCCTCGTACTGCTTGGCGATTTCCTCCTGGGCGGCCTTCATCTTGACCGGATCGCCCAAGACGGAATACTCATACTGGCCGATGGCCCTGTCGGGATTCTTCGCATCCCATTCACGGACCAGCTCGAAGTCGGCGCCGCCGTCCATGCGGCCGGCCTTCTTCATGCCGAAGCGATGGATGAGGATGGCAGCGCCCGCGAGGATCGTGATACCGGCGGCCACGGCAGTCGGACGGAAGAAGGTGGAGCCGATGTGCAGGTCGCGATCGCGCTTGTAGAAAGGCGTGTTGACCTCGACCCAGTTGTCGCCCGGGTCGTTGGGGTTGGCCTCGCAGCATCCGATGCAGGGCGAACCAGCCTGGATGCACCAGCTGCGGCGGTTGTTCCACATCGTGACGCCGCAGTTGGCCTTCGTCTGCGGGCCCTTGCAGCCGAGCGGGTAGAGGCAATAGCCAAGCTCTTCTTCCTTGCTGCCGAACTCGTAGACGAACTCGCCGTTCTCGAAGTGCGGACGACGTTCGCAGTTGTCATGGATGGTCTGGCCGTAAATGCCCTTGGGCTTGGCCTGATCGTCAAGACCCAGCGTGCTGACCACGGCCGGGACGTCGCCGGCGACCAGGGCCTCGGCGCCACCGAGCATGAGAACCTGGACCATGACGCTCATGAGCCACTCGGGGTTGGCCGGGCAACCGGGAAGATTGACCACGGGGGTTGCGATGCCGTGCTTGGCCAGGATGGCGGAAACGCCGGTGGCGTTAGCCGGGTTGGGATAAGCAGCCATCCAGCCGCCGTTGACCGCGCAAGAACCGAGCGCGATGACGGCTGCGGCATGCTCGGCAGCTTCGACCAGGATGTTCTCGCCGGTTTCCATGGCGACGCGCAGCGTGTTGCTCTCGAAGCCCTGTGTGATGCCGCCCTCGTACACGACCACGTAGTTGCCGTTCTCGATGGTCTGCTTCTTGGCGAGCTCCAGCGAATGGCCGGCGCCTGCGCTGAGAACGTCGGAGTAGTTCAGCGAGATCAGCTCGAGAACCACCTTGCCAGCATCGGGAGTCTCGATCTGGGCGAACGACTCGGTGCAGCCGGTGCATGATGCTCCCTCAATCCAGAGGACCGGGAACAGGTTGCCTTCCTTGGCGCCAATCACCGACTCCTCGAGCGCATTCGCGACGCGCGGCGCAGCCGAGTACGAAAGTCCTGCAGCTACTGCCAGCGCACCGCAAAACTCGAGGAAGCTACGACGTGTAACCCCACGCGCTTCGAGCGCATCAGGAAGGCTGAATGCAGTCTTTTCGCTCATAGGCTCTCCTTTCTTTTCTGGTTCATTTCCGTTACCCAACAGGCGATTCAGGGTCGCACCGGCGCAGTTGGAAACCATTTCGCTGCGCCAATTCGCCCCGATGAGGCCATTTGCTTTGCGCATGTGCTTAGTTCCCCATTGCCAGTTGGGCGAAGCGCCCTCTCAACGCTTTGCCACACCTCAGCAGAATTCACCTGCTGCAAACCCCAGATTCGTATTTGTGCATAACGACAAAAACCCCTGAGGATTGCCATATTCGATTATATGCTTTTTTTTACGATTCGGTAACGTAGAATACGCTGATTTACCTGGTGTTATTTAAATTATATTACGTAACAACAGGATATTATCGTGCCTAATCGTGAATAACTGTCAATGTTCCAATGGCAAACGAGGACTATCCCAGCCTACGGAAAATGCCGACAAGAAAAAGGAAGCAGCCTGTCAAACAGGCTGCTTCGCGTTTTTTCGTTGTTCGCTTGAGACTATTCGGCGTCGTCGGCGGCAACCTCTGCGGCAGCGGCTTCGACGGCCTCCGCAACGGCCTCAGCCTCGGCAGCAGCCTCAGCCTTGGCGGCTTCAGCGGCTTCTTTCTCGGCCTGAGCGGCAGCCTTCTTGGCGAATTCCTCGGCGCGCTTTGCCTTCTCGGCAGCCTTGGCCTCGCGTTCGGCCTTGCGCTTCTCCTCGGCGGCGGCCACTTCAGCAGCACGCTTGGCCTTGCGCTCGGCTTCGCGGGCGGCAACGAGCTCGGTAGCGGAACCGAACTTGTCGCTGAAGCGCTGCACGCGTCCGCCGGTGTCAACGAACTTCTGCTGGCCGGTGTAGAACGGGTGGCAAGCGCTGCAGATTTCGACGCGGATCTCCTTCTTGGTAGAGCGCGTCTGGAAGGTGTTGCCGCAGCTGCAGGTCACCGTGCAGTCCACGTAATCGGGATGGATGCCCTTTTTCATTTTCGTTTCTCCTCTTCCGCCTTGGTTTCCGACCAAGACTCAACACTCTGCCCCGATTCCTTACCGGGACAAGACAAGCTTTTGCATAATAGCACAGGAAAAGCGCTTGTAAAGGGGCTACTTTTCTTCTACAGAACGTACGCCGAGCCCATGGTCGTGGTTTCCGTTCGCATGAGGCTTCCCCTGTCCCTCAGCGTCTAGTAATGCATGGGCGCTAGCGCACGTAGGGCTCTCCGGTCTGCTTGTCGATGAGCGGGCTTCCCAGGCGTGCGAGCTCGGCGGCGAGCGTGTCCACTAAAAGAGGCAGCGCGGCACGCACGCGCGGGGACAACTCCTCGGTCAGAAGCTCGGGCTCGGTGTTTTCCACCTGCATACCCAGGCAAATGCCCTCGGCGTCGTAATCCAGAAGGATCGCGGCATCGAAGAGGTCGACCAGCCGCAGGTCATGGAGCGAAATCGCGGCGCCCTGCGCATGGGCCAGCTCCTGGGGAGTGCCGCGCAGCACCGTGCCCGGCTCCTCACCCGAATACTCTATGGCATCGACCGTGATGACGACATCGCACGAATCGATGTAGCCGATCATGTCCATGGTCAGCACGCCCAGGTCGAACAGCTGCACGTTTTCGGGCACCTCGAAACGCTCGAGCACCTCGTCGTAAACCGCCGGCCCAACGCCATCGTCCATATGAAGGCGGTTTCCCACGCAAAACACCGCTATGCGCTTGGACGCTTGCTCTTCGCTCATCAAACTCTCCTTGCTCCACTTCGGCGCTTTGGGTCGAAGCGATTAAAACCTCATCTCGCCCTTTGGGAATCCGTTTTCCCAAAGGGCGATAATCAGCACCATAAATGCTGTCGTGCCCGATTACTTGCGTTCGGCCTTCGGATACGGGTTGCCGCAGGTCATCTTGCCTTCGGGGCAGCCGCCGCGCACGCAGCCGGGGCCAGCCTCGGCGAAGATGAACGGAGCCGTGGGGCGCACGAGCTCGAGCATCTTCCAGGCCAGGTCGCGAATCTCCCACTGGGCTCGGTTGCAGCAGCGCACGCTGAAGAAATGCATCAGTTCGCGTATGTTCATCGTGACGACGATCTTGGTTTCGGCGGCGTTGGGGAGGATGTAACGCGCATCCTCTGCAGGTATGCCCAGGTCAAGGAAAGCCTTGTACGCTTCGACCGTCTTGTCGATCATCTCGTCGAACAGGCGGTTTGCCTCCTCGTTCTCGGCTATGGAATCGGGCTTGATGGTGGCTAGGCCATCGGAGTACGCCACGTAGCGCTGACTTTGCTGGTTGAAGCTGGCCAGGCGATGGCGCACAAGCTGATGCGTGAGCGCGCGCGAGACGCCATCGATGGCGAACGTGTAGCTTGCATGCTCAAGCGTTGAGAAATGCCCGCCAGTCAGAATCGTGGTGAGCACCTTGCGAATGCGCTCTTCGGACAGCGACTCCATCAGCTCAGACGCTCCAACGGGCGCATAGCACAGGCGGGCGGCGGTGGCGACGGCGCGCTCTGGGTCGGGGGTGTGATATAAAAGCTCGACTTGCATGGGCCCTCCTCGTTTTTTTCTTCACTTACTTCACGACACCAGTTTAACGCCCCGCAAAGGCTTGGGGGCAAATCTTTATGTAAGCGGATTGCGATTCGCTGGGTATCGGCATAAGCGTTGAGGGAGGTGTCTTGAAGCGCACGCTTGGGGACAGTCCCCTTCCGTGCACTTCAAGACGCTGGGAGGGAAGCCTTGCCCTTCCCGCGCCTGAAACCTAAGCGAATCTCATTCCCGCGACTCGACATGCTAATCTATACTCGTTTGGGAAGATTTAGGGCAAACATCAAGCAACGGCGAGCATGCCGCCTTCACTGGCGGCGGAATGGAACCGATCATGACCGAACCGTTCGTTTCGCTTTTGACCTCGACAGACTGGAACGAGGAGTGGAAGCGGTTGCAGATAGCGCGCAAGGCAGCCGACGATGCGCGGTTTTGGGACGAGAAGGCGAAAACCTTCCCAGTGAAGCACGGATCGCAGGAAGGGTACGTGAAACGCTTTCTCGAGCTCGCAGGCATCATGCCCGGTGAAACGGTTCTTGACATGGGGTGCGGAACCGGGTCGCTCGCCACGCCTCTTTCCATGGCAGGCGCTCAAGTGATTGCCTGCGATTTCTCTCAAGGCATGCTCGACAAGATGTGCGCCGACCAGGCCGAGCTCGGCGTCACGGGTGTTGATGTGCGCCTCATGAGCTGGGCAGACGACTGGGAATCGTGCGGCCTGCACCCAAAATGCGTCGACGTGGCCCTGGCATCCCGGTCCATCGCGACAGCTGACTTGCAGGAATCGCTCATGAAGCTCGACCGAGTCGCGCGCCGCCGCGTGTGCGTGACGCTCCCCTGCGGGCCCTCGCCGCGTACCGACGAACGCCTGCTCGAGGCGGCGGGCATCCCCCGCCGAGCGGGACGGGATTTCATGTACGCGTTCAACATCCTGGCTGCCAGCGGCGTCAACCCCGAAGTCTCCTACATTTCGAGCGTGCGCACAGACCTGTTCGAATCCCGCGACGAAGCGCTGGCAAACTACTCCCGCATGCTGGAACAAGCTCTCGTGGGAATCGCCACGCCAGAAGAGCTCGCATCCATCCCCGAGCGGCTGGAACCTTGGCTCGATCACAACCTGGTGCAGGACGAACGCGGATTCCATCTTGTCGAAGAACGCGTGATCACCTGGGCCTTCCTCGCCTGGGAACCCCGCTAAACACACTTCGTTTGCTTGGCAAGCAACAAAACTAAAATCATGCGTCTTTCGGAGGAAAACCCCGAAACCGCGCAATCCTCGACAGGAGCCAGCTAGCTCGAGACCGCTTTCTTCACAGCATCGACTTTTCCGCGTAGCGAGCCGAGCTGCGACTCGTATTCAGCCATCCGGGCTGCGAATTCGTCCGCCTTTGCGTTATCTCCCGCTTCGCGGTATGCATGCTCCAGCACAGCTTGCTCATAGTAAAACGCGAGCGCCCTGCACTCCTCCACCTCGGCGGTATACTCGGCATTCCTGCTCATGTCGCGTATCGCGGTCGCATACAAATTACCGAAGCGTCCATCCTCCGCGGAATAGATGTAGTCGCGAACGCCATAATCGACGACGTATCCTTTTGAGTAGTCGTTGACCCGCACGCTAACCGAAATGAACATGATCACCACGATGATCGTGAGTATCGCTGCGAGCACCTTCAGAGGCGAGCGATTGCCTTTCCTGTTCCCTTCGCCTTGCTTGCCTCTTATCATGACGAGACTCCTTCCTCGATCATCCGAGCCAGTTTCCTCTCGGAAATGTTCGGAATCTCCTCTATGTCCTCGTCAGTGAGCCCGAAATACGCCTTGGAGATAACGGCGGTGCGCTCGCGGATATCTTCGAGATAGGCCCGCTTGTCGGCGGGAAGGTACCGGTCGAGGTCGTAGGAGTATTGCTGCTCGATCGTGTAAATCCGAATGAGGTACTCGGCGATATACTCGCAAGTGCCAGATACATAGTCGGGTTTGAAGTAGTGGCTGCCGGAATCGTTGATTGCCGCGATGTACTCAAGGATATCGGTATATGCGTAGGCGACTGTATGCAGCCCTTGGTAGGGGTTCTCGTAGTTGAGATCGATGTCGTTTGCTTCGTAGTAGCCGATGAACTTCCCATAATCGCCCTGCTCGAGATAGGCATCCAGAGCCGCCCAATCTTCCGCAGCGTATTTCTCGTTATTGCTCGCACGGATCGAATGCCCGATATCCCAGGCGTACACCTGCAAGATGAAGCCAGCGACCATGGCCGCGAGCAGCACGGCTATAATGGCCAGCCAGCTGCCATGCTGCCGCACGAAAGACGTCTTCTGCATGACGCTGTCCTGCGTGCGCTGGTATTCCTCACGGTAATGGGCCATGTCGGACTGGTGTTTGACCGCCAAGGCGTTCGGCGTGTTGCAATAGGGGCAAAACGCATCTTCGAGTCCCATTTGCCCACCGCAGTTGGGGCACTTCATAACATTCCTCTCAGCTCGTGGGTTCAAGCTGCCCGAAGCGCTGCTTCAGGCCCTCTTTCACCTTGTCAATCTCGATATTGCCCCGCGCATCCTCGACCGAGGCGGCAAAGGCCTCGACCTCCTCGGGGCTCATCTGCAGCATATCTTCGAGGAAGCGCCATGCGTAAGCGTGGTATTCTTCGACTCGCTCCTTCTCCTCCTGCGAGAGCATGCCGGCATTTCGCTTTCCGTCGGCATCGAGGCGCGCGAGGCGGATGGCCACCGATGTTGCCCACGCATAATCGTCGATGCTCGGAGATTCCGCGTCAATCTGGGCTTTGAATACGTTTAAGGCCTCCCAATCGTCGTGCATCTGCAGATAATTGGCATGTTCCCAGGAATACAGCGCATCAAAGCCGGGCTCGTCCATCAAGCTCCACACGTATGCGCTGAGCGCATCGTCGTTTCCGGCTTCGTAGAGACGATCGAACTCCTGGAAATACTGTTCTCTGAAGGATTCCCGTGCCTGGTAGCTCTGCAATTCGCGCTTCTCGTCGTTAGATTCAGAACACTGCACCGCTACGAACGCAACAGCGATGAGCGCAATAACCACGGCGACGAGGATAGCTATCCATCTCGTGTTGCTCTTGAGGTCCTCCTCAATGTCATCCTCGACATCTTCTGCAATTCTGTCGGTGTCGTCCTTGAGATCCTCGAGCGTGTCCATGTACGCTTTTTCCGCGCCAGAGGGATTGAGCGCGCCGCAATAGGGGCAGCGGGCGTCATCAGCAGAAACGTCACCTCCACAGTTCGGGCACACCAAACGCCCGACCTCATCGCCTGGAGCTTGGCTTTGGGCATCGCTTCGATGCTGCATCGCAATCGGCTGTTGATCTTTTTCGTCGTGCTTCAATGCCACGTCTTTCTGCGCTCCGAGGAATGTCGGTACGTACAGGATACGCCATTCTAAGACCAAGCGTCATCATTTCCTTGCAGATGACGGGACTGATGCGCCTTTGCCCATGCAACCTTTCGGCCACTTGAGCTTTCTCACCTGGGATTCTGCCAGATGGGAGACTTGCAAAGCATAGGAAACTCCCCTAGGCGGTAAATCCAAGGAGTCTTGCAGGATGGATTTGCTTACACATCTCGAAAGCGCAGCAACTAACGATGCGCTAGCCAACGCCTCCCAATCACGAGGGAATGATCACAAACCCCAGGAAGCCACAGGCAAGAGCGATGGCGGCGCCAACGGCCACGTCACGGGGATAGTGAACGCCGCCGACGATGCGCGTAAACGCCACAACGGCGCAGGCCGCAAACGCGAGCGCTCCCCAATCCATGTGCTGCCAAGCCAAGGCGCACGCGATGATGACGGCGCTCGAGACATGGCGACTGGGCATGGACCTTCCCCGCTCGTCCTTTTGGATGATCGGATCGATATCGAAATCCTCGTAAGGCCGGTTTGTGTTCCAGCGGTCGCGCAAATAGGTGATGAGGGCAAACGTGATGGCAGGGACCAGCACCACGCGAACGGCCGCGAGCACCTCGCCACGCACGAAAAGAAGCACGATGGAGGCGAAGTACGCCACGGCAATGAAAAGCACGAGGGCCTTATCCGCTACGACAATGACCTCTCTTGCGATTGCGCTCCGGAATGGAGCCGAAATCCTACGATACCAGTCAACATAATTCATACGCCCATAATACACCACCGCCATATCATCGGCTATGATAGGAACGTTCGCGGTCCGGAACGGCCCCGCGTCAACTCGCACGAGCATGAGCCTGAGAACATATCTCCTACTCGTTGCGCGTTGGGTGCGAAAAGAGCGTTCGCGCTTCGGAACTGCTCACCGTAAACGCGTTCGAGAATGAGCGAGAGAAGCACCACCTGCTCACCTCGAAGCGAACAGCTGGAGCCTGTGCCTGTTTGCATGAGTCCGAGATACTTTCTCCGACTCATCGCATGGCGGGTGATCGGCGCTGAACTGCGATGGATTATCAATTCGAAGGATTACGAGATTCGAGGTCAACATGGGTTTGGGAACGACATGCATCCGTGGAGGATATGCACCCGGCAACGGCGAGCCGAGGCAGGTGCCCATCATTCAGTCGACTACGTTCCGCTACGAGACGTCGGAATACATGGGAAAACTGTTCGACCTGGAAGCTGAAGGGTATTTCTACTCGCGGCTGCAGAACCCCACCTGCGACCTGGTTGCGGCCAAAATCGCCGCGCTCGAAGGCGGGACTGCCGCCATGCTCACGTCCAGCGGGCAAGCCGCTAACTTCTTCGCCGTGTTCAACATCGCTTCGGCGGGAGACCACATCGTGGCCTCGAACTCCATCTACGGCGGAACCTTCAACCTGTTCTCGGTCACCATGGCCAAGATGGGCATCGAGTTCACGTTCGTGAGCCCTACGAGCACTCGCGAGGAGCTCGACGCCGCGTTCAAGCCCAACACGAAGGCCGTCTTCGGCGAGACCATCGCCAACCCGGCGCTGACCGTGCTCGACATCTCCATGTTCGCCGAGGCGGCGCACGCGCACGGTGTGCCACTCATCGTGGACAACACCTTCCCCACCCCCGTCAACTGCCGTCCGATCGAATGGGGCGCCGACATCGTCACGCACTCCACCACCAAATACATGGATGGGCACTCCGCTGCCGTGGGCGGTTGCATCGTCGATAGCGGCAAGTTCGACTGGATGGCGCACGCCGACAAGTTCCCGGGGCTGTGCACGCCGGACGAGAGCTATCACGGCGTCGTCTACGCCGAGCGCTTCGGTATCGAAGGAGCCTTCATCACGAAGGCGACGGCGCAGCTCATGCGCGATTTCGGGGCAATTTCATCGCCGCAGAGCGCTTACTTGCTCAACCTTGGGCTGGAAAGCCTGCACGTCCGCGTCGCGCGCCACTGCGCCAACGCGCAAGCCATTGCCGAGCACCTCGCCGCGCATCCACGCGTGAGCTGGGTGAGCTATCCAGGCCTTGAAGGTGACCCGTTCTACGAGCTCGCGCAGAAGTACCTGCCGAACGGTACCTGCGGCGTCATCAGCTTCGGGTTCGAAGGCGGACGCGAGGCGGCCGAACGTTTCATGAAGAGCCTCAAGGTAGCCCACATCGCGACCCACGTCGCCGACGCGGCCACCTGCTGCCTGCATCCCGCATCATCGACGCACCGCCAGCTAAGCGACGAGGAGCTCATCGCCGCCGGCATCCCCGGCGACATGGTGCGCTTTTCGGTCGGCCTCGAAGATGTCGACGACCTTATCGCCGACATCGACCAAGCGCTCGAAGCATAAGCGTTAGCACTCATAACGCTCTTTGGAACGGGTCGGAGGCGCATCCTCCGGCCCAATCAGTCTGCATGGCGGGGATGCGCTGCTCCTCAGGGCGTTTAACGCATTTAGGTTCGCCGCTTCGCGGGGATTCTTCGCCTTTGATTCAGAATGGCGAAGGGGGCGACTCGAAACGGCAGAGGGATGACCGCGTGGCTTAGTGATGGCGTCCGTGGGCGAAGTGGTAGACCACGATGGCAAGCACGCCCAAGACGGCAAGGCCGAGGTAGCTCGCACTGTAACCGATGACCGGAATGGCGGCACCGATTATGACGGGGCCAAGCCCGCTGCCCAAATCCATGCTCATGAAGAACGTCGAGTTCGCCTTGCCAAGCTCCTCGACCGGCGCGTCGCGCGCGATGACCGTCTGTATGATCGACTGCGTTGCGCCAATGCCGAACCCGACGAGCACGGCCGACGCGAGCAGAAGCGCGCCGTTCACTGCAAACGCGAGCACGACGAAACCCGCCACGAGGGACACGAGGCAGTGGTAGATGGTCGAATTCTCGCCATGACGGTCAATGCGTCTGCCCACCGGCGGACGCGATATCAGGATGACGATTGCATACACCACGAAGTAGAAGCTCACGGCATCGTCGAGGCCGCGCATGTGGGCATACGACGTCACGAACGAAATGATGCCCGCATAGCAGACGTACACCAAGAAGAGCACCGAAGCGATAGGCACGACCGAGAGCATGATGAGCGCGCCAATCCCCTGCTCCTTGACTGCCTGCACGATGTGGACGTGCTTGGCCGCCCGCTCTTGATGGGGAATGGTCAGAAACGGCGTGCCGAGCAAAGCGATGATCGCGATGATCGCCGAACAGACGAACATCACCCGATAGTTTCCAAACATGCCCGTAAGCATGATGGCAACAAACGGGCCGATACCCGTTGCGAGCGCCTGCATCATGGAGTAATAGCCGATGCCCTCGCCGTAGCGCTCGGGCGGCAACACGAGCGCTGCACCCGCCGCGGTGGCGCCCGACATGATGGCGAAGCCGACGCCGTGGAAGACGCGCACGCATAGAAGCGGCACGAACCCCATCGGCACCAGGTACAGTATCGTTCCTATCGCATTGATAGCCGACCCGATCACGATCGAGCGCTTCACGCCCCAAGCGTCAATCCGACCGCCGAAGACCATCCTGGAAAAGAGCGCCGATATAACGTAGAAGGTGATGCTGAGGCCTGCGATGGATTCCGCTACGCCGTACGTATCGACCGCAAACTGGACGATCTTGACGTTGAGGAGCCAAAACGACATCGCCGAGCAGAAGTTGAGGACCATGAGCACGATGAGGCTCCGCGACCAAAGCTTTGGCTGATCCACTTTTCAACCTCCCTCAACGTCAGCTCGACGTTAAAACAATAATGAGTCGCAGGACAGTCCTGCGACTCATTCCAAATCTAGTCGCCTACTTCTTCCCGAGTGCGACATCGAGAATGCCGCCCAAACCCGATAAAATGTCGTCGATGCCGATCCCGTCGTCATCGCCGCGCAAAAGCGCGAGCGCCTTCTTCTTCGTCTCCGCATCGGCAGCCCGATACAGCTCCACGAGCTTCCTCTCGGTTGCCGTTACCTGCATCGAGGATTTCGACGAAGAGCTCGGCTTCGCAGCTGAACTCGGCTTCGCGGACGAGCTCGAGGAAGCAGGTTTGGAAGCTGTCTTGGGCATGGCGTCGAGCAGAGGCTTCTGGGCAACGCCGCATGCCTTGGCGATATCCTTCACGTTTTGTTCCGTGGGCTCCGCCTCACCCCGTTCGAACCTGCCGATGCTGGCCCTGGTCACTCCCTTGACCTTGTTGGCGAGTTGCTCTTGGGTCAAACCCGCATCCGTGCGGGCGGAGCGGATAAGGCTCCCGAGCTTCTTTCCCATTGCGTCCCCTTCCGCAAGTCAAAGACATCACCCGTAAATGATACGTCCTGCTGGCCTTTCTATCTCAGGCATCAGTCAGAAATCACGACGGCCTGCTTTCCCATC
>JAFRJC010000103.1 GCA_017432445.1 Eggerthellaceae bacterium | reverse complement strand
TCTTAGGTCTGTGTTACATGAGGAAAATTAGAACATATGTACGTGTAAATAGAATGTGTAGCTGAAAATGCGACCGACCCCTGCACACCCTGCACAGCGGGGTGCACAGCGGCTCGAAAACTGGTTACACAACGTGACATCCGGAGGGATGAGATGAACGACGAGACGGATGACGACGCACCGCTGCGGCCGTTCTCGGGCGAGCTGAACGTGAGCCCGTGGGACGCGATCCTCAGCGAGGTTCGGCGGTCGGCGTACCGGGCCGAGTGGATCGATGAGCGGATCGACATCGACGCGCGGCGGGAACGTCAGCTCATGGAGACGAACGGCGAGGGGTTTGAAGACCAGCTCAAATTCGAGATGGCCGTGCGGATGCACAGCGATGAGCTGCGCCAGTGGATCGAGCAGAGCCGCAAAGAGCGCGCCCACATGGTCAAGACGGCCGCTGATGCGGTCCGAGCCGGGCTCAGTGAGCGGTACATCGAGTCGGTGCGGGTTGAGGCTCGGATGATCGCTCAGGCGCTCACACGGGCGCTGGATGCCGCTGAGCTGAGCGATGGGCAGCGCGCCCGCGCTAGCGAGGCGCTGCGGGAGGCGCTGAGCGACATGGGGCCGGTTCTGGCCGACCGACAGGACTCCATGTCTCGCGTGGTCCAGGTCCGGCCGGAGATTGGCCGTTAAGGGGCCTGAGAGCCACGCTAGCGGCCGAATACCCCAAACCCTATATCCGAGTACCCCTGAAACGGCACAGAGGCTCTGAGGCGGCCTTGCGGCGGGGAGCGCGAGGCGGGTTGAGTGGGGTCGACTCAAGTCCGGCCGGGAACGGGGATAGCTTTCGAGAAGTGTGGTTCCCGCAAGTAATCTTTGGGCGTGTCTTCCCATAGCACGCAAAAGGGGCGAACCCGTAGGTTCGCCCCTCGCTTATCCGCTAATCCCTGCCTGCGGGCAGGGTGGCCGATGCTGGCCCCCTGGGCAGCACGTGCTCATGCGATCACCCCCTATCCGAACATGCCGGTGTCGATCACGTCGTCGCCACCGTGGTCACGGCGCTGGTTGCGCGAGTGCCTCTTGCCCTTCTGGCTGGCCGCCTGGTGCACGGCTTTAGCCTTCTTACGCTCTTTGTCCTCGCGCTCTTTGGTGTAGGGGTTCTTACCTTTCACACCACGCATGACCTTGTCGAAGTCATCGTTCTTTTTGCCCATTACTTTCCTTTCATCACCTGATCGGCTGCTTCGATCACAGCATTGAGCCCTTTGATCTTGCGCTTGTCTGAGCTGCTGAGCTTCTTACCTGCGTCGCGGTAGATCGCTGCGCGCTCGGCAATGGCACTGGCACGAGCCTTCTTGGCTTCGTTCTTGGTGATCTTCATCCGTCATCCTCTCGTCTGTGTACTGCAACTATAACCTAATGGCTCAGCGGCCCCGGCAGGGGGGTACCCCTAAACCGGTTTCGCAGCGAACCCGGGGCGTCGGCGGGGGCACCCCCTCACGCCCCGCCCCGGAAATCACAGAACAGACGGCAAGCGCTTACCAATCACGGCAGACGAAAGCCCCACCTCTCGGTGGGGCTCTCAATCTACGCAGGAACTTCGGCGTAGAAGTAGTTCAGGTTCCCCCAAGGAGTGTTCCGCTTCTCGCAAGCGCGCGCAGCGCCCGCTTCGGAGGTGAAGGTACGGGAGATGCGGCACCGCTTTCCGGTGATGGGGTGGATGTAGAAGATGCCGTAGTACTGGGCCTGAGAGTTGTTGGTGTTCGACATGATGTCATCCTTTCGTCGTTTCGTCCTTGGTACAACCAAGCTTACCGGCCCCTTCACGTGGGTGCAAGGGCCGGACCAAATATTTAACAATTATTTTTAGAGTCCCTGGTCAGACCCGCATTCGGCGCTGCGCCGCCGTCATGCCGTGGCTGACGTTCGGTTACTCGTTCACGAACACCACAGTCTCGATCACGACCGGATCGGCACCGCCCCCGCGCGTCTTCCAAGCCTCAATGGCCGCGTTGACCTCCGCATCGATGTCCTCGTCGTCCCGGGGTCCGAACGCCGACCACTGCACTTCAAGCACGACGTACTTCGTCCAGGGCTCGGCGTTCTCGATCGCTACGAGCACGAGCATCGGCGTGACCTCAGGGTCGACAATCGGGTTCTTGAGCATGAACTTCACGACATCGATGGCGTCCTTCCGAGTGGAGGACCGGAAAGCAGAGCTGGCGTACATGGCGTTGATCTTCATGACATCATCCTTCGTCGTTGTCGTCTGTGTCCTCAACTCTAGTAGCCCCTGCACCGAAGTGCAAGGGCTACGCTAAAAATTTTTGAAGTTTTCTGTTATCGCAGGTCAGACACGCACCCGGCGCTGCGATTCGCTGAGCGCGTGCCGGTCCGGCCGCACCGGGCCCTCGTACGACACCTGCACTTCGCCACGACCACGGTAGGTGTACGTGCCGCACCCGGCGTCGCACTTGTCGTACAGGTGGCCCGGCTTGCTTGCGAGGTTCAGTTTTCCGAGCCCGGTCCCGCCGCACGATGGGCACTGCTCGATCACGCGCTTGCGCTGCGGGATGGGCTGGTATGCGAGCCCTTCGTGCTCGGCAAGCTCGACATAGTGCACCCGCTTCCACCCGCCGAACGCTTTCACGATGCTTTCGACTTTCTTCCACTGCGGGCATCGGCGCTTCGGCTTCTTGGGCGTGAGGTCGTTCCCTTGCAGCCAATGCACGCGGTCGTCCTTGTCGGACCTGCGGCACGTGGTGCACCCTTGCACGACGGCGCGGAACCCGCGCGCCTTGAACGCGCCGGACTCATCGAGCGCGTCGATGAGGTACTGTCCGGCGAACACCTCATATCCCTTGCGGTCGGCGTTCGCGGACGCAGGCCACGGCTCGAAGAGCACTTGCAGGACCGGTGGCTTCGGTGTCTGTTTCGCCATGTTGTCACTCCCTGTCGATCATGATCACGGGGAACCGTCTTCTACTTGTCTT
>JAFRJC010000102.1 GCA_017432445.1 Eggerthellaceae bacterium | reverse complement strand
TAACCCTTCGCGTGATTGGGAATGGGCCCTTAGCTCAGTTGGTAGAGCAGGGGACTTTTAATCCCAAGGTCGGGGGTTCGAGTCCCCCAGGGCCCACCACCCAAGCGCTCCAAGCTGGGCTGTCGTCCAATGGCAGGACTTCGGTTTTTGGTGCCGACTATCGGGGTTCGAATCCCTGCAGCCCAGCCACTCTCTTGATGAGCTTCAGCATCGGCGCGTTTGCCAAAGCGACGGATAGGAGCAGTTCATGAAGAAAACGGGAATCATTGCAGCACTCTTCTGCGCATTCGCCCTTTGCCTGGCTTTGGTTGGATGCGGAGGTTCATCGGAAGCCGACGAGAACACAGTGGCCAGTGAAGCGTTTGCGGGCACTTGGGACCTGACGGGTATGACGCAAAACGGCGATTCCACCGATTCCGAAGACATCCAGATGCTGTCGGCTTTGGGTATGAAGGTTACGCTGAGCTTGAATGACGATGGCACGGCCAAGCTCCTTGTGTTCGACAGCACCATGAGCGGCACTTGGGAGGCCGTCGATGCGACGACTGCCACGGCAACGTTGGATGGGCAAAGCGTCGACATGACCATCAGCGAGAGCGGCGAGCTCACGTTGTCCGAGAGCGGTTCGACCATGACGTTCAAGAAGGGCGAAGCGAAGAGCTCCGGTTCTGCTTCTTCCGCCGATGCAGCCGCGTCGGATGCAGCTGCATCGGATGAAGCCACATCGGATGAAGCAGCACCGGCCGAGGAGGCTGGAGCCGAGGAAGCTTCCTCGGAGGCTTCCGCCTAAGGGTTTTCGCTTCCCGAAAAGCATTTTCAAAATAGGTTTCGTAAAGGCGGGCCAACTCCAGCGGGGTGGCCCGCCTTTCGTCATGTATCGAAGGCGGGGAATTACGCTTTGGATGCCCGTCCATCATCTTGTTTAACGATGATGGGGCACAAGGTGAAATTGCGTTCAAAAAGTGGTCTTATGGTGGCATGGAAATAACCGCGCAGGTCAAATGTTCTCATTCCTGCGGTGTTTTTCCGCTGCCAGTCTCTGCTGTATTACACTGTACATTCGTGTGGTTTTCGGTTCGCGCGATGCCGAAGCTGCGGCAGGCGGGTGCTCGGAAGAGGAGAGGCGACGTGCATAAGCGCGCTTTGATGGCGGCATCTGATGCGATGGCGGCCCTGATCGTGGCCTGCCTGGCTTCATGCGCCTTCGTCACCCCGGCGTATGCCTACATCGACCCCTCCGTCATGACTTACACCATCCAGGCCATCGCAGGCGTTGCCGTGGCCCTCTCGGCGGTGGCGGGCGTTGCGCTGAGGCGCGGCCGCAAGGTTCTTCTGCGCATCCTGGACATCGACGAGAACGCTCGTCGCGAGCAGGAGCCCGATGTTCACCGCGTACTTGCCGATGGAACGGTCGTCATCGAAGAGGAGGCCACCCCGGCAAGACCCCTGTACTCGAGCCCGAAGGTATCCCAGCCGGCTCTCGAGCGAGCGCGAGCCGCTGGCGTGCAAACCGCAGCTATTGCCGGCTCGGAAGGCACGCAGGACGATTCCGCTTCAGAGGGCAAATCCCGAAAGGCCCGCGTTTTCCGCAAGCGCTCCTCGTCAGGCGCAAAGCGGTATGCCCCCAACTTGAAGGAGAGGCTCATCTACGGCCTCATTGCGGGCGTTTTCTTCACCTTCACCATCTTCTTCGTGGCTCCTCTCGAGATCGTCGCAGGCTCATCGTCCTCGCTCATATACTCGATGGGCGATGTGTGGTGGGTGCTCTTGGCGCCTGACTTGGGCATAATCGCCCTTATCGTCGGCGTGCTCGCGCTTTTGCGCGGGAGGGCTTTTAACTTTGCGCTCGTGGCCGTGGTGGCGGTGGGATTGTGCACATACGTGCAAGCGCTTGTGCTCAACGTGGGGCTTCCCGCTGCGGATGGAGCGACCATAGTCTGGGCCGACTACATGGTGATGCAGATCGTGTCCGCATCGGTGTGGATTGCCATTATCCTTGGGTTCATCATCTACGCCCTCCTGAACGCGCGGCGCGCTCAGGGTGTAGCTGCAATCGTGTCGGTGTTCCTGATCCTCGTGCAAGCCGTAGGTTTGGCGAGTCTTGCCATCGCGCCTGTAGGTGGCGGGGAAACGCCCAAGGGCGGCAAGGTGGTCATGACCGAGGACCAGATGTTCACCGTCAACCCCGACCACAACGTCGTCGTGTTCATCCTCGACACGTATGATACGGCCTATCTCACGAGCGTGCTGAAGACGAATCCCAACTTGCTGGATGGCCTGACCGGCTTCACGAACTACGAGAACGCCACGTCGGCCATGATTCCCACGCGTTTCGCCGTACCCGAGATGATGACGGGCCAGATGCCGAGCTTTGACGAGAACTTCTCTACCTACAAGGCCGAGCGTTACGCGCGCAGCGATTTCCTCCAGAAAATCTATGACGCGAACTATTCCATCGGGTTGTATTCCGACTCGCTCACGATAGGCCGTCTCTCATCTGAGGAACAGTACGGCATCACTAGCAAGACGGTGAACATGCACGATTTGCCCGACTCCATGATGAATGTCGGCGGCACGCTGTACTCGCTGTACCAGATGGGACTCTATCGCGACATGATGTGGCCGTTCAAGTGGGCGTTCTGGTACTACACGGACCAAATTAACCAGATGATGGTGCTTTACGAGGACAATGCATTGCCCGAAGAGACCATCTACGTGATGGACGACGTCCGCTACTACAACCGCTTGTGCGAATTCGGGTTGTCGCTGGAAGAGGGAAAATACGCCGGCGCGTATCGCTTTATCCACCTTCAGGGCTCGCATTACCCGTTCAGTTACGATGAGGACGTCAACGATCTCGGCGAGGACAATTCGAACGTGTTCAAGCAATCCCAGGGTGTCATCAAGATCGTGACCACCTACATCGACGAGCTGAAACGCCTCGGCGTATACGAGAACACGACGATCATCATCACGGCCGACCATGGATACTGGACGATCACGCTCGATCCAATCGAGGAGACGAGCACCCCCATCATGTTCGTGAAGCCCGAGCAGTCCGCAGCTGCCGACGCGCGGCCTATCAAGGTTGACGAGAAGCCTGTCAGCCACCTGGACTTGCAGGCGACCGTTTTGGATGCGATGGGCTTGGACTGGAGCGAGTACTCGAGCCGCGACGAATGGGCGGGCTACTCGATGCTGGGTCCCATCGACCCCAAACGCAAGCGCTACTACCTGACCACCGATAGCGAACCGGATCTTACCGAGGTGCAGTTCCGCGAGTACCTGATCGATGGAAACGCGCTGGATTGGGATAACTGGTCCGAGACGGGCCGCACCATCGACGCCCAGAAATAGCGAAAACGATTTCTGTTGCTCCCTCGTTAAATACGTGTCGTTTCATCGTCATACATGTTTGCGTATAATGACCTCAGTTGAATTCTACGAGACAGGAGATATGAAATGCCGGATATTGATGAGATTTACGAGTCTGCAGAAGACGCCGCCCAGAAGGCCGAAGAGGTCGTCGACGAGGCAGCCGAGTCCGTAGAAGGCGCCGAGGAGTCCATCGCCGAAGAGGCAAAGGTGGCCGAAGAGGCTGCTGAAGAGGTTGCTGAAGAATCGAAGGGCTTCATCGGTGGCGTGTACGACGCCGTCATGAAGGCCGCCGCCGCTTCTTCGGATGCTGCGAAGCCGGTTGTGGATACCGTGTCGCAGAAGGCCGGCGAGGTCGTCGAAGCCGCAAAGCCTGCCGTGGAGGGCGCCATCGCCGCCGCGGGCGCCAAGGCCGGCGAGGCCATCGATGCCGCCAAGCCTGCCGTCGAGGGTGCCATCGCCGCCGCGAGCGCCAAGGCCACCGAGGTCATCGAAGCTGCCAAGCCCGCGCTGGGGAATGCAGCAGCAGTCGTGACGCAGAAGTCCGGCGAGGTCGTCGAGGCCGCCAAGCCAGCTGTGGGCGGTGCCGCAGCAACCGTGAAGAGCAAGGTCGAGGAGCTCACCGGGATGGACCTGGATGGCGACGGCGTCATCGGCTCAGCCAAGATCGAGGACGTGGATGAAGCGCCTGCCAATGATTTCGTCTCGTCCATAAAGAACACGGTCGAAGAGATGACCGGCGTCGACTTCGACGGCGACGGCGCTGTCGGTGCTGCAAAGATCGAGGACGTCGAAGCTCCCGCCGAGGCGTCTGATGCCAAGGTTGGCTGGCGCAACGCAGGCACGGCGAGGTCCGAAGCCGAGTAGGAAACGATTTGCAAGCCCCAAAGGCTTTTGTGTAATGGAGCGCCGCTCGTATAGTCGGGCGGCGTTTTCTTTTGTCGTGGGTGCCGTGCACCCCCAACCTCTTTATAATGGATACGTATGCAGTTTCCGCGGCTGGGAGGAAGGCGGCTGGCATGGTTTCACGCGTATATGTTGAGAAGAAACCCGGTTTCGACGTTGAGGCGAACGCGCTGCTCAAGGAGTTGCGCGAGATCGTTGGCATCGAGGGGCTTCAGGGCTTGCGCCTGATCAACCGCTATGATGTGGAGGGTATCGGCGACCGCTTGTTCGAGGCGTGCGTTCCCACCGTGTTCAGCGAGCCGCAGTCGGACTTCACCTGCCGTTCGCTCATGGACTCGACGGTTCCCGGCAACACGGGCGTGGCACCTGTTCCTGAAGGCGCGATGATGTTCGCGGTCGAGGCCCTGCCTGGCCAGTTCGACCAGCGCGCCGCGTCGGCTAGCGAATGCATCCAACTTATCAGCCAGGGCGAGCGGCCCGAAGTGCGCAACGCCAAGGTCTACATACTCGAGGGCAGTCTGTCGTCCGATGACATCAAGACGATCAAGCGTTATGTCATCAACCCGGTCGAGGCGCGCGAGGCTTCGCTGATGTCGGTTGACACGTTGAAGATGGATTACCCGGAGCCGGATCCCGTTGAGGTCATCTCCGGTTTCCGGGAGCTCGACGAGGCTGGGCTGGAGGCGTTCATCGCCGACCGTGGGCTTGCCATGGACCTGGCCGACATCACGTTCTGCCAGCAGTACTTCCGCGATGACGAGCAACGCGATTCCACGATCACCGAGATCAAGATGATCGACACCTACTGGTCGGACCACTGCCGCCATACGACGTTTGGCACGGTGCTCGACTCGATCGAGATCGACGACGCCGTCGTGCAGGCTGCATTCGACCGCTACCTCGAGATGCGCCATGAGCTGGGACGCGACGAGAAACCCGTCTGCCTCATGGACATGGGCACGATTGGCGCCAAGTATCTCAAATCTAAGGGCATCCTGAAGAACCTCGACGAATCGGAGGAGATCAACGCCTGCACGGTGAAGATCAAGGCCGAGGTCGACGGTCAAGAGCAGGACTGGCTGTTCCTGTTCAAGAACGAGACGCACAACCATCCGACGGAAATCGAGCCGTTCGGTGGCGCGGCCACCTGCGTAGGTGGCGCCATCCGCGACCCGCTTTCGGGTCGTGCCTTCGTGTACCAGGCCATGCGCGTGACGGGCGCGGGCGATCCGCTCGTGCCGGTTGCCGATACCATTCCCGGCAAGCTGCCGCAGCGCAAGCTGGTCACCACCGCAGCAGCTGGCTATTCCAGCTACGGCAATCAAATCGGCTTGGCGACGGGTCAGGTCAACGAGCTGTACCATCCCGGCTATGTGGCCAAGCGCATGGAAATCGGTGCCGTTGTGGGCGCGACGCCCGCGCATCACGTGCGACGCGAGACGCCGGCGCCGGGCGATGTGGTCGTGCTCCTGGGCGGTCGTACGGGCCGTGACGGCATCGGCGGCGCAACCGGTTCTTCCAAAGCGCACAAGCTGGAGAGCCTGGAAACGTGCGGTGCCGAGGTGCAGAAGGGCAACCCGCCTGTCGAGCGCAAGATCCAGCGCCTGTTCCGCAGCACCGAGGCCTGCCAGATGATCAAGCGTTGCAACGACTTCGGCGCGGGCGGCGTATCGGTGGCCATCGGCGAGCTGGCTGATGGCGTGAAGGTCGACTTGAACCGCGTGCCGAAGAAATACGACGGTCTGGACGGCACAGAGCTGGCCATCTCCGAATCGCAGGAGCGCATGGCCGTGGCGCTGGCGCCCGAGGACGTGGAGCGCTTCCTTGAGCTGGCGCGTCAGGAGAACCTCGAGGCCACGCCGGTTGCCGAGGTGACAGCCGAGCCGCGCGTGCGCATGGAGTGGAACGGCGACACGATCGTGGACGTGAGTCGCGAGTTCTTGGCCAGCAACGGCGCACCGAAGCATCAGGTCGTGCATATCGTTGCGGCAGAGCCCTTCGTGCCTGCGTGGGCTTGCTCCGACGATGCGAGCCTCGCCGACCGTTTGCGCGCGGTCATGACCGATCTCAACGTGGCCTCGAACAAGGGCCTTTCCGAGCGTTTCGACTCCACCATCGGCGCGGCGACCGTGCTCATGCCGTTCGGCGGTGCACGGCAGCTCACGCCTTCCATGGCCATGATCGCCAAGCTGCCGGTGAACAACGAGACCACGACCACGACGGGCATGTCGTGGGGCTTCAACCCGTACATCATGGAGAAGAACCAGTTCACAGGCGCATATCTTTCCGTCGTGGAAAGCGTTGCCAAGCTTGTGGCGGCCGGCTTCAAGCGCGAGACCATGTACCTCACCTTCCAGGAGTACTTCGAGCGCCTGCGCACGAGCCCCGAACGCTGGGGCAAGCCGGCTGCAGCTGTGCTCGGCGCACTCATGGCCCAGGTCGATTTGGGTATTGGCGCCATCGGCGGCAAGGATTCGATGTCGGGAAGCTTCGAGGATTTGGACGTTCCGCCCACGCTCGTGAGCTTCGCCGTGGGTATCGGGCATGTGGACGACGCGCTCTCGCCTGAGTTCAAGGGCACAGGGCATCGCGTGATCTGCATCCATCCTTATTACGAGCGTGATGGCCTCACCCCCGAGAAGGATGGCCTCCTGGGCGTGTTCGCGCTGGTGGAGAAGCTGGCGGCCGAGGGCAAGATCCTGGCGGCTGCGACGCCTGGGTACGGTGGCGATGCCGAGATGCTGTTCAAGATGTGCGTGGGCAATCGCATCGGTTTGGCCGTGGACGAGGCGATGGATACCTCGACCTGGTTCATTCCCGCATATGGCTCGTTTGCCGTGGAGCTTGCCGACGATGCCGAGATTCCTGCAGGCGATAACGACGTGAACGTGAAGCTCATCGGTACCACCACGGCTGACTACACGATTGTCTGCGGTGACGAGGTCGTCGATCTGGCCGAGCTGCAGGAAGCTTGGGAGGACAAGCTGGAATCGGTTTTCCCGTACCGCGAGCGTGGGGAAGAAGTCGAAGCGGTGACATATCTGTCCGAGCGGGAGGGGTCTCGAGAGAACCCCGCCGAGGCTCCCGCTCCTCGGACGAGCGGAGCAGCTGCGGAACTCGGCCGCTCCGCGGCCTCAGACAGTCCTCGCTCCCGCTCCGCTCTTACCTCGTCGCAGCCTCAGGGGGGTTCTCACGAGACCCCTCCCGCTTTGCTGCTATCTAAGCCCAAAGTCATCATACCGGTGTTCCCGGGCAACAATTGCGAGTTCGACTCGGCGCGCGCTTTCAGGCGTGCTGGCGCCGAGGCGGAAGTGTTCGTCGTGAACAACCTGACGCCGGCTGCCGTGCATGAGAGCACCGAGGCGCTGGTCAAAGCCATCGACGAGGCTAACATCGTGTTCATCCCCGGCGGCTTCTCCGGTGGCGACGAACCTGATGGGTCGGCCAAGTTCATCACGGCGTTCTTCCGCGCGCCGGCCGTGACCGATGCGGTGCGCCGTCTGCTGCAGCAGCGCGACGGCCTGATGCTGGGCATCTGCAACGGCTTCCAGGCTCTCGTGAAGCTTGGCTTGGTGCCGTTCGGCGACATCCGCTCAATGGATGGCGAGTGCCCCACGCTCACCTTCAACACGATCGGCAGGCACCAGAGCCGCATCGTGCGCACGCGCGTGGCGTCCAGCTTGTCGCCTTGGCTCTCGCAATGCCAGGTGGGAGATATCCACACCGTGGCCATCAGCCATGGCGAGGGCCGCTTCGTGGCCAACGATGCCGTTCTTGCGCAGATGAAGGCTGCAGGCCAGATCGCCACGCAATACGTGGACACCGCCGGCGTGCCAAGCATGGATTGGGACGTGAACCCCAACGGCTCCGTGTGGGCTATCGAGGGCATCACGAGCCCCGATGGCCGCGTTTTCGGCAAGATGGGCCATTCCGAGCGCAGCGGCTACGGCCTGTACCAGAACATCCCCGATGCCACTTACCAGCCCATTTTCGAAGGTGGCGTCGCGTACTTCAACTAGTCCAGATAGATTGCCAGTAACCGAAAAGGAATTATTCCCTTTCGGTTACTGGCGCAAGATACAAGGGATGCCGGCTTGTTGGGCGCAACGGCCGCAGCCCGTGCATATGCTGGGCGTGGTGTCGCCCGAAAGCCAGCGGTTTACGAGGCCGGGTTCGCAGATGAACGGCCGGCACAGGGCGACGGCAGCGATGCCGTCTGCAGCAAGGTGCTCTTCGATCAGGTCAAAACGTCGCCAGCCGCCTGTTACGATGACGGGCACGTCCAGCTCGCTGGCAAGGCGCGCGCCGAAGCGGGCGAAGAAGGGGTCTCCCTTGATATCGCGGCTGCGGATGGCATGCCAGTCACCGCTGACGTCGATGGCGCTCGCTCCCGCGTCGATAAGCCAGGTACAGACCCGTGCACTCTCGTCTTCGCCTAGGCTGCCCTGCGCACCTGCCGGATCGTCGAGATCGTCGCAGCTGTTCACCTTCACCAGGATGGGAAAGTCGGGGTCTGTCGCCTCACGCGCCGCATGCACGCATTCGAGCGCCAAGCGGGCGCGGTTTTCAAGCGTTCCGCCGTATTCGTCCTCGCGCACGTTGAAGCGGGGGCTGAGGAACTGCGAGAGCAAGTACCCATGAGCAGCGTGGATTTCCACGCCATCGAACCCGTAGGCCTGCGCCCGCGCCGCCGCCCTGCCAAAAGCATGCGAAATGCGGGCGAGGTCATCATAGGTGGCCTCGACGGGCACGAGATGGGTTTTCGGGTTCTCGAGCGGGGAGGGGCCTGCGATCTGTACGTTTGGCATCCCGTTCGAAGGCGCTTGCGCAGCAGAGGCCAAGCGACGCGGATCGTCGGGCGCGACTTTGCTCTTCGAGCCGCCGTAGACCAGCTGCAGCACCAGGCGCGCGCCATGGGCATGAACGCAATCTGCGAACCTGCGGTAGTCGTCGGCGAAGGCGTCGTCGTAGATGCCGAGCGCCCCCTCCGAAGGCTTCCCGTCGACAGTGACGTATGCGTAGCCGGTGATGATCGTGCCGACGCCACCTTCCGCGAGCTCGACATATTTGCCGAGGAGCTCTTCCGTGGGGCGCCCCGACGGCATGGCGAGCGACTCCGCCGTCGCGGCGCGCACGAACGAGTTCCTCGCGGTCAGGCTCCCGATTCTAAGCTCGTCGAAAGGCGATTTCATTGGGCGCTCTAGATCTCGTGGATGAACAGGCCGCTTCTGAGCTTGGGCTCGAACCAGGTCGATTTCGGGGGCATGAGCTTGCCGGCATCTGCTACGGCAAACAGCTCGTCGATGCCCGTCGGCGAGAGGGCAAATGCGGCAGCGCAGTCCTCGTTGCAACGGCGCTCGAGCTCGCCGAGTCCGCGGATGCCGCCCACGAAGTCAATGCGCGGGCTGCGGCGCGGGTCGGCGATGCCCAAGATGGGACGGAACAGCTGGCGTTGCAGCATCTCCACGTCCAGGCCCTCGCGCACGTCGTCGGGAATGCGGTCGGCAGGGATTTGGCAGTGGTACCAGCGCCCGCCGAGGAACACGCAGAACTCGCCCTTACCTCGCGGCTTGAGGAACTCCTCCGCTGCAACGGGGTCGTTGGCGTTGAGGATGCTGAACGGTTCGCAACCGAATTGCGGCGCTACGATCTCCTCGGTTTCGAAGCGCTCTTTCAGCACGTCGAGAAACTCCTGCTCGGTATGGCCGTTGAGGTCGTGCACGACGCGCTCGTAAGGCCAAATCTTCAGCTCGGTGTCGGCGAAGAGCGCAGCCAGGAAGTAATCGGATTCCTCGGTGGGCTCCTGCGAGCCGCGGGCAACGCGACGCGCCTTGGCCACTTCGGATGCTGCCGCAACACGGTGGTGCCCGTCGGCGATGTAGACGCGGCCCAGGGCATCGACGCGCTCTTGCACCAGCTGCGTCAGCTCGTCGGGCACGATGAACCCGCGATGGCGCACGCCGTCATCGGCCGTGAAATCGAACAGCGGCTCTCCTGCCTTGGCCTGCTCGAAGACATCTGCCAAAGCCTGGTCGAAATGGTAGGCCAGGAATATGGGCCCGGTCTGCGCGCTGCAGCCGCGTACGTGGTTGATGCGGTCGACTTCCTTGTCGACGCGTGTTGCCTCGTGCTCTTTCACGATGCCGTTGAGGTAGTCGTCGATGGCCGCGCATCCCACCAGCCCGTTTTGCACGCGCCCGAGCATCGTCAGCTCGTAGAGGTAGAAATGGGGCGTTTCGTCTTGCCTGAACGTGCCGAAGGTGCGGTGCGCGTCCAGGAGCGCCCCGGCTTTTAGATACACTAACAATCCGAAGGGATCGGTTCCCTCGGGAAAGTTCACGACTGGCTCGTCGATGGCCAAAAACGACAGCGGGTTCGCGGCGACGATCGCCCGTGCCTCATCGACGTTCTGCACATCATAGGGAAGCGCCGCAATGGTGCCAGCCTGTTCCTTTTGGGGTCTTGTTGCCTTGAATGGCCTGATGCTCGCCATCAATTACTCCGTTCTTCTGCAAAATCTCGTAAAGCTGGTGCCTATGGTAGCGCCTTTAGCATCCTTTCTCGTGCGATTTGCGCCGTCACCATTAAAAGAAAGAAGAAGATGCGGCTCCTTTTACCGACGAAGGTATTGATGGGGGCATTCGGGATGGCTTGCAGGGAAAGAAGAATTGTTTTCGCATCACGAGGTCGAGGACATCGACTGCAAGTTTCACCTGGATTTGGAGTCGCCATCTCGTTCTCTGAAGGATGTAGGTGTAGTAACATTGACAGAAACGTTCAGCAATCAAGGGGGAGGGGTCATTATGGGAAGGCTCGACAACACACCGCAGCCTGTACGCGAGGCCATCGCAGCAGCGCTCATGATTGGCGCCGTCACAGCAACTGCCGCATCGCTGCTCCATCAGCCGCTCTTCCTGTTCGGCGGCTTGGTGCTATTCGGCATATTCTATATTTGGCGCATCAGCCCCCAGGTGAAAGCCGCCTACCAGGAGCAGGCGGAAAACGAGAGGCGTTATTCCGACGACGAGAGCTACGAGCCCATCCTCGAGCGCTTCGATGCCGACGAAAATGACGAAGCTCTTATCGATGGTTATAACACCTGGAAGCAAGGGCCGCATGACGACGAGGTGCGCATGCGCTTCTTGCAATCGGCCATCCTTGCGCTCATTGACGCCGGCAAGATCTATCGAGTAGAAGACCTCATGTCCGAAGCCGAACAGGTAGCTGCCCGCATGGGTTTGACGGATCGCTTCGAGGTATTCCGCGCCGAGTGCGACCGTCGCATCGCCGAACTAGCTCAAGCGCGTCTTGCCGCCTCTGAGACCGACGAGCAGAATTCTTAGCGGCGTTTCGAATCGGTGACAGCCTGCTCTTGTTCTCCCAGTAACGCGTGCGGTATGGGCAGCGAGCCTCCCACCACGGCTGCAAGGCCGCTCCAAATGATGCCCGAGAGCGGGAAGCAGAGCACCAGGATCGCAAGGGAAAGCAAGGGCTTGCGTGTGACGCCGGCGAGATGGGCTGCCGTGGTAACGGTCACCATGAGCATCGGGTCGGCGCCCGTGAACGCGGCGAGGCCATATCCGCACGCCACGCCAGCGAAGATGCTCGGGAAGAAAGAGCCGCCCATCCAGCCCATGTTCAGGCACATCGGCGTGATTGCGGCTTTGAGTACGCCCGTTGCCAGCAACGCGCCCGCGCTCCATGTCATCCACATTCCCATGAGCTCTTCCGATTGCGTTTCTCCGGGGAACAGCACGTATGGAAAAGCCATAGCGACACTTCCCATGATGATCCCTGCGATGATGGGGCAGATGACCGTAGCGAGCGGGATGCCGTCGAACCGGGTTTTCAAGCGACCGAACAGAGTTGACGAGCCATGGAAGACGAGGGTGAGAACATACGCCGCAACGATGCAGGGAAGCGCCCAGAGAAGCTCGGCGTACGATGCCTGGATGGCCTCGAAGCGCGGCAAGCCACCCGTCGTCCCGAAGAGCTCCGAGAGCAGCGAGATGCCCCCGAATGCTCCCACCGCAGCTGCGGTGTACAGGACGAGCTTAACGTTACGGCGCATGTCGTATGCATCGGTGTCGCTTAGGCCAGTGCCCGGGGCGCTTTCGGCTCCAGCGACTATGCCCGCAAACGGCGTGCCGAAAATCGCCGACATGCTCGCGGCGATCGTGACGTCAGCAACGGCGGCTGCGCGCAATCCGGCAGCTTTCAATTTGTCGCGTATCCAGCAACAGCATGACGTGATGATGCCCGTGAGGCCCGCCTCGAATCCAACCGATCCTCCGAACACGAGCGGCAGCAAGAAAGATACGACTGGTTTGACTGACCCGTTCGTGCGATAGCTTCCCGTTCGCTTGAACGTTCCAAGGACATGCTCCAGTGGATAGACGCGGTCGTTCGTTGCAAGCGTCCACACGCCGATGATCAATCCGCCGATCGTGCAGGTCGCCAAAGGAAACCAGGGGACGCCAAGCGTTCCGCCGAGCCCGTCCCAGACGAGGGACGTGAGCCAGCCCGAAGCGTTCAGAAGAAGGAAGACCACGAGGCCTACGACGAACCCTACAGCGAGGGCAAGCGCCACCATGCCGAAGCGCACGGCGGGCGTATCGAGCGCGTGAGGGTTTGAAGCAGCGCTGCGAATGTCGGGCCGCTTTTGGCGTGGCTCATCTGTTTTCCCCTGATGGTTCATTCGCCCATTATAAATCGACCGATCCCTCTGAGTACGCTGATATACGCATCAAGTACAAGCATGTGCTTTTTCGCAATCGATGATTCCAATATAGTAGACATGCACAACTAATAGTTGTATTCTTGCAAACATAAGATAACGACAAGAAGAAAGTAGGGCACAGTATGGATTACAAGGCTTGGTACACGTTGGATGTCGATCCGGTTGAGTATTATGCGCAGATCGCAGCTACGGCTCCACTCGATCCGCAGGAGACGGCACGCACACGCGACGCGGACGGCACCATGCCGGTTGAGGCAGCTGGCAAGCTGTTCAACATCTCGGCCGAAATCAAGAACCTGTTCCATGAGTTCGGCGCTCCCATGCCTCCGCTTATGGAAGGCTGCACGGTGCTGGATCTGTGCTGCGGCTCAGGACGCGACACCTATCTGGCTGCCCAGCTCGTGGGTCAGGAGGGGAAGGTCATAGGCGTTGAGCCCAACGCAAAGCGTTTAGCCGTGGCGGAAAAGTACTTCGACCAGGAGATGAAGCAGTTCGGTTACGATGAGCCCAACGTCGAGCTGCACGTCGGCGTGCCCGAGGACCTATCCTTTGTTCCCGACGCCAGCGTCGATATCGTGATTTCCAACTGCACCTTCAACCTCTCGCCTGACAAGGAGAAATACGTGCGCGAGGTTTTCCGCGTGCTGAAGGACAACGGCGAATGGTATTTCACCGACGTGTTCACCGCACGCCGCGTGCCCGAGGAGCTGGCCAAGAAGGCCGAAAACCGCGTCGATCGGCTTGCCGGCGCTATGTACGTCGGCGATTTCCGCCGTCTGGTGCAGGCCAACGGCTTCAACGATCCGCGTTACCTCATGAATTGGAAGACGCCGCTTTCCAATGACGAGCGTGTCAAATACGGCGAGGTCGAGTTCGCCACCCTCACGGTGCGTGTGCTGAAGTCCGAATGGACCGAGGATGTATGCGAAAGCTATGGCGAGACGGTCACCTACGACGGCTCTCTGCCCGGTTTTTCCGACTATTTCCTGTTCGAGTGGAACATCAAGTTCCCGACTGGCAAAGACTGCGTTGTATGTGGTAACGTTTCGGGTCTGGCGCAGCACAGCCGTTACGCGAAGGTCTTCAAGGTCGTCGGCGACCGATCCGCTCACGTGGGCGATACGCACCACGCTTTCGATGCCCTAGTCGTTAACGCGCCCGATTTCGAGAACGTGCGCGACGAGGACGACCAGCCCATTCAAGCGAGCTGCTGCTAGCCATTGCAAATGAGAATGCGTATTGGGGGGTTTAATTCCCAAATACGCATCTTGGAGAGGGGAGTGCATGCCGTACGATTCGTTCTCGACCTACGGGGGAGCGCGGGCTGCCCATGAGGATACTGGCCAGACTAAGGCTGTTCGTCGCGTGGCGGAGAACGCGCCCGAGCGCATCCGCTTCATGGTGGTCAGCGGCTTTCTGGGTGCGGGCAAGACCACGACCATGATCGCGATGGGCGAGTACATGGACAAGAACTATGGCCATGTAGGGCTCATCGCCAACGATTTGGGTGCGAATCTGGTAGATACGAACCTGACGCAGACGAGCGGTTGCACGGTCGAGGAGATTGCGTCGGGCTGCATCTGCTACCAGATGGACAACACCATCGACAAGATTCGCCGCCTGAAGGACCGTGACGGCTGCATCTTCGTCATGAGCGACATCCCCGGTTGCGGCGTAGGTGCGCTCGACCACACGTATCACCGCCTGGCTGATGATTGCGCTGACTGGATTACGCTCTCTCCGTTTATGGTCGTCGTCGACCCGGAGCGCCTTCGCATGCTGCTCCCGGAGAAGGCTGACATCAACCTGCCAGAAGAGCTCGTATACCTCATGAAGCTGCAGCTGGAGGAAGCCGATCTCGTGGTCCTCAACAAGATCGACTTGCTTACCGACGAGGAAATCCAACGCGACGTGGATTTCCTGCGTGAAGCATGCCCGGACGTGCCGATTATGGCTATCTCAGCGTTGGAGCGAAAGGGCATTCCCGAACTCGTCGAATTCATCACGACGCACGAGAGCGCGCTCAAGAACTTCAGCGTGCGCGACGATGAGAAGTTCGCCGAGGCCGAGACGAAGCTCACGTGGTACAACCGCCGCATGTTCTTCAAGACGCTCGACGAGTCGAAGATCGACTGCAACGCGGTAGTCGACGACATCATCGAGGAGATTCGCATGGGCCTTATCGAACGCAAGCGCAACGTACCGCACCTGAAGACGTTTGCCACCGCCGGAGCAGGCGATTTCAACAAGTGCTCGCTCATCGGCGTGGATTACGACATCGAGCACACGCAGCTCTTCATCCGCAAGCACAAGAAGATGTCGATGATCATCAACGCGCGTGCGGTTTGCGAATCGCGTCCGCTTGCGCGTTTGATAGACGATGCAATCGACGAGGTCTGCGAGAAATGGAATCTCGACGTTCAAGTCTTTTTCACCGAGTGCTTCGGCATGGGAGACGAGGGACGCTAACCTCTTGGATGGGGTGGGTCCGAAGCCGCACGGGTGCCTATGCGCGCAACGCCTCGGACCCGCTTTCTGCGGATTGCTGAGCAGCTGCGGAACTCGGCGGCTACGCCGCCTCAAACAGTCCTCGCTCCCGCTCAGCAATCCGCGGAAAGCTCCTCGGCTAAAGCGCACATAGGCACCCGTGCGGTCTTGAGGCCTACGCAACTTGAAGAAAACGAATGTTAGCGATTAAAAAAAGCGCTTGGGGCGTGACGGTTGGATTATCCTGATGGCTATAGCTAGCGTGACGAGAAGGTTTACTGAATGGCAGAAGACGAGAAGATACGCGAAGAAGTTCGAAGGTACTACGGGGAGATCCTGCAGAACTCGGACGACTTGAGCACGGATGCGTGCGCGTGTGCCGCTGCGGCGCCTCCGCGGTATGTCATCGAAGCCTTGAAAAACATTGACGACGAGATCATCGCGCACTTCTATGGGTGCGGCTCTCCCATTCCGCCGGCGCTCGAAGGCGCAACGGTGCTCGATTTGGGCTGCGGGACGGGACGTGATGTGTACGTGGCAAGCCAGCTCGTGGGGCCGGAGGGTCGTGTCATCGGCATCGACATGACGCCTTCGCAACTCGAGTTCGCGCGCAGCTACGAGGCGGCGCAGATGGCTCGGTTTGGCTACGAGCTCTCCAACGTCGAGTTCGTGGAGGGCTTCATCGAGGACATGCACATGATTGCCGACGAGTCGGTTGACGTCGTCATCTCCAACTGCGTGGTCAACCTCTCGCCTTTCAAGAGACAGCTGTTCAAGGAAGTGTTCCGCGTCCTCAAGCCAGGTGGCGAGCTTTACTTCTCCGATGTGTTCTGCGACCGCCGCGTGCCGGAGGGCTTCTATGACGATCCCATCTTGCGCGGCGAGTGCCTGTCGGGCGCGATGTACATCGAGGATTTCCGGCGCATGCTGGCCGACTACGGCGTGCGCGCTTTCTACGATGTGTCGGTCGAAGAGCTGCACATCGGCGATTTCCGCATCGCTACCAAATTGGGTTTCGCGACGTTCTACAGTCATACGGTTCGTGCGGTGAAATCGGCCGATTTGGAGGACCGCGAGGAGAACTACGGTCAGACGGCCACCTATCTGGGGACGCTTCCCGAAAACGGCCGCTACTTCGATTTGACCGACGAGATCCGTCTGATCAAGGACCGCCCTGCCGCCATCAGCGGCAACATGGCCATCGCGCTTTCCCAGAGCCGTTACGCGCCGCATTTCAAAGTGACGCCCCGTGGCGAGCACGTGGGTCTTTTCGATTTCGAGCAAGCACAGCGCGCCGTGCAGCTCGCTCGCGGCAAGGAGAGCCTGGGCCTTGCCGAGCTTGACGAGCGTTGCGCCTGCCTGGGCATCGAGCCTTTCTGCGAGCGCGTGCACGATTCCGCGCTCCTCACCAGTGCCGCCTTGCAGACCATGCAGGTCAACGTCGGGTACGCTTGCAACCTGGCCTGCAACCATTGCTATCTGGAATGCGGCCCCAAACGCACCGAGCGCATGTCGCGCGAGACCATGGAAGCAGTGCTCGCGGCCTTCAAGACGGGCGGCTTCCGCATCATGGACATCACGGGCGGGTCTCCCGAGATGAACCCTGACCTGGAATGGTTCATAGGCGAGGCGAGCGCAATTGCCGAGCAGGTTATCGTACGAAGCAACCTGACGATCCTATCTCAACCCGAATACGAGCACTTTAAGGATGTGTATGCGCACAACAAGGTGAAGATCGTCACCTCGCTGCCCTATTATGACGAGGAGTACTGCGACCTGCAGCGTGGCAAGGGCGTCTTCAAGCAGGTCATCGCGCAGCTGCGCGATTTGAATGCGCGTGGCTACGGGGTTGATCCCGAGTTGCAGATAGACCTGGTATACAACGTCGACGGACCTTTCCTGCCTCCCGACCAGCGTGAGCTCGAGGAGTTCTACGCCTACCAGCTGCGCAAATCCCAAGGGGTGGAGTTCAACGCGTTATACGCGTTTAACAACTACCCGCTTGGGCGTTTCGCGCATCTGCTCGAGGCGAAGGGGAAGACCGATTACTATCTGAAGCTTTTGGCCGACAACTACAACGGGGCGGTTGTTGCGCACATGATGTGCCGCACGCAGCTCAACGTGGACTGGGATGGCGGCTTGTACGATTGCGAGGCCAATCACGTTCTGGGGCTTCCCATCGGCGGGCCGCGCAATGTTCGGGACATCGTGGACGCGCCCGTACCGCCGCGCAGGATAGCGACAAACCCCGTCTGCTATTGCTGTGCTGCCGGTTCGGGTTCGAGCTGCGGTGGTTCTCTCATGGACAAGGTGGCCTTCCGCGAGCAGGATTAAGGGTACGTGGCAGGCCTAAGAACGTGGAGCGAAGGAAAAGCTTGGCGGTCTATTTAGGAAACGACCCCTCGCGCTAACGCTCTCTGCGCGCGCCATCGCCCTTTCGAATGGCGGCAAACGAGATAAGGGAGGCGGCGAGGGGGAACGCCGCCACGATGAAGAACATGGTGCCGTAACCGAACGCGCCAGCGACGAACCCGCCGCTGAACTGGCCTATTCCGATACCTAAATCGAAAGCCGTCATGAACGTCGATGTAGCTACTCCACGCCTCCAGGGCTCGACGCTTGCAACGGCCATCGCCTGGAACGTGCTCATCGCGGTACCTATGCCCAATCCCGCAAAGACGCCGGCGACCCCGAACATCGCGATGCTGCTCGAGGCGCCGATGAGGACGAGCGTTCCTGCAGAACACAGCGTCGACAGTATGGCGGGTATACGGTATCCATAGCGGTCGATGAGTTTGCCGATGAGGGGTCGGCTGAGGAGCGTGACGATGGCGTACACCACGAAATAAGGTGTAACGTTTCCCACACCCTGTTCGACTGCATGCAGCGCTATGAACGTGGTGATGCAGCCGAATCCGACGTTCACCAACAACATCAGCAAACCTGGAACGAGGGCGCGCCTCTCGAAGACCCTGTCGAACTTCGACGTCGGTGCGGGGACGTTGGCTGCGGGGTCGTATCCGCGTCCTTGGTTGGCTACATGGTCAATCGGCGGCTTGGCGGGTTGTTGATCAGGATTTTTATCGGCTTCGGTTGGAATTGCCTGCTGTGTCGCATCGCCGTTCTTCCGACGATTGAGCGCGACTTCGGCGATTGCGAGCACGAGCGCCAGGCAGGTGATTCCTGTCGCGACGTAGACCATGTACACGCCGCCGGCGCCTTGGGCCAACTCGATGGAAACTGCTGGAGCGATAGCGCTCGACAGGGCGTTCGTCATCGCAAAGTAGCCCATGCCTTCGGCGAAACGGCGCTTGGGAATGATGTCTGCGGCAATCGTGGAGGATGCAGTGGATCCCGCACCCCATCCTATGCCCTGAATCAGGCGCAAGCCCATGATGATGCCCACGATGGGGAAGACGGCGTATGCGAAGATCGAGCAGGCCATGATGGCGATGCCGCCCAAAAGCAAGCCCGTGCGTCCGAAGCGGTCGAGTGTCGGCCCCGCGAAAACGCGCATGGCGGTGGCGGTGACGGTGAGAAGCGTGGCGGCAAGCCCGACGATTTGCGCACTTGCACCGAGCTGTGCCATGTACACCGGGATGCCCACCGTGGTCATCTGGAAACCGAAAAACATGGAGAGGTTGATCATCGCCAAGATGACGAAATCACGCGTGAAAATCTCGCCCAGCGATGATTGCCGTGTCTCTGGTTTCGCCATCGGGTTCTTTCTCGTCAGGTTGGAACAGTGAGGGTTTTTATCGGCTTCTCTAATGAAGACCAGTATAGGGCAGCGTTTGCGCTCTCGCCATGCCTGAATGGCTGCAACGTGTCGCGAGATGGCTGGCAGAAGCGCTATCCTCAGGTCAAAGGTGCCGAAGGCGCCAAGCTCTTCTTCATTTTCAAACTATCTTTGCTTCCGTCGCGTCTCCGATTCTCGCTACGCGCGAGAGCGACGCTGGGGTGCCATGCGGAGTTTTAACTTGTTCGAGAGATGGGTCGAAGCAGCTCGTGCAACTGTCTTAGAGGTGCTTGCGCAATACGGGGATGCAGGCGCAGGTGAGCGCGATGATGCAGACGGCGAAGCCGGCGACTACGTTGAAGCCCGCGAGGGAGCCGAAGGCGTCTATGACGGCGCCTGCGGTGACGGGCCCGATGACCATGCCGATGCTCTGTCCCGAGGCGAGCCACGATATGGCTTCGGTCAGGTTTTCCGGTTCGACGGCGCGTTCGCAGGTGAGGTTCGAGGTGATGTAGAGCGGCGAATAGGCGAGGGCTGCCACGCAGGCGATAACGATAAGGCTTGTCGGGGCGTTCACGAGCACGAACAGCGAGTACAGGACTCCGTATGCGATCGCGAACACGACGAACTGGCGCCTGAGCGGCGTGTTGAGGCCCAGGGTTCCGAACAGGAAGCTCACGACGACCGAGAACACGGATTCGGCGGCGAAGGCGATGGATGCGAGCGCGGCGAAACCGACCGTCTCGGAAAAGCTGATAATCGAGGTGTCGAGGGCGCCGTACACAGCTCCGAACAGGACCATGACGGCGAACACCACGCGAACGACCGCAGAGCTGCGCAGCACGCTCGCTTTTCGCGGTGCTTTGCGCGGCGTATCGTTGTCATGTCGTCCAGCGAGGGATGGTTCTGGCTCGGTGTTCTTGGAGGAGATGAGCAGGGCGGTTCCTATGCAGTACACGATGAAGCCGATGAGCATGCCTGCAATCGGGGTGATGGTCGCTGACAGGGCCACGACCGCTGCGGGGCCTACCATGAAGGCGATGTCTTCCAAGATGCCCTCGTAGGCGTAGGCCGTGGAAAGCCGCGGGGCATTCTTCCCCAAACGTCCCGAGCTTATGAGGAAAGTCCAGCGGGTTCGTGCGAGCGAAGGGGCGTTCGGCAGGAAGCTGATGAGCGGGGCGGCGAGGAAGTTGAGCCAGAACGGACCTCCGAAATGCGTCGTCGCGAGCATGAGGAAAAGGCCTGCTGCCGCTATGGCTGTCGCGGGCGGCACGACGGCGGACTGACCACGCTCGTCGATTCGCTTGCTGACGCGCGGCGCCACGAAGAACATGCAGACCGCGATGAGGGATGCGACGCTCGAGGCCTCAAAGGCCGATGCGCCCGCGAGCGTGAGTGTGGAGATGGTGCCGATCGTGGTGGTATAGGCGAACAGGCGCATGAGGAACGTGCCCGCATCGAAACGGTAGGCTTCGGTCGTGCGCAGTATCGCCGAGTAGGCTTTCGGGTCGAGCTTGCTCACACGCGGTTTTCCTAACGTTGGTATGGCGAATCCATTGATTGTCGTAGGCCCGACAATTTGCGCGGTCGTCATCGAACCGCTCCATTGTACGCCGTCCGGAGGGCTCAGAGCAGGTAAGCGTTTTCAAGGCGAGTCTCGAAATCCAGGCGTTTGCGGTTTGCTTCGTTTTGCGAGCGCGGCTCAGATGGATGAAGCGGTTCGCACGCAAGCGGCAGAACGGAAATGGATTGTCGGCATGAGGGAAGGGAGATGGCAGCCCGTCGTTGAAGAAGGAGGCGGATCCGTGTTTGGAGGTGTTGCGGATCCGCCGTACTTCAGACCTCTTTGAATATAAGACATTGTCTTATAAAAGACAAGACCTAAATACAAAGGATCACCTTTGTATGCATATGAGGGAAGTGTCCTCTATTGTTTTGGAATGGGGTCAGAACACTATTCGGCAAAGATTTCCTTCTCGACGACGAGGTCGGTTTTTATCTTGCTGACGAGCTTCTGCAGGGCGTCGATGCAGCGGGGGCGGATATCGGCGCCAATCATGACGTACATGATCGATTCGCCCACCTCGAGGACGCCCTCGTTGAGCCATGCTTTCGCGAAATACACACCGTCCCAGGTCAAAGCATCTGCAACTGCGGCTTCGACTCCTGCGGCGTCGTAGGAGAAATCGACCTGGGCCACAGGCGGCTTCTCCTCGCCTTGCCGTACTTGCGCCTTCGCTGTTGCGCGCACGATTCCATTGTGAGCGAGGAACATGCCGCATTTGTCTGCGTTTTCGCTTGCCTTGCCCTCTGCCAGCCATTCGTCCATCGAAGGTTCAGGTTTGCTCATGATCGGATCCTTTCGTTCGGTGTTCTTGTCTTGTTGCGAATTATACGCCATCGCGGTCAATGGTCACCACATTGGGGATGGCCGATCACCCTCGGGGCGATCGGCCGGCGAAGATCCCTTCTTCTCCCTGTTCGTGAAGATTTGCAGAATGGAAACATGTGCGTTCGCCTGGCTTGGTAGTATGAGCCTCTAACACCAGACCACACGCCCACGAGAAAGCGAGCGCGCATGTCACTTCCCAAATCTGATCTTTCCAAGCAGGCAGACGGCCGTACCACGATGCAGCTGGGTCCCGTTCTCCCCAAGACGGCGGAAGTGCGCGGGTCGCATCTGTTCATCGGCGGTGTCGACATGGTTGAGCTAGCAGCCGAGCAGGGCACGGCGCTCTACGTATTCGACGAGGCTGATTTGCGTGATCGTATGGAGCGCTACCGCGAGGCGTTCTGCGAGCGCTACCCCAACTCGGGCGTGCTCTATGCTTCCAAGGCGTTCCTGAACAAGGAAGTGCTGCGCATCGCTGCTGATGAGGGCATGTTCCTGGACGTGTCGGGTGGTGGCGAGCTGGCCTGCGCGCAAGCTGTGGGCTTTCCCATGGAGCGCGTGTTCGTGCACGGCAACAACAAGACCGAGGCCGAACTGCGCGAAGCCATCTCGGCCGGGGTGGGGCGCATCGTGCTTGACACGCGCATAGAGTTGGGGCGCGTATCGCGCATCGCCGGCGAGTTGGGCGTTACCCAGAAGGTGCTCATGCGCATCACGCCCGGCGTCGAGGCCGATACCCACGAGTATATAAAGACGGGCTGCGAAGACAGCAAGTTCGGCTTCACGATGCTCGATGACTTCGCGTTCAAGTGCGTGGGCGACGTGTTGGCCGCGCCCAATGTCGATTTGGTCGGTTTCCACTGCCATATAGGTTCGCAGATCTTCGCCCTGCATTCCTTCGCCGAGGCTGTCCAAGTCATGGTGAAGTTCGCGGCGCGGGTGCGCGACACTTACGGTTTGGTGATCGAGGATCTCGACATGGGCGGTGGCCTGGGAATTGCGTATCTGGCCGACGACGAGCCGTCCTCCATCGAAGAGTTCGCCCAGTGCACGTCGGACGCCGTGATGCAGGCCTGCCTCGAATGCGGCCTTGCCATGCCGCGCCTGCTCGTGGAGCCGGGGCGCAGCCTCGTGGCGAATGCGGGCGTTACCCTGTACACGGTGGGCGTCATGAAGACGCTTCCGAATATCCGCAAGTACGTTGGCATCGACGGCGGCATGTCCGACAACATCCGCACGGCGCTCTACCATGCAAGCTACGAAGCCGTCATCGCCAACAAGGCCGATGAGCCCCGCACCGAGATCGTCACGCTGTGCGGAAAGCATTGCGAGAGCGGAGACGCCGTGGTGCTCGACGGGTCGATTCAGCGCCCCGATATGGGTGACATCGTCTGCGTTTTTGCGACAGGGGCCTACTGCTACACCATGTCGTCGTCGTACAACGGCCAGCCTCGCCCGGCGATCGTGTTCGTCCGCGACGGCGAGGCTCGCGTCGTGACGCGCCGTGAAACCTACGCCGATCTTATGGTTCGCGACCTGTAGGGAGCTTTCCTCCAGGCGTCCCGCCCCGCATTCGATTCGTTTCGTCACGAACAGCCGCAGTTTGTATTTGTATTATCATAACTAAAAATAATTCTTGACAATATATATTATTGTAACTAAAGTATAAATAGGCCAAGAGAAAAAGACCCTCCCGTAACTCCTTTCTCGGCTCACTCGTCTGACCAGGACCGCCCTCCCCCTCAGCGGTCCTGGACCTTTTTTGCCGATGATCACCCACCTATTTGGCGAGCGCCCTCAGTTAAAGCAATTACCCTGGATAGCGATGCGGCGGTCGTTGCAATCTTCTTCGATTCGAGGATTCAATGGGTCATGTGCGATTGCGCTTTTCCAAAAGGTCATGATTCATCGAACATTTCCCTCTTCGGTTAGTACGCACTCATGTAAAATGATTCATACTGCACAGATGCAGTCGCATTGAGGAGGGGTCGATGGATTTAAGCCTCATGGCTATTATGGGACAGGTCTCAACCTATCCGTCATTGGCTGTTATCATCGTTCTGGTAATTGCCGTCACCATGATTTCCGGAGCAACCGACGCGCCTAATGCAATCGCCACAGCGGTATCCACGCGCTGTCTCACGCCAACGCAGGCACTCGTTTTAGCGGCAGTGTTCAACTTCGTCGGATTGGTAGGTATGACCTACATCTCCACGGCTGTTGCTCACACGATGTTCAACATGGTGGATTTCTCAGGAGACACACATCAAGCGCTCATGGCGCTCATGGCGGCGATGATAGGCGCCATTGTTTGGGGTATTGTCTGCTGGTTCGCGGGTATCCCCGCTTCGAAATCGCATTCGCTCATCGCTGGCATCACCGGTGGCGCCATTGCCATGAACGGCTGGGCCGGCGTCGTCATGGGCGAATGGGCCAAGGTCATCTACGGTATGGCGTTTTCGCTCATCGCCGGCTTCTTGCTGGGATGGATTGCCGTGAAGGCGATCGAGCGCCTGTTCACGAGCATTAACCGCCGCACGTCCAGCAAGCTGTTCGTGGCGACACAGGATGTCTGCGCTGCTCTGCTGTCATTCTTGCACGGTGCTCAGGACGGGCAGAAGTTCATGTCCATCGCCATTTTGGGCATCGCGCTGTCGTTTGGCATGGAATCGGCCGACCAGGCTGGATTCCCGCTCTGGCTCATGATCATATGCTCTTTGGCCATTTCATTGGGCACGTTCCTCGGCGGCAAGCGCATCATCAAGTCGGTCGCCATGGACATGGTCAAGCTGGAGAAGTACCAGGGCGTGGCTGCTTCCATCTCCACGGTCATCACGCTGTTCGTCTCGAGCATCACCGGCATGCCGGTGTCCACGTCGCATTGCTCGACTTCGGCCATCATGGGCGTCGGCGCCTCCAAGAGCGTGAAGCTGGTCAATTGGGGCATCGCGAAGAACATGGTCTTCGCCTGGGTGCTCACCTTCCCGTGCTGTGGGCTCATCGGCTTCATACTGGCGAAGCTTTTCATGATGCTGTAGCCGCCATCAGGCTTGTTTTCGCCTTCGGCAAATCGTAGAAGAGCTGCATATTCGTTCTCGGCAATTCACCCGCTGCCGATTTGCGTTACGTTTTTCTTAAATACGACAGCTTTGCTGGTAAAGTGTTCGCATGCAACAAACTCGCCATCAGGCGAGGGAAAGTGGAAGGGGACTACCATGACAGTTAAAATCGGCTTGGTGGGTACGGGCACCGTCGG
>JAFRJC010000101.1 GCA_017432445.1 Eggerthellaceae bacterium | reverse complement strand
CGCTGGGCCTATGAAGCTGCGAGGAGCACAGGCGCGGCGGGAGCGAGGACTGTTTGAGCGAGCGAAGCGAGCGAGTTCCGCAGCTGCCGCGCCGTAGCGACGAGCGGTTAGCTTCAGCGGCCCAGCGCGCAGCAACCGACCCGAAAGCGGGGGGAGGGTAAGCCTGCGTGTGTGTAGGTTGTGAACGGGGAAAACCCATTCTTGCTGATGGTACCGCTCATCCGTATAATGTTACTTTGCGTCTGCGTGTGCATAGACACACCCGGGCGCGTGGATTGCGGCGTCAGGGCATTTGCCTCCTCAGATGCCATGCTGGCCATCGTGGTCCACGAAGATAGGGGGTCCTTGGTGTACGACGAGGCGTGCGAGCAAGGGCCCGAAGATGAGGAATCGTCACCGCTGGATGGTTCCAATGAGTAGGAAGAAGTGAAGATGGGAGTCAAGCAGTACAAGCCGACTAGCCCCGGGCGCCGCTTCATGATGGTTTCCGATTTCTCGGAAATCACCCGCAGCACACCGGAGAAGTCGCTCCTTGCGCCTCTGAAGAAGCACGCAGGGCGCAACAACAAGGGCCGCATCACCACCCGCCATCAGGGCGGCGGCCACAAGCGTCGTTACCGCATCATCGATTTCAAGCGCAACAAGGACGGCGTGCCCGCCAAGGTTGCCACGATCGAGTACGATCCCAACCGTACCGCCCGCATCGCCCTGCTCCACTATGTGGACGGCGAGAAGCGTTACATCCTGCATCCCAAGGGCCTGCACGTAGGCGACATGGTCGTCTCCGGCCCCGATGCAGACATCAAGCCCGGCAATGCTCTGCCGCTGGCCAACATCCCCGTCGGTACGCTCGTCCATGCTGTCGAGCTGCAGCCTGGTAAGGGCGCCGCTCTGGCACGCTCCGCCGGCACCAGCATCCAGCTGATGGGCAAGGAAGGCAAGTACGCCATCCTGCGCATGCCGTCTTCCGAGATGCGCCGCGTGCTGCTCACCTGCCGTGCAACGGTGGGCGAGGTCGGTAACGCCGAGCATTCCAACATCAAGATCGGCAAGGCTGGCCGCAACCGCTGGAAGGGCATCCGCCCGACCGTCCGCGGTACCGTCATGAACCCGATCGACCACCCGCACGGCGGCGGCGAGGGCAAGAACAAGTCCGCCGGTCGTCACCCGGTCACCCCGTGGGGCGTTCCCACCAAGGGTCATCGCACCCGCAATCCGAAGAAGGCTTCGAACCGCCTGATCATCCGCAGGCGCAAGAAGTAAGCGGCAAAACGATAAGGAGAAACAGTGAGCAGAAGTTTGAAGAAAGGGCCTTTCGTCGAGCCGCGACTTCTCGGCCGTATCGCGGCCATGAACGCTGCTGGCGAGAAGAATGTCGTGAAGACCTGGTCGCGTGCGTCCACCATCTTCCCCGAGATGGTTGGCCACACCATCGCCGTTTACGACGGCCGCAAGCACGTACCCGTATACATCTCCGAATCCATGGTCGGCCACAAGCTGGGCGAGTTCGCTCCCACCCGCACGTTCCGCGGCCATGCCGGCGATAAGAAGAAGAGATAGGAGGGGTGAGAGATGGAAGCAAGAGCTATCGCCCGTTACGTCCGCGTTTCGCCCCGTAAGGCCCGCGTCGTCGTGGATCTGATCCGCGGCAAGTCGGTGCCCGCCGCCCGCGAGATCCTGGCGTTCACCAACCGCGGCATCGCCGAGACCGTCGAGAAGTGCCTGAACTCGGCCGTGGCCAATGCCGACAACCTGTACCACGTAGATGCCGATTCGCTGTACGTGAAGACCTGCTTCGTTGACGAGGGTCCCACGATGAAGCGCATCCGCCCGCGTGCGAAGGGTAGCGCTTCGCGCATCCGCAAGCGCTCCAGCCACATCACGATTATCGTCGCAACGCGAGAGGAGGCATAAAGCCTTATGGGTCAGAAAGTCAGCCCCACCGGTTTTCGTCTGGGCGTCACCGAGGATTGGCGCAGCCGCTGGTTTGCAGGTAAGGACTATGCAGCCAACCTCGAGAACGACCTGACTATTCGCAAGTTCCTCGACAAGGAACTCGCCCGTGCCGCCGTGTCCCGCGTCGAGATCGAGCGCGCCGGCGACAAGACCAAGGTCATCATCACGACGGCTCGCCCGGGCGTCGTGATCGGCAAGAAGGGCGCCGAGATTGACGCCCTGCGCAAGAAGCTGCAAGAAGTTGCCACCGGCACCGTGTCGGTCGAGGTCATCGAGGTCAAGCGTCCCGAGCTGGACGCCACCCTGGTTGCCCAGTCCGTTGCCGAGCAGCTCGAGGGCCGCGTGGCCTTCCGTCGCGCTATGCGCAAGGCCGTGCAGTCCGCCCGCAAGTCGGGCGCCAAGGGCATCCGCATCCAGTGCTCCGGCCGTCTGGGCGGTGCCGAGATGTGCCGTCGTGAGTGGTACGGCGAAGGCCGCATCCCGCGTCACACCATCCGCGCGAAGATCGACTTCGGCTTCGCGACTGCCGCCACCACGATGGGTTCCATCGGCGTGCAGGTTTGGATTTACCACGGCGAAGTGCTGCCGGGCACCAAGGCTCCCCAGCCGCAGCTCGAGGGCTCTTCGCGTCCGGCCCGTCCGCGTCGCGATCGTCGCGACCGCGAGAATCGCAACGAGAGGGGGGCGAAGTAAATGCTAGCACCTAAGCGTGTTAAGCACCGCAAGGTGCAACGCGGCTCCATGAAGGGCAAGGCTAAGGGTGGCACCAAGCTGAACAACGGCGAGTGGGGCATCCAGGCGCTCGAGGCAGCATGGATCACCAACCGCCAGATCGAGGCCGCTCGTGTCGCTATGACGCGTCAGATGAAGCGTGGCGGTAAGGTTTGGATCACCATCTTCCCCGACAAGCCGATCACCAAGAAGCCTGCCGAGACCCGCATGGGTTCGGGCAAGGGCAATCCCGAGGCATGGGTGGCCGTCGTCAAGCCCGGCCGCATCATGTTCGAGATCTCCGGCGTCGACGACGAGATCGCGAAGGAGGCCTTGCGCCTCGCCATCAACAAGTTGCCCATCAAGTGCAAGATCGTCAACCGTGAAAGCGAGGGGCAGCAGTAATGAAACCAGCAGAGATTCGCGAGCTTTCCGCCGAAGATTTGCAGGCGAAGCTCAAGGACGCGCGCCAAGAGCTGTTCAACCTGCGTTTCCAGATGGCGACGAGCCAGCTCGACAACACCGCCCGCGTTCGTCAGGTCAAGAAGGACATCGCTCGCATCCAGACCGAGATGCGTGCACGTGAGCTTCGTGCTCTGAACTAGGGCGGGGAGGTAGTTAAACATGACTGAAGAAGTGAAGCGCAATTCCCGCAAGGTCCGTCAGGGCGTCGTCGTGAGCGACGTCAACGACAAGACCATCGTGGTCCAGATCAAAGAGCGCAAGGCTCATCCGATCTACAAGAAGATGATGACCACCACCAAGAAGTTCCACGCGCACGACGAGAACAACGAAGCGCACATCGGCGACACCGTCCGCATCATGGAGACGCGTCCGCTGTCCAAGATGAAGCGCTGGCGTCTTGTCGAAATCGTCGAGCGTGCCAAGTAGTCCGGCGACGGAAGAAAGTTAGGTATCAGCAATGATTCAGATGCAATCCATGCTCGCAGTTGCCGATAACTCCGGCGCCCGCAAGGTGCAGTGCATCAAGGTCCTGGGCGGCACGGGTCGCCGTTACGCCGGGATCGGCGATGTCATCATCTGCTCGGTGAAGGAAGCTATCCCCAACGCAAGCGTCAAAAAGGGCGACGTGGTGCGCTGCGTCATCGTGCGTGTGAAGAAGGAAGTTCGCCGCAAGGATGGCAGCTACATCAAGTTCGACCAGAACGCAGCCGTGCTCATCAACGAGGACGGAAGCCCCCGCGGCACGCGTATCTTCGGGCCGGTTGCCCGCGAGCTGCGCGAGAAAAGGTACATGAAGATCGTGTCTCTGGCACCGGAAACGCTGTAGGGGGGTGTCAGCACAATGTCTAGCATGAACGTTAAGAAGGGTGACCGCGTCAAGGTCATCGCCGGCAAGGACAAGGGCAAGGAGGGCGAGATCATCCGTTCCCTCCCGAAGAAGAACCGCGTCGTCGTCGAGAAGGTCAACATCGTCAAGAAGGCGCAGCGTCCCACCCAGGCCAACCCCTCGGGCGGCATCATGTCGGTGGAGGCTCCCATCAACGTCTCCAACGTGCAGCTCATCTGCCCGCAGTGCAAGGCTGCGACGCGCGTCGCTCACCGCTTCGACGAAGCCGGCAAGAAGCACCGTGTTTGCAAGAAGTGCGGTAAGGACATCGATTAGCGCAATCCTGGCGGCACAGGAGTCGCGCTGAGCTACGGTCGTTGGACAAAGCCAACTCCCTTCGCTCATCGCGCCTCCCGTACTCGCCAGGCTCACGCTAATAGAAGTTAGTAAATGGCCCCGAGCAATCGGGGACCTGGGGTCGGAAATCCCGGGTTTAATCCATCGGAAAGGAAAGAAAACAATGGCAACTCCTCGTTTGAAGGAAAAGTACAAGACAGAGATCGTGCCGAAGCTCGAGAAGGATCTCGAGGTCGCCAACATCAACCAGGTTCCGAGGGTCACCAAGATCGTCGTGAACATGGGCGTGGGCGCTGCCGCTGGCGATTCCAAGATTCTCGATGGGGCTATCGCCGACATGCGCGTCATCACGGGCCAGCAACCCATGGTCTGCCGTGCTAAGAAGTCCATCGCCGGATTCCACATCCGCGAGGGCATGGCAATCGGCTGCAAGGTCACCCTGCGTGGCGACCGCATGTGGGAGTTCATGGACCGTCTGCTGTCCACGGCGCTTCCCCGCGTGCGCGACTTCCGCGGCATCAGCCCGAAGAGCTTCGACGGCCGTGGCAACTACTCGCTGGGCATCACCGAGCAGCTGATCTTCCCCGAGATCGACTACGACAAGATCGACCGTACGCGCGGCATGGACATCACGGTCGTCACGACCGCCGAAACCGACGAGCATGCATACGCGCTGCTCAAGGAGCTCGGCTTCCCGTTCAAGACGCGCGACCTGTAAGCTTCAAGCGAACCACATTGGTGAAAACCGCTCGGATACGCGGGCGGACAATTAGGAAAGAAGGAAATGCATGGCTAAGAAATCGATGATCGCCAAGTCGAAGCGCGAGCCCAAGTTCTCGACGCGCCAGCACAATCGCTGCATGCGTTGCGGACGCCCCCGCGCTTACTACCGCAAGTTCGGCCTGTGCCGCGTGTGCCTGCGCGAGCTTGCGAACAAAGGCGAACTTCCCGGCGTCACCAAGGCTTCCTGGTAGACAGTACTGCTGGCGTTAGGGTGTACCTCATCGTTAAGGCACGGGCGTTAAGGGCGTCCGTGAACCGAACGGCTCGGGTTCATCAAGACTCATAAGGAGAAAAAACATGACAATGACCGACCCAATCGCAGATATGCTTACGCGCGTGCGTAACGCACATTCTGTCGGCAAGGAGACGGTTTCCATGCCGTCGAGCAAGAAGCTTGTCGAGATTGCCCGCGTGATGGCCGAAGAGGGCTACATCACGCGCTACGAGGTAATCCCGGGCGAGCCGAGGGCTACGCTGGAAATTACTCTGAAGTACGGCCCGAAGAAGGCCAAGACCATCCGCGGTATCAAGCGCATCTCCAAGCCTGGCCTGCGTATCTACGCTGGCAAGGACGAGCTGCCCCGCGTGCTCGGCGGCCTGGGCACCGCCATCGTGTCCACGAGCAAGGGCGTGATGTGCGACCGCGACGCGCGCAAGGCGGGCGTCGGCGGCGAGGTCATCGCTTACATCTGGTAGGAAAGGAGAGATAAGCCATGTCTCGTATCGGCAAGATGCCTATCACCGTTCCCGCCGGTGTTGAGGTTAAAATCGACGGCACCACCGTGGCCGTCAAGGGTCCCAAGGGCGAGCTTTCCCGTACGTTCCGCCCGTTCGTCACCATCGAGCAGGAAGGCGACCAGATCGTCGTCTCCCGCATCGATGACTCGCGCGATGCCAAGGCGCAGCATGGCCTGGTTCGCACGCTCGTTGCCAACATGATCGAGGGCGTCTCGAACGGCTTCTCCAAGAAGCTGCAGCTCGTCGGCGTCGGCTACCGTGCCGCGCTGAAGGGCAAGGACCTCGAGATGCAGCTGGGTTACTCCCACCCTGTGATCGTGGAGTGCCCCGAGGGAATCACGTTCCAGGTTCCGCAGCCGACCGAGGTTGTCGTCTCGGGTTCGAGCAAGGAGCAGGTCGGCCAGGTTGCTGCCGACATCCGCAAGTGGCGCCGTCCCGAGCCTTACAAGGGCAAGGGCATCCGCTACGAGGGCGAGTACATCCGCCGCAAGCTTGGCAAGGCTGCCAAGGGCGACTAATAGCCAGACCGATTGAAGGGATCTAAGAGATGAAGACTCAGAATGCAAGGAAGAGGGAGACTGGTCTGGCGCGCCGTCATCGTCGCGTCCGCGGCAAGATCTCCGGCACCGCGCAGCGTCCGCGCATGTGCGTGACTCGTTCCAACAACAATATCTATGTGCAGATCGTCGACGACGTAGCACGCAAGACGCTCATCGGCGTTTCCACGCTCGGCCCCGACTTCAAGGCCACCGGCAAGAAGGGCAGCACTGTCGAGGGTGCTGCGGCTATCGGCGAGATCGTCGGCAAGAAGGCCGTCGAAGCCGGTATCACCGAAATCGTATTCGACCGTGGCGGCCATCTGTACCACGGGCGCGTCAAGGCAGTTGCCGAAGCCGCCCGCGAGGCCGGACTGAAGTTCTAGAAAGGGAGTACTAATGGCTCGTAGACAGCAACAGCAGGAAGCCGGAGTACCCGAGCTTCAGGAGCGCGTCGTTTGCATCAAGCGCGTTGCCAAGACCGTCAAGGGCGGTCGTCGCATGCAGCTCACCGCCTTGGTGGTTGTCGGCGACGGCCAGGGCAACGTGGGCGTTGGCCTTGGCAAGTCCAAGGAAGTCCCCACCGCCATCTCCAAGGGTGTCGAGGATGCCAAGAAGAACATGTTCAAGGTGTCCCTGACCGAGGAAGGCACCGTGCCCCATGAGGTTCTGGGCGAGTACGGTGCAGGCCGCGTGCTCATCAAGCCGGCCATCCGCGGTACCGGCGTCAAGGCCGGCGGCCCGGTGCGTGCCATCATGGAGCTCGCCGGCGTCACCGACGTTATCACCAAGTCGCTGGGCACCAACAATGCCATGAACATCGTGAAGGCAACCGCCGAGGGCCTCAAGCTCATGCAGACCCCCGACGAGGTTGCCGAGCGCCGTGGCGTGTCCGTCGACCACATCTGGGGCCGCAAGGCCAAGGCCGCTGAAGTTGAGGAGGCCTAATCATGGCAGAGAAGAAAATGCTGCGTGTGACGCAGATCAAGAGCCAGATCGGCCGCAAGTACGACCAGGAGCAGACGCTGAAGTCCTTGGGTCTCGGCCGCATCGGCAAGACGCACGACATCGTTGACAACGAATCCGTGCGCGGCATGATCTTCAAGGTCAAGCACCTTATCAAGGTCGAAGAGCTTTAAGGCTAAGCACTGAGCTCACTGCCCTGGTAGTCGAAGGAGCTACGTTCGAGGGAAAAATCGCACGAGCCAAGGTCTCTTAGACGATTTTTCCTTAACCTCACTCCGCTCCTTCGACTACCAGGGCCAGCGTATAAGTTGAACGTACGTCGGATCTGAACCGTGATTCGCGTATCGTGCCAACAAAACTGTTGATACAGTGGAGTCGTTATTGATTGTATCAACTGGGATATAATTCCCAAGGTTGTTTGAAGTTTGCTGGCGAGCGAGCTGCCAGCACGGGGTGGAAGGCCCCGTATAGCGAAAGGATTTACATTATGGAACTGAAAGACCTCTATCCCGCACCTGGTTCGCGTCACTCCAAGAAGCGCGTTGGCCGCGGTCCTGGCTCCGGCAAGGGCAAGACCGCCGGTCGTGGCGAGAACGGCCAGCTTTCCCGCGCTGGTGGCGGCAAGCGCGCCGGCTTCGAGGGCGGCCAGACTCCTCTGGCGCGTCGTCTTCCGAAGCTGCCTGGCTTCACCAACATCAATCGCGTGGAGTACGTGCCGGTAAACGTCAAGCTGCTCGAAGAGCGCTTCGAGTCCGGCGAAGTCGTCGATCGTGATAGCCTGATTGCCAAGAACATCATCAAGAGCTATGAGGACCTGGTCAAGGTCCTGGGCGATGGCGATCTGACCAAGGCGCTGACGGTTAAGGTCGACAAGGTCTCGGCAACCGCGAAAGCGAAGATCGAGGCCGCTGGCGGAAAGGTTGAAGAGCCTTGCTAAACTCACTGCTCAATGCCTTCAAGGTCCCTGAGCTGCGTAACAAGATTCTCTTTACGCTTGCTATCCTGGCCTTGTATCGACTCGGTGCCTACCTTCCGGTGCCGGGCATCCCATTCCATGCGTTCGCCACGGCTTTCACCGAGCAGAACGCATCCAATGCGGGTGGCGTGTCCATGACGATGCTCGACTTGCTGACCGGCGGTGCGCTTTCCAACTTCTCGGTGTTCTCGCTCGGAATCATGCCCTACATCACCGCATCCATCATCATGCAGCTGATGCAGGGCGTTATCCCGGCAGTGGGACGCTGGGCCAAGGAAGGCGAAACCGGTCGTCGTCGCATCACCCAGATCACGCGTTACCTGACGCTGGGCCTGGGCCTGATCAACGCCATCGGCTACCTGCTGCTGTTCCAGTCCTCGCAGTACGGCGTCGTCTTCAGCGACCAGGTACCGCATTGGCTGACGAGCATCGTCATCGTGTTCACGTTGGTCACCGGCACTGCCGTGATCATGTGGATGGGCGAGCTCATCACGCAGCGTGGCGTGGGCAACGGCATGTCGCTGATCATCTTCATCAGCATCGTGTCGCGCGTTCCCTCTGCCATCTGCAGCTCGGTCAACCTCACGGACGACATCGGCTTGGGCGTCGCCATCACGCTGCTCATCCTGCTCGTCGTGCTGGCATGCATTCCGGCCATCATCTTCATCGAGCGCGCTCAGCGCCGCATTCCCGTTAACTATGCGAAGCGCGTGCAGGGTCGTCGCATGATGGGTGGCCAGAACACCTACATCCCGCTGAAGGTCAACGCGGCAGGCGTTATCCCCATCATCTTCGCGAGCTGCCTGATCTATTTCCCGGCACAGCTTGCAGCCCTGTTCAACGTCGGTTGGCTCAAATCGTTCGCTGACGCGGTGTCCACCGGTTGGCTGAACTGGATCCTGACGCTCGTGCTCATCGTCTTCTTCGCGTACTTCTACACCTCCATGGTGTTCAACCCCGAGGAGACGAGCGACAACATCCGCAAGCAGGGCGGCTTCATTCCCGGCATCCGTCCGGGCAAGAACACGACCGAATACATCCGCAACGTTCTCAAGCGCATCACGCTTCCGGGCGGCTTGTTCATCGCTGCCGTGGCGGTCGTGCCCTCCATCCTGTTCTACTTCACGGGCAACCAGCTCATCCAGGCATTCGGCGGCACGTCGATCCTCATCATGATCGGCGTAGCGCTCGACACCATGATGAAGGTGGAAAGCCAGCTGAAGATGCACAACTACGAGGGCTTCTTCAAATAGGGGATTATCCCGCTTAACATGAAGCATCAAAACCCGCCTCGCGTTAGATACGCGGGGCGGGTTTTATTTGCTGGCACCAGATTAGGGGGTAGCTATCGTATGAGGTTGTCCCAAACGCGGGCATGAAACCCTCCACGAGATTCGGTTCCGTGCCCGACGGGCGGCGCGTGGACGAAATGCGGCCTCGTGGAGGGTTTTCCGGCGCCGACCGGGGCCAAAGCCAAGCCCAGCGGGGCTGTGAGCAGGCGTTTCCCCCGAGGGCCTTCTCGGCTGCAGGCCCGGAATCCTCCACGAGACGCGATTTTGTGCATCAGAAGGCTGCGAATGCGCGGAATGCGGTCTCGTGGAGGGTTACAGGTCTCATGTCAGGAGACGATTAGTCGCCGCTGAGGATTTCCTTGGAGTTCGACCTCGAGCTTTCGGAAGAGCTCAATGATTCAGAAGGAATTTCGTTTCAGGCTTAGTCAATCGCCAGGATCAGGTTGTCGCAGTACTGGCCCATCACGTTATCCTCGTCGAAGACGGGGGAGAACCTTCCCTCGTCGTCGAATGCGCGCTTGCAGCGCTTGAAGAGGGCTCCGCTCACGAGGCCGTCGGTATGGACTTCGATGCGCAAGGGTCCCCATCCGTGAATCGTCCGCACGCCATTCTGCTCGGCTTGAGAAATGAGCTCTGCACTTGCGCGCATCTCATCACCTTGTTCGGGGCATACGACGGTTACCTTCTCGGATCCGCAGCGTACGGCGAGCAGTGCAGCCTCGAATGCTGCATCGCCTCCTCCTATGACCAGGGTTTCGCCTTTCAGGCGGAATCTCGAATCGCGGGACATTTTCTCTTTGAGCTCAGAGACGTCGAGCACTCCCTTGGAGTTTTCGCCGGGTATACCCGTCTTGCGCTTGATTTGAAACTCGTTATTGCCGCCTTTTCCTGCAGTCGAAATCCTGATGCGCAGATTTGCAGCCATCGACGTCCCCTTCCAGTGGAATCCTTTCGCCGAAAATGATACGCCATGATGGGTTGATGGCAAAACCTGCGTGTTTTCGGCGTTGGTTATCTTGGATGGAAAGGGGGTGGGGTGTGTGCGGTTCCTCAGGGCCGAGCGCCCGGAAAACGAGCCGATGGCTCGTTTTCAGCGAGGCCGGGCCAGCTTCAGCTTGCCCCCGTACATGCTTCCAGAACTATTTGCTGAACGCGTATAGCGCGTTCAGGAATCTGGTTCTTAGGCTTAGTCGAGGACTAGCGAACACCCACCCCCTTCCATGTGAGGCGCGCGTTCGAAATGCTCATGCGCAGAAGCATCAGAGGTCGTGGTTTTTCGCGGCATGCGGGAGAGCGGCTTTCCCGAACGGAGTGCGCGGGGGTATGATATACCGCTATGGGTGACATTTCTATTCCGTACATAATCTGCTCCATCTTGGCGTTCGTGCCGGCTATCGTGCTGCACGAGATGGGGCATGCCTTTGCGGCGTACAAGCTGGGCGACCCCACTGCGGCCAGCCAGGGGCGCCTCTCGTTCAATCCCCTCAAGCACATCGACCCGTTCGGCACGGTGATCATGCCCCTTATGCTCATGGCCATGAACATGCCGATTTTCGGATACGCCAAGCCGGTGCCTTACAACCCGCGCTACTTCGAAAACCCGCGGAAGGGCGATTTGATCGTAGGTCTTGCCGGACCGGCCGCGAACCTGATCCAAGCGCTCATAGGCTCGCTCGTTGCGTGGGCGTGCTACGAGTTCCTTCCGCTCAGCCAGCTCGTAAACTCCAGCGAGATCCTGGCTTACGTCTTCTTGTACTTCTTGCCCTACTACGTGTTGATCAACTTGTTCCTGATGTTCTTCAACCTCCTGCCCATTCCTCCGCTCGACGGCTCGTCTATCTTCGCCTTCTTCTGCCCGGTCGAACACCTGGACACTTACTACAAAATTCAGCAGTACGCGCTGCCCATATTCCTGCTTGCAGTCATCGTTGTGCCCGAGGTGCTGCATGTCGACCCCATCGGCGCCTATTTGAACTTTACCGCTTACAACCTGTTTGGCCTCGTGTTCCCGTACTAGGCGGTAGAAATGTCCTACCATGTGCGCACCGACAGCTTCGAGGGGCCTTTTGACATCTTGCTGTATCTCGTCAGCAGGCAGAAAGTCGATATCGGTTCCATTTCGGTCGCCGACATCGCCGATCAGTACCTTGCCCAGATAGCCCGCATGAACATGGTCGACCTGGACGTCGCGAGTGATTTCCTGCTCGTGGCCTCGACGCTGCTCGAGATAAAGGCGGCAAGCCTCATTCCGCGCGACCGGGATGAAACCGATGAGGAGCTTGCGGAGCTGGGACCATCTGAGGCGCGGGATCTGCTCGTGGCACGTCTTTTGGAATACAAGAAGTACAAGAACGTGGCCGCGATGCTCGACGGTCGCCAGAAGGCGCAGGAGAGGATGCACGTGCGTCCCTTCGGTCCCGATGCGCAGTTCACGCGTGCCATGCCCGACTTCTTGCGTGACGTGCCGCTCGAGTCGCTCGCATATCTGGCTGTAGGCGCCTATGCGCGTCGAGAGACCTTCCTGCTGGAATCCGAACATATCGCCGCCAAGCCCATTCCCGTGGAGGTCCATATCCGCGCTCTCCACACGCGTCTGAAAAACCGCAAGTCACTGCGTTTCTCGGAGCTTGCCGGTGCCGATACGCCCACTCCGGTGGTCGTGGTCACGTTCCTGGCCGTGCTCGAGTTGTACAAGCGCTCCATGGTGGACATCGTGCAGGACGAGGCTTTCGGCGATATCCAGATCACATATGTGGAAGGTTCGGGCGAATTGGTGTTTGGCGACGAGGATGAAAGCGTCATCTAAGGGAGAGTCTCCTTTTTAAGGCGAACTGAGGCTTGCGATGTTGGCAAGCCTGACGGAACGGAGAGGCCATGTACGAGGGAATAGACCTGGAACAGCTGCCATCTGCGATTGAGGCCTTGCTGTTCGTCAGCGACGAGCCGACGAGCGCCATCGTCTTGGCCAAGATGTTCGACGAGAACGTCGAGGAGATCGAGCTTGCCTTGGAGGCGCTCGGTCGAAGGCTCGACGAGTCGGGAAGTGGCATCCAGCTGCAAGAGGTTGCTGGAGGCTGGAGGCTGTGCACGCATCCGGCGTATCACGACATCATCCAGAAGTACGTTCTTTCGTGGGATACGAGGCGGCTGTCGAGCGCGGCGCTCGAGACGCTAGCCGTCGTGGCGTATTCGCAGCCCGTGACGCGTGCGCAGATCTCGGCGATACGCGGCGTGTCTTCCGACACCGCGCTCGGTACGCTCGTCGACCGTGGTTACGTACGCGAGGCAGGAGCGGCCGATGCGCCCGGCAATCCGATGCTCTACGTCACGACCCAGTCGTTCTTGGAGAAGTACGGTTTGCGGTCGGTGTCCGATTTGCCCGACTTGGAGGAGTTCGCGCCCGATGAGCAAACGGCGCGGCTAATTCGCGAGCGCCTAGGGGCCGTGAACGACGAAGATGATTTCCGCCCGGGTCTGCAGGAATCCGAGATCGACGAACATGACATACCCCCCGTCGAGGAGCTCGCCGCAGGCGCTGTTGCAGGAGCGCTGGGAGTCGTCGAGAAGATTGACTTCGATAGTCTGACCTTCAACATGGACGACGAGTAACCGAGCATTGCCGTGCAGGTGATGCCATCCACGAGAGCACATGCCGATGGATCGCAAAAAGGAGATACCTTACGACGAGCGTCCCGATGATGGGCGTGGCGGGAAGGTCGTGCCCATGCGCCTGCAGAAATATCTGGCGCGTGCGGGCGTCGCTTCGCGCCGTGCGTCGGAAAACCTCATGACCGCGGGACGTGTTACCGTGAATGGGCAGGTGGTAAGCGAGCTTGGTGCGAAGGTCGATCCGCTCGTGGACGTCGTCGCCGTCGACGGGCGTCAGGTGTATTTGGAGGACCGTCCTGTCACGCTTATGCTCTACAAGCCCGAAGGCGTCATCACCACTATGAAGGCGCAGTCCGCTCGCCCCATCGTCGCCGACTTGGTGCCGGTCGACCGGTATCCGGGGCTGTATCCCATAGGCCGCCTGGATGCCGACACGACAGGCCTTTTGCTGTTCTCGACGGATGGGCAGTTGGGAAACCGCCTGCTCCATCCCAGCTGTCATGTGCCCAAGACCTACCTCGCGTATTTAAGGGATCCGCTGACGACGCGAGGAGCCGAGGCGTTGCGCGCAGGCGTGGAGCTCGACGACGGTCCCGCGCAGCCTGCCGAGGTCGAGTTTGCCGGCAAAGGCGATCGCCTCGTACGCATAACCGTTCGCGAAGGCCGCTATCATCAGGTCAAGCGCATGTTCAAGGCAATCGGGAACCGCGTTCTGAATCTGCATCGCGAATCCTTCGGCTCCTTGGTGCTCGGCGACCTGAAGCCAGGGGAGTGGCGCGAGCTTGTCGATGACGAGGTCGAGGCGCTCGGGCATTGCAAACCGTAACCGAGCACGCGGCTGTGCTGGTGTAGAATGGATGGCGTGAGCCCCATGACTTGAAGGAGCACAGCCATGTCTAGCCAGGAAAGCGGAACGCGGACGATTCGTCCTTTGCCATCGCCTTTGGACGGCACGATGACGGTGCCAGGCGATAAGTCGATTTCGCATCGGGCCATCTTGTTCTCGGCAATGGCCGAGGGCACTTCGCGTCTTCTGGGCGTGCTTGACTCGAGTGACGTGCGCGCCTCCATCGAGGCGGTGCAGAAACTCGGGGCCACGGTAACTCTCGAAAAGCAGACCGACGGCAGCTTGGCCGGCGGTGTCGAAGGCTGGGGTGCCGCAGGCCCGAAGCAGCCCGACGGTCCCATCTACTGTGCCAACTCAGGTACGACTGCTCGCTTGCTCATGGGCGTGCTCGCACCCTGGGATATCGAGGTTCGCATCGAAGGCGACGAGCACCTCTCGAAGAGACCCATGCGGCGCATCACGGCTCCGCTCATGATGATGGGCGTGAACTTCGAGCCGGCTGGCGCCGAGACGCTTCCCATCACCGAGCACGGCACGAAGAACCTGCGCGCCATCACCTACGATTCTCCCATGGCATCGGCTCAGCTCAAGACAGCCGTGCTCTTGGCAGGCGTGAGGGCCAACGGCGTCACCGAGCTCAACGAGCCGTCCGTGTCGCGCAACCATACCGAGCTCATGCTGCCGGAATACGGCGTCGAGACCACCGCCGGCGAACGCACGGCGCGGGTGAAGGGCCCTGCTTGCATGCATTCGGCAGAGATCCGCGTACCGGGAGATCCGTCTTCGGCGGCGTTCATCGTGTGCGCCGCCCTCCTCAAGCCGGGAAGCGCGATTCAAATCGAGAACGTGAGCCTCAACACTGCGCGCACGGGTTTCCTCTTCACGCTCGAGCGTATGGGCGCCGACGTCGCCACGCGTCGTACGGGCTCGGCGGGCAAAGAGCCATTTGGCGTGATCTCGGCGTGCTACACGCCGGGCTTGCATGGTTGCGAGATTCCAGGTGACAAGATCGCGAGCCTCGTGGACGAAGTGCCGGTCCTCTCGCTGGTCGCAGCACACGCCCATGGCATCACGGTGTTCCGCAATGTCGAGGAGCTGCGCGCCAAGGAGTCTGATCGCCTCGAGGCGATTGTAAGGGGTTTGGCGCTTTTGGGAGTGGACGCCTGGACCGAAGGCGATGACCTGTTCATCGAGGGACAGCCCAACTTGCAGGTTCCCGAAGGGCTGGTGTTCGACTCGAGAAGCGACCATCGTCTGGCAATGACCTGGGCGCTTGTAGGCCTGACAGGCAAGGTGCCCGTTGACGTGACCGATTTCGGAAGCGTCGACGTGAGCTATCCTGATTTCCTGCACGACATCGTGAAGTTGTGCCATTAGACGTGGAGCTGGGCAGGTCCGTTTCCGCATCTGCCAATCGCAAATGATTTGGAAGGTTAGTAGATGATAGTCGCCATCGACGGCCCGAGCGGGGCTGGTAAGTCGAGCGTATCGGTTGAGGTAGCTCGCGAGTTGGGTTTTGCCTGTTTGGATACGGGAGCTATGTACCGCAGCGTGGCCTGGCAGGCCGTGCACGATGGTATTGCGCTTGACGATGCGCAGCGCCTGGGCGAGATCGCCCGCACCTATGAGATTGCCTTTGCGCATGAGCCGGGTAACCCTAAACCCGTAGGCGTCTCCATCGGCGGAGTGGATGTAACGCAGGCCATCCGCACGGCCGAAATCGATAGGGCGGTAAGCCCCGTTTCCGCCGAACCGTCGGTGCGCGAGGCGTTGGTCGCCCAACAGCAGCGCATCGGGCGTTCGGGCGATTACGTGGTGGAAGGCCGCGATATCGGCACGGTCGTGTTCCCGGAGGCGCCGGTGAAGGTGTTCCTGACCGCTTCGAACGAGGCGCGCGCCCAGCGGCGCGTGCTGCAAAACGAGCAGCGCGGCGTGGGCTCGACCGATTTCGAGGAGGTGCTCGCCGACATCATCCGCCGCGACGAGTACGACTCATCGCGTGCCGCCTCGCCTCTGCGCCCTGCCGACGATGCCGTGCACATCGACTCGTCTGACATGACGATCGAGGAAGTCATCGCGCAGATCTGCGACTTGGTGCGCGAGCGCAGCTAGCAAAGGGATGGTGACCGCACGGTGGCCTCAGAAGAAACCCAGTCGACAGAAACCCCGAAACCCAAGAAGTACGAGCGGCTGTTCGACGAGCCGTTTGGCGTAGACCAGTACTCGGACGGCAAGCAACGCTTCAACAGGGTGCCTGCTTACGTGATCGTCGGGGTCGTTTCATTCATCTGCAAGGTCTTGTACCGTTACCGTATCGATGGACGTGAGAAGCTGCCGCCGCTCGCAGACAATTCGGGCGTGGTCGCCATCAGCAACCATACGTCATATTTGGATGTAGTCTTCATGTACCTGGGCATGTTCCCGCACTATTGGCCACGGTTCATGGCGCGTGACACGCTTTTCGACCATGAGCCTCTGGGCTGGATTTTCGCGCACATCGGGGCGTTTCCCATCAAACGTGATTCTGCCGACCGCACGGCTGTCAAGCGCGCGGCGCGCATGCTCAAGAACGGCGAGATCGTGGGCATCATGCCCGAGGGCACGCGCCGCGGCAAGGGGAGTGCCGCGTTGCACGTGCATGGGGGAGCGGCCCTCATCGCGCGCATGGGCAAGGCGCCGATCCTTCCCATGGCGGTTCACAACGTCGACAAGGTCAAGCGCAAGGGAGAGCGGCTGCGTTTTCCGAAGATCACGGTGGAGTTCGGAGACCCGGTCCTGCTTGCGGATTTCGATTTCCTGCCAAAGGACGAGCGCCTCGACGGTTGCGTTTGGTATGCCCTGCGCGAGTGCTTCGCGATGTTCCAGGGAGTGCCGCGCGATGAGGTTGACATGCATGCCCTGTTCCCCGAGGACAAGGATTACACGCAGGTCTTTGCAGAGCATCCGATTCCGCAGCATACGTCAGAAGAGCTTGCAGCGGGCGACGCGCTGTGATTTCCATCCAGGATACCCGTCCCGCCTTGCGGGATTAACGTCTCACCCCCAAATGGTTTCTGAGAGAACGGGGATGTCATGAAAGTGATGCTGGCCGAAAGCGCGGGCGCCTGCTACGGCGTGCAGCGTGCGCTCGACATGGCCCTTACCGCTTCGCAAGATGCGAAACGCGCCTACACCTTGGGGCCGCTCATCCATAATCCCGGTGTCGTCGATGACCTGAAAGCGCGCGGAGTTCAGGTGGCGATCGATTTGGATGAGATTGAGGACGCCACGATCATCATTCGCAGCCATGGCGTGACGCCCGACGTGCACGATGCAGTGTTGGCGAAAGGGCTTCCCGTGGTCGATGCGACTTGTCCGCATGTCGCGCGCGCCCAGAAAGCCGCGGCCGAGCTCGCCCGCAAGGGCTGTCGCGTCATCGTCGTGGGCGAGGCGGGACACCCCGAGGTAGAGGGCTTGCGCGCCTATGCGCGACGCGAGGGGGCGAAGGTGGATGTCGTGCCCTCGCCCGACGATGTTCCCAGCGATCTGCGGGCGCCGATCGGCGTGGTCGTGCAGACGACGCAGCGCCGCGAGAACCTGGATGCCGTGGTGGAACGCATCTGCGAGCAGGGGATAGAACCCGAAGTGAAACGCACGATCTGCTCTGCCACCAGCAAGCGCCAGGATTCCGCTGCCGCCCTTGCCAAGCAAGTGGATGCGATGGTTGTCATCGGCGGGAAGAACTCGTCCAACACAACCCGTCTGGCCGAGATCTGCGCAGCTTCCTGCCCGCATGCCTACCACATCGAATCCGTCTCCGAGCTGGATCCTGCATGGTTCGTGGATTGTGAGACTGTCGGCGTAACCGCAGGGGCCTCCACCCCCGGCAACCAGATTCGCGAAGTGGTGGACTTCCTGGAGTCCCTCTAAAGAGGTGCTGGATAAGCTAGAGAGCGCACCTCCGGGTTGTCCTCGAATGCGTTTCTTAACTGGCAGAGTCTTGTGAAAAATGAGGCGGAGATACGTTCTCCGCCTCATCCTTTACAATAGGATGCCATGGAAACCAAGCCCACATATCCCACGTCGGATGCCGCGCGGCCGGCGCGTCAAGGCGCGTTGATTACGGCAGTCGAGCCTGATTCCCCCGCTTGGGATGCGGGGTTCGAACCGGGTTGTTACGTGGTCGCGGTGGACGGCCAGCCCCTGCGCGATATGATCGACTGGCGATGGCTGTCTGACGAAGATGCCATCACGATCGGCTATGTGGATCTCGACGGGGATGAGGGCGAAGTCGAGCTGTGGCGAGAGCCAGGCGAGGAGTGGGGCTTCGAGTTCGAGGGCCTCGTGTTCGATGGCGTGAAGCAGTGCCGCAACGCATGCACGTTTTGCTTCATGCGCATGCTTCCAAGCGGATTGCGCCCTTCGCTGTATTTACGCGATGATGATTTCCGCCTGAGCTTTTTGGTGGGGACGTTCGTGACGCTCACCAACATGACGCCCGAAGACGAGGCGCGCATCATCGAGCAGCGCATATCGCCTTTGCGGGTTTCGTTGCAGGCGAGCAATGCTGCAGTGCGCAAACGCCTGTTGGGAAAGCACGCGCAGCATGGTCTCGAGGCGCTCGACCGCCTTTTGGACGCAGGTATCGAATTCCATGCGCAAATCGTGCTCGTACCCGACGAGAACGACGGAGACGTTCTACGCGAAACCCTGGAATGGGCTTACGAGCGTCAGGGTATTCTGAGTGTCGGCATCGTTCCTCTGGGATACACGCGCTATCAAGACGCATTCGACCATAGCTTCAACGACAGCGGCGCCTCGCAGGGGCTGCTCGACTTGGTGAAGCCGTTTCAGGAGCGCGCCGAAATGGAACGCGGTCAGGCATGGGTGTATGCCGCAGACGAGTTTTACCGGAACGCCTATGGTGCCCGTCTTCTGGAAAACGTGCCGCCTGCCAGCCATTACGGTGATTTCAGCATGTTCGAAGACGGCATTGGCATCATTCGTTCGACGATGGACGATTGGCAACGGGTAGCCAGCGAGGGTGCAATCGAGCGTTTCGCCGCCGCCTTGAGCGCGCGTGACCTGCATGCCGTCATGGTCGTCGGCTGCGCCCAGCGGGAGTTCTTGGGCCCGCTCATCGACGAGGCGGGCATCGGCGACATCTTCGAGCCGCTCTACGTCGAAAACGCATTCTTCGGCGGTAACGTCGACGTCACCGGGCTTCTCGTGGGTGCAGACATCTCCCAGGCCGTGAACGACAGATCGAGCACTACGGACGAGGCCCAGCATCCTGGCCTGATGTTTCTCGTGCCGCGCGTCGTGTTCAACGACGATAGCCTGACGCTTGACGGCATGTCGCTTGAGGATATGGAGAAAGCTGCAGGCCAGCCGCTTCACGTGGTATCCTGTTCACCGCTCCAATACTTCGATGAAATTACGCAATTAGCAAACGAAATGTGACAATTGCCTTTGCGCTAAACGCCACATTTTAGGAGGAACCATCATGGCACTACCCCTTGTGGCCGTTGTAGGCCGCCCTAACGTCGGCAAGTCGACGTTCGTTAACCGCATAACCGGTGCCGACGAGGCCATCACGCACGAGATGCGCGGCGTCACGCGCGACCGCTCGTACCACGAAGCCGACTGGAACGGCGTCACGTTCACGTTGGTGGACACTGGCGGCATCGAGGTGGGAAGCGATGACGATTTCCAGGCCTCGATCACCAACCAGGCGTTCACCGCAACCAACGAGGCCGATGTCATCGTGTTTTTAGTGGACGGGCGCACCGGCATCAACACCGACGACGAGGAAGTCGCGCGCATCTTGCGCAAGTCGCAAAAACCGGTCTTCTTGGCAGTCAACAAGCTCGACACCCCGAATCGCTATGACGACATGTACGAGTTTTACCAGCTGGGCCTCGGCGAGCCGTGGCCGGTCAGCGCCATGCACGGGCATGGCACGGGCGATCTGCTCGACGAAGTGGTGAAAGCCCTGCACGAGACGGGTGCGGTGGAGCGTGCGGCAGCGGAGCCCGAAGAGGATACCGGCATCAACGTGGCCATCATCGGGCGGCCGAACGCGGGCAAGTCCTCGCTCACCAACAAGATGACCAGCATGGAGCGCTCCATCGTCTCGGGCGTGGCCGGCACGACGCGCGATGCAGTCGACACTACGATCGAGCACGATGGCAAGCGCTACACCATCGTCGATACGGCGGGCCTGCGTCGCAAGGCCCAAATAGACGAGGACGTGGAGTATTACGGGTTCGTGCGCGCTATGCGCGCCATCGATCGCGCCGATGTGGCCATCCTCGTGATTGACGGGACGTTGGGCCTCACCGACCAGGACCAGCGTGTGGCCAGCTTCGCCCATGATCGCGGATGTGCCCTGGTCATAGCGTTGAACAAATGGGATGCCGTGGACGGGCCCGAGCGGAAGGTGGAGATCCGCGAGCGCGTCGCCGATCGCATGACCTATGTCGGCTACGCACCCGTCGTTGCCATCTCGGCGCTTTCTGGCAAGAATGTGCATCGCATCTGGGATGCCATCGACCGCGCTTACGCCAACTACTCCAAGACCATTCCCACCAACCAGCTCAATGCCTGGCTCGCCCAAATCCGCGAGACGGGACATACCATCAGCAAGGGCAAGGCGGTTCTGCGCATGAAGTACATCACGCAGACCGGCACCTGCCCGCCTGTGTTCACGATTTTCGCCAACCGGCCTGACATCGTCGATGACAACTACGAACGCTTCCTGGAAAACCGCATGCGCAAGCATTTCGATTTGGAAGGAACGCCCATCAGGCTCAAGTTCAAGAAGAAGGATTAGCGAAACCACGTGCTCGGAGGCGATTGACCGCTTCTTGGGCAAGTGATCGCGACATGCCAATGCGCAACGGATGTCCCAGTTAGCGCAAGCGGCATAGGGAGCAGGATATGGCCGAAGTGCACGAAGCGCGGTCTCAGAGCATTGTCAAGCGCGTACCGCTTTCGGTGCGCGCCGTGATGGAGCAGCTGCGTGCGGCAGGATACGAGTCGTTCATCGTCGGCGGCTGCGTGCGAGATGCGCTGCTGGGGCTGGAGCCGCATGATTGGGACATGACCACGAATGCTACTCCCGATCAGATGAAAGAGGCCGTGAGCTTTCATTCCATCGACACCGGCCTCAAGCACGGCACGATTACGTTTGTCGTCGAGCATGAGCCCATCGAGGTTACGACCTACCGCATCGAGAGCATGTATTCGGATGGCAGGCATCCTGATTCGGTCGAGTTTGCCGCAGCCCTTGACGAGGATCTATCTCGGCGCGATTTCACCGTCAACGCCATGGCGTGGTCAGACGAGCTAGGTGTGGTTGATCCTTTTGGAGGGGTCGTTGACCTGGAAAACAAGGTGCTGCGCTGCGTGGGCGATGCGAACGAGCGTTTTTCCGAAGATGGCTTGCGCGTGATGCGGGCCTTGCGGTTCGCCTCCGTATACGGCTTCTCCGTCGATGAAGCTACGGCGCTTGCCGCCCACAACAGGAAACAGATGCTGTCAGCCGTTTCGGAAGAGCGAATCTGCACAGAGCTCACCAAGATGATGGCGGCGCCTGACGGTGAGCATTTGGCGCTCATCATCAAGCAGTTTTCCGATGTCATGTTCCAGATCATGCCCGAGCTTGCGCCAACCTACGGCTTGGACCAGGAAAACCCCCACCACGACCGCGACTGCTGGACGCATATGGTCGACGTCATGGCTCAGGTGGAACCCGACCTCGTTCTGCGGCTGGCTGCGCTTCTGCATGACGCCGGCAAGCCGGCATGCAAGATGAAAGGGGAGGACGGGGTCGCGCACTACTCGGGCCATGCGGAAGAAGGCGCGAGGATCGCAGAAGGGCTTCTGCGCAGGCTGAAGTTTCCCCGTCGAGTTGTCGAAGAGGTTGTTTTCCTGGTGGAACAACACGACAAGTGGCCTTCCCCGACAGCTAAGTCGGCGCGCCGGTTCTTGGCCCGTTGTGGCGACGAGGAACTTGCCCGCAAGCTGCTTGCCCTCATGAAAGCCGATCGACGCTCTCATGCTCCCGAATCTGTTTCTGAAAAAGCTGATGAACTCGAGGAGTTCGGAGCCCTCGTGGAAGCGGCGCTTGCGGAGGATGCGGCGTTCACGGTCAATGATCTCGAGATTAGCGGGCGCGACCTGCTGATGAGGGGCTGGAAAGAGGGTCCAGCTCTTGGCGACGAGCTGCAACGCCTCTTCGACCTCGTGCTTTCGGGAAGCATACCCAACGAACGCGAAGCCTTGCTTTCGCAGGCAATGGAACCCGGTGCTTAAGCGCCCGACTCGCTGAAATGCTCTCTGCGCAGCTTCCAGCGCCCCAAGCAAGCGGCAATAAATGTCAACCGGCAAATGACATATCGAAACTGCTTGCTAAGTATACTTAGCCCGAACTCAAAGAGAGGCTCAAGCCAATCTGGCTGCCGCGATCGAAGGGAGGAAGCTATGCTAGGAGCAATAGTCGGCGATACGGTCGGCAGCGTGTACGAATGGGATAACATCAAGACGGTCGAGTTCCCTCTGTTCTTGGAGCGGTCGTTTTTCACGGATGACACGGTCATGACGGTAGCCGTGGCGCATGCGCTGCTCGATTACTACGACGGCACGGCGATTTCGGAAACCGAGCTTGTACGTCTGATGCAGCTGTATGGAAAGATGTATCCGGATGCAGGTTATGGCGGCAGGTTCTGTTACTGGATCGACAATCCCCATCCCATGCCGTACAACAGCTTCGGCAACGGCTCTGCCATGCGCGTTTCGCCTGTGGCGTGGGTCAGCGACGATCTTGCGCATGTGGAGGAGCTCGCGAAGCAGACAGCCGAAGTCACCCACAACCATCCCGAGGGAATAAAGGGCGCCCAGGCAACGGCGGCCTGCATCCTCATGGCGCGCCAGGGGGCTTCTAACGACGAGATTCGCGCTTACATGGAGGAGCGCTACGAATACGACCTGGACTTCACGTTGGACGATATCCGCCCACTTTACGGTTTCGACGTGTCGTGCCAGGGAAGCGTTCCGCAGGCGATCGTGGCTTTCCTCGAGAGCTCCGATTTCGAGGGCGCTATTCGCCTTGCCGTGTCGATCGGCGGAGATAGCGACACCATCGCCGCCATCACTGGTTCCATCGCCCAAGCGCGATACGGCATTCCCGACTGGATTGCCGAGGAGACCGAGAAGCGCCTGACAGAGCGTTTGGCGAGCGTCGTCAACCTGTTCTGCGAGCGCTTCATGTGACATTGTCGCCATTGCGATTCGTCTCTAGATTCGAGCAGAATCCGCGTCAGTCACCGCTTGTCTTGCGGCAATTCGCCCATGATGCTTGGAGCGGGCTTATAATGGAGCCAACCAGCAAACTCGTGGGAAAGGGTTTCCTGTGCAGCACGTCGTTCCAATCATGGCGGTTTTCGTCATCGCGTTTCTGTTGGGGTCGGTGCCGTGGGGGCTTGTCATCTCGAAGGTTTTCTACCACAAGGACTTAAGGGATGAGGGGTCGGGAAACATCGGCACCACGAACGCCATACGCTCCATGGGCAAGGTGGGCGGATATGCGGTGTTCGTGCTCGACTTCGGCAAGGGCGTCGTGTCAGGGCTCATCGGATTGTGGGTTGCACAGGCGTGCGGTCTTGACGATGCGGCGCGTGGAATTGCGCTTTGCGCCGCCTTTTTGGGCTGCACCTGGGGCCACATTTTCAGCCCCTGGCTCAAGTTCAAGGGCGGGAAGGGCATCGCGGTTGCCGTCGGATGCCTGTTCGTGACGTTTGGGCCCGTGGGTGCCCTGTTGGAGCTTGCGATATTCATCGTGCTCGTGGCCTTGACCAAGTACGTATCGGTTGGCTCTATGGCAGCCGCCCTCGCCTGTCCGTTTTTCGCGCTGTACTTCTACTGGGGAAACTGGGTTGCATGGCTTCTCTGCGCCATCACGGGCTTGACCGTCTTCTGGGCCCATAGAGCCAATCTTGCGCGTTTGCGCTCTGGCGAAGAGCGCCGGCTCGGGCATTGATGTTCTCCTCTCTTTCCTGTCAGGCACAAGCGAATTGGAGTGTGCATGAACGTTACAGTTATCGGCGCAGGCTCGTGGGGAACAGCGCTAGCCCAAGTAGTTGCCACAAATGGTCATGATGTCGTCTTGTGGGCGCGCAGGCCCGAGGTGGCCAGCGCCATCAACCGCGACCATCGCAATCCCGATTACCTGAAAGACGCAGATCTTGATCCGCGTGTGCATGCGACGTCTTCGGTCGAGGAGGCCGTCGGCGGCGCCGAGGCCATCATCTCGGTAACGCCGTCCAAATACGTGCGCTCGACAGCGGAATCGCTTGCTCCGTTCGTTTTCCCCGATGTGCCCATTCTCGTGTGCTCCAAGGGCGTTGAATTGGATACGGGTCTCGTTCCCACGCAGGTGTTCGAGGAGGTGCTCGGCAACCCGGCGCGCATAGCGGCCCTGTCAGGACCCAACCATGCCGAGGAAATCGTCAAGGGCGTGGCGGCAGGCACCGTGGTGGCGAGCGACTCGGCCCAGACCGCCGAGTTTTTCCAGCAGCTGCTGGCTTCCGAGGCGTTTAGGGTGTATACGAGCGACGACGTCATGGGCGTGGAACTGTGCGCGGCCTTCAAGAACGTCATCGCCATCGCGGTGGGCGTGGCGTACGGGCTGGGTTACGGCGACAATACGGCGGCCATGCTGATGACGCGTGGTCAAGCAGAGATGAGCAGGTTGATCGCCGCGTCAGGCGGCAATCCCATGACGTGCATGGGGCTTGCCGGCACCGGCGACCTCATCGCCACGTGCATGTCGCGCCATTCGCGCAACCGAACGTTCGGCGAGGCGTTGGCGGCGGGGGAGACCGTTGAGGAGTTCGAAGCCCGCAAGCGCATGGTCGTCGAGGGCGCGCAGGCCTGCCTCACGTTGGGAACGCTCTCGAAGCGCTATCAAGTTGAGCTTCCGATTACCGATGTCGTTCGCAGCATGGTCTGGGATCATGTCGAGCCTCGCGAAATCGCCACTCTTCTGGCCTCGCGTTCGTTGAAGCCGGAGTTCTACTAGGGTATTGGTTGTCGGGTTGGCATGGCCAAGGAGCAATCGACATACTTTACCTATGCGACGCCCCATGGGCCGGTGACCCTGCGCGCCACCAGGCATGGGATTGCCGAAGTTTCGTTTAGCCAGCAGGCACTTGAGGGAGTATGCGTTGCTTCGGCGATTACGAACGAAGCCGCCACGCAGCTGCAAGAATACCTCGTGGGCAAGCGCCGCGATTTCACCGTGGCGCTCGATTTGCAGGGAAGTGCGTTCCAGAAGGCGGTTTGGACCGAGCTTTGCGCAATTCCCTATGCCGAGACGCGTACGGCGGCAGATATCGCCGAGGCGTTGGGGAAACCCGGAGCGCACCGTTCGGTTGGCACGGCCATCCGCCAGAACAAGCTCGCGCCCTTCGTGCCCTCCCATCGCGCGCTCGCTCCCAATGCTACGGGCAAGCAGGCCAACATCTACCGCGCGTTCCAGGCTCTCGAGGCGAAGGGGCTCTAACTGTGCGCAAACCCGGCAAGGGGAGATTCCCTGTCAGGTTTATAGCGGGAGCGCATGCGCTAGAATGGGCTTGTATCTATCGAGAGCGGCATTGGGGGCATCATGTTCCAACCGGTTAAAATCGCCCCGTCGATTCTGTCGGCGGATTTCATGAATCTTGAGCGGGATATTCGGATGATCGAGCAGGGGGGCGCGGGCTATGTCCACGTCGACGTCATGGACGGGCATTTCGTGCCGAACCTCACCATCGGAGTTCCCCATGTCAAGCAGCTCAAGGGCATTACGGAGCTGCCGCTTGACGTGCATCTGATGATAGCGAATCCGCTCGAGCAGCTGCCCTGGTTCATCCAGGCTGGTGCTGACATGATTACGGTGCACGAGGAGACGCTCGAGGGGCAATGGCTCGAGCGCGCCATCCAGATGATCCACGATGGCGGTGCCCAAGCTTGCGTGGCCCTGAAACCGAACACGCCGGTGGAGGTGCTCGCCCAGTCGATAGCGGAACTGGATATGGTGCTGGTCATGTCCGTGGAGCCGGGTTTCTCGGGCCAGGGCTATATCGAGGGCAGCGAACTCAAGGTAGCCCAGGTGGCCCAGATGGCCAAGGACGCGGGCAACGATGGATTGCTGATCGAGGTGGACGGCGGCATTGGCGTCAAGACGGTCGAGCGCGTCTGCGCAGCCGGCGCGGACGTCATCGTGTGCGGCAACGCCGTGTATGCCGCCGAGGACCCGCAGGCGGCAATTCGCGAGATCGAGGCGTTGGGAAACGCTGCCCGCCTGAAGGCGTAAGAAGAACAGGGTTTTCTTAACGGTCTGACGAGGGGGATGGTAAAGCATGGCGACGTCCGTTCCACAGGACTACACCTACTTGGATTGGGCTGCCACGGCGCCGCTGTGCGAAGAGGCTGCCGAGGCAATGCAGCCGTACCTGCAGCCTGGACTTGCCAACATACCGCTCGGAATGAATGCGAACTCCCTTCATTCACCAGGGCGTGCAGCTTTCGAGGCTATGGAATTGGCGCGTAAGCAAATGGCTACCGATTTGGGTGCGTCCCGTCCAGGGGAGATCGTTTTCACGTCGGGTGCCACCGAAGCCGACAATGCAGCCCTGGTTGGCATTGCGCTACCCGAAGCCCAGCGCCGTCGTCGTTCCGAGGGCAGAGATTTCGTTCCGCGTGTCGTGACGACTGCCGTCGAGCACGAGGCTGTGCTCAAGCCGGCGCGCAAACTCGAGGCCGAAGGTTTCGAAGTAGTCTATATCGAGCCGGATCGCCAGGGCTTCGTGCGCCCCGAAGCGCTCGAGAAGGCACTATCCGGCAATACCGTGCTCGTCTCGGTGCAGATGGCCAATAGCGAGGTGGGGTCTATCCAGCCTATCGGGGAACTTGCGCGCCTCTCGCATGACCGGGGGTCCCTCTTCCACACCGATGCTACCCAGGCACTGGGCAAGACGCCCGTTAACCTGGGCGCGCTCGGCGTCGATTCCGCGTCGTTCTCGGCGCACAAGATCGGGGGGCCCAAGGGCGTGGGGCTTCTGTACCTCAAAGCTCGTACGCCGTTCTCCTCCCAGATGCTCGGCGGGGGACAAGAGGGCGGCAAGCGCTCGACCACGCAAAACGTCTGCGGAATCGCAGGCTTTGCCGCGGCGCTTCACGCAGTCAAAGGTTTGGTCGAGGTCGAATCTGCCCGTCAGCGCGAGTTGCGCGATTGGCTGTATGCGCGGATTGGGGCTATGGACGGCGTTAGGGCAACCGTAGCTTTCGAGCCAGGAGACGACAGCTTCCTTCCCAACATCGTTCACGTGCTTGTAGACGGCTACGAGAGCGAGACTCTCGTGTTGCGCCTTGACATGAAGGGTTTTGGGGTTTCGGGCGGTTCGGCTTGCGCATCGCATTCGCTCGAACCCAGTCATGTGCTGAAAGCGATCGGCGTGTCGGGGGACGAGGCTTTCGGGGCGTTACGCATCTCGTTTGGCCGCTACACCTCGCATAACGACCTCGAACGTTTTGCCGAGGCGCTCGAGGAATGCATCCGGTGACCTTCGCATCATGCGGCGGTTAGGAACGCATTGATTCGCCGTCCGCAGCATTCAAGGCGTAGAATAGCGAAATAGATTGGGCTGCCTAAACGGTTTGCCGAGACCGGGGCTGTCCTTCGCCGTTATTCCGGGAATTGGGAGGCGCAATCATGATCACCATCGAGGGACCCGAGGGAACCGAACGCAACGACTTGGCCACCGTCGCATCGGGCGGCATCGCGAAACCGGCGCAGGCGGGATTGCCGCTCACCGTGGGGCTTCTTGAAAAAGCCCTGCTGGAACGCTATCCGCGTTCTGATGCGGAATCCTGGGATTGCATGGGGCTTTTAGTCGGTGACCCATCTAAGCCGGTCAAGGGCGTGTGCGTAGCGTTGGACGTCACGAAGGCTGCTATTCGCACTGCTGCTGCTTGCGGGGCGAATGTCCTGCTCACACACCATCCGGCGTTCCTGAGCGCACCGCCGGTCATCTCCCCGTCCCGCGAAATCGCGACCTCGCCAGGCGTCAACGTTTGGGAGGCGGTGCAAAGCGGTGTTGCGCTCATGAACTTCCACACGGCCCTTGATGTTTCCGATGATGCTCGAAACCTGTTCATGGGCTTGCTCAAGCTTGATTACCAGAGTATGGCCGTGCCTGCAGACGCAGGCGAAGGAAAGGGATATGGCTATCTGTGCTCGGTGCGCGCGCAAGACGCACCCTTATCTCTTGCCCAGCTTGCTGCACGGTGCACTTCGGTGTTCGGTCGCACTCCCCGGGTTTGGGGTGATAGGCGCAGCATGGTCGCATCGGTCGTGTTTGCCAACGGCTCGGCTGGAAACGTGGTGGAAGCGTGCTTGGCGAACAAAACCGATTGCTTGATATGCGGCGAACTCGGATACCATTTGGCCCTCGATGCCTCGCAAGCTGGCCTTTGCATCATCGAGCTCGGACATGATGCGAGCGAGCTGCCGTTAACTGCCGTACTCGCTGAGGCGGCGGTCGAAAGCGGCGTTTCTGCCGATGCTGTGCGCGTCATCGACCAAGCTAGAAATTGGTCATGTTACGATTCTACACGCCTGTGAAATCTGAGGTAGAATGAGCTCACGGTAGCTTTTAGCTCAGAGGGGGCATGCGATGCAAGCGGAACTCCAAGACCTTGAATCCCTGCTAGAGGTTCAGAAAATCGACTTGATGGTCATGCAGCTGAAGAAGCAGCGCGCTGAGTTACCGCAGCGTATTCAGGTAATGCGGATTCGCAAGAAACGTGACGAGATTCAGGCGAAACTCGACCAGGTCATGGTTTTGCAGAAGAAGGCCGATGCCCAGATGACCATGCTCGAGGACGAGGATCGCATGCTCGCCGAAAAGCAGGATCGTGCTCAGGAACTTATCGATGCAGCCGGCACGGATTTCCGAAAGGTCGAATCGCATTCGAAGGAGATGGCCAGCGTCGCCAAACGCCGTGAAGACCTGGCCGTCAAGATGCTCGACGCCGAAGCCCAGCTTCAAAAAGTCGGCGGCATCCGTTCCCAGCTAGAGGGGGGCATCGCAACCGCCGAAGCCGAGGAGGCACGCCTGCGTGCGGCTTTCGAGGCAGACGACCAGAACCTCATAGACCAGATAAAGGCCCTAAACGCCAGGCGCTCCGAACTTCGCGATAGCCTTCCCGATGATTTGATCGCGATTTACGACAAGACGGCGGCCAGGACGGGCGGAGTGGCTTTGGGTAAGCTGGAAGGGGAAACGTGCGGGGTGTGCCGCACGGGCATCGAGGGCGGACGCCTCATCGAGTTGCGTTCGAAAGCCCCGCTCGGCACCTGCCCTAACTGCAAGCGGCTTCTGGTGATCGAATAGCCCAGCTTCTTAAGCCAAACCAACGAGAAAAAGCCCGCAAATGCGGGCTTCTCAATACGCCTCTGAAAAACGAGGGTTAGGCGCGCTCGACCTTGCCGGCCTTCATGCAACGCGTGCAGACGTTGGCCTTGCGCACATGGCCGCTCTTGTCGCGGATGGTGATCTTCTGGATGTTGGGCTTGAACCAACGGTTGGTCACGCGGTGCGAGTGGCTGACATTACGGCCAGCGGCAGGCTTCTTGCCGCAGATTTCACAGATCTTGGACATAGCTATCAACTCCGTTGTAACGCATTTTACGAGGGAAAACGTCCCTTTGCCAAACTAGCCAAGAAACTATAGCACACGTTTAGGCCCCGTCAAAGCTTTTTTTGCCTCCTCATCAAAATGTCCATCAGGCTCGAGGCGGCTGCGAAGGAGAAGCTGAAAACGCGCCCTCGGATTGGTTTTTCACAACGCCGGTTCAGCTCAGATGGCCATTTCTCAAAGGATTCCGACGGCATCACCCAGGGCTCGCTGTACGGCGTTTACGGCTCGCTGTGTTCAGCCCGAAGCGATGCGACGAGATGTGATGGGGCTTTTATCGTGACGTTGCCGTGAGTTCCCTTGCCATGCGCTATACTTTACCAGTTATGCGAAATTGCAGGGGCACCGCTGCCTTCAGCAGAAAGGAAGATACCATGGCTGATCCTATTCCCGGGAAGCTCCATGTGGCCAACGAAGTGCTCGCCGACATGGTCGGTCATGCGGCTATGGAATGCTACGGCGTCGTGGGCATGGTGGCGCCGAATCCGGCAGACGGCATCGCGAAGATCCTGCCTGCGTCCAAGCTTCGTCGCGGCATCACGCTGAATACGACCGAAGAGGGCGTGCACGTCGATCTGTACATCGTCGTGGAGTACGGCACGAACATGGCTGCCGTTTCGCGGAACCTCACCGATGCGGTGAACTTCGCCCTGAAAGAACAGGCGCGCGTGCCGGTAGAGGGTGTTGAAGTGCATATCCAGGACGTGCGGGTTCGCAAGTAGAGGGCCCGTATCCCGAAGAACAGACATTAGAGAACCTCGCAGGAGGAAATAGTTACCATGGCAGATTTTTCCGGCAACGACGTGCTCAACGCAATTGCCGCCGCAAGTAAAAACCTCACAGCTCGCAAGGACGAAGTCAACAGGCTGAACGTCTTTCCCGTTCCCGACGGCGATACGGGCACGAACATGTCCCTGACTCTCGAGTCGGTTGTGAAGAACATCAGCTCCCTTCCCATGGGCTGTTCGGCGGCCGACGTGCGCCACGCCATCACCACTGGCGCGCTCATGGGCGCGCGCGGCAACTCGGGCGTCATCACCTCGCAGATCCTGCGCGGTCTGTGCGAAGGCTCAGCCAACGCCACCGAGATTTCGGCGGCTAGCCTTGACGCTGCCTTCGCCCGCGCCGTCGAAGTGTCGTTCCAGGCTGTCCGCAAGCCGGTCGAGGGCACCATCCTCACCGTGCTCAAGGATACGGCTGCCGCCGCCAAGCGCGTGCATCGCAAGAAGCTTGACGTGAACGAGGCGCTCGACGAGATCGTGCGCGAGGCTTATGCGTCGGTGCAGCGCACCCCGGAGCTCCTCGCCGTGCTCAAGGAGAACAACGTGGTGGATGCAGGCGGTTTCGGCCTGGCCATCCTCATAGACGGCTTCGTCGCGGCGCTCCTGGGCAAGGAAGGCTCGATGAGCGACGAGTTCACGTTCAGCCCCACGTCAGAGCCCAAAGTCGAAATCGAGCACCTCAACGACTGGGAAGGCTCCGAATACCGTTATTGCAACGAGTTCCTCGTCTACTCCGAGACGCTCGACCGCGAAGAAGCGCTCGACTTCCTGTCCACGATGGGCGACTGCGAGCTGTGCGTGGGCGCCAACCCCAAGTTCAAGGTGCACGTGCATTCCAACCATCCCAACCAGGTGCTGGAGTACTTCCTCGAGCGCGGGCAGATCTTCGAGGTCTTCATCCACAACATGGACCTTCAGAGCGCCGAGCGCAACGAGAAGCTCGTTGCCGAGAAGGAGCAGGCGGCAGCTGAGCGCAAGCCTTTCGGCGTCGTGGCGGTCGCTGCGGGCGAGGGCAATGCGAACATCCTGAACAGCCTGGGCGTCGACGTCGTCGTTTCCGGCGGCCAGACGATGAACCCCTCCACGGCAGACCTTCTCGACGCCGTAAACGCGTGCAACGCCGATTCGGTCATCATCCTGCCGAACAATTCCAATATCATCATGACTGCCAACAGCGCTGCCGAGTTGGCCAAGGTGAAATGCGGGGTCGTGCCCACCAAGAGCGTGCCGCAGGCATTCTCCGCCATGTTCGGCTATGACGCCTCCGCAAGCCTCGAAGACAACATCGAGGCCATGACCGAGGCGTATTCCGAGGTAAAGACGGGCGAGGTCACGACGGCCATCAAGGATTCGCACGATGCCAACGGCGATCCGATTGCCGAAGGCGATATCATCGGCATCGCCGACGGCTCCATCGACGCGGTCGGCTCGTCTCTGGAGGACGTCGTGATGGCGCTTCTCGAGCAGATGGAGGCTGACGACGCCGATACGTGCACCCTGTTGGCTGGCGAGGACTACCCCGACGATCAGCTCGAGGCTCTCGTGGAACGCATCGAGGATACCTACGACGAGCTCGAGGTCGAGTCCCATCGCGGCGAGCAACCGCTCTACCCGATCATCTTCTCCGTGGAGTAGATGCGTTTCTCGCAAGCCCGACCGAGATGACATAATGCGCCCAAAAGGGGAGTCTCCCTTTTGGGCGCATCGTTTTGTCTGCGGTATCTTCTACGGCAGGGCCTGCGCGTTCTGCTAAAGTGGGCGCATGGGGAAAACGAGTTCACGACGGGATGCGATCGATCGCATGAAGGCAACGCTGGCGTTGGATGCGCCGGTGACCTCGGTGCGCATGGTCAGCCCCAAGCGGGCGACGGCGCTCGCCAAGCTGAACATAGCCACCGTGCGCGACCTGCTGAGCAACTATCCTCATCGCTACATCGATATGTCCCAGGTCAGCACCATAGCAGGCGCGCGTATTGGGCAGTCGTGCACCATGCGCGCGAGTGTTTACGAGGTGAAGCTGAAAAAGCCCAAGCCCCGCCTCGCCCTTGCCGAGGTGACCCTCGTCGATGGGACGGGCACGCTCATCGTCACGGCGTTTCGCCAGCCCTGGCTCGCAGACCAGCTCAAAGCGGGTATGACGGTTGCGGTTTCGGGAACGGTTGAGTTCAACTACGGCTTCAAGCGCATGACCAACCCCTACATCGAGGTTCTGGAGGATGGGGGCTCCGATTTCCATGGCATGATCATCCCCGTGCATCCTGCTACCGGTGCGATCAAGGTGGGTATGATGAGGCGCCTCGTCGCCAACGCGCTGGAGGAGGCCGAAGGCGTGCTCGATCCGCTCCCCGTGGCGCTTCGGGCCAAGTATCGTCTCATGAGCAGGAACAACGCCCTCTCATGTATCCATTTTCCCCATACGATGGACGAGCAGGTCCAGGCGCGTCGGCGCTTGGCGTACGAAGAGGTCCTGTTGCTTGAGCTGATGCTCATGCAAGAGGGGGCACGCCGCAGCGAGGGCCTTGAACCCGTCTCGCATTGCGTGGACGGGCCTTGCGTGTCAGCTTTGAACGCTGCGATTCCCTTCGCCCTGACAGGCGAGCAGCAACGCGCGCGGGACGAGATCCTGGCGCGGATGGCGGCTCCCGAAGCTGCAAACCACCTGCTGCTGGGCGATGTTGGAACGGGCAAGACGATCGTTTCGGCTTTCGCGCTGGCGGCTGCCGCCGACAGCGGGGGACAGGCCCTGTTCATGGCCCCGACCGAGATACTGGCGCGCCAGCATGCGGCGAGCTTGGGTCCGCTTCTGGCAGAAGTGGGCGTGAACAGCGGGGTGCTCACGGGATCGACCTCCGCCGACGAGCGAGGGGAGCTGCTCGGAAGGCTGGCGTCAGGAGAGCTCGACGTGCTGTTCGGGACGCATGCACTCATCGAGCCCGACGTCGTGTGCGCCAACTGCACGCTTGCGGTCATCGACGAGCAGCAGCGATTCGGTGTCGATCAACGCGCAGCGCTGCTCGCAAAGGGGTCGTGCCCCGATGCGCTCTTCCTCACCGCTACGCCGATTCCGCGGTCTCTTGCGCTCGCGCTATTCGGCAACCTCACCCTTTCCTATATAAAGGAGCGTCCGCGCGCCACGGCACCGCGCAAGACCTACCTGCACACGTATGCGAACAGGGGCGTTGCCTATGATGCCGCCCTCGCGGCATGCGCTCGCGGCGAGCAGGTTTACATCGTGTGTCCGCTCGTTGGCGAGAAAAGGTCAGAAGATGCCGGCGAGGGCAGCAAGGGCGGCGAGGATGAAGACGTATACGAGTTCGCCTCGATAGCCATCGAAGACGAATCGGATATGAAGGGAGGCAATGCCCGCGCTGCGGAGGACGAAGCCGAGTTCCTCCAGTCGAAGGTGTTCGTGGACTATCGGGTGGGCCTCGTGCACGGCAAGCTTCCCGCCGCGAAAAAGCAGGAGGTCATGGACGGCTTCCGCTCGGGTGAAATCGACGTGCTCGTTGCCACGACCGTCATCGAGGTGGGCGTGGACGTGCCAGGTGCCACCGTCATGATCGTGGAGGATGCAGACCGTTTCGGTCTCTCGCAGCTCCACCAGCTGCGCGGTCGCGTGGGTCGAGGCGACCTGCCGGGAGAGATGCACCTGATATCAGGCACGAAGAAGGAAGCTGCGCTCGAGCGCCTTTCGGCCATGCAGCGCACCGACGATGGCTTCGAACTGGCCGCTTACGACCTGTCGCTGCGGCGCGAAGGCGACATTCTGGGCAACCGCCAGCACGGGGCTTCGCTTCTCAAGTTGGTGAACGTCGTGCGCGACGGCGCGCTCATCGAAGCCGCCCATGCCGATGCGCGCGCTATCCTGCAGGAGGATCCCGAGTTGGAGTCCGACCAGTACCGGGCCTTGGCCCGCGAAGCGCGCGTCGTCTACCGCACCGCCCACGAGGTGGTCGGAGGATAATCGTTAAAGGGGCTAGTTCTCTCTAATGGCATTTCGAATGGAGTAGGGTATGCGGATAGTGGCAGGCAGCTTGCGGGGCAAGACGATAGATGCGCCGACAGGGGAGGATACGCGCCCGACGACCGATCGCGTACGGGAAGCGCTCTTCAGCTCTTTGTACAGCCTGCGAGGCGGTTTCGACGGAGCAGTGGTCCTCGACGCTTTCGCCGGTTCGGGCGCACTTGGCATAGAGGCGCTGTCCCGCGGGGCTGCGCGCGCGGTCTTCTTCGAGCGCGCCGACAAGGCGGTCGCCGTCCTGAAACGCAACATCTCAAGCTGCAAGCTCGAGGAGGGAAAGGCGTCGGTGGTACGCCGCGACATCTTGTCCCATCCGCCCACAGCTACCCAGGGGTCCTTCGACCTCGTGTTCCTCGATCCTCCCTATGCCTTCGAAGCATCGAAGGTGCTGCAGATGGTCGAGTCTATGCGCTCTTCAGGCGCCCTTGCTCCCGAGGCAATCATCGTATACGAGCATGCCCTCAAGGATGCGTCGGAGGTTGGCGCGGTGCTTGGGGAGTTCGGCTACGAGGTGGAGACGACGAAGAAGTACGGCAAGACCGGCGTGACCATTGCCATTGCTCCATAACACAAAGACAGGCCATTAATATCGCGGTTACTGTCTGTTGGCTGGCCGAGTCGAGCCGCATCCGAGGTACGCGCGGGCTAACCGCTCGTCGCTTAGGGCGCGGCAGCTCCGGAACCCGGCCGCTGCGCGGCCTCAGACAGTCCTCGCTACCGCCGCGCCTACGCTCCTCGCAGCCCGCGAGAACCTCGGATGCGGCTCGACTCCGCCAGCTACGAACGATTGCGCATTGGTTTTTCGATGCACTATCTGCGAAGAATCGTGCTTTCGCGAGGGCTGAGCGCTCGATATAATGCACATAGCAAGAGCGAGCTGGCGCTGAGGCGCAGAACGGAGACGTCCATGAAACGCGCGGTGACACCTGGAACCTTCGATCCCATCACGTTCGGGCATCTGGATGTGATCACGCGCGCCGCACAGCTTATGGACGAGGTCATCGTCGCCGTTGCGGCCTCCGCGGGGAAGAACCCGCTTTTCACCCTCGAGGAACGCGCCGAGCTGGCACGTGAGGCCACAGCGCATCTTTCAAACGTCCGCGTCGAGCCCTTCTCGGGATTGCTCGTAGACTTTGCCCGCGCGAACGAGGCGCAAGTGCTCGTGAAGGGTCTGCGCGCCATCACGGATTTCGAGTACGAGTTCCAGCAGGCAGCTCTCAACTACGAGCTCGCCCATGAGCTGGAGACGGTCTTCATCATGTCCCCGCCGCAGTACATGTACCTCTCGTCTTCGATCGTTCGCGAGCTTTCCAGCTTTGGTAGTCCCGTCGACCAGTTCGTTCCGCCGCATGTCGCCGAGGCGCTAGCCCGCAAGTTCGCCAAATAGTGCGGCGTGCGGCACGTTTCGTCTGTATCGTTTATAACCCTTGCGCGCTGAGCAATCCCAGGTCCTGCAGACTTGAGGCATAAGGGGCGAGCGTGGTGAACGTCTGCGTGGATTCGGGCACCTTAAAGCAGACGCTCTGGTTCCAGATTCCCAACGTCACCAGGGATGGATCGTCATAGGTGGTCAATGTGACCTGCTGATCGCGGTATTGGGTCCTAAACGTCGCGGTTTCCTCGGCATCGGCGGGCAGGTCGACGGCCTTCCATTCGGTGACGTTCAGCATCTCGATACCCGTGTTCACCAGCTCTACGGGTATGCCTGCGCTTTCTGCCACGTCGTCAGCGTGAGCGTACATTTCCGCTTCGAGGCGCTCCTTCGCGCCGCTCCGATCCAAAATCCCGTTTATGGTTGCGGTGCGCATTCCCTCGAACGGGGTCTCGGATGAGCACATAACGAGCCCCAAGCAGGCTACGCCGGCGAGCAGGATGAACACGATTGCCAAGGTGACAATGCGAACTGCGGTTTTCTTCTCCAAGGAAACTCCTTGACGCGTTGATTTCGCAGCCTTGCCGAAGTATTCGGCATCTGGGGCTGCGCTTTCCCGAAAGCCTACGCAAGCAATGTGAACGACGTGTGGTGAATAGGGCGAATCACGTACCAAACACGAAAAATTACCTTAACCGTTACCAAGAGTTGTGTTAGTATTTCACGCGCTGTCAAACAGCATCGGCGCGTGGCTCAGCTTGGTAGAGCGCTGCGTTCGGGACGCAGAGGTCGCTGGTTCAAATCCAGTCGCGCCGACCATTGAGGGCAAAAGGGATGTATTCTTCGGATCCATCCCTTTTTTCTTAGCATTGGCAATGATCGGACGTGCCGCTAGGAGGATGCGATGAAGATTTTTGGCATGGGTGGCCTTGAGCTCGTCATCATCCTTGTGATCGTGCTTCTCATCTTCGGCCCTAAGCAGCTGCCGAAGCTCGGCAAGGCGCTGGGCAAGGGAGTTTCCGGCTTGCGCAAGGGCGTTGAGCAGGGTGTCGAAGCCGGCAAGGAGAAAATCGACGCGAAGTTCGAGGAATCCGAAGCCGAGCGCGTGGAAGAGGCGGCAGCAGCCGAAAAGGAACAGGCTCAATCCGCCGAAGGCCTCTCCGAAGACGAGAAGCCCGTCGAGTAGGTACTTTTCCCGCTAGAGAAGGACAGCACATGGCAAACGACAAGTTCATTCTGACGGCAGAGGGTCGCGCCAAACTCGAGGAAGAGCTGCATTACCTCGAAACCGAGAAGCGCGTCGAAATCGGCGAGCGCATCAAGGTGGCGCGCGAGTTCGGCGACATCTCCGAGAACTCGGAATACGATGACGCCAAGAACGAGCAGGGCATGATGGAGGCGCGCATCGCCGAGATCACCCGCATCCTCTCCGAGGCTACCGTCGTGAATGCGCCGAAGCGTTCCAACAAGGTGAACATCGGCTCGACCGTGACGGTCGATATGGAAGGGCGCGAGCGCGTGTTCACGATCGTCGGCGCTGCCGAAAGCGATGTCGCTTCCGGCAAGATATCCAACGAATCGCCCGTTGGTGCCGCGCTCATCGGCAAGAAGAAGGGTGACCATATCGAAACCACCGGTCCTACCGGCCGCGTGATCGAGATGGACATCCTCAAGATCGAGCATTAGTACTTCGCCGTTTGCAGAACGGCGAAACACCAGCACGTTGCGCGGCGCCCATGCGCTCATTTCGGCTTTTCGAACGACTTCTCGAATTGTTCGCTAAGGCCGAGATAGAGCACCTGGACGCCGCTTGCTTCGTTCATCAGCAAGGCAAGTTTCAGATTTAATCACATGGAAGAAGCAATCATGTCAGAGGAAGCACAAATCCAAGCTACAGAAATCGAAGACGATCCGATCGAGGTGCGCAAGGCCAAGCGCCAGGCGCTGATCGATGCTGGGGAAAATCCCTACGGGCACGCGTTCGACTACTCGCACCGCGCCGCAGACATCGATGCAGGCTATGCGCATCTGGCGGATGGCGAATCGACCGAAGACGCCGTTCGCATGTGCGGTCGTCTCATGGCAAAGCGCGTCCAGGGCAAGGTGAGCTTCTTCACGATGCGCGACGCGACAGGCGAAATCCAGCTGTTCTGCCGCATCAACGTGCTCGGCGAGGACGCATACGCACAGATGAAGGATCTTGACGTGGGCGACTGGATCGGCGTCTGGGGCACGGTCATGAAGACGCGCCGCGGACAGCTGTCGGTGGCCGTCGAGCGCTTCGAGCTGTTGAGCAAGTCGCTGCGCCCGCTGCCCGAGAAGTTCCACGGCCTTGCCGACAAGGAGATCCGCTATCGCCAGCGCTACGTCGACCTCATCGCGAACCCCGAGGTCCGCACCACCTTCGAGAAGCGCTCGAAGATCGTTTCGGCCATCCGTCGCTACATGGAAGACGAGCTGGGCTACTACGAGGTCGAGACGCCGTTTTTGCAGTCCATCATGGGCGGCGCCAACGCGCGTCCCTTCGTCACGCATCTCAACGCCCTCGACCGCGACTACTACCTGCGCATCGCCACCGAGCTGCCGCTGAAGCGCTTGCTGGTGGGCGGGTTCGAGCGCGTGTACGAGCTGGGGCGCATCTTCCGCAACGAGGGCATGGACCAGACGCACAACCCCGAGTTCACGACGATGGAGGCCTACTGCGCATTCTCCGATCTCGAGGGCATGATGCAGCTGGCCGAAGGCGTTATCCAGGCCGCCGCGCTTGCCGCTTGCGGCACGCTGCGCGTTCCCTATCAGGGGACTGAAATCAACCTCGAGGGCCCGTGGCCGCGCAAGACGATGATGGAGCTCGCAAGCGAGGGCGCAGGCGAGGAGATTTCGTTCGACCGCAGCATCGAGGATCTGCGCGCCATCGCCAAGCGCGTGGGCGTCGAGGTCGAGCAGATGTGGGGCAAGGGCAAACTCATCTCCGAGATCTTCGAGGAGACCTGCGAGGACAAGCTCATCCAGCCCATCTTCGTCACCGACCATCCGGTCGAGATCTCGCCCCTGGCCAAGAAGAAGCCCGAGAACCCCGATGTCACCGACCGTTTCGAGCTCTACATCTGCGGGCACGAGTATGCTAACGCCTTCAATGAGCTCAACGACCCCATCGACCAGGCCGAGCGTTTCCACGCACAGGTGGCGGCCAAGGATTACGACGACGAGGCCATGGGCTATGACGCCGACTACATCCGCGCGCTCGAGTACGGCATGCCGCCCGCTGGAGGCATCGGCATCGGCATCGACCGTTTGGTGATGCTGCTCACCGACAGCGACTCCATCCGCGACGTGCTGCTGTTCCCCCTCATGAGGGATGAGGTATAGCTGTTTCGAGCAGGCAATCGCTCACCCCTGGGTAAGCGATCAGGCTTCAGACTTTATTCGTCTGCTATAAGGTTTTATAACAAGAAAGTGTCAGATTAGCACTCCCAGCGGGGGAGTGCTACTATTCTCGGGACTAGAAAACGCGAGTAAGGATACGTATGTCATTCGAGAAGTTCACAGACAAAGCGCGTAAGGTGCTCGTCTTGGCGCAGGATGAAGCGCGCTCGCTTCACCAGCCCTATGTGGGCACCGAGCACCTGTTGTTGGGATTGATTCAAGAAAAGGAAGGATTGGCGGCGCAAGCCCTCGATCGCTTGCAGGTCCGTTACGACGACGTCGTGGGAGCTATCCGCCAGACGGTGGCGATCGACGCCGACGCCGACGTTTCCGGACATCTGAGCTTCACGCCGCGCGTCAAGCGCGTGCTGGAGAACGCCCTGCGCGAGGCTATGCAGATGGGCCAAAGCTACATCTCGACCGAACACCTGCTCCTGGGCATCGTGCGCGAGGGCGAGGGCACGGCTCTTGACGTGCTGGCCCGCCTGGGCAAGACCGGAGACGACGTGCGCAGCGCGCTCAACGACCTCGTGGGTCAAAGCACCGTGTACGCCGGCCGCAACCAGCAGGCGGCTTCTTCTCAGGGCCAGGACTCCATGTTGAAGGAGTTCGGCACTGATTTGACGCGCAAGGCACGCGAGGGCAAGCTCGACCCGGTTATCGGGCGCGCGGGCGAGATTGAGCGTATCATGCAGATCCTCAGCCGTCGCCAGAAGAACAATCAGCTGCTCATAGGCGAACCGGGCGTTGGCACGACGGCTGT
>JAFRJC010000100.1 GCA_017432445.1 Eggerthellaceae bacterium | reverse complement strand
TTTGACTTAAAAAAATTCAAGTTTGCGCGGGTGCTCCTTCACATGCCCAGGGCAGTTGCATCGCAGCCTGCAATACTTCCATCGGCAACATCGGTAAAGCCTTGGAGAAGTGCTTCGACAACGGGTTCGTCGACTCACTCCTAGCTATCAATTGATGGGAAAGGTAACCGAGGAAATCGACGTCCTCGCAAAGAGCGTTAGTTATCGGCGTATCGTGGAATGAGCCATCGGCGAAGTGCGGAACACCTATCGACACATCTTGGAATCGCCATCGGTCAAGCGCGCAGTATGCAATCACCCCGAAAACGGCCGTTTTCGGGGTGATGTTGGCACCATTCCCCCCGAATTCCCCCACGAAGGCAATCGGACGGCGTCTCCGCGCCGTCCGATTAAGCCTGTTTTCCCTGCTAGTTAATCTATTGCTGCCGATGCGCCCATGTACCGCCCTCTGTGTTCCCTACCCGAAGGGCAGCACTTTTCGGCCTTTGGGTCTTAAGATTTTCGGCCTTTAGGCCAAGACTTCTTTCGCAAGACTATAATTGTCCAAAAGTAACCCGCCGGGGCCTTTGGCAAGCGCCGGCAAGAGAAGGGATCAGGTGCATGAAGAACTAGCGATGCCCATATCCACCCGTAAACCGAGCTACAAGCTGGCGGCCATGCCCGAACGGGTGCAGCATCGCATACCCATGCACGATTCAAAGCCATTCATTCCAAACGAACGAACCTCGCCTTGCTGCCCAGCATGGCCTCCTGCAGAACCGGAGGCATCATGCAGCTCAACCTTTCCAACATCGAGTACGCCTATCCCGCTGCGGTGGAACCCGCCCTTAGCGGCGTGACCGCGACCTTCCCGAAGGGATGGACCGGCATCGTCGGCGACAACGGAGGGGGCAAGACGACGCTCTGCCTCGTGGCATGCGGCCTCCTGCAGCCCGACGCCGGCGCGGTCGCACCACCGCTTGTATCCCTCTACTGCGCCCAGGATGCGAGCGTTCCACCCGCAAACCTCGAGGACTTCGCGTTCGCATACGACAGCGCCGCCGTGCGCTTGCGCCGCGACCTCGCCATCGGAGACGATTGGGCCCACCGCTACAGCACGTTATCGGGCGGCCAGCAAAAGCGGTTGCAAGTTGCGTGCGCGCTCTGGGCGGTTCCCGACGTGCTCGCCGTTGACGAGCCGACCAACCATGTCGACGCCGCGACGAGACGGTCCATCTCCGCCGCCCTCTCGCGGTTCGGCGGCATAGGATTGCTCGTTTCACACGATCGCGAATTGCTCGACGAGCTCTGCTCCCAATGCCTGTTCGTAGCAGATGGTGCTGCAACGATGAGGCCCGGCGGCTATTCGCAGGCTTCCTCGCAAGCCGCCCTCGAACGCTCGAGCGCTATCCGTGCGCGCGATGTGGCCCGCAGAGAACGGGATCGGGTCAAGCGCGAGGCGCAGCGCCGGCGCGAAGAGGCGTCACGCGCGGATGGCAAGAGGAGCCTCAAGGGGGTCGGCAAGCGAGATAGCGACGCGAGGGACAGGAGGAACCTCGCGATAGTCACCGGCAAGGACGGCCAGGCTGGCAGGCTCTCGTCCCGCATGGAAGGAAGGCTGCAAAGCGCCGACGCAAGACTCTCCGCCTTGCGCGTGGAGAAGCGCTACGACGCAGACGTTTGGCTCGACGCCGCGCCCAGCAGGCGCAAGGTGATCTACCGGGCGGATCCGGTGGACCTCCCCATCGGCGAAGTCATGCTGCGCGTGCCCATGCTGCACATTGGCAACACCGACCATATCGGCCTCGTCGGCGACAACGGCACTGGCAAGACGACGCTGGTGAAGGCCATCGTGACAGGGCTTCCCGATAGTACGAGGGCGCTCTACATACCCCAAGAGCCCGACGAGCAACAGAGGCGCGCTGCGCTTGCAGCCCTGCGCGGCCTGTCTGACGTTCGCCGCGGATGCGTTCTATCCACCATCGCCCAGCTCAATTCCGATCCGGACCGCGTTCTAGAGGGAGACGAGGTCAGCCCCGGCGAGATGCGCAAGCTCATGCTCGCGTTGGGAATCCTCGAATCCCCCGAGCTCGTCGTCATGGACGAGCCCACCAACCATCTCGACCTCGGGTCG
>JAFRJC010000016.1 GCA_017432445.1 Eggerthellaceae bacterium | reverse complement strand
TCCAGTATCCGTCTCTCAAGGTGCGCGCCCGGGGGCGTGCCCCCAGGTCGGCGGGGCCTTCCGGCCCGCCTTCCGCCTCTTCCTGCGCGGAAGCGGCGAGTAGTTATACTACCCTCCCCGCAACGGCGGGTCAAGGAAAAATCGGCGGCGCGGGGAGTCTACACAAAGCCCCCAAAACTGTAAATTTACTTAGAATTCTTATCTCATTTAATATGCAATATATTGTGTGTCATTGCGGCTAACACACAACAGGACACCATAAATGGTGTCCTGTCATTTACGTGCATTCAAGAACGTCAGCTTTGCAGACAATAAGTCGGCGCTGAGTACACAGCCGCTCTCTTAGACAAGTTTGGCAAACTTGCGCTTGCCCACCTGCAACGTGGCACCAGCAAGCAAGGCAGGGTCGACGTTGTAGCATTTCGCAGCTACGGGCTCACCGTTGATCTTGACGCCACCACCGTCGATGAGGCGGCGCGCTTCTCCGGCGCTTCCAGCCAATCCGGCATCGGCAATGAGCTTCGCCAAATACACGAGGCCTTGATCGTTGGGGGTCAAATCTGCAGCAAACTCGGGAATGTCATCGGGAATCTCATGCTGCTTGAACACCAAATCGAACTGCGCTTCCGCCGCTTCTGCTTGATCGGCGCCATGATAGGCCGCCACGATGTTGCGCGCGAGAGCCCTCTTCACCTTGTTGGGGTGCAATTTGTCGGCAGCTAATCCACGTTCGATCTCGTCGATCTCGTCAACTGGCACCGTGGAAGCCAGGCGATAGTACTTCACCATCAACTCGTCGGGAATCGACATGATCTTGCCAAACATATCAGCCGGCTCGTCGGTCACGCCGACGTAGTTGCCATAGCTCTTCGACATCTTCTGCACGCCATCGGTGCCCTCGAGCAGGGGGAGCGTCAGGCACACTTGCGGCTCCATGCCCATCTTCTCCATAAGCTCACGGCCGGCCAGCAGGTTAAACAGCTGGTCGGAACCGCCCAGCTCGACATCGGCCTTGATAACGACCGAGTCATAAGCCTGCATGATGGGATACAGGAACTCGTGCACGGCAATAGGCTGGTTGTTCGTATAGCGCTTCTGGAAATCATCGCGCTCCAGGATGCGCGCAACCGTGAACTTGCCCGTGATAGCCAGAAGGTCCTCCAGTTTAAGGGCGAGCAGCCATTCGGAGTTGTACACGAGGGTGGTTTTCTCGGGGTCGAGAATCTTGAACGCCTGGTCGACATAGGTCTGCGCATTATGCTTGACTTGTTCGGATGTGAGCTGGGGCCTCGTGGAGTTACGTCCAGACGGATCGCCGATAAGGGCCGTACCGTCGCCGATGATGAGCGTGACTTGATGCCCCAGATCCTGGAATTGACGCAACTTGCGCAGCGGCACCGCATGACCAATATGAATATCGGGAGCCGTTGGGTCGACGCCCAGTTTGATGTTGAGGGGCGTGCCGCGCTTGAGCTTTTCAAGGAGCGCGCTTTCGGGAACAATCTTATCAACGCCCGAGGCAATTATGTGGAGTTGTTCTTCAGCAGAGAGCATATGCCGTGCCTTCCTTACTTATATATATGTATGTACGTAACGCGAAATTGTATCACGACACACCACGGAACAGATGACCAGTTGTAGTGCCGGGGCGCTTGCCGAGTGCACGATGCTCCTTAATCGCCAAATCTCGCGCACGAATAACCCTCCCGACGGCCTCCGAAGTGCCCCTCTTGTCCATGAGAGTTGCGTCGACCATGATGGCATCGATGCCGATATCGACCAGATCGGGAAGGTTTTGGACGATGTCAAGCTGAACGCCGTTGTACAGATGGCTGCGTCCGAGCAAATCCGTCACGACGGGAAACTCGAAGCCCTTCCGATCGACGAGCTTGTGAGAGACGGCACGCCTTGGACAGGTCTCACATTGCTGATTGCAGGGGCCTTGGCTCATGAGCAGGCAGTGCTCGGTCACCATGAGCTCTTGCGAACCGATGACCGTAAGGCCCAGGGAAACGGAAGAAGTGCGGGCGAGGTCATCGATCTGACCAAGTGTCAACTCGGGAGAAAGCCAGACGCGCGAAACACCCAAATCAGCAAGCTCCCTCAAAGAGGCAGCGTTCGTCGCAGGCACATGCGGGCCGACTTCGACAGACGCCCCACACGAAAGGGCCCTGACGCATGAAGCCATGCTATCGGCGAACACCGTTTTGCCCTCGCGTACGTAATCCCAAATATCAAATGGCAAATCATACTCGCGCACTGAGGGCACAGGATCGTGGTCGATAGCGGGAAGCGCCATGACGCATTGCTTTGGATAGCCGGCCTGCTCGGGATCGTCTTGCCGCACGCCTGCAAGCTGCGCTTGTCCCCGTCTGAAGTTGAGAATTGGCACGTATAGCACATCAGCGCCCGCCTTGCGCGCCGCACGTGCGCAGCTCGGATTCGTAACCCAAGCCACGACGTCGCAGGTCCGCTTCCTATTCGATGACGGCTTGCTCTGAATCAGGAGGACCTTCTCTACCGAACGCCCCGCATAATCGGCAAGCATGTTCGCCTTCAGCGCCTCGAGCGCTTCGGCACGGAGATGGTGCAGTTCCGAAAAGCCCAAACCTACTCCGCCTTGCACATCCACTGCCAAATCGTTTAGCACGAACGGGGTGTTCCCCAGGCGGTCGACATGGTCGCATACGTCTTTCGCGGACACTTCACGAGTACGCGCAGACTGAACAGGCTGACCCCAAGCCTCACCTTCGCTCACAGCACCGCACGTTCCATCGGTCGAGAAACGCACGTAGGCTGGTTCTCCCAAACGCAATCTCACCTGTCCGTCGACGGGAATGCGCGGAGCATACTCGTCGTCTGCAAAAGCCGTCTGCGCATTGCGCACGCGAAACACCCGGTCTCCCTTGCCAACACGCTGGTCCACAGGAACCCTCACGACACCATCGCCCCCCATGGCCGACGCGGGCACGGTTGCCGCAAAATGGCCGCGGTTCGTCCAGAACTCCAGCACATCTCCGCTGTTCATCTGCGCTTCTGCAGCAACGTCGGCAAACCCGTCCCCAGCACGGACCACCCGACCTACGAAGACCCCGCGGTTGTTCGGACGCCCGTAGCTCATGATTTCGTTTCCACGCATACCTTCAAGGTAGCCCGTAGTAAAACCGCGGGAGAAAGCCTCTGCCAAGCGCGCTCGATGACCCTCGTTCGCAACGCCATCTGCATCGAGCACCTCCCGATACACCGATACGACTTCGTGTACGTAATCGGCTGACTTCATGCGCCCCTCGATCTTCAGGGAGCCGACTCCTGCCCGCGATAACTCGTCGAGCATGTCAATCGTGCACAGGTCACGCGGTGACAACAGATGCTCTCCTTCGGCAGGAAGCGCGTTGTCGGAACGTTCGTTTTTCAGCTCGTAGGGCAAGCGGCATGCTTGAGCACACAGGCCCCTGTTAGCTGAGCGTCCGCCAATCATCGAAGACATCAGGCATTGGCCGGAGTAACACACGCAAAGAGCGCCGTGCGCGAACACCTCGATGTCCATGCCAAACCCAGCAGCAACCTCGCAGAGTTCGGCGATCTCCTCAACCGCCAGCTCGCGCGCAAGCGTCACCCTGCTGGCACCAAGCTGAGCCGCTGCTTCGACGCCTGCCGCTGAATGAATGTTCATTTGGGTGGAAGCATGCCAGGGAATCTGCGGATACATCCGATGGAGTTCGGAGGCAAGCCCTATATCTTGCACGATAAACGCATCTGCACCAGCCTCGTAAGCTTGGCGTGCGAGCTCGAGCGCACGATCGAGCTCGCTCGGCAATATCTCGACGTTTAAGGTCACGTACAACCTAACGCCTCGCAGATGCGCATACTCGCAAGCTTGAGCGAAGCTCTCGAGCGTGAAATTACCCGCATTGCGACGCGCGTTGAACTCGTCAAGCCCCAAGTACACGGCATCCGCGCCCGCGCAAACCGCTGCATGTAAGCACTCCATGGTTCCCGCCGGCGCCAACAACTCCGGCTTCCTAAATGTGTCGCTCACCGTTCAATTCCTCGTATTCAAAACCGTTTATCTCTGTGCTGGTCCGGCGTGGCTGACGCCTTGCCGAGCCTATGAGCGCCCCGTAAAACCACGCTCATAAGAAAGCGGCAACACAAGCGGCCGGAGCCGATACCAGGATTGCACTGCCAGCTTTTCGGCTTCATTGGCCGCTTTCCCAAAGCGTGGTTTGAAGGGGGATTCGAGCGAATGGCTCGGCAAGGCGTCAGCCACGCCGGACCAGCACAGAGATAAACTACCTGCACTCCCCAGCACCTTCACAATCTCAATTTCCGCATGAAGTATAATGGATAGACTTGTAGCAAAACCGTACCAGACAAAGGCAAGCATAATGAAAGCACGACGCAAATTCCGAGAATCAAAGAGCCATGCCGTCGCCTGGGGAGCCCTGGTGGTAGTGGCAGCGATTGCCTTCCTCTGCTTCAGGGGCGTATCGAGCGTTTTTGCCGTATACAACAGTTGGATCGAAGACCTGCCCACCATCAACAGCGACAGCTTCAACTTCGCTGAAGACTCTTACATGTACGCCGCCGACGGCAAGACTTTGCTCGCCAAATTCCAGCTCGAAAAGCGCGATCCGGTGACGATTGACCAGATTAGCGACTACGTCAAGAAGGCCACCGTCGACACCGAGGACATCCGCTTCTACGAACACAATGGCGTGGACCCCCAGGGCATTATGCGCGCATTGACGCGAATCCTCACGGGAGGAAACTTGGAAGGCGCTTCCACCATCACCCAACAGCTCGTGCGCAACACTGCGCTTTCGGAAGAGGCCTCGGATATCACCTTGGAGCGCAAGGCACGCGAGGCAGAGCTGGCGCTTGAGATGGAGCACGAGTACACCAAAGAGGAAATCCTCAACATGTACCTGAACACCATCAATTACGGCGATGGCTGCTATGGCATCGAGGCTGCGGCAAAGAACTACTTCCAGGTTTCCGCCGCAGATCTCTCGCTTACGCAGGCCGCAACGCTTGCCGGCATCCCGCAATCCCCCACCGCCTTCAATCCGAAGGAGAATCCCGAAGCATGCATCGAGCGTCGAAACCTCGTGCTGGAACGCATGAAATTCGCTGGTGATATCACCGAAGAAGAATACAAGTCTGCCATCAACGAGGGCTTGGGCCTTGACCCAGCGGATGAAGAACCTTCGCAGGGTATTTACGCATACCCATACTTCACGAGTTTCGTACGCGACGAGCTCATGAAGGCTGACAACATCTACGGCTGTTCATATGCCGACTTGTTCCAAGGCGGCCTGAAAATCTACACCACTCTCGATACCAACTTGCAGAAGAAGGCAGATGCTGCCTGCAAGGAGCAGTATTCCAGCATGGACGCCGATCTGGACGCCGCTTTGGTGGCTATGGATCCGAACACCGGCTACGTACTCGCCATCGTCGGTGGCAACGACTTCTATAAAGATCAGTGGAACATCGCAACGCAGGGCGGACGCCCCAGCGGCTCGACTTTCAAGGTATTCGCGCTTACCGCAGCCATCGAACAAGGTATTAACCCCTTGGCCGCCGTCGATTGCTCAAGCCCCCTAAAGCTGACCAACGGAACGGAAATCAACAACTTCAACAACGAGACTTATGGGCAGATGACCATAGCCGACGCCACCGCAATCTCATCGAACACTGGCTACTATCGCCTTACCGAGAAGATCGGCGTCTCGTCACTCGTAGAGATGGCGCATCGGATGGGCATTAAATCCGATCTCTCGCAGTATCCCATCATCGTCCTGGGCACCGAAAACGTCACGCCCCTCGAAATGGCCGAAGCATACAGCACGCTGGCCACGGGAGGCATTCACCGCGACGCGGTCGTGATCTCGCGAATCGAAGACAAGAACGGAGAGGTGCTCTTCGAGAACGCTGACACGAGCGAGCGCGTACTCGACGAGTCGGTAGCAGCGGCAACAACCGAGGTCTTGCGCGGCGTATTCGAAAGCTCCTACGGTACCGCATACGGCTTCGGACCCTCGAACGGTCAACCGGTTGCCGGCAAGACCGGTACCGGCCAGGAATACCGCGATCACTGGCTTGTGGGCTACACCCCCAACCTGACCTGCTCTGTCTGGATAGGCAATCGCGACTACTCGTCCACGAGCGAGGACCTGAGCGCAAACGGCTTGTGGCATAACTTCATGTCAGCCGCCCTCGAAGGCACCGATTACGTCGATTTCCCAATCGTCGCAGATCCTATTTACAACAACACCCAATTCACATTGGGCACGAGCTACACGCCCGATGACGAAGACGACGAAGAAAGCGAAGAGGACAAAGAGATAAAGGAGAAAGTTAACTCCTTTGAGGCAGGCGAGCTGACTGAAGACGACGTCGAAGGCCAATATGGCGATTACGAAGTGAGCATCTCCTACGAGTATTCAGAGGAATACCCCGAGGGCACCGTCCTCTCCCAGAACCTCGATAGCTCGAGCAAGACCATCTACATGGTGGTTTCATTGGGTTCGGGCGAAGAGGACTCAGAGGAAAAAGAGGCCGAAGACGAGGAGAACTACGGAACCGAAACTGACGAGGAAAACGCCTATTAGAAGGCGATCCTGATTGACATCTACCGTTGTTTCGCGCCATCTAGAAATGACCAACAACGAGCTGAAAGCTAAGGAGCCGGACAATGTCCGGCTCCTCCTGTCTTCTGTCTCTATGTGCGCCTATACTTCAGACGCAGCCTTGTCACCCTCTTCGAGGGCTTTGACGCCGCTGTCGTAGAGCTCCTGGATTTCTTTGATGCGCTTGTCATAGCTCGACCAGTCGAAATCCTCGCCAGCTTTTTCGGCTTCCGTATACAGGTCGACGTACGCATCGAGCGCCTCTTCGAGCTTTTGGGTGCCTTCGACGTATTTCTTCTGTACATCAGAAAGCGTTTCGGGCGCTTCGAGCTCGGAAAGCTTGTCGAGCGTCTTGTACGCATTATCTGCCTGGGTCTTCATGTTCACGACGTCACCACGAGACACTGCGTCGATAAACGAATCGAGGCTTGCGTCCAGCTCGACCATCGTTTCGTTGACTTGGGACATGTAGGCACGATTTGCCTTCTGCTCATCCGTGAGCGTCGCATTCCCGCCCGTTGCACACGCGGACAGCACCAAACTGCCAGCCAGCACACATGCCAAAACGCCCCAACGCGCTATCGAACCGAAACTCATTACGCTCTCCTTTTCGTCCGCATTACGCAGACCTTAGCATCTCTCATGCAGTAAACACACCTCGAACCGCCGATTCGCACGGAAACGAGAGACAATCTTCGAGAACATACCCTTCTTTCCACTTTACAACTCAAGGACTAATCGAGAACACGTCCTCTGGCTTATCAGCCGAAACCTGCTATGTGCGCCCATGTAAACGCAACCCATGACTAGTTTTTCTTCGACTTCTTCTTCGATTCTTGTTTCTTCTTTTCCTTCTCAGCCTTCTTCTTGGCCTCTGCAGCGGCCTTTGCGCGCTGACGCTCCTGCTCGACCATCGCCTGATAGGTGGAGTAGCTGTACACATGCCGCTCCAGATCTTCATAACTTTCGTAAGGCGGATCGTCGACGAAATCAAATTCTTGAACAGGCAGAGACTTGATTTCCATGACTTGAGTTGCGTAATTGGAGAAGACATCTCCTGCCGTTTCGGTGGGAACCGATGAGGCGTTGGAAGGATCGCCCACCCAAATCGCCGCAGCGGCAAACGGGGTAATGCCGACGAAGCTGATGTCCTTGTAGTCCTCGGACGTGCCCGTTTTGCCCGCCACGGTCTGCCCGTTGTACATTATGGCCGCCGTACCCGTGCCACCCGAGACCACGCCCTTCATCACCTCTTGGGCAGCGTGCGCTTCCTCGGGACTGAGCACGCGGGTCGCACGCCCCTCTGGACTCGAATCGTCAACGATGATCTCGCCATTCTTATCCTCGATGGAGGTGATGGCGCACAGATCGTGGCGAACGCCGCCGTTGGCAATGGTGGCCGCTGCGTTCGCGAGCTCCAAAGGCGTGACGTTCTGCACGCCAAGCGTGAGGCTCGCACCAGCGCTTTCAGCATCCAGGTCGGTCGTCACGCCGAGATCGTATGCTGTTTCGGCCACATCGTTGACGCCTATGGATGAGATAAGGCGTACGAAACCGGTATTCGACGAAACGGCAAATGCGCCCGCAATGCTTAGGTTGCCATAGCTCATGTTGTCGTAGTTTTCCAGCGTGTAGTCGTCCACTGTAGCCGGTGACGAGCAATCCAAGTAGGTGGAATTTGGGTCGATTCCCTTCTTTATTGCCGTAACGAGGGTGAACATCTTGAACACCGAACCGCATGGCCTGCCACCGCCACCCTGGCCAGTAGCCAAGTTCACCTCGCTTTGACGATAGTTGGAACCGCCAACGATCGCCTCGACATAACCCGTTGCAGGATCGACGGCCGCCATGGCGACTTGCATGTCATCGTTGTAGAGGTACTGCCGTTTTTCCTCGCAGGCGCGCTCAGCTGCCTGCTGCTTCTCCACGTCAAGCGTGGTATAGACCTTGAGCCCACCCTTGAGGATATCGGCTTCGCTCAGGTCGTAGTTGTTATACAGCAGGTATCTCACGTAGCTCGTAAAATACGGATAGGCCACGATACCGTCATCGGAGATGTCCTTCACATCCAAGCCCAAGGGACTGTTGACCGCCTCGTTGTACTCTTCCGACGTTATGAAATGCTCGTCGAACATGCGCTTGAGAACCAAGCTGCGACGATACAGGGCTTGCTCGGGATATTGAATAGGATCGTTGTACAAGGGCGATTGGGGGATGCCCGCAATGAGCGCCGATTCGGCGAGGGTTAGCTCATCGGCGCTTTTCGAGAAATAACGCTGCGCCGCAGCCTCGACACCGTAAGCACCTGCACCGTAGTTAACGGTATTGAGGTACATGAGCAGGATTTGGTCTTTGCTGTACATCTTCTCGACTTGCAAAGCGACATACGCCTCACGTACCTTGCGCTTTACCGAGATGTCATCGCGTTCGCCAGCCAGGACGGTGTTGCGTATGAGTTGCTGGGTCAAGGTGGAGCCTCCTTCGAGGTTTCCACCCTGGAGATTCCTCACCAAAGCGCGCATGATACCCAGATAATCGACGCCAGAATGGTCATAAAAGCGAGCATCTTCAATCGAAAGCGTCGCATTGACGAGGTCTTCGCTCATGTCCTTGAGCTTGATTGGTTCACGGTATTCAAGCTGAAGGCGGGCGAGGACCGTCGTTCGATCGCTTGCGTATATGTAGGTGGGTTGTGCCGTGTTGAACGCATCGGCGCTGCGATAATCGGGCAAGTCGACAAACCATGTGCCCAAAACCAACACCACTCCAAGCGATGCGCTCGTGAAGATGGCACCGAGGACGGCCACGACGGAGAGCACCGCCGCTATGCCGCGGCGCTTGACCACCCCTACCCTCTTTTTTACTGCTCTCGAGCTCATTCGCCATTCCTCTTAAAGCAAACCTAGATAGCCTGTTCGTCGATCGACAAGGCTTGCTTGACGAGCTCAAGCTGCTCTTTGACAACTTGTCTGCCCGTCCCTCCCTCGGTCACGCGCGCATCGGCTATCGAGACGGCATCGAGCGCACCGGTTATATCTGCTTCGAAAAGGTCGCTTTCGGCCCTGAAGTCATCGAGGCTCAGATCTTCGAGCCCGCAGCCGCGCTGATCGCACAGGAGCACGAGATGCCCCACCACTTCGTGGGCGCGCCTGAACGGAAGGCCCTTCTTAGCCAGGTAGTCGGCGACATCGGTTGCCGCGAGATAGCCCTTGTCCACCTGCGTGCGCATCGCATCGGCATTGACCGTCATGGTGGAGATCATGCCCGCCATGCAGGTATAACAATCTTCCAGAGTGCGGGCGGCATCGATTGCGCCTTCCTTATCCTCCTGCAAATCCTTGTTGTAGGCCAGGGGAAGTGACTTCAGGGTGATGAGCAATGCGACCAAATCGCCCACGACACGGCCCGTCTTGCCGCGGATGAGCTCCGCGAAATCGGGGTTCTTCTTCTGGGGCATGATTGACGACCCCGTTGAGAACGCATCGGAGAGCGTGATGAAGCCAAACTCGGCCGTAGACCACAGCACGATTTCCTCCGCAAGGCGCGAGAGGTGAACGCACGAGACCGACGCAGCATAGCTGAGGTCGAGCAGGAAATCACGATCTGACACCGTGTCGAGCGAATTAGCCGTCACGTCCGAAAAGCCCAAATCGGCGGCGGTAGCGCGCCTGTCGAGCGGATAGGTGGTGCCAGCGAGAGCCGCGCAGCCCAGCGGGCACACGTCGGCCGCCTCGCGCGCGGCGGCGAGGCGCTTGAAATCGCGTGCGAACATCCAGGCGTAGGCAAGCAGATGATGCGAGAGGAACACGGGCTGCGCATGTTGCAGATGCGTGTAGCCAGGTAGGATCACATCGAAATGTTTCTCTGCTGCTTCGACGAGCGCATGGCGTAGGGCGGCGTTCGCCTGCATCAAGTCGGTTGCGCGCTGTTTGGCAAACAAGCGCGTATCGGTAATGACCTGGTCATTGCGAGAACGGCCCGTATGCAGACGCGCACCGGCTTCGCCGATATCGGCGATAAGCGCTTTTTCGACGGACATGTGGATGTCCTCGTCGTTGATGTCGAATACGAACTCGCCCGCTTCAATGCGCGCCTGTATGCGGTCGAGGCCCGCCACAATGAGCTCGACATCTTCGAGGGAAATTACGCCTTGCGCCCCCAACATGCGCGCATGGGCCTTCGACCCGGCGATATCCTGCGCATACAGAGCCTTGTCAACTGGCAGCGACGCGCCGAAGCGTTGGGTGAATTCAGAAACGTTTTCGGTGAACCGACCCGACCACAAGGCCATGCGGACCGCCCCCTTCGTGCGTGCGACCCAGGTTAACCCCGGGTCGTGTGCGTAAGCGCAGCGAGCAGGCGTCGCTCGCTGCGCGTTGTCTTGTTGCCAAAAAACGCGTCGGACATCGTTTTCCGCCGCGTTTCCGTTAGCGGCTATTGCTCGTCAGCCTGGGTAGACAGACGGCACTCGGCCCAAACTTTCGCCGGCAGGGCGAACAGCTCGATGAAGCCCTTCGAAGCCTCGTGATCGAACTGGTCTTCCTTGTCGTAGGTTGCCAGCGCGTAGTTGTACAGCGAATAATCGGACTTGCGACCGACGACCGTGCAAGTGCCCTTGTAGAACTTGCAGCGCACCGTGCCGGTGACGTAAGTCTGGGTGGAAGCGATAAACGCGTCGAGTGCCATCTTGAGCGGGGCAAACCACTGGCCGTAGTACACGCACTCGGACCATTTCTGCTCGATGCCCAGCTTGTAATGGAGCACCTCGCGCTCCAGGCACATCTCCTCAAGAGACTTGTGCGCCGTGATCAGCGCCAACGCCGCCGGCTGCTCGTAGCATTCGCGGCTCTTCACGCCCACGAGACGGTTCTCGATCATGTCCAGGCGGCCGTAGCCGTTGCGCCCGGCGACCTCGTTGAGCTTGTAGATGATGTCGATGAAGCTCATCTCCTCGCCGTCGAGGGCGCAGGGGATACCGGCCTTGAAGCTGATTTCGACGTATTCAGGCACATCGGGGGCTGCTTCGGGAGAACCGGTCATCGTGTAGATGTCCTCGGGAGGCTCGTTCCACGGATCTTCCAGCACGCCGCATTCGATGGCGCGACCCCACAGGTTGTCGTCGATGGAATAGGGCTTGTCGTTGGTGACAGGCACGTCGATGCCATGCTCGGCAGCCCACTCGATTTCCTCGGGGCGGGACTTGAACGGCCACTCGCGCACCGGGGCGATGATCTTGATGGTGGGATCGAGCAGCCAGACGCTCGTCTCGAAACGCACCTGGTCATTACCCTTGCCGGTGCAGCCATGCGCAATGTACTTCGCGCCATGCTCGTGGGCGATGCGCACGAGGTGTTTGGAGATGACGGGGCGCGTAAGGGCGGACAGCAGCGGGTACTTGTTCTCGTACAGGCCGTTTGCACGGATGGCATCGGTGAGGTATCCCTCGACGAACTCCTCGCGCATGTCCACGACGTACGACTCGATAGCGCCGGTGCGCAAAGCCTTCTGGCGAATGGGCTCGAGGCCATCATGCTCCTGGCCCACATCGCCCGCCACTGCGATGACGTCCATGTTGTGCTCGTCCATGAGCCACTTGATGCAGATCGACGTGTCGAGGCCACCCGAATAGGCCAATACTACCTTTTCTCTTTCCGCCATGTGATTCCTTCTTTCATTGTCGAGGCGAGGCGGTCCTTCCCGACCGCGCCGCCATTTACCACATTCTTGCTGACCGCTCTATTCTACAGCAGAGCAGCCAAGCGCTCGATGAGGGCGTCCACATCTTTGCGCGCGCATACGAGCGGAGGCAGGAAACGAAGCGTGTGAGGGCCCGTTGCGTTCAAGACCAATCCAGCTTCGAGGGCGGCGAGCACGATGGCATTCGCGTCGAGGCCCTCCTTCAGCTCGGCTGCAACCATGAGGCCTTTGCCGCGCACTCCCACGACCTGCGGCAAAGCCGCCAATTTCTCGCGTAGGTAAGCGCCCGTTTCGGTGACGTTCTCGGCAATTCCCTCTGCAGCAACGGTATCGAGCACCGTGTTGGCTGCCGTGATAGCCAGGCAGCTACCGCCGAACGTTGAGCCATGGATACCCGGCTCGAACACGGCGGCGACATGCGCAGGGGCGGAGCAAGCACCCATGGGAACGCCACCCGCGATTCCCTTGGCCATGGTCACGACATCGGGCACGATGCCTGCATGCTGGAACGCGAACGGATAGGTGCCGCAGCGGTACATGCCGCATTGCACTTCATCGACCATGAGCAATGCACCGTGCTCGGTGCAAAGGCGACGTGCCGCCTTTAGGAAATCGTCGGAACACGGGTACACGCCGCATTCGCCCTGGACGGGCTCGAGCAGCATGCCGCACACTTCCGCGCCCCTTTCGGCAAAGAGCGCCTCGAGTGCCTCCACGTCGTTGGCAGGTGTCGCCACGAACAGCTTCTGGTCAGGCAGCGGCTGGAAAGCCTCCTGTTTCACCTGCTGCGCCGTCGCAGACAGCGTAGCCTGCGTACGCCCGTGGAAGCTGCGCTCGAGCACGATGATCACCTGCGGGCGCGCCGTGGAACCGGCTGCTTCCTCTTGACGACGGGCGTACAGGCGCGCCAGTTTGATGGCGCACTCGTTCGCCTCAGCGCCGGAATTGGCGAAGAACGTCTGCCACGGCTCTGGATCGGCCTCGTCAGAACAGGTATTCAGCAAATCGGACAGCTTCTTGGCCAGCTCTCCGCGCCCTTCGATGTAATAGTAGTTGCTCACGTGAATGAGCTTGGCAGCTTGGCCGTTGAGCGCCGCCACAAGTGCGGGATGGCAATGGCCGAGGCTGATGACGCCGATGCCGCTCAGGAAATCGAGGTACTCCTTGCCCTCGTCATCCCAAAGGCGCATGCCCTCACCGCGCACGAACTCGACCGGCTTGCGGCCGAACGTGTGCATGACATAGGCTTCTTCGAGCTGTTTCTGTTGTTCAAGAGTCATAGCTTCCCCTTTCCTATTCCTGAAAAGCGACCTTGGGAAAGGGTTCCTTTCGGCCGCGCTAGTCAGCGTTACTTGTTTTCGAGCAGCTTGCTCGCGAAGTTGCCGAGCGGTGCATGTGCGCCGTCGCCCTCGGACACTTCGGCATACACCGCAGTGCCGACACCGCTTTCGGTCAACATCTCGAGCAGAATGGCATGCGGGATTGTCCCGTTGATGATGTAGGCGCTCTGAACGCCCCCGTCGAGAGCTTCGACGCACGACTTCAATTTGGGAATCATGCCAGACGACAGCGTGCCACCTTCCACGAGCTCGCGTGCTTCTTCGAGCGTGAGCTGGGAGACGAGCGTATCCTTGTCATCGAAATCCAGATAGAGCCCGTCGACGTCGGTGAGGAACAGGATCTTCGTGGCGCCTGTAGCGGCGGCTATCTGACCGGCTACGACATCGGCATTCACGTTGCAGTAGCCACCATCGTTGCCAATCGCGACCGAGGCGATGACAGGGATGTAATCCGCGTCGATCAGGTCCTGCAGCAGCGCACCGTTGATGCGCTTAATACGCCCAACCCGGCCGAGATCGGGAGATGCAGGCTCGGCGATGATGACTCCTCCGTCGATGCCGCTCACGCCGACCGCGATGTTGCCGTGCTCGTTCAGCGCGCGTACGAGCTCCTGGTTTACCTTGCCGGCCAAGATGGTGCGAACGATTTCCATGCCCTCGTCAGAGGTCACGCGCTGACCATCCTTGAACTCGACGGGAATACCCGCTTCGTCCATGGCCTTCGAGATGTCCTTCCCCCCGCCGTGGATAATCACGGGGTTCACGCCAGCCGTCTTCAACAAGACGATATCGGACATCACGTCGGCGCGAAGCTTAGGGTCGACCATTGCTGCTCCGCCGTACTTGATGACGACGGTTTTCCCGGTAATGTTCTTGATCCACGGCAGTGCCTCGACGAGGAGCTGGGCCGATTTGGAATCAGTTACGCCGTTTGGGCGGGTGTCTTTCGAGAATCTCATGTTCGGTAATCTCCGTTTATCGTAACGTAGTCATGCGAGAAGTCGCATGTCCAAATAATCGCAGTTGAGGTTCCGGCGCCCAGATCGACATCGAGGTCGATTTCCGGGCGCTCAAATCGTCGGAGCGCCTCTTCCTCGCTGAAGGGCACCGGCAGTCCTGCGCGCAGAACGGGAATGCCCATGATGTCGATATCGACATCTTCCTGACGGAATCGGGCGCCAGAGCGTCCCGCCGCCGCAGCGATACGACCCCAGTTGGCGTCATGGCCGAACAGCGCGGTCTTCACGAGCGGGGAGTTGGCTATGGTGCGCGCAGCTGCATCTGCCTCGGCATCGGTCGCGGCACCCACAACCCTCACGGTAACAAGACGGGTAGCACCCTCGCCGTCAGCAGCCATGGCGCGCGCCAGCGTCTCGCACACAGCAGTGAGAGCCTGCTCGAACAGGGCAAAGGCATCGGATGCGGGATCGAACGGCTGCGCACTGGGGGCAGCGGCTCCACTCGCGAAAAGATAGCAGCAATCGTTTGTGGAGGTATCGGAATCCACCGTGACCTTGTTGAAGCTCGAATTGACCGCACGCCGCAACGCTTCGTGCAATACATCGGGAGCCACAGGCGCATCGGTAGTCAAGCAGGCGATCATCGTAGCCATGTTCGGCATGATCATGCCCGACCCCTTGCACATGCCGCCAACCGTGAACGTACAGCCCGCATATCCGATTTCGTCACCGGAAAACGAGACGGCGAATTCTTTGGGATGGGTATCGGTGGTCATGATGGCGCGTGCGGCCGCAGCGCCGCCATCTTCGTCCAAGGCCGAAACCGCAAGAGGCGCACCCGACACGAACGTGTCAAGGTTCAAATGCACGCCAATGACGCCCGTAGAGGCAACCATAACCTCGCAAGCGGGACAACCCACGGCTTCGCCCACGATCTCGGCGACGCGCTCGGCGGCCTCGAGGCCCTTGCTGCCCGTGGCAGCATTCGCGACTCCCGAGTTGACGACGAGGGCGCGCGCCGTCCCGTACGATACGCCATCCAGATGAGCGCGCGACACCGTGACAGGCGCTGCACAGAAGATGTTCTGGGTGAAGGTTGCAGCACAGGGACATGGCTCGTCCGCCACAATCAGGGCCATGTCAAGACGCTGGGGATCGGCGCGGAAGCCCGCATGGATGCCCGCGGCCTTGAAACCGCACGCGCTCGACGCGCCGCCGCCCTCGACGATGCGCAGTCCCTCGTAATCGGGCAAACCACCCGCCAAGTTCAGAGGTTCTATTTCGCTTTCGCCCGCCATGTCTTGCTCCGTCCTAAAACCATTGAAGGGGCTTGCCCCTTCAATGGTTGTTTATGCTGGAATCGCGATTGCCGTCAGGCCTGTCGTTTCGGACAGGCCGCAGATAATGTTGGCACACTGGACCGCCTGGCCAGCAGCGCCCTTTCCCACGTTGTCAATGGCACCCGTTGCCACGATGACGTTGGCATGCGCGTTATACACAGCAGCAACGTGCGCGCGGTTGGTGCCGGCAACGGAAGAAGTCTTGGGCTGCTTGCCGTCGACAAGTACGCTGACGAACGCATCGTTTGCGTAGAAGTCCTGATAAAGGTCATTAAGCTGTTCCTGGGTTACGGCCGCATCACCCAAAGGCAGGGTGACCGTGGAAAGCAGGCCGCGGTCGAGCGGCGCAAGGTGCGGCGTGAAGACGAGCCTGCCCGGGATTCCCAGAATCTGCTCGATTTCGGGCGTGTGGCGATGATTGCCCACGCCGTAGGCTTCGAGGTTCTCATCTGCGAAGCAGTAATGGGTGCGTTCGGTTGCCTTCTTGCCGGCGCCCGATACGCCCGATACGGCATCGGCGACGATGGGGCCGTCGCCAACGAGCCCGGCACGAATGGCAGGCGCTGCAGCCAGCGACGTGGCAGTTGGGTAGCAGCCAGCGCAACCGACGAGAACAGCCTTGCCGCTAGCCTTGCGCTCGGCGAGCGCTTGAAGGTCGTCGCGGAACAGCTCGGGCAAGCCGAACGCCGCCTGCGCCAGCAAATCGGTGGCCGTATGCTTTACCTGATACCACTGTTCGTACACTGCAGGATCTTTCAGGCGGAAGTCGGCGGAAAGGTCGACCACCGACACGCCCGCTTGCATGAGTGCAGGCGCTTGAGCGATGGCGGCGGTATGCGGAACGGCCAAAAAGACCACTTCGCAAGAGCTCAGTGGGGCATCATCGTGCGACGCGAACGCGAGGTCGGTGCAACCCTGGAAATTTGGGTACACATCAGCCAGGCGCTTGCCAGCCAATTCATTCGATGTAGCTGCAATCAGCTCGAATTCGGGATGGCCTATGATGAAACGTACCGCTTCGATGCCGGCGAAACCAGCTGCGCCGACCACTCCAACCTTTATGCTCATGAGATACTGCCCCAATCTTGTGTTTTGACGAGCTTTCATCGTAGAAAATCGCCTTGTGAAATGCAAGCTTTTCACGTTATCTGCCGATTACGAATCGCAACTCACAATTATTGATTACGGACATTCAATCAAGTGCAGGGGTTTGCCGCGGCTCTACCACACCTGTTCGTTCAGGTTTCGATATTGGATATAATCACAGCCTCTTTGAATGTTTTAAGGTAAAGTATGCTCATCGTTTGTCGGCTTCCTTGGCTGATAGGCGCTCTTGGCGTAGTGAGCTCCACAATGATCTTGATCTTGGAAAACGAATTATTCTGGGCGCATTAACGGAGGCGACATATGCAGGCAAACATAGAAGCCATCACAAATTATTTCAAAAGCGGCATCAAAGACGCCAAAGATCCGGTACGCCTTGGCATGGAGCTTGAGCACATCTTGGTGACCGAGCATATGGAGGCAGTGCCCTACAGCGACGAGCATGGATCCCGGTGGCTGCTCGAGCAGTTCCTCGAAGATTTGCCTGAGGCGACTTATGGCGAGGAAGGAGCTCTCATCGGCGCTTCCGGGCCAGGCGCGGCATTGACTTTGGAGCCAGCTGCCCAGTTCGAAATATCCGCAGGCCCTTACGAGTACGCCAACGAAGTGAGGCCAGAGCTCGAGCGATTCGAGAGGAAAGCCGCCGCTTTGCTAAACCCGCACGGGCAAAGGCTCATAACCTTGGGCTACCATCCCACGGCACGCGTCGATGACCTCGAGCTCATCCCCAAACGGCGTTACCAGTACATGGATGACCATTTCCAAGCTATAGGACGTTACGGCCGCTGCATGATGAGGGGAAGTGCGGCAACCCAAATCTCAATCGACTACTACTCCGAAAAAGACTGCCTGCGCAAGATGCGCATCGCCTCTGCCCTGGCGCCAGCGTTCGCTTTGCTGTGTGACAACTCTCCAGTGTTCGAAGGAGAAATTCGAACCCATCAGCTCGTGCGAACAAAGATATGGCGCGAATGCGACCCGGCACGCTGCGGTTTGGTTCCCGGAATAATGGAACCCGACTTCTCCTTCGAGAAGTATGCGGCTTATGTTCTGGGCACTCCCGCCATCTTCGGCATCGACGAGAACGGCAAGCCCTTTGCGACGGAACAAACTTTCGGCGAGCTGTATCAGAACCACGACATGCAGGTTGCCGACGTCGAACATGCACTCTCATTGTTCTTCAACGATGTTCGATTGAAGACCTACATCGAAATTCGCTCCGCCGACTCGATGCCCACCCCATTCGTGGCAGCGTATGTCGCCTTGATAAAGGGTTTGTTCTACAGCAGCGAAAGCCTCGACGCACTTGACGAGACAATCGGTTCCGCAACGCAAGAGGACGTCGAACAAGCTAAGACTGATCTGATGGACGCAGGCTACGACGCCTTGCTTTACGGCATACCTGCCGGCGAGTTCATCGATAACCTGTTCGACCTCGCGCGCAAGGCGCTCTCCGCCACCGAAGCGAGCTGCCTCGCGCCGCTCGCGCAGCTAGCAGCTTCGCGAAAGACGCTAGCTACAATGGGCGAACGAAAAGCCCGGTAACGCAATTCCCAAAACCACCGGGCTGACCCACCTAGCCCTTGCTGTATAAAGCCGTCGAATCGGGCGCTCCGCAATTCCGAAAGAACGCGAAGCGCCCGATTGCGAGCCTACAGGCAAAGCGAAGCGCGATCGGCGCAGTTAAGCAGATCCGTATCGAACAGTATGCGTTCGAACACGGCCGGACGCATGACGATAAGGCATTCGTCGTCTCCATCGAACACGATGAGCGGTTCTTCGCTTGATTGGGCAAGTCCGACTAGCATACGGACGTCTTCAATGGAATTAAGCGCACAAGTTCCCATAGGGCAACCTCCATCTTTGAGAAGCTTATTGCGCAAGCGTGATGGACATGATGCCCTGGACCGCCGGATATCCTCGAACGCATAACGGCACTTGCTCTTCTTTCGACGCTATTGTAACATAATAATCGTACATTTGTTTGTATTTTTTCGATATTTTTGGGGCGTGCAGATTCTCGGCTAAAGCGTCAGTTCGTTTCGATTAGCAAGGCGCAATGAGAGCAACCAGGATGATTGCGGCAGCTATGGCGGGCCCAAACGGGAGGGTGCGCGTTAGCCCCGTTTTTTCGCTTTGGGAGCCTCGCGTCAAGAAAGCCGCCACGAGCGCCAGCACGCAGCTGACGAGGATAACGAGAGCCGCTCCGCCAGCGCCTAAGTACAAACCGGACACGGCATAAAGCTTTACGTCTCCCCCACCTATACCTTCGCGGCCAGTAACGCGCTCGAAGGCTAGGCCAAATATCACGAGCGCCACTCCCGTTCCAAGTCCGCTCGCGCAGCAGTAGAGGCATTTATCTGCGTCGAAGCTTCCCCATGCAGCCAAAATCGCAAAATATGCCGCACGCACTATTACGGCGGCGATAACGCACGGGTTCGGAATCGTGCGGCTGCGCAAATCTTCGACGGAAGCCCAAGCCAGCAATGCCGTCAGGGCCAAATACTGCAGCGCTTCGAGCGTAGGGCCAAGACGCACGGCAAAAGCAAGCGCAGCTAGCAAGGCGAGCGCTGCCACCATGGCCGTTCGATTATGCAATCCCAGAATCTGCATGAAGGAAGTGTACGCCATGGCGCCGCATCGGGTGAAAACAACCCGATGTCGATTTGCGCCTTGAGCGCCAGCATTGGTATTGGAAGTGTTACCAGGAAAGGAGCTCATACCCCGTTTCGGTTACGACGATCTGCACTTCCCATTGGGCCGTGGGCAAACCATCAGCTGTACGCACCGTCCAGCCATTCGGGTCGTTCATGTCAATTTCCTGGGCACCCATGTTCACCATGGGCTCGATGGTAAAGCACATGCCTGGCACCAGCAGATAGCCCGTGCCCGCTTTTTCGTTGAATCCGACCCAAGGGTCTTCATGAAACTCGAAGCCGATACCGTGCCCGCCAAACTCGCGAACTACGGTGAAGCCTGCGTCGGTTGCCACCTTGTTCACTGCGGCGCTGACGTCACCGAGAAAACCCCAGGGTTTCACAGCAGCCAGGCCAGCTTGCACCGATTCGTACGTTACGTCGACGAGCCGCTTCCATTCGGGGTCGACCTCGCCAATGCAGAACATACGCGACGAGTCGCTGAAGTAACCGTTCTTGATGGTAGACATGTCAACATTGACGATATCGCCTTCGCGCAGTACGACGTCAGGGCTGGGAATGCCATGGCACACGACCTCATTGATGGACGTGCAGACGCTTTTCGGAAATCCCTCGTAATTCAAGTCAGCCGGAACGGCGTCATGCTCGATGCAGTAGTTGTACACCCACTGATCGATTTCCTCGGTTGTGACGCCCGGGCCAATGTGTGCGGCAACGTAGTCAAGCGCACCAACGTTCACATCGGCACTCGCCTTGATGCCGGCAATATCCTCCGGCATTTTCAAAAGGTCGCGCGATATGAGCTCAAACCCTCGGGCAGCCAGATCCTCAAGGCGCTCATCGAAGTCTCGATGGCATTTCTTGTACTTCTTGCCGCTCCCGCACCAGCATTCGTCATTACGCCCTGGATTGACCAACCCGTCGTAACTCATCGTCGCTCCATCCTTCCGAAAAGCATTAAAGAGAGCTCTCCCCTTTTAACACAAAGTTATCCAAATGCAACTTTATTGTAACGTATCACCGACCAACACCTCAAAACTCGCCTATCAAATGAGAGGCAGAGACGATGGCCGATTCGTCGCAAGATAAACGTAGCGCAGTTCGGCTGGTTCGAGGGGGTGTGAGCGATTCTGCAGGCACAAACTTTATAAAATCCAAAAGTGAGCCGAAGCCAAGCGAGCACCCCCTCGAACCAGCCGAACTGCATGTCGGGATAAGAGGGGGTGCTCTTTTTGCTCATTTGCAACGTTGTGCAGTCTCTACCCACGCACCTCGGCACCAGTAGCTCCGCAAACCTTCTTCACGAGCTTGGCCTGCACCTTTTCCACTTCCTCGGTGGTAAGGGTACGGTCTGGGGCGCGATAGGTCAGCGCATAAGCCATGGATTTCTTGCCAGCGCCCAGACGCTCGGAATCCCGATACACGTCGAACAGATGCACGTCGGCGAGCAGCTTGCCGCCAGCACTCGTGATGCACTGCACGAGGCGCTCGTTGGTCACATCCTCGTTCACTACAAACGCAACATCCATGCTTACCGGCGGGAATTCGGGAACGTCAACGTAATCGCGCGCTATGCGGCTAGCTTTCGCCAGCGCATCAATGTCGAATTCGAAAGCGACCACGGGAGCCGTAGCCTCGAACGCAGCCACGGCCAGCGGGTGAATCTCGCCCACCCAGCCGAGCACCGTACCGCCCGAAAACACTTCTGCGGCACGGCCGGGCTGTAGATACGGCGCCGCCTCGGCATCGAGCGCCTTGAAGCGCAGCTTGGGCAGAGCCAGTTCGCGAGCAAGGCTCTCCACGACGCCCTTACCATCGAAGAAGTCGAACTGCGCCGGCGCGGCATTCCACGTAGGATCGCCCATGGCACCTGCCAAGACTCCTGCGAGCTTCTCCTTCTCCTTGGGCTGCTTGTGGCCCTCATGAGCGAAGAAGACCTTGCCCGTCTCGTAGAGCTGCACGTTCTTTACGCCGTGCGCCTGGTTGTAGGCCACCGAGCGCAAAAGCCCTGGAATGATGCTCAGGCGCATGATGGACTGCTCTGCGTTCATGGGATTGATCAGCTCTACTGCGCGAGAAGACCCCTCCACCGACATCTTTAACTTGGTTATGTCCTCCGAATCGGTGAAGGAGTAGGTCGTAGTCTCGTTTAGGCCGCATGCCGTCATAGTGCGGTTGATCTTGCGAGCCAGAAGCTGTGCATCGGTGAGTGCACCCACACGATTGGGGCTCGCAGGCAACGTGGGCTCTACCAGGTCCATGCCCCACAAACGCAGAACTTCCTCGTACAGGTCAATCTCGCGCTCCAAATCGGGACGGCAGGTGGGGGCCACGATATCGAGCACGTCGGCGTCATCAGAGTCGGCCACTTCGCAGTCCAGACGTTCAAGGATGTCGACGATGTCGGCACACGGAACGTCTACGCCCATCATCTGGCAGAAGCGCGGAATGCGGAACTTGAGTTTGATTGGAGAGGTGGGCGCCGGATACACGTCGACGATGCCCGGACACACGCGGCCGCCAGACACCTGGGCCAAAAGCGCCGCTGCGGCGGCTGAGTAGTCGGCAATGGGATTGTCATCCACGCCGCGCTCGTAACGCATCGAAGACTCGCTGATGAGACCCAGATTACGGCTCGTGCGGCTCGTGCGGCCATGCTCGAAGGTCGCCGCCTCCAGCAATACCGTCGTGGACTCTTCTGTGATTTCGGAATCGAGTCCGCCCATGACGCCGGCCAGCGCCACCGCGCGGTCGGGCGTTGCGATGACGGTCATATCGCTGGTGAGCACGCGCTCTTCGCCGTCCAGCGTCGTGAACTTCTCGGCATCCTCGGCGGCGCGCACGATGATGTGCGCTTTACCGTCATCGCTAACGAGTTTGTCGTAGTCGAAAGAGTGCAGCGGCTGGCCGTAGAGGAACAGGATGTAGTTGGTCACATCCACCACGTTGTTGATGGGGCGCGCTCCGGCAGCCGTCACGCGCTCGGCCAACCAGTCGGGGCTGGGGCCGATCTTCACATCCTTGATGACGCGGGCCGTGTAGCGCGGACAACGCTGCCCGTCGTCGATCTGAACCGTGACCAAATCGTCTGCGCTGGGAAGACTTTCGTCCTCTTCCAGTTCGTAAAGCGGATAGGCCACATCAGCGCGGTACATGGCACCAACTTCACGCGCCATACCCACCATGGAAAGGCAATCGGGACGGTTCGGCGTGATCTCAAGGTCGAGCACCGTGTCGCCCATCTTCATGTAGTCGGCAAAGGGCATGCCCACCGGAGCGTCCTCGGGCAGGATCATGATGCCGGAATGATCGTCGCCCAAACCCAGCTCGCGCGCCGAGCAATTCATGCCGCAGCTGGCAACGCCGCGCAGCTTCGATTTCTTGATGGTGAAGTCGCCAGGCAGCACGGCGCCAACCATAGCCGTGACGATATGGTCGCCCTCGTTGAAGTTCTGGGCGCCGCAGACGATCTGCAGCGGCTCGGGATTCCCCTGAGCATCGACGTTCTGCTCGCCCACGTCGACCTTGCACACCCACAGATGATCGGAATCAGGATGCAGCGTCTTTTCGAGCACCTGGGCCGTGACCACGTGGTCGAAAGCCGCGCCCGTCTTCTCGACGCCCTCGACGCCCGTACCCGTAAGGTCCAGCCGATCGCAGAACGCCTTCAAATCCGCCGGCACGTCAACGTACTCGTTAAGCCATTTCAAACTTACTTTCATGTCATCCTTCTTCCACCACTAACCTGCCAAGAGCAGGCACATTCGCGTTTGTCGCCCCGTTGCGAAATCGCAGACGGAAAGCGAAGTTTGGGCACGGGAGAAGGGGTCCCGCGCGCAGTTCCGCACGACTTGAAATGCCCAGTGGGCATTTCAACAAAGCAGGACTGCCTGAGCACGGGGCCCCTTCCCCCGCGCCCAAAACGGCCCGCACACCTAGAACTGTCTCAAGAAGCGCATGTCACCTTGCAGCAGCAGGCGCAGGTCGGGCACGTTGTACTTCAAGCAGGCAACTCGCTCCACGCCGACGCCGAATGCAAAGCCTGAATACACCTCCGGGTCGATGCCGCTCATCTCGAGCACGTTGGGGTCGACCATGCCGCATCCCAGAATCTCGAGCCAGCCGGTTCCCTTGCACATGCGGCAACCTTCTCCATGGCAAACACCGCACGACACATCCACTTCGGCCGAAGGCTCGGTGAAGGGGAAGTAATGCGCACGGAAACGCGTCTTGCGATCAGGGCCGAACACAGCCTTGCAGAAGTAATCCAGCGTGCCCTTGAGGTCGCCGAAGCTGATATCCTTGTCGATGACCAGACCTTCGATCTGGGTAAACTGGGGCAGATGACTCGGATCTGCCACGTCGCGACGGTACACCTTACCCGGCGCCACGATATAGATGGGAAGCTCCTGATCTTCCATGCAGTGCACCTGCACGCCGCTTGTCTGCGTGCGCAGCAGCACGTCCGATTCGCCGCGCACAGCCGCCTCGTCGCCCGAAAGGTCACGCACGTAGAACGTATCCTGCATCGAGCGGCTCGGATGGTCGGCAGGCGCATTGAGCGCCGTGAAGTTGTAGTAGTCCGTCTCGACCTCGGGGCCGGTGGCCACCGTATAGCCGAGGCCTAGAAAGACATCGCAGATTTCCTCGGTCACGCGATTGATCAGGTGACGCGTGCCCAGCTGCTGAACGCGGCCCGGCAGCGTGATGTCTACCGCAGCCGCATCGATGCTCGCCTCGAGCTCAGCGGCTGCAAGTGTTGCCTTGCGCGCCTCGAGCGCTTCTTCCACCACGTTGCGCACTTCGTTTACCGTCTTGCCGACGGTCGCGCGCTCCTCTTTTGGCACCTTGCCCATGTTGCGCAGATACGCCGTGAGCGTGCCCGACTTACCGATGACGCGAACGCGCACCTCGTCGAGCGCCGCTGTGTCGGACGCAGCCTCGATGGCAGCAAGCGTGTCGACGCGCAACGCTTCCAGTTCTTCAACGATTGCCATGTTCAACCTTTCGTGTTTGCGAAATTGCCGCCGGCTGTTCGGCAAGATGGGCTTCACCCATCTGCTGCAACGACACTTTCGCCTATCTACGTGCTATTTCACACAAACGAGAAGTATAACGCTTCCCGAGGGTGCTCGTCTTGCGCCTTGCAGGGGGTTCACAATACTAGCAACCACGAGACGGAGGATCGGCCCCGTGACGATTGGCGCGATTTGATGCACTCAGGAGACGGCTCTGCCTTCGCGAAAAATCATGACCACCCGCATAGCGGGTGGTTTGCTCTAAGGGTATAACCCTGATGGTGCCGGCCAGGGACTCAAGTCCCTGGCCTTCACTTCGTTCAGGCCCAATGGCCCCTTGACTCGTGGCAGGCCGGTGAAACCGGCCGT
>JAFRJC010000099.1 GCA_017432445.1 Eggerthellaceae bacterium | reverse complement strand
TGCCGCCGTCGAAGGCCTGCAGGAAGCGGTGCAGACCGAAGAACTAGGGGTTGCCGCCGCCACCGGTGGAGATGACCAGCTGCATGGGGTCCTTCTCGTAGACGTCCATCAGATTGGTCACCACGGTGTCGATGGCTTCCTTCCAACTGATGCGCTCCCACTTGTTCTCGCCGCGTTCGCCGGCGCGCTTCATGGGGTACTTCATGCGCATGGGGTTGTACAGCGCCTGGATGGCGGCTAGGCCCTTGGCGCAGACGCGGCCCTTGCTCATGGGGTCGCGGGTGTCGCCCTCGATCTTGACCACGCGGCCGTTGCGCACGTGGACAAGCACACCGCAGTTGCTGATGCAGGCGCGGCAGGACGACGGGATAATCTCGTCGTTGGACTCATCGTACTCCGGGTTGATCGGAATCTTGTCCGGCTTCGACGGCTCAGGCTCAGGCGTGGGCCCCACATTCGGCTTGCACGCTGACGTTCCCACTGCACACGCAGCGGCGAACGCGCCTGCCAGACCCATGAAGCTGCGACGATTCATGGTCGGTTTTTCCATTGATCCTCCTATCTTTGATGTGTTGCATTTTTAGGCCTGATATCGAATGCTTATGGATGCAATGCAGATTCTGGCGGGCAGGGATGCCGCCATTTCTCCTGAGAAGCGACTGGCTATCTCGCGAAGGAGGCTGGCACCCTGCCCCACTCGGGCAAGACCGCGGATGAGCTGGATGGCGGAGGAGCACGTCTCCTACCCCGTATCTCTTCTAGGAGGTAGCGGTCCTGGGTGGTCCGGGCAGCAGGGCCCGCCAGACGGCCGAAGGGAGGAAGCAATGATATTCGCAGGTGTGGACATCGCCAAGACGGACCACGTCATCGCCGCAGTTGACGAGCGCGGCGACACAATTGCCAGACCCATGCCCTTCAAGAATTCGGAGGCGGGGTTCGAGAGGTGCATCGCCTGGCTTGAAGGGGCCGCCGAGAAGCCCGGAGAGGTCCTCGTGGCCATGGAGGCCACCGGGCACTACTGGATGGCCTGCTTCTCGTATCTGGTGGCGCACGGATATGCCTGCGTGGTGGTCAACCCCATGCACGTGCACGCCATGCGCAAGATGAAGAGCCTCTCCGGCGTCAAGAACGACCGGATAGATGCGTGGCTCATAGCCGAGACCCTGCGCATCGGCGAGTACGAGACCACCAGGCTCGCCACCGATGAGATCCAGTCGCTGCGCGAGCTCACGAGGTTCCGGCAGGGCCTGAGGGATTCCATCGCGGAGGCCAAGACCCATGCGATCTGCCTTCTGGACTCGTATTTCCCCGAGTATGCGGGGCTGTTCAGCGACGTGTTCGGAGCGGCGTCCGCAGAGCTTCTCCTCAAAGCCCAGACACCCGCCGCGATGGCGCGCCTGAAGACGACCACCATCGCCAAGATTCTCAGCGAGGCATCCCGCGGGCACTTCGGCAAGGACAAGGCCGCCGAGGTGCGCACTGTCGCCAAGTCCTCCGTGGGCGTCCGCATCGGCGAGGATGCAGCCGCCTTCGCCATCAGGGAATACGTCGAGCTCGTCAGGCACCTGGAGAAGAAGGCCGCCCTTGTCGACGGGAAGATCGAGGAGCTGCTCTTGTCGGTCGAGCCCCTCATCCTCACCATCCCGGGCATCTCGGTGGTGCTCGGTTCCCAGATCGTCGCCGAGATCGGGGATGTGCATCGGTTCAAGAACGCTGCGTCCGTCGTCAAGTACGCCGGCCTGAACTCAGGGGTGGACCAGTCGGGCAGGTTCGAGGCTGTAGGTTCCCCCATCACCAAGCAGGGCTCGCCCTACCTGAGGAGGGCCATCTGGCTTGCCGCGGAGTCAGCCCGCAAGTTCGACCCGAACCTCAAGGCGTTCTACGAGAAGAAGCGCGCCGAAGGCAAGGCGCATCGCGTGGCGGTCACCGCTGTTGCAAGGAAGCTCGTGCACATCATCTTCGCCGTGATGCGCGACCAGGTTCCCTACAACCCGGCGAAATAGCGGCATCCGCAAAACCCGGTTCCGTTCCCTTCGTCTGGGGAGGGCGCGTCATTGCGCCCATAAGCATTCGATATTCGGCTGTCAAAGTGCAAATTACTGCCAAACAATGAACTTCCAACTGCTTGCGAAATAACTCTAATCAGGCCTTGACTTCATATAGCTGGTCTCCTTCTTGTGGGCGAGTCCCTTGTGCATTCACGGCAGGTCAGTCCCTGCGGTTCAATGCCGAGAGCGCTCGCATTCCTCAGTGAACAGGGGATTTGGGCGAATCCCCTTATGGTTCGCACTATACGCTCTTTGTCACATTGTCGCAATGTCTTGCGACAATGTGACGTTATGCTATTTGAAGGATAGTTGCAGTAATC
>JAFRJC010000015.1 GCA_017432445.1 Eggerthellaceae bacterium | reverse complement strand
TTGCCGCCATCGCGTCCGCGATGCGGCTCATTGCGCCCAAAAGCATTCGATATTCGGCTTTCAAAGTGCGTAAATCGGATAAAACTGATTGTTGCTAAAACTTCCGATTACCCCTTGACATCAAATAGCTGGTCTCCTTTCCGCAGGATGAAAGAACCTGCGAGTGTTTCGCTACCAGTTATCCAACCTCGCCGAGCAGCGCAAGCGCCTTGCGGTATTTCTCGACGCGTTGGAGGTCTTTTTCGGTGGGTTCGCCGTCAAGCCTGCTCAAATCGGAATTATGTCGGAGGTCGGCTATCTTCACACGGCGGGCGACGGGGTCGTCCTTGAGGGCGGCCACGTAATCCATGTACGGCACGCCGGGGGAGTGCCGAAGCAAAAGGCAGGTATCCACGTAGGTACGCGGGATCCCAGCGGCGACGAGATCCTCGGCAGTGGTATCGGTGTCTTCCATGACGTCATGCAGGAGGGCTGCGCAAACCTCATGTTCGGTTTCCATTTGCTCGGCCAGGTGGAACGGGTGGAAAACATAGGGCAGCCCCGACTTGTCGACTTGCTCGGCATGGGCTTCGTAGCAGATCTTAAGCGCGGTCTTGGTCGCAGCGGTATAGAGCATGACTCTCTCCTAACGTGGTTCCACCACGGCGGTGAACAGGGTGGTTCCTTCTTCGGAAAGCCCTTTTAACAGAATGCGTCCTTCTTCCTCGAGCGCATGGATGAAGATCGGTTGGCCGGGAAGCGCCTCGTAGCGGTAATCGATTTGCAGTGTCTTGAGCGAAAAGCCGGCATCGGGCTCGAGCGCGTTGACGATGAAGTTCGCGTACATCGCATTGTTCACGTGTCCGTTCAAATCGATGTCGGAATAGGCGGCTGCCACGGTGCGGATTGGCCGGTTACCCTCCTCGAAGCTGGGAGTCTTGCGCGCCTTCTTCTCGAAGGCGCGATCCTCGCAAAAATCGGCGGGACCTTGATAGCAATCCTTGGGAGAAGCGAACTTGCGCGTCTGCACGTCCATGAGCACCCATTCCTGCGAGGCCTTCGCCAAGAGCTGGCCGTTCGCGTCGTGCATCGTGAAGTCGCGGATGAACGAGAATCTTGAGAGGGAGTGGGGCCATGTGCGCACCGTGACCACCTGGAAGTGTTCGGGTTCGGCCACCATCTCGAGCTTCGTGCGCACGACCACCCAGATCACGCCCCGCTCCAACATGGAATCCCGCCCGATGCCGATCTCTTCGGCATGCAGCGTGGCCATATCCTGGAAGATGTCGAGCACTGCGGCGGGTTGCATGTGCCCGTAGCGATCGAAATCCATCCATCTGAGACGGTAGTCCCTTGTCGATTCCAAAGCCATGCGCTTTTCCTCCATGTGGTCAAATAGATGTTCGGTTGAGTAGTATACCGCCTCCGCCGCCGAATCACTTTTCCCAGAGAAAATCGATTGCCTCTGGGGAAAGCGACGGGTTCGGGCGTCTCGGCACATGCCCATGTGATTTGGCCGAATTAACACTCCTGAAACCAAAAAATCAACGCTGGACGTTTACCATCTTTTTCATTAGCCGCAAAAGCATCAAATACTTTCAGCGCTTGCGGTCAGGAAAAAAAAGAGATTTGAAGGAGTGCACATGTCGTATGTAGACGACGTCCTCGCTGACGTCAAGGTCAAGAACGCCAACGAGCCCGAGTTCATCCAGGCGGTCACGGAGGTCCTGGAGTCCCTGCGCGTTGTGGTCGAGAGCGATCCGATTTACCAGGAGCAGTCCATCCTCGAGCGCATCGTCGAGCCGGAGCGAATCGTCATCTTCCGAGTTCCGTGGGTTGACGATCAGGGCAACGTTCAGGTCAACCGTGGTTTCCGCGTTCAGTTCAACAGCGCAATCGGCCCCTACAAGGGTGGCCTGCGCCTGCATCCGTCCGTGAACCTGGGCATCCTGAAGTTCCTGGGCTTCGAGCAGATCTTCAAGAACAGCCTTACCACGCTGCCCATGGGCGGCGGCAAGGGCGGCTGCGACTTCGACCCGAAGGGCAAGTCCGACAATGAAGTCATGCGCTTCTGCCAGTCCTTCATGACCGAGCTGTGCAAGCACATCGGCGCCGACACCGACGTGCCCGCTGGTGACATCGGCACCGGTGCCCGCGAGATCGGCTACATGTTCGGTCAGTACAAGCGCCTGCGCAACGAGTGGACTGGCGTGCTCACCGGCAAGGGCCTTTCGTTTGGCGGCTCGCTGGCCCGCACCCAGGCAACCGGCTATGGCCTGGTCTACATCGTGGCCGAGCACCTGAAGTGCAACGGCGACTCGTTCGAGGGCAAGACCGTGTGCGTGTCCGGTGCCGGCAACGTCGCCACCTATGCCATCCAGAAGGCCCAGTCCTTGGGCGCCAATGTGGTCACCTGCTCCGACTCCACCGGCTGGATCTACGATCCCGCAGGCATCGATGTCGAGCTGCTCAAGCAGATCAAGGAAATCGAGCGCGCCCGCCTCACCGAGTACGCTGCCCGTCGCGAGGGCGCTGTGTACCACGAGGGCCGCGGCGTGTGGGTCACCCCGTGCGACATCGCCCTTCCGTGCGCCACGCAGAACGAGCTGCGCATCGAGGATGCCAAGAACCTCGTTGCCAACGGTGCCAAGATCGTTGCCGAGGGCGCCAACATGCCGACTACGCTCGACGCGACCACCTACCTGCAGGAGAACGGCGTCGTGTTCATCCCCGGCAAGGCTGCCAATGCCGGCGGCGTTGCCACGTCCGGCCTTGAGATGTCGCAGAACTCCGAGCGCCTGTCCTGGTCGTTCGAGGAAGTCGATGCAAAGCTCAACACCATCATGGTCAACATCTACCATGCCATCGACGACGCGGCCAAGGAATACGGCCTCGAGGGCAATTACGTGGCAGGCGCCAACATCGCCGGCTTCAAGAAGGTTGCCGACGCGATGATCGCGCAGGGCATCTGCTAACACGTTTCGCATGACGCGCATGCGCGCATAGGCGAGTCGAAGCGGCATCCAATCCTGGATGCCGCTTTTATTGTTCGGACGCTTTTCGCTAATAGCAGTGAAATCAAAAAGGGCATCGTTCGTGTGCTGCGGTATCATGAATCCAAGCACGCAATTGCGGTGGAAGGAAGATGAAATGAAGCAGAAGATCGGCATCATCTTGGTCGCATGTCTGTCGTTTGCCCTATGCATGGCGCTTTCGGCTTGCGTTCTGACCAACAAATCGCTGTACGTTGGCACGTGGGAACTGCAGGACAGCAACGGCGACACCTTCGACTCAGACACCATGGAGCTGATGAAGACGCTCGACGTGAAGGTGACGCTTTCGCTCGTCGACGACGGCACTGGCACGCTCAACTATCTCGGCACCGACCCTCATTCCGTCACATGGAAAGCCTCGAGCAACACCGAGGGCGAGCTGAGCGTCGACGGCGAGACGAATAAGCTGTCCCTTAACGAGGCCGTGTTGACCATGACCGACGATGAGGGAACCTACATGACGTTTGCCAAGGTGAGCGATGAGCCGGTAGCGGCTTCTGCCGCCGTTGCAAGTTCGAAATCTGCACCTGAGGGCTCCGCTTCTTCCGAATCAGCTTCTTCTGAGGCCGCTGAGAGCACCGAAAAACAGCAAGACGGCGCCGCCGAAGAACAGCAAGGCGAAAATGGCGAGGAGACCGAGGCCACGGCCGACGGGGAAACCGTAAATGACGAGGCTGGCGAGTGGAACGAGGGTGCCGCTGACGTGGGCGACTCGGCATATGAAGACGAAGGCCAGGAAGAAACGGCATAAGACCACAGGCGGCTGCCTGGTTTTTTTCGGGCGGCCGTTCATGAAGTCGTTGCGATGCCATCTTGAGCAAAAGGCGAAGAATCCCCGCGAAGAGGCGACCAAGTTAGAGCGCTTCGCGGGGTTTTCGTTGAAGCTCGGGACGGCGCTCGGAGGTTTTAACATCCCTCAGGAGGAACGCCTGCGGTGAGAAGCGCATTCAACAAGGAGATACTTCGGTCGATCAGCGGGTCGGCCGCGCGCTTCGTCGCAATCGTCCTCATTTCGTTTCTGGGCGCTGGTTTTTATGCGGGTCTCCGCATGGCGGCTCCCGACATGCGCATCGCCGGCGACGAATTCTTCGATGGGGCGGGGCTGTACGATGTCGCCGTAGTCTCGACGCTGGGGTTCGATGACGAATCGGTGGAGCTATTACGCAGCGTCGAGGGCGTCGGTGGCGTGATGCCGGTACGCCATGTGGACGCGATGGCGATCGTTGGCGAGAGCAGCTACGCAGCCAGCGTCGAATCTCTGCCTCTGAAGTCTGCCCAGGCAAGCGACACCTCTGACGGCGTGCACTCGCTGACCGATGACCGCGATTACCTCAACCGGCCGATTTTGGAGCAGGGATGCTGGCCCGCATCCGATACTGAGTGCGTCATCGGCATCGATGCGGCGCTCGAGTTGGGCATTTCCGTGGGAGATGAAATCACGCTGGCAGAGGAGGCGAAATCCGACGACTCCGATGACAAGTCTGACGATGATTCAGATGACGCGGACGGCGATGACGAGCGGATGCTTGCCAAGACGGACCTGACGGTTGTCGGTTTCGTGAGCTCTCCGGCGTTTTGTGCGAGCAGCATGCTCGGAACGACGTCTCTGGGGACGGGCGAAGTTGAGCTGTATCTGTATACCGGGGATGACACCTTCGATACCGACCTTCCCTATACCATGGTTTACCTAGAGGTTCCTGCTGCAGCTTCGGCGCTTTGGGATAGTTCGGATTACGAAAACAGCGTTGCCGAGGTGATGGAGCGCATCGAAGAGCTGGCGCCAACGCTGGCCAAGAAGCGCTACGATACCGTTTTCGATGAGGCACAGGAAGAGCTCGACGATGCATGGGACGAGTACCTCGAAGAGCGCACCGATGCCGAAGACGAGATCGATGACGCATATGACGAGCTCGTGGATGCCCATGCGGAGCTGGTGGACGCCAGAGCCGAGCTCGACGATGCGGCGAAGGACATTCGCAGTGGGCGCAGCGAGCTGGAGAAGGCTCGCAAGAAGCTCGTCAGCGCATACGACGAGCTCAAGAAGTCACACAAGCAGCTCGAGAGCTCCCACAAACAGCTCGATGCCTCTTACAGCCAGCTGCAGCAGACGCACGAACAGCTTGAGGAGATGCGGCAGGCCATCGAAGCGGGGGTGATCAACGATCCGCAGTCTCTTGCCCAATACGAGTACGCTGTCGCCGAATACGAGAAAGGCCTGGCCAAATATGAGGCAGGCCTCGAAACCTACACGAAGGGGCTTGCCAAATACGAGGCCGGTTTGGCCGAATACGAAAAGGGCAAGAAAGAATACGAAAAGGGCGTGGCCAACTACAAAGAGGGCCTTGTCAAATACAACGACGGCGTAGCCGAGTACAACGACGGTGTGGCCGAGTACAACGACGGCGTAGCTGAGTATGAGGACGGCATCGAGGAGGCTTACGAGGAATTCGATGATGCCGAGCGCGAGCTGGCTGATGCTCAAGTTGACATCAACGACATCGATTATCCCGAGGTGTTCGTGATCGACCGCACGAAGAATGCGGGTGCTGCATCGTTAAGCTCTGATGCCGAGGGCATCGACCAGATTGCGTTGTTCTTGCCCTACTTCTTCTTCCTGGTGGCTGCGCTCGTCGCGCTGACCAGCATGACCCGCATGGTCGAAGAGGAGCGGCTGAATATCGGCACGCATAAAGCCCTGGGTTACGGCAAGGCGCGCATCACATCGAAGTACCTCATCTACGGCGCGTTGGCAAGCGGTGTCGGCAGTGCTTTGGGGACGGTTGCGCTGGGCAAGATGTTGCCGTGGTTCATTCTGGTGTCATATGGAATCAGCTACGCAGTGCCGGTGTATCCCACTCCTATCGACATGGGTTTGGCTATCCGCGGTGTGGGATGCTCGGTGGGGATCACGTTGCTCGCAACTTGGTTATCGGCGGCCTCCACGCTGCGCTCGCGTCCGGCGACGCTTATGCTCCCGCGCGCTCCGAAGGCGGGCAAGCGCATCTTCCTTGAGCGAATACAGCCGCTTTGGAGCCGCATGTCGTTTTCCCAGAAGGTCACGGCGCGCAACCTGCTGCGCTACAAGCGCCGGTTCTTCATGGCGGTCATTGGCGTCTCGGGTTGCACGGCATTGCTGCTGATAGGCTTCGGGCTACGTGATGCCATCGGCGGCATCGTCGACAAGCAGTACGAGGTCCTGACGAGCTACGACGCCATCGTGCGAGTGGACGACGAGATCGAAGGGCGGCAACGCGGCGCGATTGAGGCCTCGCTGGCAAAAGACGATGTCGAGTCGTGTCTCTGGGTGGCGGACTTCAATCTCATCGCCGAAGGAGGCGAAGACGACCTGCGCATCGAGGTGGTGGTTCCGAGCGATTCCGAGCGCCTCGAGGATTTCGTGACGTTGCGTGACCGTGAAACCGGCGACCCCGTCGAGCTGGGGGGTAACCGCATCGTGCTGACCGAGAAGGCTGCCAAGGTGATAGGGGTTCAGGCAGGCGACACGGTGATCCTCTACGATGAAAACGATGTCGGGGACAAGACGGGGGATGGACGCAGCTTCGTGGTAGGCGGCGTGACGGAAAACTACCTCGGGCATTTCGCCTACCTGTTGCCGCAGGGCTATGAGGAGGCGTTTGGCGAGGAGGCGACGTTCAACGTCGCATACGCAAAGCTTGCCGACGAGGTGAACAAAGCGTCGTTCAGCGCTCGGCTCCTCGCGCTTGCCGGTGTCGATACCGTCAGCTTCGTATCTGACAAGATGGCCACATATGAGGGCATGCTCGACGTCATGAACAAGCTCATTTTCCTGATAATGGCGCTGTCGGCTGCACTGGCGTTCGTTGTCCTCTACAACCTGACCAACATCAACATCACCGAGCGAATTCGGGAAATCGCGACGTTGAAGGTGCTGGGGTTCACCAGATCCGAGGCAAATGCTTACATCTTCCGCGAGATTATGGTGATGTCGCTGATAGGCGCTCTGTTCGGATGCGTTCTCGGCGTGCCGCTGACGCTTTACATTGCCGAAGCGGCCGAAACCGCCAACATGATGTTCGCGCGCGCCATCGAGCCGATGAGCTTCGTTTTCTCGTTCGTTCTGACGATATTGTTCACAGTGCTGGTGATGTTCACCATGCGGGGCAAGCTCGCCCGCGTGAACATGGTCGAGTCCCTAAAGTCCATAGAGTAGGCATTTTGCTTTGCCTCTGGTGCGCAGTTGATGTCCCGAGGCCGTATTTGGAGCTAAAACTAGAGCTTCGTGAAAAAGTAGTTCATTTCCACTCCGAAGATTTCGGAGAGCGCGTCGAGCATATTCAAGCTCGGCGTTTTCTTTCCGCATTCGACACGCGAGATATGGGAGTGACTGGTTAATCCAAGCATAGCTGCGAGACAGCCTTGCGTAAGGCCCAGACGTGTCCGCTCTATGGCAACTCTGGTGCCGATAACCCGCAGTTTTTCTTCGCTGAGCGCCATTTGTTGAAATAAAAAAGATGCATGTAATTATTACAAATCAATAATAATTATAAGCCTCCAATAAAGTTCAGTAAAAGTCAATTGTGAATGATGGGAAACCATCATTACTGGTGCTCAACGGTCAGCTTTTGCTGGCTTCAACTTGTATTATCGGAGCCTGTGGGCATCAGTTGCGAAATGGTGCTCGGTATGACTTGATTGCGTGTTCGACCCGACTGAAGTTAAGGCAATTGCTTACAATGGTGCTTGGAAGCGGTTCTGCGACAATTAGTCTTGATGCGTATGAAAGTTTTTCGTCTCATATTGCTCACCGTAGCTGTGGCCCTTTCGCTTTTGCTATGCGCCGGTTGCGGGCGCAATGCGCAAAGCGAAGGGTCAGCTCCTGCTACTCCAAGCGAGACATCTGAGAGCGCCCAATCGTCGAGCGCCTCGGGCGAGCCGCGAAGCCATGACGAATCGTTTGAGGTGAGCCTTGGGTTTATAGGCGACATCTGCCTAGCGGACAATTACGTACCCATGGAACACCTCAAAGAAATCAACTCAACCGACATCTCAGATGGCATCGATCGGCGCTTCATCACCAGGATGAACGAGGTTGATTTGATGTGGGCAAATAACGAGTTCGTCTTGAGCGATCGCGGTGAGCCGCTCGATGGTAAGGCCTATACGTTTCGTGGGGCGACGGCGAACGTGTCTTACCTCCACGACCTGGGAATCGACATCGTGGGGCTGGCCAACAACCACACGTTCGATTACGGTCGGGAAGCTTTTTTGGATACGCTCGACACATTGAAGAATGCCGGTATTCCCTATGTTGGTGCCGGACACGACTTCAAGGAAGCGAGCGCGCCGATGTACATGACCTCCGACGGCGTGACATTCGCCTACGTGGCCGCCTCGAGCGCCGAGTATACGATTTACACCCCCGAAGCGGCGGAGGACGAGCCCGGTATCATGTGGTGCTATGACGACGAGAAGTTCCTCGACGAGATACGCGAGGCGGCTAAATACGCCGATTTCGTCATTGCCTTGCCCCATTGGGGTACTGAGCATTCGACCGTGCTCGAACCTGCGCAGATTGAATCTGCTCATGCCTACATCGATGCTGGTGCAGATGCCGTTATCGGCGCGCATCCGCATATTCTCCAGGGTATTGAGTATTACGAAGGCAAGCCCATCATGTACAGTTTGGGCAATTTCTGGTTTGACGATTACGATATCGATACGCTGCTAGCCGAGTTGCGCATCCATGGCAAGCGGGACGCCAATGGAAAGTCCGACATGCAAACCGCATCCGTGGAGCTAGTGGTACATCCTGGAACGCAGTCTGGCGTCTTCACATCGTGGGCCGAAACGGACGACGAGCGCGACCGCATCTTCCGCTACCTTGAGGAAATCTCCGACGACCAGGTGAGCATTTCCAACGAAGGTCTCGTGAGCGCTTCCGAATAGACGATTAACCACCGAGGGGTAACCGGTCGGCGTGGGGCGGTCCCTATCGCAGCAAGTTTGAGATGGGGCCGTTTGCCAGCAGCGTTACACGCTGCGTGGCGCGCGAGATGGCGGTGTAGAGCCGATGCCTGCGCAGGGGTTCGTTGGGGAACGCGCCTTCCTGCACATCGGGCACGATGACGTGGTCGAACTCCAGGCCCTTCGCGAGCTTTATATCCAGGAGGACGACGCCGTCGGATGGCAAGGAGCCGTCTTCGGGAACGGAGGCGATCGGCGTGTCGGCGAGCAGCTTCGCGAGTTGTTTCGCACGAGAACGGGAATTGGCGATAAGCGCGGTCAGCCCGTCTTGTCCAGCCGCTTCGTTGACGGCCTCCCGCAAGGCGGCCTCGTATTCTTCGCGGTCTTCGCGCTCGATGATGCGGGGCGGTGTGCCTGGGCGCTGCACCGAAGTGGCTTCTATGCGTTCGCTTTCGTCCAAAAGCTTGCAGAACAGCTCGGTGATCTCGGGTGATGATCGGTAGCTGATCATGAGCGCGCATTCGTCTACTCCTCCGCGCAGCTCGCCGAACAGCTGGCGGATCTGCTCGAATGACGCTGTACCTTCGCTGACGGCCTGGTTCTCGTCGCCAAGCAACAGGAAATGCGCGTTGGGGAAGAAACGTGAGAGCACGGCAAGCTGCGTGGTCGTGTAATCCTGGACCTCATCGACCATGACGTAGCGCGCGTGGTGTTCTCCACCACCCACAAGCGCCAGTTTCAGGTAGAGCCATTCCACCGCGTCGAGCGTCTGCTTGCCGAGCATTCGCATGCCGATGCGGTCCAAGCGCAGCCACTCGCCCTCTTCGATGCCCCGGACGATTGGCTCGTAACGTACGGTCAGATAGCGCCGTGTGCTCGAGATGAGCTCGCTTTCGTCCAGGGGCGCGATCTGCTGGCCGAAGAGGCGGATTTGCTCTTCGTCCGAAAGCTCCATCATGGCATCCTGCGTGGCTTCGTCGCGTGAGAGGCGCATGATGCGCTGCTCGAGTTTTTCCAGCAAGTCTTCGATGACAAGCGATGTACGGTGCGTGCCCATGGGAATGCGCGCGAACTTCTCGAGCGAGGAACGCACCTGAGCGCCGGTGATCACGCGTTCTTCGCCAATGCGCAAATCGCAGCAGTCGCCCTGTTCGAGGCGCAAGTTGGGAACGGCTGCATCGATGCGCTGCAAGACATCGAGCGAAGCGTCTTTCGCGATGCCGCGGCCGCCGAGCCCCAAGCGCGCCATGAGCGCATCCCAGGTGAGGATTTGCGGGTTCGATTCACCCATGTCAGGCAGCACGTTATCGATGTAGCGGCCGAACACGGCGTTCGGTGTGATCAGGTACACGTCGGAGGGGCGTAGATTGTCGCGCTCGGTGTAGAACAGGTAGGCGATGCGCTGCAAGAGCACGCTCGTCTTGCCCGATCCCGCAATTCCGCGTACGAGCAGCACCGGTACGTCTGCGTGGCGGATGACCTGGTTCTGCTCCTTCTGGATGGTCGTGGTGATGGCCGTGAGTTGGGCGGTTCTGCGCTTCGAGAGGGAAGTCAGCAGCAGCGGGTCCTCGATGGCGACGGTCGTGTCGAAATAAGCGCGCAGTTCGTCGCGGTGGATGTCGAACTGGCGGCGCAGCATCAGGTCGACTTCGATTGTGCGTCCGTTCGCCTCGTAGGACGTAGGGCCGTTGGCCTGGTTGTAGTAGACCTCGGCGACGGGGCTGCGCCAGTCGACGATGAAATGGCGGCGCATCTCGTCGGTCATGCCCGCTGCGCCAATGTAGATGTCCTTGGGCTCGTCGGCATGCGCGAACTTTAGGCGCAGTTTGGCAAAATACGGGCTTATCAGGAGGAGTTGCGCGCGGCGCAGCTTTTCGGTGTTGATATCGGCGGAGAGGTTGTAGCCTTCGATGATGCGGTTCATAGCTTCGAGCTCGGCGAGCGTTTCGAGCTGAATGTCGGCGTCCTGGTTGAGTGACATGGCCTCGAACAGGTCTTCCTTGTCCGCCAACGCCTCGGCCAAATCAGATTCAAGCTGCTCGCGCACGTCATGTTCGATGCGTTGCAGCTTATCGTACGTGCTTTTCAGATGCCGTTGCTCTTCCTCGAATATGGGGTCTGCTCCCATATCGCCTCCGCTCTCGTACGTTGCCCCACCTGTGAAAACGAGTCTTTCAATTGTAGCGGAAAGCGCGGAGCAAGAACATGAGAAGGTTGATTCCGAAATGACGACGATTATCTTGCGAATTACAAGTCAGTGGTCGAGCGGCAGGCGTTCCCTCCGACCAATCATTGATCCATGCGCTTTTGAAACCGCAATTATGTATCCGAGCGCGGTCGGTCGGGAATCCGGTCGAGAGGGAGCTGGGCGAAACCGCGAGCCTATTCTTCCAAGAAGCTGGGTATAGCACGTGCGTCGGCAAGGCCTTCGGCGTAGAGGCCTTCGATGGCGGCGCAGTCTTTAGTCAGCGTTTTCATGTCGCCGATGTCGTCGGGAGCCACGATGAGAACACGGCCTTCGCGCTCGTATTTCTTGGCAAGGTCGAGCTGCAGATTGTACAGCCCGGCGCGGTTCATCAGCGCTTGCGCGACGCGGGGATACCTTAAGGCCACGATGCGTGCTGCACGGGTATCGCGATCGGGTACGCGGTAAAGGTCACGTGGACGCGTGAGGATGACCACGACCTTCTCGCAACCAGCGGCAAAGGCCTTTCGTACGGGGATGGGGTCGGAAAGCCCTCCATCGAAACAGGGTCGTCCGCCCACTGGATACGGGCGGTTTACGAGGGGGAGGGCAGATGAAGCCTTCACGGGCGCATAGTCGTCTTGCGCCATGTCATCCATGGTGAAGTACACCGGCAGCGCGCTATCCGCATCGGTCGCCACGATGAAGAACTGCTTGTCGGATTCCGTCATGGCTTGGTAGTCGAGAGGGTATTCGCCGTCTGCATTGGAAAGCGAGCCATAGATGTAATCCAAATCAGCATACTCGCCTTTGCGAGCCATGAGCCCTGCGCCCATGTACTGCGGGCGGAAGCTATACGTGGTGTAGAAGGCGAAGTTGCGCCCGATTTGCCCGGCTATGTAGGAGCTCAGGTTCGCGGCACCAGCCGACACGCCGACGCAGCAGTCGAAATCGACGCCGTTTTCCATGCACCAGTCCAGCACGCCTGCACCGTATGCGCCGCGCTCACCGCCGCCAACATCCACTATTCCGATCATATGCCGCGCCTTTCTTAAGCCCGCATTCGGCGTTCTGTCTAGAATGCGAATAGGGAGACTATACCCCAAAACCGCGCGATTGCCTGCCTCGTCCTAGTTTTGAGCGACTTCTCCGCAGTTGATCGAATAAACGACGATATTTTATGTATTACCAGGTTAATATGCATTTTAATTATGTTATCAGACGGTGTTGCCGCGAGCTTGATCTTGCCGTATCGTAGTGCATGCGGCTCGCATTTAGAAAGGAAGCCGTTCGGTGGTTCAGGCGAGAGAAAGGACTGTCATGGAGTTGAAGGGAAGCAAGACTTGGGAGAACCTGCAGACGGCGTTTGCCGGAGAGTCGCAAGCCCACACGAAGTACCAGTACTACGCCAGCAAGGCGAAGAGCGACGGTTACGTGCAGATCTCCGAGATTTTCCTCGAGACATCGCGCAACGAGAAGGAGCACGCCAAGATCTGGTTCAAGATCCTGCATGACGGTGCCGTACCCGATACGGTCACGAACCTGAACGATGCCGCCGATGGCGAGAACTACGAGTGGACCGATATGTACGACGAGTTCGCGAAGGTGGCTGACGAGGAAGGCTTCACCGAAATCGCCGAGCGTTTCCGCCAGGTCGGCGCAATCGAGAAGGAGCACGAGGAACGCTACCGCAAGCTCATCGGCAACATCGAGGAAGGCATCGTGTTCTCGCGTGACGGCGACCGCACCTGGATCTGCCGTAACTGCGGTCACATCGTCATCGGTTCCGAAGCACCCGAAATCTGCCCCGTGTGCGCCCATCCCCGCAGCTACTTCGAGCTTAGGGCTGAGAATTACTAAGTAGTTGCGCTGTTCTGGCGAACAGCGCAACTACAGCATGCCGCGCGGCCCTCATGCGTCCCGTCTTGCCGTTCAAGCCTGCGCTTTCGTGTCCGAAGTACGCGTCGCTTGACTTTCAAGGCAATCTGGATCGCCTGAAGGCCGCTCGCTTCGTTGGCTGTCAGGCGATGTGTTCGCGATTGGCGAACGGCGCCTTTGGGGTTCATAAAGAAGATTTATGGCGGGAAGGTGACGGTTCGGTAAATTCGCGCCATATCCTCTACAAGATGTTATAGTACGTCCCTGTTAGCACTCGATAGCTTCGAGTGCTAACTTTTGAAATAGGTATTGTTTGTCAAACAAGAAGGAAGGCATTGACAATGGCTCTTAAACCGTTGGGCGATCGCGTGATCGTCAAGGCCGACGAGGCCGAGGAGACAACCGCATCCGGTCTGTATCTGGCCCGCGAATCGAAGGAAAAGCCCCACACCGGCGTTGTCCTGGCAGTTGGCCCCGGCAAGATCGACAGGGAAGGCAACTTCGCCCCCGTTCCCCTCAACGCTGGCGACAAGGTCGTCTTCGGCAAGTATGGCGGAACCGAAATCACCATCGACGATGAAGAGGTTCTGATCCTCCGCGCTGACGACATCTACGCCGTCTTCGAATAACGATTTGCGAATAAAAGCTGAAAGGAAGTCAAACTAATGGCTAAAGACATCAAGTTCGAGGCGCAGGCGCGCGGCGCCCTCGCCAACGGCGTCACCAAGCTCGCCGACGCCGTCAAGGTCACCCTTGGCCCGAAGGGCCGTTACGTGGCTATCGAGAAGTCCTATGGCGCACCCGTCATCACCAACGACGGCGTGACGGTTGCCCGCGAGATCGAGCTCGAGGACAAGGTCGAGAACATGGGCGCACAGCTCGTGCGCGAAGCTGCCGTCAAGACCAACGACGTTGCCGGTGACGGCACCACCACCGCGACGCTGCTCGCCGACGTCATCGTTCGCGAGGGCCTGCGCAACGTGACCGCTGGCGCCGATGCCCTTGGCATCCGCCGCGGCATCCAGAAGGCCACGGCCGCTGTCGTCGACCAGATCAAGGCCGACGCGCAGGAGGTTTCCAGCAAGGAGCAGATCGCGAGCGTCGGCACCATCTCCGCCGGCGATGCCGAGATCGGCCAGAAGATCGCCGAGGCCATGGATGTCGTGGGCAACGACGGCGCCATCTCCGTCGAGGAGAGCCAGACTTTCGGCATCGAGATGGAGATCGTGGAAGGCATGCAGTGGGATCGCGGTTACATCTCCCCCTACATGGCCACCGACATGGAGCGCATGGAAGCCGTGCTCAACGATCCTTACATCCTGCTGACCGACAACAAGCTCACCAGCGTTCAGGATATGATTCCGCTGCTCGAGCAGGTTATGAAGTCCGGCCGTGCTCTGCTCATCGTCGCCGATGACGTTGAGGGCGAGGCTTTGGCAACGCTTCTGCTCAACAAGCTGCGCGGTACGCTCAACGTCGTTGCCGTCAAGGCTCCGGGCTTTGGCGATCGCCGCAAGCGCATCCTCGAGGATATGGCTGCCGTAACTGGCGCCCAGGTCATCGCCAAGGACTTCGGCATGACGCTGGCAGATGCCACCGCTGAGGCGTGCGGTCATGCCCGTACCGTCAAGGTCACCAAGGACAGCCTCCTCATCGTCGACGGTGCTGGCGACAAGGCCGTCATCGACGGGCGCATCGCCTCGATCAAGGGCGAGATCGAGGGCGTCGAGTCCGAGTTCGACCGCGAGAAGCTCCAGGAGCGCCTGGCCAAGCTCTCCGGCGGCGTGGCCGTCCTCAAGGTTGGCGCTGCGACCGAGCCTGAGCTCAAGGAGAAGAAGAGCCGCATCGAGGACGCCCTCCAGGCGACCCGTGCAGCCGTGGAAGAGGGCATCGTGGCCGGCGGCGGCGTCGCGCTCGTCAACGCCCTGCCCGCGCTCGACGCTCTTCAGGCTGATGACAAGGACGAGGAAGTCGGCATCAACATCATCCGCAAGGCCATGGAAGCCCCGCTGCGCGCCATCGCCGGCAACGCCGGTTTCGAAGGCTCCATCGTGGTCGAGAAGGTCAAGGGCCTGCCCAAGGGCGAGGGCCTGAACTGCGCCACCGGCGAGTACGGCGACCTCATCTCCATGGGCGTCTCCGACCCTGTCAAGGTCACCCGCACCGCCCTCGAGTCCGCAGCCTCCGTGGCAGCACTCATCCTCATCACCGAGGCCACCGTCACCGAGATTCCGAAGGACTCCGACGCAGCCGCAGCCGCTGCAGCCGCAGCTGCCGGCATGGGTGGCGGAATGATGTAATGCGAGTTGCGCCGGCTTTATCAGCCGGCGCAACCTCTGTACGCTGCGCGGGCTTGGGGCACCCCATCTTGCGGTTCCAAGCCCGGCTCACGGCCCAAAGGCCGCTTCGCCGTGCTTTCGCCGCAATCTGGGGCACCGCAAGACCGCTCGCTTCGTTGCTCGGCTAGGCTGGGCCGACAGGCCGACGGCGTTCAGCTACTGGGAGAAGCACGCAAGGCTTAAGACTTTGGACTGACCGGCGACTCCTCTCTGAGTTGTGTAATATGCTTGCAGGTAGTTAAACTCGGCTACCATATGCGGCAGACAGAGAAACGGGACGACCTCCGGGCCGTCCCGTTTCGCGTTGATGGGCGCTGTGAACAGTTGCTCACATGAGAAAGCATTAAGTGGAAGTTTCTCTGATGACGGAAACAGAGAGGGCGTCCTCTCTGGTATCGGGATGGGATGAGATGCACGAGCATGGGATAGAAACAGGTGCGGGATTTGCGGACATCGTATGGGATGTCGTGCAGGACGCCGTTGTCGACACCCTGTATCTGATCCCGTTTCTGCTGGTCACCTATTTGATAATGGAATGGCTCGAGCACAAGACGGGTGCGCGGACACAGCAGGCGATACGCCGTGCGGGCGCGGCAGGCCCTGCCATCGGCGCTCTGTTGGGCGTGGTGCCGCAATGCGGCTTCTCGGCAGCGGCCTCCACTCTTTACGCAGGTCGCGTCATCACGCTGGGGACGCTTTTCGCCGTGTACCTTTCGACTTCGGACGAGATGCTTCCCATATTCATCGCCGAACAGGTACCCCTCGGCACGATGCTCGGCATTATCGGCATGAAGGTGGCCATCGGTATGGCGTTCGGGTTCGTCGCCGATTTCTTCCTTCGCGCAACGAACCGCGACCACAAGCGTCTGCATATCCACGAGCTGTGCGAGCAAGATCATTGCGACTGCTCCGAGGGGTGCGAAACGTGCAGCGCTAACCCTGAGCTGGCATACGAACATCACGACGATTGCGCCGAGGGCTGCGACCATTCCCATCACGGCCACGACCACAGCCATGATGCAGGGTGGGGCGGTATCGTCAAGAGCGCCTGCAAGCATACGTTGCAGGTGACCCTGTTCGTGTTCTTGGTGTCGCTTGCCCTAAACGCCGTCCTTGCGTTCATGGGCGAGGAGGCGTTGGGGTCGTTCCTCGGCGCCAACGAAGCGCTGGCCGTCGTGGTTTCGGGGATTGTCGGCCTCATCCCCAACTGCGCAGCCAGCGTGGCCATAGCCCAACTCTACGTCGAGGGCGTGCTCGGCTTGGGCGCCTGCATGTCCGGCCTGCTCTCCGCCGCTGGCGTGGGTTTGCTCGTATTGCTGCGCACCAACCGCCATGCAGGCGAAAACGCCGCCATTGTAGGCGTGCTCCTTGCTGTTTCCATCGCATGCGGCCTGTTTATCCAGATGCTGTAACCGAGGTGTTTCTGTCATTCGGAAAACGTGAATTGACCAATTGCATCAGGGCAGGTAGAATACTTCCTTGCGATTTGGAACAGGGGCCCTTAGCTCAGTTGGTAGAGCAGGGGACTTTTAAT
>JAFRJC010000098.1 GCA_017432445.1 Eggerthellaceae bacterium | reverse complement strand
TGCTGGGGACAGGTTGTTCGTTCCCTTTCGGCACACCGGGACGGGTTCGCGAACCCGTCCCTGTGGGCCAAAAGGGAACGAACAACCTGTCCCCATGTGCTAGTCGCTGATGTCCTCGTCGAGCGTCATCGTGAACTTGTAGCCGGGGAACGACTCCTTGAGGGTGTTCGCCACGCGCGCGAGCACCGCGCCGCGGTCGGGGGCGTCGTAGCTCACGATGATGTCGAAGAGCGCCGTCTTGGCCGCCTCGTCCACATAGAGGCCGTGCGTCTGCAGCACGAACGGCTCGCCCGAGACGATCTTGTCGAGCTCGTTCGAGATCTTTGCCGTGTCGTCATCGGCGGTGGTGTCGGTGTTGACCGAGTAGATGCCCACGGTGTGGATCGCCACGTGGTTCTTGGAGAGCACGGCGTGCTGGATGCGGCGCGTCATGCGGTCGATCTCCTTGGCGGTGAGGCTCTCGTCGACCTCGACGTGGATGCTGCCCATGGAGCGCTCGGGGCCGTAGTCGGTGAGCACGAGGTCGTAGGCACCGCGGACGCCCTCGATCGAGCAGACCGTCTCCTTGATCGCCAGGGCCGTCTCGGAGTCGATGCGGCGACCGATGATCTTGCCGAGCGCCTCCTGCAGGATCTCTACGCCCGTCTTGATGATGAGGATCGCGATGCCGACGCCGAGGTACGCCTCGAGGCCGAGTCCCGTGAGCTTGTTGATGAGCGCCGCCACGAGCTCGGTCGAGTTGACTTTGCCCGACGACATCGCCATGAACTGATGGGTCCTGTCAGCGAAATAGCCCTCGACGAGCTCTTCGGCATTGTTGATGGCGCCGACAGTCGTCAGCGCGTACACGCCAAGGTGCGAACGGATGAGCAGCGGTTGCGGATCGGAATCGGAGATGCACCCAATACCCGAGCAACCATGGAAGTCAGGAAGATCGGCTTCGAAGCGTGTACGGAAGGGGGTGTTCTCGATTGAGTGGATCTCGCGCTGGAAACCGCCGTCCTCGTCGTAGTAAATGAGACCAGCCCGTTTCGTCCCGAGGTGGGAGTGGTAATCTACCCCGAAAAACACATCGTAGACCACGTCCCTCTTGGACGCCGCACCAAAGAAACCACCCATTGCATAACCCTTCGCTAGCTCAATGTATCTTCGCAGTATATGACAATAAATCGCCGTTCCCGCGCTTGGGCTGTTCCTTTAACGGTTGTTAACACAATTCTCCGAACGAGCGGTTACTCGAAACGGTAGAGCGCAATTAGCCTACTCGCCCACCTGTTTCTCGATAAGCGACTTGAGCCATTCCTTGTACTCTGTGCTCAACCGCTTAGGAGTCTTTATCGACACCCCGCCGTTCAATCCGGCAAGCCATCCGAAGAACTGCGGGCTCTTCCGAATCTTCACGCGCACCTCGGCATATGAAGGCGTCGATTTGACGAGCTCGATATCGCGCCCAAAGCGGTCGACGATCACGTCCATCATCGGAGCGTCCACGCGGAGCGTCACGACTTCGGGGTCACCGTCGAACATGCCAAAGCTCTGATGCTCCATGTCTTCGAATGCGTAGTTCGCAATCAAGGCACTGCGCGTTGCCGGCTCGGCGCTCACCTGCAGCAGCTCCATGCGGTCAACGCGATACGTCGAGATGTCCTCATACTTGTCGCTGTAAGCCGCCAGATAGTAATTGCCATATGCGTATGCAATCCTCACGGGCGTGAGCGTGTAACGCTTACCTTCGCGACGGGGCGTGCGCTTCAGGTCGGTACCGTAGCTGAAGTACAGGAACTCGATCTTGCGCTTGAGCTGAAGCGCCTCGTGGATAGTATCAACGTTGCGGAAAACGGATTCGGTTTGGTTCTTGATGCGACCTTGGACGTGTACGCGCTTGTCGAGCATCTTGCGCTCGCGCTCGCTCGTAAGATCCTTCAGGCTTTTCACCAGCTGGTTTGATTTGCGATCTGTAAGGAACTTGCTCGATTGGACGACATCGATGAGCATCATCACGTCCGACAAGCCCAAATCGGTGCGAAGCAGAGCGTACTCTACGGGACGCTTGGGCAATTTAACGATCTTCAAACCGGTATCACGCAAAACGTTCAAATCGCGGTAGATCGACTTGCGTTCCGCTGAGATTCCTTCCTCTTCGAGGCGCTCGATGATCTGCGGCATCGAAAGGCCTTGTTCGGAATCGGTCTCCTGTTCAAGAATGCGCAACAGGGTCAGCAGCTTAAGCTTCTGATTACCCATATTGGCCATGTCCCCACCTCATTCTCCTCGGGCGCCATGTTTTGTTTTCTTTACAGCGCCTTTATTTGCTTTGATCGAAACCACATTCATTCACATGGGCAAAACAGAGAACCAACGTGCACTTTCATCATTTGATGTACTAAAGGACACTTTGTCCGCAATGTACATCATTTTTGTAATAGTTTGACGGTATATCTGGTAACAATCGCCAGAAGGTCTAACTATTTTGCTTTTTCACACAAAAGATTCTCATTTTTTCATTGGTCTAATTTTTTGTTATTTATTAGCTTGCAT
>JAFRJC010000014.1 GCA_017432445.1 Eggerthellaceae bacterium | reverse complement strand
GCGGAACGGGGAGTTTAGCACGTTTTTCCGCGCGTGATTGGCCGGGCGGCGGCAGTGCTGTGGCAGGCAATTAGGGTTATGCGCGTTTTCACGCATTCCGGAAAGCGGGCGGAGCAGTTTAGAACGTTTTTTCGCTTGCGGGGCACGCGGATTTACGTGCTAAACCCTCCGGATCCGCCAGCCCGCGAAGTTCGCGGTAGAATGCGAGCGTTCAGTGCGGAAAACGCGCCGTCGCACGCGATGATTTCCGTACTGAACGCCCCGATCGGCCCAATCGGGCCTTCTGAACTCTTGGATTTTACCGTGAAACTTTCTGTATGGCGGAACGGGGAGTTTAGCACGTTTTTCCGCGCGTGATTGGCCGGGCGGCGGCAGTGCTGTGGCAGGCAATTAGGGTTATGCGCGTTTTCACGCATTCCAGAAAGCGGGCAGAGCAGTTTAGAACGTTTTTTCGCTTGCGGGGCATGCGGATTTCCGTGCTAAACCCTCCGGATCCGCCAGCTCGCGAAGTTCGCGGCAGAATGCGAACGTTCAGCACGGAAAACCCGCTGTCGCACGCGACGATTTCCGCGCTGAACTGCCCGATCGGCCCAATCGGGCCTTCTAAACTCTCGGATTCTACCGCGAAACTTTCTGTATGGCGAAACGAGCAGTTGAGTACGTTTTTCCGCGCGTCGGAAAGATAGCGTAGCAGTTTGGCACGTTTTCCTGCACGCCACCAATCGCGCGGCGGTAGCGCCACGGCCAAGCGAGATGTTGGTCTAGCGCAGCGTCGTCGACGCTTGGCGGCAGCAGCCATGCTTAGCTTGACGGTAGCAGCCATACTTACATATAAGAGGATGGCGAAGAAAGCCCAACCGGGGAGGACCCCACCCTCACTCTAAACCGGGGAGGACCCCACCCGCACTCTAAAGACCGGCTGCAGCAAGACGCTTGAAAGCCCAACCGGGGAGGGCTCCACCCTCACTCTAAAGACCGGCTGCTGCAAGACGCGTGAAAGCCCAACCGGGGAGGACCCCACCCGCACTCTAAACCGGGGAGGACTCCACCCGCACTCTAAACCGGGGAAGACTCCACCAGCACTCTAAACCGAGGAAGCCTCCGCCTTCACCCTAAAGACTGGCTGCAGTAAGACGCGTTGACGCAGACTTGCGCGACTTCACGACCACCTTGACCTTCGTGCTGACGCCGTTCTGAGCATAGGCGTATATGTAGCAGGTACCCTCCTTCTTGGCCCTCACGACGCCCTTCGCGCTTACAGTGGCGACCTTCGGGTTACTGGACTCGTAGGCGACGCCGCGATGGTGAGCCAGCTTCAGCTTCTTCTCCACGTCCTTCGGGGAGCGAAGCGCCTTGGCCTTAAGCTTCAGTTTCTTGCCCTTCTCAAGCGTCTGTGCTTCGGCCCTGACCGCCTCCTCGACGACCACCTTCACCTCGTTGCAGTACTTCTTGCTGCCCTTCGTGACCACGTGGATCGTCTTGGACGTGGAGATGACCTTGTTATTCTTGTCGAGGGCTACGATGTTGAACTTGTAGAACGTCTTCGGCTGCACCTTCTTGCCAGCCATCTTCGTGAACTTCTTGGTCAGCTTGGTGGTCGACGCGACCCTCACACTCCTGGTGGTCTTGCCGCCATTGTTGCCGTAGACGACGTCCTGCTTCGCGCCCTTGACCTTCGTCCAAGCCAGCGTGACGGAGGTCCTGGCGACCTTCTTGACCTTCGCCCGCAGCAGGCGGTAAGTCGTGCCCTCGGGCTCGGATTCGCCCTTCGCCTTCTCGGTCAGGGTGAACTCCGCCGTCGCAGCCGACGCGCCCGGGCCGACCCCCGTGCCGCCCTTGCCGAGGACCAGTTTGGGGATGGCCTCTGTCCTGGTCGTGCCACAGGCAGTGCACGTGAAGGTCCGCACGCCGGCCTCCTTGGTCGTTGGCTCCTTCGTCACTGCGCCCGCGTCCCAGCTGTGCTTGCCGGTGGCGGGAATCGAACGGGTCTCCACATGGGACGCGTCGCGCCCGCAGACGCGCTTCTCCTCGCCGGCTTTGCCGCATGTGGCAACCTTGGTTGTCGACCACTTGCTCCAAGCGTGACCGAGAGCAGCGATGGCAACGGGCGCACCGATTACGTTCTTGCCGGCGGAATCGCGGAACAGCTTGCCGCACACCGAGCACTTCCAATAGGCTGCGACGCCGCCCTTGGTGCAGGTGGCGGGCACCTCGGCCGCGGTCGGCTCCTTGGATACATCGTGAACCGCCGCCACTTCGGCGACCAGAGCTATGTAGCCTCTGTTGTCCGGGTCTGGGTCTCGTAAGACCGTGCATTCCACGCCATTGACCTTCGCCACAACATCTTTCGAAAACCAGAGGCCGTTAAGCGCGGAAACGGTCCCCACAAGAGTATACGAGGCACCGCCGACAAACGTGCCTATATAAGCTTCGCTCACGTCTCCGTTGGCTACTATCGAAGCCACATCCTCATTTGCCCAGCCCGCATTCCAGCCATTGCCGTCTTGTGGAAGGACATAGTTCTGACCAGCCGTACTACCGACCGGCTTGTTAGTCTGCGTAGAGAAGTCCCAATTGCCGTCGACGTTCTTCTGCGTCGTTGTCTCGGTTCCGCACACGGGCGCTTCGACCGTGATCTCGACCAGCGTAATGCACTCGATCCATTTCGCATACAGCGTAATGTCCTTGTCCAGAGATGTAGACCAGGGAGCCTGAATGGCGCACTCGGGTTCGGTGTAGTAGTTATCGACCTGATACGTCTTACCGCCGTCTGCCAGTTCGCGGACAACCTGGGCCGTAAAAGCGGCAAGATCCTCTTCGCTCATGGCACCGGTGACGTCATTGATGCTCTTCCCCTTGGGAACCTGCAGCGTGGCCAATACGCCACCGTGGCCGTTGCCGTCGAACGTCACCGTGAAGACCTGCCCGATGACCACCTTGCCGCTCTGCGTAAGCGACGTGCCCGTCGTGTAGCCCCAGCCCGGGGCCAAAGTGATGGCGCTGTCGGGCACGTTGGTGCCGCCTGCGACCGACGTCGTCTCCAGGTGACCGCCGATGTTGATGGTGCCTCCGACGTTGAAGCCGTAGTTGACGGCATCCAGCACAAGCGATCCCGACGCCTCGTCGGCGCCCACGACCGAAACGTTGCAGCCGGCGGCCGTGCGAACGCCGTCGATGCCGGACTCGCTCGGCTTGATGATGTTGTCGCCCACGGTCTTGATGACAAGATCGGACAGCTCGCTGTAGATGCATGCATCCGCGACGGAGTCGATCGGCGGGTTCGTGATGGTCGCATTCGTCAGCGTGAGCGTCGGCGTCTCGGCGTCGGGATCGAAAGTCGCCGTGCCCTCGCCGCATGCGATGGTCAAGTTCACGGTATTGAACCGCTGGCCGTTCACCCACAGGTCGTAGTACGCAAGCGGCTTGGCCCAAACGGACTTGTATGTCTCGCCCACAAGCGCCGTGATATCGAGCGAATCCGCATTCGAGTTCGTAGCGAGGACAACACCGTTCTCCGCGTCGGCTTCTTCCGAACCAATGACGGCCAGATCTTTCCCGAGGGAAACGCTGGCAGCTTCGACTGCACGCGCATCGCCAGAGAACTTAACTTGGCCGCCGCTGATGAGCACATCACCAGCTGCATACGCGCCGATACCACCATTCGCATGCGCCCACAGCTTACCCGAGCCTGTAAAGGTAAGGCCATTCTCAGCCCAGATGCCGAAGCAGTCAGTGCCAGAACCCGACTCGACGATCTTGTTGTCGCCGATGACGTTGACCGTCAGGTTCTCGACGGTCGTCGCAAGGGCTGCATGGTGGGTCGTTTCGCCCCATCCATCGAATTGGTAGCCGTTCAGCGTGAGCGTCTTGCTCGCCCGATCGTAGATTACCGTGCCGTCCCCGAACACGTCGGAGGCGTTCAGCACGTTCACCCGTTTGCCGCCGATCCAGACGCCTACGCCTTCCGGCAGGGCCAGCTGCGGTTGACCATCCGAGCTGATGACCAAGATGTATTCAGTGGAATCGCTCCTGAAGATCAGCGCGGGATCTGTGCCAGGACTGTTCTCCGCGAAGCCCGCGACGATGTCGACCGGCTGGTCCCCGTCAGGCGCGCCCCACTGGGTGATGCCGATCAATGAGTCTTCGTCCAGCTCACCCGTCACCGTGATGGGGGTCGCCATCGTAGAGCCGCTCCCGGCCTCACCGTGTATGTTGTTCTTCGCCGTGTAGTATCCGTTGTCGTCGACGGTTTCGTTGTCGAAGATAACGACGGTTCCGGAGATAGTGAAAGTCGGCGTGTCGGCATTGGCGAATATGCCACCGCCGCCATAGCGCGCCGAGTTACCTGTGATGGTTCCGCCGGCTATGTTCAGCTTCGATCCTCCATAGAGGTTCACGCCTCCGCCGCTTCCGCTTGACGTGTTGTCAGAGATACGTGCTTCGTCGGACATATTCAGGGTTGCCCCATTGTCGACAAACACCCCACCGCCATCGTCACCAGCATCGTTGCGGGTTATCGAGGCTTCATCGCTCACGTTGAGCACTGTTTGGCCTGCTTGGACATACAAGCCGCCGCCAAAATCTCCAGAGGTATTGTCTGAAATCGTGGCGTTGTCCTTCATCGTGATGGTTTGAGTCGCAACTATCCACGTCGTTGCCGACACGCCGCCACCGCGACCTGTGGCAACGTTCGAGGTGATTGACGCATTCCCCTCCATGGTCAAGGTGCACATCATGTAGAGATCTATGCCGCCTCCCCAACCATTGACACCATCGGAAACCAGGTTCTCGTAAACGCGGGAATTCCCCTTCATCACGATAGTGGTCCTATGGCCGCTTACTCCACCGCCGCGAGAGCTAGACGAATTGCCGTATATCGAAGCGTCGCCATCCATGTTGAGGGTTGCAGAACTGAGCCAGACGCCGCCGCCGTCGCCGTTGCAAATGTTGCCGCAGATGACCGCAGTGCCCGACATGTCGAAAACACCGCCGGGTTTTACGGCCACGCCGCCGCCTCCTCCATCGTTGCTCCCTGCAGATGCGCGATTTCCGCATATGCTTCCGCCCGCCATGATAAGATGCGCATTTCTTTCAACGAGCGCGCCGCCGCCGCCATAGCAGCGCTGGCTTGCGCTTTCGTACAGGGTCGCCGCATACCCGCCCGTGATGATGCCGCCTTTAACGGTGACCGTTTCCTGCGTTTCAGAAAGCGGGCCCACGAACGTGACCGCAGGATTGTGCGCGGCATTGGGCTGACTGTCCGTGATGGTCAACTCGCCGAAGACATCGATGACCGAACCGCCCTCGACGGCCTCCGTGGCTTCTCCGAGTCCGCGATCCACGATGTGCCCGTTCAGGTCGAGCGTCGAGCTGAAACCAGCCTGCACCACGAGCGCGTCGCTTTCGTGCTCGCCGCCGCCCGTGCCGAACTTCACATCGGCTGCCAGCTTGATCTTGCTGCCGTTATCCTGCAGCTGCTCGTAGAGTTGACTCCATGTGGTAACCTCGACGGTTTCATTTTCATCCGCTCCTACCAGGGGAGCATAGTCCGGCACCGTCGCAAGCGCCTTCGCAGGCGTCATCGCAAGGGCGACCAAGCCTGTCAAGAGCAGGGAGACGATGATTGCGGGAAGAGAAGCAGCAACACGTTTCGCGGGCATCATGGAGACCTCCTCGACGCGATTGTCTATGGGAACAGAGTACCCTTACCCGCGCAGCCCATGCAAGAAAGAGTCGGGAAAGTAATGGCAAATGTTGATTACGGCATCGCAAGTCATGACCAGGCCATGACTTGTGGCAGGCAATGAGGGATGTGTACATTTTCACGCATATTGGAAAGTGGGGGAAGCAGTTTAGAACGTTTTTTCGCACGTCAGCGGGCCGACGGCGGCGGTACCATGGCAGGTAATGAGGGATGCGTCCGTTTTCCCGTATGTCTGAAAGCGGGCGGAGCAGTTCAGCAAGCTTTTCCCACGTGATCGGCCGGGCAACGGCAGCGTTGTGGCAGTGAATAAAGGTTGTGTGCGTTTTCCCGTTTGCCGGAAAGTGGGGGTAGCAGTTTAGTACGTTTTTTCGCTTGCGGGGCACGCGGATTTCCGTGCTAAACCCTCCGTTACCGCCAGCCCGCGAAGTTCGCCGTGGGGAGAGAACGTTTAGGGCGGAAAACGCGCTGTGGCACGCAGTGATTTCGGCCCTAAACATCCCGAAACCGCCAGCTCCCCGAAGTTCGCGGTGGGAATCAGACATTTAGGGCGGAAATCGCTCTGATGCGCGCGGTGTTTTCCGTGCTGAACGTGCCGAGCGGCCCATCCGGCCCTGCTAAACATCCGATTCCTGACATGAATCTTCCTCGATGGCGGGAATGAGGGGTTGAGTACGTTTTTCCGCACGCCGACGAGTCGGCGGCGGCAGCGACGTGGCGGGAATGAGGGTTGAGCACTTTTCCGCATGCCAACTTGTCAGCATGCCGGCAAGTACGCAGCGCGGATTGCAGCCGACACTGCGCCGGCCGCGAGCAGCCTCGGCCTCAGTGCGAAACACGCCGAGAGCGCAGCGAAGACGCCGGGCAGCCAGAATCCCCCCATGCGCCCTATGGCGTATGCCGATGCCCAGCCACAACCCCGTCTGGGGGCCATGAATCCCAGGCATGCCGCCGAAAAGGCCCACGGGGAGCTCGTTCACGTAATTCGATTCGGAAGACGTCTCGTAATGTGAGTCTTCAGATTAGACCAGCAGCCAGAAGCCTAACCCAGCTACTCCTCGCTCGCGGGAAGCTCGTCGAGCACCCTCAAATCGCCCCCGTTTTCCTCGAGCCATCTGGCGGCCTCGCGGAGCCTGTCAGCGTCCTCGCCGAGCACGCGGGACAGCATGGCCGCCAACTCGTCGCCATCAATCGTCGCCCAGTAACTTAACGCGTCAGACGCGCCTGCCACGTCCAGCACCACATCGTCCAGAGCATCTATAACGCTGAGCATCGAGTCAATCATGTCGCAACACCTCCTAGAAACACAGTAAGCCATAATGGGCTGGATATTGTGACCAAAAGTGACAATTTTTCCCGCTGAGCACGAAATCGGAATCGCCAATGACCCATGCAAGCACTACAAATCTGAAAGCATCCCGGATGGATGGACCAACACCAATCGAAAGGCCGAGCGCACACCATAAGTGATTTGCGCAGCCTCTTTCCCCCAAACCAGACAAGGTAACCGCTGAGCACCGACTGGCACATGACTCTTACCACCCAACCACCAACGGACTCGCGACCCCGGCCCGCCTACATCTCATAACAACCCCCGCCACGACCAACACCAAGCCAATTCCCGCAACAACGCCGGAAAAGTCGAGCAACACCGTATTCCGGGGACAACCTTGATCGCCCCGCTTTTGCATCGAAGCAAATCTAACCCTTAATTCGGCAATATCGCTCAATGCACTCTGTCCTTGCATTTTTGAAGTAAGGTACGGATCGTTGGGGCGTTTGAGAAAAGGAGGCCATCATGTGCACGGGAATTCGATTCGTTGATGACCTTGGAAACATGTATTTCGGACGAAACCTCGATTGGAGCTGCTCGTATGGGGAGCGGGTCGTAATCACGCCTGCCGGCTATAATCCCAGATCGCCGTTCGGGGCCATCGAGCAGGTTAAGCATCCCATCATCGGAATGGGAATCGTGCAGGAGAACGTTCCGCTGTACTTCGATTGCGCCAACGACGTCGGACTGGCGGTCGCTGGATTGAACTTCCCCGGATACGCGAAGTACGCGCCCTCGGTTTCCGAGGGCAAGACGAACATCGCCGCCTACGAATTCCCCCTGTGGGTCGTAGCCAACTTCGCGACGGTTGACGAAGTGGAGGCGGCGCTCGCCAACGCCGTAATCGTCGATAAGCCCATCAATGACAAATACCCCTCATCGCTTCTGCACTGGCTCATCGGCGACGCCACCCGCTCAATCGTGGTCGAGTACACCGAGGCGGGAATGCAGGTTTTCCACGACGATTTCGACGTTTTGACGAACCAGCCCGGGTTTGCATGGCATGCGGAAAACGTGCGCAACTACCTAAACGTGACGCCTGACGTACCAGCGACGGCGAGCTGGAGAACGGCTGAGCTGTCGGCTTACGGATCCGGCGGGGGCATGCGAGGGCTGCCGGGCGATTACTACTCGACGTCAAGGTTCGTGCGCGTGGCATACCTGAATGCACACTACCCGCAAAAGGCGAGCGAGGAAGAGAACGTCGGCCGCCTGTTCCACACGCTTGCCGGGGTCGCCATGATCGACGGCGCCGCGCGTATGACGAACGGCGAGTTCGAGTTGACGATTTTTACCGGCGGCGTGTCATGTCGCACGAACAAGTACTATTACTCGACGTATGACGATCCCGCCATCAGGTCAGTGGCTCTTTGCGACTACGATACGCAAGGTGGCGAGCTCATCATCGTGTAGTGGCAGCCCGTCGCCTCGAAGCAGCGTCCATGGCCTCGCCTATGCGCCGCTTCTCGTCGATGGTATTGGACCCGGGCCAGCTCGAAGGCCTCTTCGGCTGAAGGCCACGCTTCCTGGATAGCCCTGCGTGCGCAATCTTTGGCTTCGTCGATCGCATCTGCGTTGTCGTTGGTCATGACGGCGTCCCTCCCCCGAGCGATTCTAATGCATGCACCAATCAGCGCATGATAACCGATTCGTTTCGCCTTTCAATCTCATCGATGCGAGAGCGATCGACCGCCTGCGACTGATTGGACCCGTCCCCATTCGTCATTGCGGCAGAGAGAGGGGTTGAGCGCGTTTTCCCACGCGCCGGCAAGCGGACGAGCAGTTTAGCATGTTTTTCCCGTCGGCGGGCAAGCGGATTTCCGACCTGAACCCCCAAAAACCGCCAGCTCCGACATTTCGTGGTAGGAAGATAACGTTTAGGGCGGAAAACGCGCTGCCGCACGCGATAATTTCGGTCCTAAACATCCTGAAACCGCCAGGGAGCCACCCTAAACCCGCGATTCCTTCCACGAAACTACCACGACGGCAGAAACGAGGAGTTAAGGACGTTTTCCTGCACGTCATCGCTCGGATGGCGTGCAGGAAGTGGCAGGAGAGAAGGATTAAGTACGTTTTTCCGCGAGCAGGCGGGACGAACGGTGACCACATCGCGGCTGAAACGGGGAGTTGGGTGCATTTTTCCCACATACCACTTAACGGGCAGTGGCTGCATCGCGGCAAGGCGGTCCTCAGCTGGCATCCCTACCGGCCACAGTCACCACCCACGCAACCACCAGGACCGTCAAGACCGCAAGCCCGTACCCCAGCGCATCCATTGCCACATAAATACATTAAAAAACTTGGGCAGCTCATCAAAGCTGAGCTTGCGAATCCACTTGCCCACGCGAGTAATACGTGGATCATCAGCAATCTTGAAAACGGGACCGGACTTTTCGTTGAGCTCCTGAAGCTCAACGAGTTTCTCCTCTGCATTGACGCACATGCTACGGAACTTGTACATGTTGAATTCACGCCCATTTTTTGTTACCGGCTAAGTCAAGCTAGGGCAAAAAAGCTTCAAATCTGGGAGATTTTTGAGAAGACCATCGCGTTATCGCAGGTCAATTAGTGTGTGAGAGCGTTATAGACCATCGAGCAACTGAGCATCAAATGGGCAATTCGGAACCGATTCTCGTCCCCTGGAGCCGTTTCCAGGGCAAAGAATTTTTCGTTGAAAACAACTTTTTCGCCGAAAACGCCGAATTGACCTTCCGCGTGACCGAATGAGACGCGTAGCCCTGAGCTACCTCAGAGCCGCCTCGCGCTCACTCCCTGCCGAAAAGTCCCGCGAAGAATCCGTGTCGGGGCGACTCGACTCGTATGCCGTGTTTCTTGCAATAT
>JAFRJC010000097.1 GCA_017432445.1 Eggerthellaceae bacterium | reverse complement strand
GAAGCGTTGGAGATGAGCTCGCGGAGGAAAATCTCGCGGTTCGTGTAGATGGAATTGATCATGAGGTCGAGGAGCTTTTTGCTCTCTGTCTTGAATTTGCGCATGTCGTACGGTCCTTTCCTTCGTGCAGTGCGTCAAACCTGATTAGCAGTCTGACGCTTCGAGTGCTAACAAGCGATTGTAGTACGCGCGCATCTCAAGTCAAGGCATACGGCTGCGGGGTACCCAACTGTTACCTCCGGCACCGATAAAAACCATCGTCCGGGAAATGGCTTTACCGGTCTATGAGGTCGCGAGGATCGAAAAGGCCGTTGGGAGCGACGATGATGTCGTGATAGCCCATTTCGTCGAAAGCCTGGGCGCATCGCCAGGGCGGACATACATCATCGAACTGGGCACAGTAGTTGAGTGCGTGCACGAGCGTCACGCTGTGGTAGAAGTCGGCCATGGTGTCCACGTCGGGTATGGGAGGCAGCCACAACACGGGCAGCTTTCGGGCGGCTGCCTTCTTGATGTAGGCGGGAAGCACGGTCAGGCCATCCACGTTGTAAAACACGCCTGTATGCGAGAAGTCGGTCTCGCGCGTCCAACCTACAACCGACACCCCCATCTCCTGGTCGGGCGCAAGCACTATGCCGCCACCTGCCATCCCGTCCAGCTTGTGGAGCTGCTCGAATCCGAAGCGCACGTCGGCCTTGGTCAACGCGGGCATGTCGGCTCCCATCGAAAGGATGCAGTCCGCTCCGCTATCCCAGCATTGCTGGAAGGCATGGTTGTAGTGCTCGTCGAAGTTCGCGCCCACATCCACGATGACTTCGAAATCTCGCGGCCATTCCCCTGCATCTTCGAACAAGCTGCGCATCACTTCGGCGTTGGGTTCGGGCGTCGTGGAGATAACCAGTTCGTACACATCGTGGACATCGGGCTCAACGCCTCGTTCGAGCAAACGGGCCTGCTCGGCTTCCATATCATCGAGGGCGGCCATTATGATTTCGACCACGTCGAAGAGCATGCAGTGGTAGAGCACCGATGCGGTCTCTGGGGTGAAGATGCCGTCCTTCAGCGTGCTCAGCCGCGTCTTCACCAACCCTACGGCCGGCACCTTCGAAAACAGCAGTACCACGTTCTTGCGCTCGCGCATGTGACTCTCCTCAGCAATGGCAACTCCGATGACTGCATCAAGATTTTAGCAAACCGGAAAGAGCGCTGCGCCAAGTCACCACCAAGACGAACCGCCGCAATCTCGTCAGTTGACAGATTATTGAAGCGATTATCTCCATCAATGATATTTACGTTGCCGCAATGTAAAGCCACTGCGGGTGGTTTAGCGGTATGATTGTACATAATGCTGGTACGTATTCGCGGAGGTGACTTATGGCGGAAACTACCACGTACCAATGCCCAAACTGCAACGGAAGGCTGAGCTTCGACGCCTCTCTGGGCAAGCTATGCTGCGAGTTCTGCGGTTCGGCGTTCACGAACCAGGAAGTAGAGGCGATCTACGCCGCCAAGCAGGAACAGGCCGATGCCAAGGCGAGCGCAGAGCGCCGCGATGAGCTGTCATCCGAAAGCGGTGCTTCCGAAACCATTACCGCGGCGGCTGCGTCAACAGCTAGCGCAACTCACGTCCAGCCCGTGAAACCGTTGACGGGCGACCCGATCCAGGACTACATCGCACAGTCGAAATGGACCGACGCCGACGTCGCGAACATGCGCGCCTACAACTGCCCGTCATGCGGCGCGCAGCTCATGGTCGACCAGATCACAGCCGTTACCAGCTGCCCCTATTGCGGCAATAATGCCGTCGTGCCCGGACAGCTCTCCGACGTGCTCAGGCCCGACTACGTCATTCCCTTCAAGCTCGACCGCGATGCTGCCGTTGCGGCGCTCAAGCGTTATTACGGAGGCAAGCCGCTTCTGCCCAACAGCTTCACCGCAAACAACCACATCGAAGAGGTTCAGGGCATCTATGTGCCGTTCTGGCTGTACACAGGCGTTGCCGAAGGCGATTGCCAATTCGACGCGCGCAACGTTCGCACCTGGTCGGATAGCAAGAACATGTACACCGAGACCGACCATTACGACGTTCGACGCACAGCAACGATGAAGTTCGCACGCGTACCGGTCGACGGCTCCACGAAGATGCCTGATGCCCACATGGACGCCATCGAGCCATACGATTACTCCGAAATGGTGCCATTTTCGGTAGCCTACCTGCCAGGCTTCCTGACCGACCGTTACGATCTCGACGTCAAGCAATGTGATGCACGCGCCCGCGGCCGCGTCGAGACGACCTGCCTGAACGAGGTCCAGAATACGGTGGGACATTACACGGAAGCAAGCCTCTCCTATTCGGATGCCAACGTGACCTGGACAAACATCTCCTACGCACTGCTGCCCGTGTGGATGCTCCACACGAAATGGAACGGGGAGGATTACCTGTTCGCCATGAACGGACAGACGGGGAAATTCATCGGAGACCTGCCCATCGACTCAGGTAAGGTCACGAAGCGATTCATCATGATGTTCGCCCCGATCATGGCGATTATCGTGCTCATCATCGTGTTCCTGTTCGGCGGATTCGGGCTGTAAGGAGGTGTGCGCATGAAAACCTGGAAGAAACTTGCAGCTGCTCTGTTCGCACTCGCCCTGGGCGCCGCGCTCATGGCCACACCTCTCGTGGCGTATGCCGACGTCACCTATGACGACGACATCGCCTCGGCCCTTCGGTCCAACACCTCGGTCATCGACGAAGATGATCTGCTCGACAGCAACGCAGTCGCCTCGCTCAACGAGATGGGAAGCAAGATTCTCGCAGAATACGGCGTTGGCGCCTATTACGTCACAGTCGACAGCCTCGAAGACTATTCAGAGGCGCAAAAATATACGGATGACTTCGTCGAGGCCTACGGCCTGGAAAATCTAACACCGGGTGGCTGCGTCGTTTGCCTCGTGTGCGTGCCCGAAAGCCAGTTCGCCCTCGTGTCGGCAGGCAATGCCCTCACCGCGTTCTCCAACGACGTGCTTAACCACCTTGTGACCGAAATCAACCCCTACCTGGGACGCTCTGACTGGGCTGGCGCCGGCGAGACGTTCTTCGACGACGTGAGGCAAACGCTTTCCGGCAAGAAGGCCAACGCCACGTCGGAAGTCAAGTACGAGGGTACTTATATCACCGACGACTGCGGGCTGTTCAGCGACAACGAGCGCATGCAGCTCGAAGCAGACGCGACGGCGATTGCGGAGCAGTACAAGATGGGCGTGTACCTGCTCATCGTCGACTACATGCAGGACTCCGACGGCAACGACCTGGCCAATCCCACGTCATCCCAGCGCACGAACTTCGCGACGAGCTTCTATCGCGCCAACAACCTTGGCCTGGGTTCGGGCAAGGACGGTATCATGCTCACCCTCGCCGTCAAGTCGCGCGACTACGTGACCATCGGTTTCGGGCAAGGATCGTACTCGTTCTCCAACGAAGGCATCACCTACATGGAAGATGCCGTGAAAGACTATTTGGGCGATGAGGACTGGTTTGGCGGATGCGACGCTTACTACAGCAACATACGAGAACAGCTCGAGTACTACAGCGTCAAAGGCGAAACCTGGACCGAGCCCGACCTGCTCTCGCTGATCCTGAAGATCCTGGCGGCGCTGGGCATTCCCGCAGGCGTGGCGGCAAGCACGATCAGCCGCGAGAAGGCGGCCATGAAGACGGCCCACGAGCAAACCGAGGCGCAGAACTACCTGGTTCGCGACAGCTTCGAGCTGACACGTTCCTCTGACAGCTTCGTGAACACGACGATGACGGTCGCGCCCATCCCCAGACACGAAGATAGTGATAGTGGAGGCAGCGGCTTCGGCGGAGGCGGCTGGGGCGGCGGCGGAGGTGGCGGCTTCAGCTCCTCCGGCGGCGGCAAGTTTTAGGCGATGAGTCGCACGGATTACCCAAACGACTCTTAGATACAAAGTGAAAAAGCGCCCGCCGCAGCGCTAGATGTGGCAGAAAGTAGAACGGTAAGGAGCGATTATGGGTTTGATTCAGGCAGCTGTGGGCGCAGCAGGCGGCGTGTTGGCCGACTCTTGGCGTGACTTCTTCTACTGCGACTCCCTCGACGAGAATACGTTAGCGGTGAAGGGGCAGAAGCGCACGTCAGACAAGGGACGCAGCTCGAATGTCCGCGGCGAGAGCAACATCATTTCCGACGGCTCGATCATTGCCGTCAACGAGGGTCAGTGCATGATCATCGTCGAATCCGGCGAGATCGTGGACGTGTGCGCCGAGGCCGGTCAGTTCGTGTACGACCGCTCGACCGAACCGTCGCTGTTCTTTGGTGACCTCGAGGCGGGCATCCGCGCCACCTTCGAGCGCATCGGCCAGCGCTTCACCTTCGGTGGCGACACTGGCAAGGACCAACGCATCTACTACTTCAACACGAAGGAAATCTACGGCAACAAGTACGGCACGACCTCCCCTGTCCCCTTCCGCATCGTCGATGCAAACCTGGGACTTGACCTGGACACCAAGGTCCGCATGAACGGCGAGTACTCCTACAAGATCGTCGACCCGCTGCTGTTCTACAAGAACGTTTGCGGCAACGTCGAGGAGCCCTACAAGCGCGACCGCCTGGATTCGCAGATGAAGAGCGAGCTTCTGACGGCCCTGCAGCCGGCGCTTGCGCGCATCTCCGAGATGGGCATCCGCTACAGCGCCATCCCCGCACACACCAAGGAGCTCGCCTCCATCCTCAACGACGAACTGTCCGACAACTGGGAGAAGCTGCGCGGCATCAAGGTCGTCGTCTTCGGTGTGAACTCCATTACGCTGCCGGAGGATGTCGAGCAGAAGATCGCCGATCGCCAGATGGCCCAGACGATGGTCGACCCCAACCAGGCTGCGGCCGTCATGACCAACGCTGCTGCCGACGCCATGCGCGATGCCGCCAACAACGAGAGCGGCGCCGTGAACGCCTTCATGGGCATGGGCATGGCGCAGGGTATGGGCGGCGCCGCTGCAACCGGCATGTTCCAGCAAGGTGCAGCCGGCACTTACCAGCAGCCGCAGAGCGCTTATCCCATGGCTGAGGGCGGCGGTTTCGGCGCTCAGCCGTTCGAGGAGGAGAAGCAGCGTCGGGCCGAGGAGAAGGCCGCTGAGGCTGCGGCACAGGCTGAAGCCGAGGCCAAGGCCGAGGCGGAGCGCGCTGAGGCTGCGGCTGCAGCAGCGAAGGCCGAAGCGGAGGCAAAGGCAGCTGCCGCGGCCCAAGCAGCCGAGGAAGCTGCACGCGTAGCCGCCCAAGCTCAGGAGCAGGCAGCAGCTGCGGCTGCGGCAGCGGCCGCGATGGCGGCAGCCGTTCCGTCCAACGAGTGGGTCTGCCCGCAGTGTGGCTCCAACAACTCCGGCAAGTTCTGCGGCGAGTGCGGCACCGCCAAGCCCGTCCCCGAGCCTCCGGCTGATTGGACTTGTCCGCAGTGCGGCACCACCAACACCGGCAAGTTCTGCGGCGAGTGCGGCACCCCGCGTCCGTAGCGCAAACAACCATCGCACTGAAAGGAGCGCCTCACCCGAGGCGCTCCTTTTTATCGGCTCAACGAGACAAAGGGGCGGCCCCTTTGCCTCGTTCTCTCAATTCTGCATTTCTCGATATTTCTGAAGAGCATCGCATGCGTTCGGGTACACTAGCGCTTGTCGCTTTTTCGCCTTGCCCACAAGCAGCTGTGGTGCAGCTACCGCGAAACTGCTAAAACAGCCTGAAAGGATGCCTTATGTCGATGAACCTCGGCGATGCCATCAGCCATGCGAGCACGATATTCATGCCCGAATTCCTGTTCGGCGCAGATGACGAATTCCTGCTGGGCGAACGCGCTGCCAACGAGGAGGCGCTGCACCTGCTGATCACCGAATTCTTCGCCAACCCCAACCCAGGCTTTGGCTTCGACCTGGTCATCGACCTCGCGGACCGCAACCGTGCGCTCTGCGACATGATGGGCCCCGAAAGTGTTCAGGCCGACCGCAGCCGCAACCTCGCCAACAGCCTTTCAGACGACGACATCTTGCACGGCGTGGCGGCTTTGCAGCACCGCAGCGTCGAGAAGGTTGCCAAAGAGGTCGAGGGCATGAACGCGACGAAGGGCGTGCTGTACGGCAGCAAACCGGCAAAGGGCAAGTTTGTCGGCATCGACATCGAAACCACCTCCACCAGCCCCGACCGTGGCTACATTATCAATATCGGCTGGGAGTTCATGGAGCTTTCGGAGGAAGCCGAGCCGACCGATGCGCATTCCGTCTTCTGCGGCCTGCCTGACCAATATGCCGAAACCGGCGTGCCCCTAGCCGAAATCCACAAGATCACCTGGGCAGACGTTGAAGGCAAAAAACAATTTCGTGAAGACGCGGAACTGCAGAAACAGCTTCTCAAAGCGCTGAAATCGCGCCCGTTCCTAGCTCACAACGCCGCATTCGAAGACTGCTGGCTCATGCTTCACCTCCCGGGTTACGCCGAGGCGCGCAAAGCGGGCAAGATTGTGCCCATCGACACACGCGATATCTGCCGCGCGCTCGATCCTGACGTGCGTTTCATGTCCTGGGAGGCGAAACCCGCAAGCCTCGAGGCCTGGGCACAGCGCCGCGGCGTCCTCGCCGCCGACGAGTCCGAGCGTCACCTGGGACTGGACGATACTGACCTTATGTTCCGCACGCTCATTGCAGAGCTCAAGCTGCGCAACCTGCTGAAATAAGAATAGGATGGATGGGGACGGGTTGAATCCTCCCCTATCCATTCAAAACGTCACCCTAATCCTCGCTCATAAAGAAGCGGCGCACCCCCGGGGGCGG
>JAFRJC010000096.1 GCA_017432445.1 Eggerthellaceae bacterium | reverse complement strand
CTTTATGCGGGCGGCCAACTGCAGCTGCGCGGTCTCGTACAGGCGGTACCCCGTCCATGCGTCCACGGACGCGGGCTCGAGCAGCCCTTCCTTCTCGTAGAAGCGCAGCGTCTTCACTGTCAGCATCGACAGCTTCGAGAATTCGCCGATCTTCAGCATTTCCTCGCCTCCTTTCCTCTCTTCGAGCCTACTGTAAGGTCTCCCCTTCGGGGAGAGTCAACGGCCGTATACGAGAAATTGTAGCGGTCGGAGCAGAGTGGCGTCAGCGGGGACGATATGGGATATTTTCAGCATGAATTGCCTGGAATTTCTGGCATCAGCGCCGAAGAGCTTTTCTCTTTTCAGACATATCGGTATTGAGCCGAGCCACCCGAAAACGGACATGAGGGGAGTGTAGGGCTTTTCGGTCGTAGGCGACAAGCTCCCAGCTGGTGAGGCCCGAGTTCCGGCAATCTTGGACGCAGTCTTCGATGTTCATGTCAGTACGCAATCCTGAAGTAGTCGAGCGTTGCCTTGAACCTGTCCTGCGCGGCAAGGCAGGTATCGGTAAGGTAGCCTCTCTCCGCGTCCCACTCGGCTAGCCCGCGATAGTAGAAGGCCTTCATGTCATCGGAGATGATGAACGGCACTATGTCGTTGGCAAGGCATTCCTTGAACATGACGAGCCTGCCTACGCGGCCGTTCCCGTCTTGGAAGGGGTGAATGCGCTCGAATCGTACATGGAAGTCGATGATGCTTTCGAGGGCGTGGCGGGCGAGTGGGTCGTACGCCTTCAGGAGCGATTTCATCTCCTTGGCAACTTCTTCGGGCAACGCGGTTTCGTGTCCGCCGACTTCGTTCGGAAGTCGCTTGTAATCCCCAACGGCGAACCAGTCCTTAGAGGCATCGGTGGTGCTTGACTTCATGATGCGATGCAGCTCCTTGATCATCGCTTCCGAAACGGGGTCCTGCGTATGGTCGATGATGAAGTCGATGGCGCGGAAGTGGTTTTGGGTCTCCACGATGTCGTCTACGCGCAGAGATTCGCTCTCGAAGCCGACGGTCGCCGTTTCGAAGATGAGGCGCGTTTGATCCAAGGAAAGCCTGCTTCCCTCGATGTGGTTGGAATTGTAGGTGAGCTCAACCTGGATCTTTTGGTAGATACCTCCCTTGACCTTGTCGGCCTTCTCTTCGCGCAGGCGCGAGAGAAGAGGGCTGCCATCGGTGGCTTTCGCATTGGATCGCATCGGCTTCGTAGCGTCTGCAGGAATGTTCCAGGTCTTACCCGTCAGGAACGCACCCGGCACGCGGCCTTGAGCGCAGTAATTCCTAACGCTTCTCTCGGATACGCCCCACAGCTCGGCAATCTCTGCTACGGAAAGATACCCCATCGGGCTTCGGCTCCTTATCGTCAATAACCTGATGGGGTCATTGTAGCAGAATTTCGATATTTATTGCCGATATCGGCAATAATAAGCTATTCATACTATACGACAAGATGGGCTCGGCCAAAGTGAGTAGCCGCACTTACCTGAAATTTGGGATACATTTTGGGATACATTTGGTGTACAAGCCCTGAATGGCAAAAGCCCCTCCCTGCATTATCGCAGGTGAGGGACCGTTGTTCGTGGTGGGCGTTACAAGATTTGAACTTGTGGCCTCTTCCGTGTCAGGGAAGCGCTCTCCCCCTGAGCTAAACGCCCGCTCTTTGGGTGCTTTCGCTTTCGCGTCAGCGATTGGATAGTGTATCAGATTGAAAGAATCTGTCAAAAGGGTATTTCAAGCATGCGTCCAACAACATAAGTTCATCACGTAACGGGCCGCTATCCCAACAATAGTGCTGAGCGCCACCCGAAACCAGAATCATTCCCTTAATACAGAAATAGACGAGCTGCGAAAACGCAGCTCTAGAGAGAATGGTTTGGTTGAAAAGTTGGAGGCGACGCCCGGATTCGAACCGGGGGTGAAGGCTTTGCAGGCCTCTGCCTTACCACTTGGCCACGTCGCCACGCTACGTGTCGCTAGTGAAAAGGCCGGCCTTTGAAGACCGGCCTTCTAGCATTCTGGAGCGGACAACGGGGTTCGAACCCGCGACCCCCACCTTGGCAAGGTGGTGCTCTACCAGCTGAGCCATGTCCGCGTCGCAAGGAGTTATATTACACGTACTGTATGCTCTATGCAAGAACTTTTTTCTGAGATTTTTCAATCATCACAAGCAGTATTCCATAGAAGCATATCGTGCAGCCAGAATGAGGACATTAGCGCGGATCGCGCACCTATTCCATCCTCCACGAAGGCTCATTACGGACAACTGGCGTCTGCCTACGCACAGAATCGCGCCTCGTGGATGATTTCGTGCATACATCCATCAATACCCAGGAAAGAAATACCTGCTTACCAGCGTGCATGATTTCGGCAAACCTTTTGGAATCCTCCACATGTCCGTATTGCGTACACCCAACGCCGGCCTACGCATGTAATCGCTAGTTGTGGAGGATTTCAAAAGTGAAAGGCCGCCCGAAGGCGGCCTCTTGTTTTTGGTGTCGGAGGCGGGACTTGAACCCGCATGCCCTTGGTTATAGGCACTAGCACCTCAAGCTAGCGCGTCTGCCAATTCCGCCACTCCGACAGGTGTTGCGCGTGCAACGTCCGTTATTCTAACCGAACGCGGCGCAGTTGTGAAGTAGAAATTTAGTACTGAATCGTTCCTTGCGGATAAACAAACATAAGCGCCACGATGACGACGAAAAACACGATACCCAACACGATCGTGATGCGGTCGAGGTTTTTCTCGACGATGCTCGTACCCTGGTTGGCATACATCGAGCTGGCGATCATATCGGATACGCCAGTACCCTTGCCAGAGTGCAGCAAGATGAAAATGATAAGGCCAACGCCCGAAACGAGCAGCAGCAAAAGCAATATTGCAAGCAACGGATTCACGTTTACACTCCACTTCCGTTAGTACAGTTCACAAGCTCACTATTATAGCTAAGCCAACATCAAGCGGGAATGCTTCCCTTATATTCCACACAACCCCACAACATCTCGATTAAAATGCACAGCCCATACAAGAAGAGCGGTGCATTCTCAAGATGTTAGAGGCAGGCTTTAATCAGTTGGATGAACGATTCAGCCTTAAGCGCAGCTCCGCCGATCAAGCCACCGTCGATATCGGGCTGGGCGATGAGCTCTTCGACGTTGCCAGGGTTCATCGATCCGCCGTACAGCACGCGCATGGCTTCGGCAACCTCGGCACCGTACATCTCGGATAGAGTCACGCGAATGGCGGCGCAAACCTCCTGAGCCTGCTCGGGCGTAGCAGTGCGGCCCGTTCCAATAGCCCAGATGGGCTCGTATGCGACGACGCAGCTCTGAGCAAGGGATCCGTCTATACCGGCAAAAGCCGCACGCACTTGGGCGCACACGAAGTCGAGGGTCGTACCCTCATCACGCACTGCCAGCGATTCGCCGACGCAGATGATAGGCTTGATCTGCCCGTCAATGAGGGCCTTGGCCTTCTTGTTGACGTCTTCGTTCGTCTCTCCGAAATAGCCACGACGCTCAGAATGGCCAATGATGCACCAGCCGCAGCCAATTTCCTTCAGCATTCCAACCGAGATCTCGCCCGTGTAGGCACCGGACTCAGCCCAGTGCACATTCTGCGCGCCAACGCCGATTTCGACGCGGTCGAACTCGAAAACGGTCTTAGCCGGCTTTAGGTCGACGAACGGTGGGCACACGACAACGTCGCACTCGTTAGCCCAACGGTCCTCGTACTGGTTGGAAATGTTCTGGGCCAGAACAACTGCCTCGCCAATGGTGTTGTTCATCTTCCAGTTGCCGGCCATCAGGGGTTTACGTGCCATGTCTCACTCCTTCTGCTGCCTTTATTCGGCAGCATGTCCAAATAGCGAAAACGTGACCAAAAGGGACTCCCCCTCTTGGTCACGTTTCCAGATTATCCTTTTAACCCTGCAGGGCCACGACGCCCGGCAGCTCCTTGCCCTCCACGAGCTCCATGGAGGCGCCGCCGCCAGTGGAGATGAAGGTCATCTGATCTGCAAGCTTGAACTTGTTGACCGCGGCAACGCTGTCGCCGCCGCCGATGATGGTATCTGCGTCCTTGGCAGCTGCAACAGCCTCGGCAACGCCCTTCGTGCCGGCTGCAAACGCCTCCATCTCGAACACGCCCATCGGGCCGTTCCAGAACACGGTCTGCGCCTCGGCGATGGCCGCTGCATAGGCCTCGACCGTCTTCGGGCCGATATCAAGGCCCATCATGTCAGCGGGGATGGCATCGATGTCGACCGTCTTGGTGGCAGCATCCTCGGCAAAGCGGTCTGCGCAGACAACGTCGACGGGAAGCATGAGCTTGACGCCCTTGGCCTCTGCCTTCTTGAGCATCTCGCCGGCGCGCTCGACCCAGTCTTCTTCCTTCAGCGACGTGCCGACCTCGTAACCCTGCGCCAGCAGGAAGGTGAAGCACATGCCGCCGCCGATGATCAGCGTGTCGCACTTGTCCATGAGGGCATCGATGACCTGGATCTTGTCGGACACCTTGCTACCGCCCAGGATAGCCACGAAGGGGCGCTTCGGGTCGTCGAGCATGCCGGTGAGCGTGGAAACCTCGCGCTGCATCAGGTAGCCGGCGTAGGCCGGGAGCAGCTTGGCGACACCAGCCGTGGAGGCATGCGCGCGATGTGCAGTTCCGAAAGCGTCGTTGACGTACACCTCGCCCAGCTTCGCGAGCTCTTCGCAGAACTCAGGATCGTTCTTCTTCTCGCGCTTGTCGAAGCGCAGGTTCTCGACGATCAGAATCTCGCCGTCCTGAAGAGCTGCCGCTTTGGCCTGGGCATCTTCGCCTGCTATGTCGGAAGCGAAGGCAACAGGCTTGCCAAGGACCTCGGCAAGGTGAAGCGCGGCGGGACGCAGCGAGAACTCCTCCTCGAAACCCGTGCCCGAAGGCCTGCCGCGATGGCTCATGAGAATCACGCGTCCACCCTGCTCGACGAGCTTCTTGATGGTGGGAAGAGCGGCGCGAATGCGGGTATCGTCCGATACGACGCCGTCTTTGACGGGAACGTTGAAATCGACGCGGACAAGAACCTTCTTGCCTGCAGCATCCAGTTGGTCGATTGTCTTAATCTCTGCCATGTTCTCTCCTATCGTTTTCCATCTGACCATACCAATCAGAAAGTGAACAGATTCATTATCGCCGTTCCGCGTGCGCGATTAAAGCATTATCTTCGCGAGGTCCCGTATACGGTTGGAATACGCCCACTCGTTGTCATACCAGGCAACGCACTTTACGAAATTGCTCCTACCGCCGTGCACCATGGTCAAACCGGCGTCGAAAACCGCCGAATGCGGGTTGCCGACCACGTCTATGGACACGACGGGCTCTTCCGTATACTCGAGAACGTTCTTCATCGCCCCTTCGGCTGCAGCCTTCATGACCCCGTTCACCTCGGCAGCCGTCACATCGCGCCCAAGTTCGACCGTGAAATCGACCATGGAGCCGTCTGGCGTGGGAACGCGGGTTGCGAAGCCCTCGAGCTTGCCGATAAGCTGGGGCAGGACCAGCGACACGGCGCGCGCCGCACTGGTCGTGGTGGGAATCAGCGATTGGGATGCCGAACGGGCGCGTCGCAAGTCCTTGTGCGGAAGGTCGAGGATGCGCTGGTCGTTCGTGAACGCATGGACGGCATTGATGAATCCGCGCTTTATGCCGAAGTTTGCGAGCAGGACCTTCGCCATGACGCCAAGGCAATTGCTCGTACACGAGGCGTTGGAGACGATGTTGTCCTTCCCCACTTTGTAATCGTAGTCGTTAACGCCCATGATGATGGTCTTGTCAACGTTCTTCCCAGGCGCGGATATCAAGACCTTCTTGGCTCCGGCATCGATATGGGACTTGGCCTTCACCCCGTCGGTGAAGAAGCCTGTGGATTCCACGACCACGTCTACGCCGAGCTCTCCCCAGGGCAAATTGCCGGGCTCGCGCTCGCCAACTACCTTGACGGTCTTTCCGTCGACGATGATCAGGCCTTCTTGCACCTCGACTGAATCGTATACGCGCCCGTGCACGGAATCGTACTTCAGCAGATGGGCCATGGTTTTTATATCGGCCAAATCGTTAATGGCCACGACTTCGATATCTGGATCGTCGGCCATGGCGCGGTATGCAAGGCGGCCGATGCGGCCAAACCCGTTGATGCCAACTCGTAACGCCATTAATAAAGCCCCTTTCCTAGAATCGGCTTTCTCCCCTTGGAGCTTTCATACCCATATATACTACCCTGACCGCAGGCAAACGCAAAATGTTGGATGGAATTCACCCAATTGCACATAACCGGGCAATGCCTGAACATAGTCTTTGCGACGAACGGCCAGCACAACTCAGCGGAGCTCCCTGGCCATCTGCTCGATGCGACGTATACGGTGGTAAACGGCAGATTTAGACAGTGGCGGGTCGGCTCGCTCGCCGAGCTCTTTAAGGGTGGCATCAGGGTATGCAACCCTCAGGCGGATGATCTCCTGCAGAGCAGGCGGAAGCTTGTCGGGCCCATACGACTCTAAGACGGCGCGCATGGCGTAAATCTGGTCGATCGATGCGGAAACCGCTTTTTTCTGATTTGCCATCTCGGCATTCGTCTGGCGGTTAACGTCGTTTCTGACGCTCTTGACGACGCGGGCGTTCTCAAGCACGAGCGCGCTCTGATGAGCGCCTGCAAACGCCAAGAATTCCAGAATGGCCTCACCTGACTTAATGTATACGACAAACGACGAGCGTCGCTTCATGATGCGTGCGCGTATGCCCTTCTCCTGCATTATCTTGACGAGGTCATCGGCCATCTCTCGCGATTCGACCGTTATCTCGAAATGGAAGTCCCCTCGCGGATCGGACACGAAGCCGCTTCCGAGGAAGGCGCCCCTCAAGTAGGCGGCAGCGCAACACTGCTTGGCGACCAACGAGGGCGCGACGCCGAGCTGAAGCCCGGTATCCCCGAGAACCCCCATATCGCGAAGAGCCGCCGCCAGGCCATCCTGCACGGGAACGTCTATAAGATAGTTAGGCGTCTTGTGCAACACGCTTCGGCGCGTGGTCAGCTCGGTGCGCAGATCATACGTCTCGTGCAGTAGCCTCCATGCAAGACGTGCCACCGAAGGCGCGTCAGTGACCACCTCGAGGCGGTAACGGCCCTGGCCGCTTATGAATAGCGTGCCCTCGATGCGGATAAGCGCAGCGAGCAGGGCGCGCTCGCAATGAGAGCAGGTCGGCTCGACTCGGGCGAGCTCCTCTTTGACGTCGGTATTAAACGACACGCCCGCGTCACCTTACCTGATGAACCGCGCGAAAGGGTTCCTTGATTGAGGCGAGTCGGCTTCCGTCTCCGAAACCGTGCGATTTGCGGGAAGCTTCTCGTTGAGCACCCTGGAGAAGGCCTGGCGGAGCTTCTGGGGATCATGCCAAGTCGGATGCAGTTCGTCTGCGAGATTCGCGAAAACGACCTCTGTTCCACACGAACGTATCGTCGTGAGATCGCCGCGATATACCATGACGGGCTTCACAATCGAATCGTCGTAGTTCTCCTCCTCGCTCAGCGTCTCGCCCTCGTTGGACATATCGTGCACGAGTATGTAATCCACGCGACCCTTCATGCCATGGTCCAAGAGAGCCTGGTAATGGTCGACGACGCCCATGCCCCGCGTCTCCCCTTGCATATCGGCAAGCGAACACACGAAGACGACGATGGCACCTGATTTCGAGATTGATTCCACAACGCCGGGAACGAGCAGGTTGGGAATTATTGACGTGAACAGGGACCCCGGGCCGAGCACGATGAGGTCCGCTGTTGAGAGGACATCGAGCGCAGGTTGATAGGCTTCAAGATTCCCTTCGCAGCAAAGCGCCACTTTTCGCAGCGCCGTACGCGAGTGATTAGCTACCGCCTGGCCTTCGAGCAAACGGCCATCACGTGTCTGAGCGGAGAGCGTAACCCTGTTGAGAGTCGAGGGGTACACATGTCCGCGCGCACCGAGCAGCTGCTCGCAAATTTGGATAGCCTGGGGAAATCCACCGCTCGTGACCTCGAGGGCCGAGAGCATGAGGTTTCCGAGCGTGTGGTTCTCGGCAAATCCGAACCGCATCTTGAAAGCCTGCGTCAGCGGGTCGTCGGGAGACCCGGCCATGGCGGTAATGCACTTGCGGATATCGCCCGGGGCAGTGGCCCCAGCTTGATCTCGGAGAATACCCGTGGAACCACCGTCGTCGGCCATGGCAACCACGGCATCGGTCTCAATGCCCATGGACAACAGCGTACGAATCGATACCGGCGCGCCGGTGCCGCCTCCAACCACTACTGCCTTCAGCTTGCTCTTCGGTTTGTCAGCTGGTGATAGCTCGGGCAGGGCTGCGAACGCTGCCGTTGCAGACGGGTCATGGCCGAAGGCATCTGGAACCAAGCCGCTCACCGCGTCTCCTCCCCTTCGTCGTCGGCATTCGGGTCGGCTCCTACGAGCTCGCCATCGGCTCTCACGGCAAGGGCCAGGTCACGATGTGCCACGCTGACGCGGTAACCACAAGACCTCAGGTAATCACCCGTTTCTTCGGCGAGGACGACGCTGCGATGCTGTCCTCCGGTACACCCTACGGCTATGGCAAGCTGCTGCTTTCCCTCCGCCACGTATCCTGGCATTACGCAGTCGAGTAGCTCCTTCCAGCGCTTCAGGAACGTCTCGGTGTCGCTGTTGTACATGACATAATCGTGCACCTTCTCGTCAAGGCCCGTCATCGTGCGCATGACTGGATCGTAGAAGGGATTCGGCAGGAAGCGAACATCAATGACAAGATCGGCATCTGCGGGCGCACCGTGCTTGAAGCCGAAGGAGTAAACCGAGACCGTCAAGCCCTCGCGGTCGTTTCCGGAGGCGTAAAGGTCTTTCAGCTTGCGACGAAGCTCAGCTGGGAGGAGGTTCGTGGTATCGATGACGTAATCGGCCTGCGCGCGCATCTCGCGGTAAAGAGCGCGCTCGCGCTCGATGCCATGGGAGATGGTGGCGCCGTCGTTGCACAGTGGATGACGCCTGCGGCTCGACTTGTAACGGGCAATGAGCTTCTCGTCGTCTGCATCCAGGAACAGGATGCTGTAACGCGCACCCTCCGCCTCGAGCGAGCGCAGCGCCTCCATCATGCTCTGGAAGAAGCCCTGCGACCTCGCATCGCAGACAATCGCTATCTTTCGCTCTCCATCAGGAGTTCCTGGAAAATCGTGCAAATGCACGAGATCGTCGATGAGCGCCGGCGGCAGGTTGTCAACGCAGTAGTAACCCAGGTCCTCGAACACGTGCATTGCCTCGGTACGTCCTGCGCCCGAAAGCCCGCTTACAATGACAATGGAAGGCATGTCATTTGAATTGCCCATGGTACACCTCCCCGATTAGGAATTCGTACGGTCATTATACTGCTGTAGAACGAGAAACACCTCGCGCGCGACTTCTTCGGGCACCACTCGGCATGCGATAAGCTCCTCGAGGGTCGCCGCCTTGAGGTTTTTAAACGATCCAAATGCCTTGAGCAGCGCCTTCTTGCGCACTGGCCCAAGCCCGGCGACGTCGTCGAGGACGCTTGCCGTCATACCTTTGCCCCTGAGCTCCCGATGGAATGTGATGGCGAATCGATGGGCCTCGTCTCGCACTTGCTTGACGAGGTAAAGAGACGCCGAGCCTCCCGGCAGGACCACCGGCCCGCTTTCTTGCCAGGGGACGAACAGCTCCTCGTCGCGCTTGGCAAGGCCGCAAAGCGCGATGTCGTCACGGCCCATTTCGGCAAACATCTCAATAGCAGCGCTGAGCTGGGGCTTTCCGCCGTCAAGGATGATGAGGTCGGGCTTGCTTCCAAACCGTTCGTCTGCCATGCGCTCATCTGAGTAGCGCCTAGCCATGACCTCCTGCATGCTGAGGAAATCGTTTGCCTCGTCGAGCGGCGTCTTTATCTTGAAGCGGCGGTACTGGTTCTTGTCGGGACGTCCGTTGGTGAACACGACCATGCTCGCCACCGTGTAGCTGCCGTGTATCGTGGAGATATCGAAGCACTCTATCCGGCGAGGCGGCGCATCGAGCGCTAGGGCGCTCTCAAGCTGGAGCAGCGCATCGTTAATGCGTTTGTCCTCATAGTTAGTCCGCACCTTATAACGAAGGAGCGTATGCTGGGCGTTCTTCTCTGCAAGCTCAACCAACTCGCGTTTCTCGCCTTTCTGCGGAGCCGTGAAGCGCACTTTCGCCCCATGGGAACTCGCAAGCTTGCCCGTGAGCCATTGAGCCATTACGAATTCGTCTTCCGGAAGCGTCCTCAGGATTATCTCGTGAGGAATCGAGGTCGTCGTGTCGTAATAACGCAGCAGGAAGGCGTGCAGAAGATCGTCGTCAGGCACGTCGGAACCGCGGTTGAGCACGAACTCGTTCGAGTTCATGATGCGCCCTTCGCGTACGACGAACACGTGGACACCGGCTATGGTTTCCTCGCGGAACAAGCCGATGACGTCTGCGTTCAGGTTTCGTGACGACACTGCATGCTGCTTGTCGGAGAGCGCGTTTATAGCCTGTATGCGCTCCTTGACGCGTCCGGCACGCTCGAAATCGAGGTCGGCAGCTGCATCTAGCATCTCGCCTTCGAGTTCGGAGAGGAACTCGTCCCGATGGCCTTCCAGGAAACGAGCAACCCGCCCCACGTTCTCGCGGTATTGTTCTGGCGTAACCTGAGCGCAGCAGACTCCCGGCCCCAGTCCCACATGGGCGTCGAAACATGGCCGCAAGTTTCCGTTCTCGGAGAGAAGCGCATCGCAGTCCCCCTTCCCCATCTTACGGTTGAGACGGCGCCACTCGGCACACGAGGCAGAGCAGATGGGTACGACGCGCCTGACGGCGTCTATCATCATTCGCGCCGAGCGGCTATCGGTGTAAGGGCCGAAGTAGCGCGTGCCTGCACGGTGCTTTTCTCGCGTGTACTTGATCGCAGGAAAGACGTCACCGGTCGTGAGCGCGACGAAAGGATAGGATTTATCGTCCTTGAAATCGGCGTTGAAGAACGGAGCATGCTGGTTTATGAGGTTCTTTTCCAAAACGAGGGATTCGTGCTCGTTTTCAACGACGATGTACTCGAATGACTCGATAGCATCGACCAGAAGCGGAATCTTCGCCCTCTCGTCCTGGAAGTTGACGTACTGGCGCATGCGGGCGCGCAACTGCTTGGCCTTGCCGACGTAAATCACTTGGCCATCGGCGTCTTTCCACAGGTAGACCCCGGGCAGCGCAGGTACATCGGCCAGCTGCCGTTTGATGCGATCGAGCTTTTCTTGCAGCCCTTCCATGGCCTCCTCGCGGACAGGATAAGCAGAGCCTGCCTTCCAACATATACTACTGCTGACAACAAGGCTTCTGTTGTTAGAGTATTATCCTAGCACGCGCGCAAGAAACTGGCCCGTATAGCTTTCGGGCACCTTCGCGACCTCTTCGGGAGTGCCGGTGGCTACGACGCTGCCGCCACGGTCCCCGCCTTCAGGGCCAAGATCGATGATGCGGTCGGCGCACTTCACGATATCGAGGTTGTGCTCGATGACAAGCACCGTGTTTCCGGCATCCACGAGCCGTTGAAGTACCTCGAGCAGTTGGCGGACATCCTCGAAATGCAAGCCGGTCGTCGGCTCGTCCAGGATGTAGAAGGTCTTGCCCGTCTGGCGCTTTTGAAGCTCGCTCGAGAGCTTCACGCGCTGTGCCTCGCCGCCGGACAGCGTCGTGGCAGGCTGGCCGAGGCGTATGTATCCCAAGCCGACGTCGTGCAGCGTCTCGAGCTTGCGCTTGATGCCAGGGATGTTCTTGAAGAACTCCAGGGCCTCATCGACCGTCATGTCGAGCACCTGCGAGATGTTCTTGCCACGATAAGTCACCTGAAGCGTCTCGCGATTGTATCTGCCGCCACCGCATACTTCGCAGGGCACATAGATGTCGGGGAGGAAATGCATCTCGATTTTTATCTGGCCATCGCCCTTGCAGGCTTCGCAGCGCCCGCCCTTCACGTTGAACGAAAACCTGCCCGGCGAGTAGCCGCGGGCCTTGGACTCCTGCGTGGAGGCGAACAGGGCTCGGATGTCGTCCCACAAGCCGATATAGGTCGCAGGGTTGGAACGCGGCGTGCGCCCGATGGGGCTCTGGTCGATGTTGATGGCCTTGTCAATTTCCTCAAGCCCCGTGATCTTGCGGAAATGCCCGGTGCGGCGTCGTGCGTGGTTCACCCGGTTTGCAAGAAGCGGCGCAAGCGTATCGGTAACCAGCGACGACTTTCCGGAACCTGACACGCCCGTCACTACTGTGAGCGTCCCGATCTCTATTTCGACGTCGAGGTTCTTGAGATTGTTCTCCGAAGCGCCTATCAACTTGATGCTGCCGCGCCCGGGATTGCGTCGGCTTGCGGGCACTTCGATCTTCCTCCGTCCGCAAAGGTAATCAGCCGTGATGGAACCACGAGTCTTGGCAACTTGAGCTGGCGTTCCACATGCGACTACGTAGCCGCCGTTCTCGCCTGCACCCGGGCCCATGTCCACAACGTAGTCCGCCGAGCGGATGGTGTCTTCATCGTGCTCTACGACGACGACGGTGTTGCCCAGGTCGCGAAGGCGTTTGAGCGTCTCGATGAGCCGGGCGTTGTCTCGTTGGTGCAATCCGATCGACGGCTCGTCGAGGATGTAGAGCACCCCCATGAGACCTGCGCCGATCTGCGTAGCGAGTCGTATGCGCTGCGCCTCGCCGCCTGAAAGCGTGGCCGTGGCCCGCTCAAGCGTGAGGTAGTCAAGCCCCACGTCTACCAAAAACCTCAAACGGGCGAGGATTTCCTTGACGATAGGGCCGGCGATCTGCAGGTCCTGCCCCTCGAGCTTTAAGTTCTCGAAGAACTCGAGCGATTCGACTGCGCTCATCTCGCAGACGTCGTATATGGATTTGCCCCCGACCGTCACTGCAAGGATCTCGGGCTTCAGGCGCTTGCCCCCGCAGGTGGAGCACGGGATGGTGGAGAAGAAACCTTCCATGCGCTCGCGTTGGCGGTCGCTTGCCGCTTCCCGGAGCTTTTCCTCGACAGCAGCGAGAGCGCCGTTCCATTCGATGTACCAATACGTCTCGCGACCGTCAACTGTAACGTAATCGACGCGCACCCTTCCCTTTACGCCGTGCATCAGGGCATGCTGGGCCTCTTTCGAGAGGTCCTCCCAAGGCGTATCGGGCGATTCGCCAATGTGCTTGAGCACGGCCTTCATGACTTGCGGATAGTAGTTACCGCTCTTGAAGGGTGCTATGGCACCTTCGTTCAGGGACAGCGTCTCATCTGGGACGACCAAACGAGGGTCGACCTCGTCCTTGCTCCCGAGCCCCAAGCATTCCGGACAGGCACCGTAAGGCGCGTTGAACGAGAAGTCGCGCGGTTGGAGCTCGTCTATCGAATGCCCGTGCTCTGGACACGCGAGCGCAAGCGAGAACAGATGCTCGCCCGGCCGCAGGCCGCCTGTCGCTCCTGATGAGGTGGGGGCATCTTCCACGAGGGGCTTGCCGTCGTCGCCGAGCACCTCCACGAGCACCCGCCCGTCGGCTAAGCTCGTCGCGATCTCGACCGATTCGGCGATGCGCCTCGTGGCGGATTCTTTGAGGGTGACGCGATCGACCACGACGTCGATGAAGTGTTTGATCTTCTTGTTCAGGGTGATCTCTTCGCCCGTGAGGCGCGCGATCTCGCCGTCGATACGCACGCGGGCGAAACCTTCCCGGTTCAAATCGGAGAACAGCTTCGTGAACTCTCCCTTGCGGCCAGCTACGACTGGCGCCATCACGATTGCGCGTGTGCTTCCGCCTTCTGACCCGAGCTTCAAGATTTCATCTGTGACCTGGTCGGTCGTCTGCTTCATGATTTCTCGTCCGCACTCGGGACAGTGCGGGATGCCCACGCGCGCGAACAGGAGTCGAAGGTAATCGTAGATTTCGGTCGTGGTGCCGACGGTAGAACGCGGATTGCGGCTCGTGGTTTTCTGGTCGATGGATACGGCAGGTGACAACCCGTCGATGCTGTCGAGGTCGGGTTTGCTCATCTGGCCCAGGAACATGCGAGCATAGCTGGAGAGGCTCTCCACGTAACGGCGCTGCCCCTCTGCATACATGGTGTCGAAGGCAAGCGATGACTTTCCCGACCCCGAAAGGCCTGTTATGACAACGAGCTTGTCGCGGGGTATGGTGAGGTCGATGTTTTTCAGGTTATGCTGGCGTGCACCTTTTATTACAATTGCATTCTGCCCCATGAGCAATCCGCCTATCTAATACGCCCGCCTGTCTTCCAGGCGTGCCGCAGTGTTCGGCGAACAATTGTAACCCACAGAGCAAAGCACATTATATAGAACATTTGTTTCTATTTATTCCCACATCTCAACAAGGCGCATCCTAGCGCCAAGTAGCTTTTTCGAGGTTACTGCCCTACAGACCGTTCACCACGTTCACAGGACGCTCGCCTCTGGATACCCGCTCGATGTTTTGCCAAATGGTCGTCCACGCACGCCTGAACATGCCCTCCGTCACGCCTCCGATGTGGGGTGATAGCACGAGCTTGGAGGCTGCTTGCGGCGATAGAAGCGCGAGGGGGTGATCCGCGGATACCGGTTCGGGAGATAAGGTATCGAGGCCCGCGCAGCCGATGACTCCCTCTTCAAGCGCTTTCGCGAGAGCCACTTGGTCGACGATCTCGCCACGTGCGGTGTTTATGAGGATGGCGTCATCCTTCATGCGCGCGAGGAACGCTGCATCCACCAAGTCAGTCGTTTCCGGCGTAACAGGGACATGGATGCTCACGATATCGCACATGCACGCAAGCTCGTCGAGCGGAAGGTAGCTCACGCCGAGCTCCTCCTCCCTTTCGGGAGATCGACGTGTGCGGTTCCAATAGAACACGTCCGATCCGAATGCTTTGAGCCTGAGCGCCGTTTGGGAGGCGATGGCCCCAAGCCCCACAAGCCCGACCTTGCAGTCGCCAAGCTCTCGGATGCCTTCAACCATCAGGCGCTCCTTCATCTGGATCTGCCTGCCCGCACGGACTGCGGCATCCCCAGGCACTAAATCGCGCAGGCAGGCGAGCATGAGCAGTATGGCCTGTTCAGCCACCGCCCCGTCGTTCACGCCCGCGTTGTTGCAAACGTAGACGCCCTTGGCGGCAGCCGCCTTGACGTCGATGGCATTGTAGGCCACGCCTTCGGAGTGAACGAGCTTGAGGCTTGGAAGCGAATCCATGAGCGTTTCGCTAACAGGGCTGATTGCATCTGCGACGACGACATCGACATCTCCAACGGCAGCGATGATCTCCGCATCCGGCATGCCTCTGCCAACGACGACGGATTCCGCCTTCTCCACGATTTCGAGATCGGGCAGGTACTTTTCGAAGCGCTTTTCGTCTCCTATTACCAAAACCCTCATGTTCGCACTCCCCTCGCCATGACACTTTCAGGCCCAGCCGCACGCTTTGCCATATGCATGATACACTTCCGTTATGGAAAAGACCGTGAGCATAATCGGAGGGGGCCTTGCGGGAAGCGAAGCTGCGCTTCAGCTCGCCGCACAAGGCATTCCCGTAACGTTGTACGAGATGCGGCCTGTTCATCAAACGGACGTGCACAAGACGGGCTATCTAGCGGAACTCGTCTGTTCCAACTCGCTCAAGAGCACCAAACCCGAAACGGCCGCCGGCATGCAAAAGCGCGAACTCGAGCTCCTCGGCTCCAAGCTCTTCGCCGAAGCACTCAAGGCCCAAGTGCCTGCTGGCGGAGCGCTCGCTGTCGACCGCGATGCCTTCGCACGTGCTGTGACCAGCCTCGTCGAGAATGACCCACTGATCGACTTGAGGCATGAGGAAGTCTGCTCGATCGAGGAGGTATCGGAAACATCTCTAGCCATCGTCCTCGCGACGGGGCCCCTCACCAGCGACGCCCTCGCAGAATCGCTCATGCGTTACGTCGGGGGCACGAGCTTGGCGTTCTACGACGCCGCCGCGCCCATCGTAATGGCTGATTCTCTCGATAGAGACATCCTGTTTCGCCAGAGCCGCTACGAGGATGCCGTTGGAAGCGACGGTTCGGCCCAGGGCGACTACCTCAACGCCCCGTTCACGAAAGACGAGTACGAGCGCTTCATCGACGAACTGCTCGCCGCCGAACGCGTCATCAAGCGCGACTTCGAGTCCAAAGACCTTTTCCAAGCTTGCCAACCCATCGAGGAGATTGCGAGAGCCGGCAGGGACGCACCTCGCTTCGGACCGCTCAAACCCGTCGGACTCACCGATCCCCGTACGGGTAAAAGGCCTTGGGCGGCTCTCCAGCTTCGGGCCGAAGACGCGATCGGCGCCTGCTACAACCTCGTCGGCTTCCAGACAAATCTGAAGTTCTCTGAGCAGAAGCGGGTGTTTAGCCTCATTCCCGGTTTAGAGAACGCCGAATTCGCACGATTCGGCGTCATGCACCGCAACACGTTCATCGACGCACCGCGCGTGCTCGACTCCTGCTTGCGCGTCCGCACCCCCGAAGCCGACGAACTTGGAGTCCCCCTGTTCGTGGCCGGGCAGCTCGGCGGCACGGAGGGATACTGCGAGGCCATACGCTCAGGATTGCATGTCGCGCTTTCCGTAACGGCCCTTATACGTGATATTCCCCTGCCCGTTCCGCCGCCCACCACGGCGTTCGGCTCCCTCCTTGCCTATGCCACCGATCCAGGCACGGAAGAATACCAGCCCATGCACGTGAATTTCGGAGTGCTGCCGCCGCTCGACAAGCCACCCCGCAACAAGCGCGACCGATATGCAGCCTATGCCGCACGCGGTGAGGAGGCGCTTTTGGGCTATTGCGCCGAGCTTGCATCCTGCGGTCTTCTCGGTCATGCCCCCGACGCCGCACATGCGCATCTGGGCGCTTAGGAAGCGCCGATTGCCATGGCCCCCCGTCAAGTCAAAACGCGCGCATCGAAACGCAAGGGCGAACTAGCTTCAAAGGAACCCCCGAAAGCCGAAGCCATGCAAAGCGGCCCTGCTGGCGATGAGCTGCTCGACGGATTCCTTTCTTACCTCAACGTCGAAAGGGGCGCATCTCCCCACACGGTACGCTCGTACAAGGCAGACATCGAAGCGTACCTGCGCTGGTGCGAACGCAAGGGTGTTAACGTATTAACCGCCACACACCGCCAGCTTCGCAGCTACCTTGGAGAGCTCGATGCGGCACGCTACGCGCGCTCGACCATGAACCGCCACCTCTCCTCATTGCATGGGTTCTACGGCTGGATGAGCATCGCCGGCATCATGGACATCGACCCTTCGAGCGTTTTATCGGGACCCAAGCAGGGAAAGCACCTGCCCCACGTGATACAAGCACCCGAAATGGACAAGATCTTGCGTGTCCACGGGCCGGTCGACATCCTGGGATCACCGCGCATCCAGACGCCGACGGATTTGCGCGACCAGGCCATACTCGAGTTCCTCTACGCTTGCGGCGCGCGCATCTCCGAAGTAGCGGGACTGCGGCTGGGCGACGTAGACTTCTCGGCGAATCTCGCTAAGCTCCTCGGGAAGGGGAACAAGGAACGCATCGTGCCGCTTCACGGCCTGTGCATAGACGCCCTCAAGGCCTACCTCGAGCGCGGGCGCCCCTCGCTCATAGGGAACAACCGCACAGACAGCTTCTTTTTGTCGAGCAGGGGCAATCCCATGAGCGCAGATGCCATGCGAAGGATGTTCAAGGCGACGGTACGCTCCGCAGGACTCGACGAGAGAATCAGCCCGCACGACATGCGCCACACCTTCGCGACCGACCTCCTCGACGGAGAAGCCGACCTGCGCTCGGTGCAGGAGATGCTCGGTCACTCGAGCCTCTCGACGACCCAGATATACACCCACCTTTCGCCCGCACGCTTGAAATCTGCGCATTCCCAATCTCATCCTAGGGCATGATAGGGGCTCTTGCAGCTACCACTTCACTGCTGGACCCCACTTCCCGCTAGGATGCCGTGCGACAACGCCGGCCGCCTCGGCCTCGACGAGCAGCTCCATGAGACGTGCTTGAGCATCTTCAGGGCCGAAAGAGCGAACCGCAAGCTCGTAGAGCTGCTCCATGCCGAGCGGTTCGGCCCTGACGGCTTCCACGAGAGGATGGAGCGTTTTTCTCCCTTCATCCGGCAAAGACCGCCTCAAAAGCCCGAACACCCTGAAAAGCACTTCCTCGAAGCTCTCGTCGTCAACGATAGGCGTCGCACCCTGGAACAGCAGCCTGTTCGAGCCGATCGAAGCGGGCGAGGTGATGGAGCCTGGTACGACGAGCACCTCCCGCCCAGCGTCCAGTGCTTCGTCCGCCGTTGAGAACGTACCAGACGGCAAGCCGGCCTCCACGATGAGCACGGCCTCGGCCAAGCCTGCTATGAGCCTGTTGCGCTCTCTGAACAGATAGGGCAAAGGCGGCGTGTCCCAAGACTGCTCGCTCACTACGGCACCGCCCGCATCCACCATGCGCTGGAACAGCGCGAAATGGCTTGCGGGGTAGAGCTCGTCGCAGCCGCCTCCCAAAAATGCCACGGTCCTACCCGCTGCACCTAAGGCGGCACGGTGCGCCTCGGAGTCGCATCCGCGCGCACCACCCGATATGATGACCACGCCCTTCTCGGCTGCCAACCGCGCGAAGCGCCGCGCGCATCCTTTGCCATACGGAGTGGCTTTGCGCGCGCCGATTACGGCTAGGCCTGCCTGAAGCGCTGTAGGATCCCCTATCCCGTAAAGTTTCTTGGGAGGACGCGGTATCCCTGCAAGGTTTTCTGGATAGGCCTCGCTTCCGCAGTCAATGACGAAGCGCTCGCCGACAAGGCGGTTCTTCCCGCTCATCTTGCCACCCCGTCTCTGATCCTGAAACCGAGCGCCTCGCACAAATCCGATTTGCATACCTGTTTCCGCTGCGCGATGTCGGCAATGGTTCGTGCTACAGACAAAGTCCTGACTATGGCTCTGCCGCTCATCCGGTTTGCGCGCGCCATGCGTTCGAAGAATCGCTCGTCTTCGACGTTCAGATGGCAGGATTCAATTACGGCTTGCGTCGTAGCACCCGCTCCTTCGATGCTCTTACGCCAAGATGCATACTCCCTGCCTGCGGCAACACCTGCGCGAAGCTCCTCTGACGAAATGCCTCCCTCATGCTTGAGCACATCGCCAGGAGCTACCCTGTTCACGTCGATATGCAGGTCGATTCGATCCATGAGCGGGCCGCCTATGCGGTTCTGGTAGTCATTGACCTGCTTCGCAGTACAGGAGCATTCACGCTCCGCATCGCCGAAATAACCGCACGGACACGGATTGCTCGCCGCCACGAGCATGAACCTTGACGGGAAGACCACCTTTCCGTCGGCGCGCGAGATGCTCACGAACCCCTGCTCCAGCGGCTGGCGTATCTGCTGTAACACTGATGGCTTGAACTCGGCGAGCTCGTCGAGAAACAGCACTCCCATATGTGCAAGCGAGATCTCGCCCGGCCTGACAGGCGATCCGCCCCCGATGAGACCGGCAGAAGTGGCAGAATGATGCGGCGCCCTAAACGGCCTGCGCCCCTCGAAGATGCCCGCTGCGCTCTCGCCCGCTATCGAATGCACGAGGGCCACCTGGAGCATCTCGTCTTCGGCGAGGGGCGGCAGTATGCTTGGTAGGCGGGCTGCAAGCATCGTCTTGCCCGAACCAGGCGGACCCATCATCAGGATGCCATGAGAGCCAGCGGCCGCTATCTGGAGAGCACGCTTCGCAACTTCGTTTCCCGACACCTCGCAAAAGTCGGGGGCTTCTTCCAGTGTGCCCGCTACAACCGATCCTATTTGGAAAAACGTGGGCTCACGCAAATCCCTCAACGTCCTCACCCCGCGCTGACGCAGCCCCTCGATGCTGATGAAGTCATCCGCATCGACTGAACAGCACAAGGCCAACCCCAGATCGCGGGCGCAAAGCGCATATGCCAGTATTCCCGCAACGGGCCTCACGGCGCCGTCGAGCGAGAGCTCGCCCACGAACAGGGTATCGCGCGTCAAACCCGGATCAGCCTGTCCCGTAGCCACGAGCAGCCCCATCGCGATCGCGAAATCGAAACCAGAACCGGTTTTCTTCAAGGAGCTTGGTGCGAGGTTGACCAGCACGCGATCGCCTGGCATCGAGAACCCAGCTGCTTTGAGGGCCACACGCACGCGTTCTCGGGCCTCTTGCACAGCTGCATCTACCATGCCCACGACCGAGAAACCCGGTAAGCCCATCGTAACGGCAACCTCGACGTCAACGGGAACCGCTTCCGCCCCGCGCAGCACCGCGCTCCTGACTGTGCAACGTCCGGACACCGTCAGCTCCCAAACCCATATGCGTTGACATAGTGCTTTATAATCGCCCTGTCCTCGCTGATTACGAGGATCCCGATAACATCGAATCTAAAGGGTATGTCGACCTCTTCGTATCCGCTCAGGAAATAAGCGGCTATCTTCTCGTAGCGCTGCCGCTTCTTAGCATCCACGGCTTCCTCGGGAAACCCCTTGCCGATTCCGATACGCGTCTTCACCTCCACGAACACGACGGTCTCATCTTGGCGGGCAATTATGTCGGCTTCGCCAGCGGGACACGACCAATTGCGTTCCAGCACCTCGTAGCCGACGTGTTCAAGGTAGCGTGCTGCAGCCTGCTCGCCCCTATCGCCAAGCGCACGGTTGCGCACTCCCCGTTTCTCAGGCTCCTCGAAGAACTCGTCGTCCCACTCTTCCTCGAGCTCGCTGAATAAATCGTCGATGATTATTTGGCCTACTATCATTGATGCCTCCTTTCCGTAGGAGGAAATGCTACTAGGCAATACTTGCTCCACAGGCACACGCACCCTTGCACGACACAGGGTGTGAAATGCCTTTACGCGCATCGGCATATTGCGCAACGAGAAACGGATTTAGATTGGTTTTCCCCGCAAAACAGCGATGAGCTTACCCGAAAAGGGAAGCAAAGCGATCGGATGTCGCTAGAAAAGGGATTCTTGCAGGAACGACGTGCAAAAACTCCGGCGATGCACGTCGCTCAAGCCGTGGGTCTTTATCGCCTGGATGTGATGTGGAGAACTGTAACCCTTGTTCTCCTCGAATGCATAGAGGGGGTACTGGGAGGCGAGCTCGCACATGAGCGCATCTCTGCGCGCCTTCGCCAGGATGGAGGCTGCGGCGATGGACGCGCATTTCGCATCGCCCTTGACGACGGAGATCTCACGTTCGTCCAGATGCAGCGGATTGCCGTCGACGAGGACGACGTCGGGGATTACGCCCTGCGCCTCGATCTGGCTCAACGCTCCAGCAAAAGCATGACGCAACGAGGCCGACATCCCGAAACGGTCGATATCCGCAGGCGCCACGTACTGCACAGCGAAGGCGAGCGAGCGCTGCTGCACCTCGTCGGCAATGTGTGCCCTGTTTTCAGGTTTCACCTGCTTGGAATCGTTGAGGCCTGCGATGTGCGGCGATGCGGGCAACACGACGGCGCCCACTGCCAACGGGCCCGCCAAGGAGCCACGGCCAACCTCGTCGAGGCCGACGATGACAGGCTCGCCCTTGCCATTCGCCAACGAGCGCTCGAATTCGTAGAGGGCCGCCACGCGCGCTTGCTCCTGCTTTGCCGCATCGATGCGTTTCCTGGCAGCCTTGAGTGCCTCGCGCACGCCTTTACGCGTGTCAGCGGCAAGGGAGCGCTCCAGGGCGGCGAGCTCCGATTCATCCGCTTCCCTTAACAGGGCGCGTATTTCCGCAACGGTCGTCAACATGAGAACTTGCTTCCCTTACACGAAAAAGACCCGCCGTGAAGCGGGTCTTGACTGAGCAGATGCATGCCTTAGCGGAAGGACTTCTCCTTGATCTTGGCAGCCTTGCCGACCTTGTCGCGCAGGTAGTACAGCTTGGCGCGACGCACGTCGCCCTTGCGGACGACTTCGATCTTGTCGATCTTCGGAGAGTGAACCGGGAAGGTACGCTCGACGCCAACCGAGAAGCTGATCTTGCGAACGGTGAACGTCTCGCGGCTGGTGTGACCGTGACGGCGGATGACGTCGCCCTGGAACACCTGGATACGCTCACGGTTGCCCTCGGTGATGCGATAGTGAACCTTGACGTTGTCGCCTACGTGGAATTCAGGAATGTCCTGCTTTTTCTGCTGCTCTTCGATAGCGCGGATGATATCCATTTTCGTTCCTTCTATAGCTCTAACCAAACCGATACATCGGTAAACTGTCTCTAGACGCGATTTGTTAGTATATCGCCAGTACACGCCCGATGCAAGCCAGAAAACCCTGTGACGGAAAATTCACAAGTTCGTGCGCGTGGCAAACCCTCTCCGATCGCCAATCCCCTACGCTCATGTAAAAACGGCTCAGATCATCGTCAGCAACGCGTACGCGGCAACGCCCGCTATGCCGCACCACAATAGAGACTTTGTCAGCCGAGCTACGACGACAACCGCACAGGCCGCAACCAGGGGCGCCGCCGCAGGCCACAATCCTGCAGCGAACATTCCAGGGTTCAACAGGTCGTTTGCGACCAAGGCAGCAAAAGCCGCCGACGGGATGAACCCGAGCGCCTCGCTCACGCGCGGGGGTAGTTCGCGGCCTTTCAGAAGGAAGAGCGGGAGCACGCGGCAGGCGAGCATGGTGAGCGCGCATGTTGCGAATATGATCCAAAAACCTGTCCAGGTTATCGGCTCCATCAGCTCACCTTCTCCCGAATGCGCGAGAAGACGATGGCGCACACGACGCCGATGATAGCGCCGAGGAAGATGGCAGGACCCGAAAGGCCGACCAGCTTGCAGACGAAGACCCCGACCATGGCGCAAACGGCAGCTACGACGTTCGCGGAAGTGAACTTCTGCGTGACCAGCAGGCATATGAAAATCGATGTCATCGCGAAGGCGGCTATGGCAAGCGGTATGTCGATGGCGTTTCCCACCAACACGCCCACGACGCAAGACGCGGTCCAAGACGATTGCGAGAACAAGTTCACAAGCGTGGCGCGCGCGACCGTCCAATCGCCTTGTTCGAACATCTTCGTATTCACCCCGAAGCTCTCATCGGTCACCGTTGCCGAAAACCAGAATGCGAGCCGTTTCGATACGCCTTCGCACCAGGGGGCGAATGCCGCTGAATACAGCATCTGACGCGTGTTGACGAACGAGACGCTCGCGATTATCGACGCGATGGGCGATGCGGAAAGCCACATGTTGGGAATCATGAACTGGCCCGCACCCGAGTAGAACAACGCGCACATCAAGAATACCTGAAGGGCGTTGAGCCCGATGGAGGCCGAAAGTATCCCGCAGGGAATGCCAATAGCGATATAGCCCAGCATGATGGGAACGGCCGCCTTGAACGATGCGCGTATGTTATCGAGACCAAACACGATTTGCGATTATAGCCGCAATAACGCAGAAGCATCAACGGATATAAAAAACCTCTGAGGTTATTGCATTATTCTCCGAGGATATCCGCAGGGTCGAAGACGCCGCGCTCGGTGACGATCTTCGTGATGTAGCGAGCAGGCGTGACATCGAACGCAGGATTCCACACCTCGACCCCATCAATGGCCCTCGGCAGGACCTCGGATGGATCTCGCTGCTCGACGACGATGCCCGAGCCGTCCGGCAGCGTCGGATCTATGGTCGAGGTTGGCGCGACCACGTAGAACGGGATGCCGTGCTCTCGCGCAAGGACTGCTACGCCGTACGTGCCGATCTTGTTGGCCGTATCCCCGTTCGCCGCGATGCGGTCTGCGCCTACGACAACGGCATCCACCTCACCTTGCGCCATGAGGGAGGCAGCCATGTTGTCGCATATGAGCGTGACCGGGACGCCGGCTCGCGCAAGCTCCCATGTGGTCAGGCGCGCGCCCTGCCCCACCGGCCTCGTCTCGTCGGCATAGACGCGCTCGATCTTCCCCTGTTCGGCCGCAGCGTACACGACGCCAAGAGCCGTACCGTAATAGCATGTCGCAAGGCTGCCGGCATTGCAGTGCGTCAGCACGCGCGCACCCGAGGGAAGCAGTTGCGCTCCGTTTGAGCCCATTTCGCGGTTAACCCGCTCGTCCTCTTCTTGCATTTCGCTAACGAGCGCGTAGAGAGCGTCAGCAACGCACGCTGGGCCCCTTTCCGTCGCGGCTTCGGCTTTCGCCGCTTCGAGCACGCGCTCGACACCCCAGCGCAGGTTGACCGCCGTCGGCCTTGCCGTCGCTATCTTTTCCGCAACCTCTTCGATAGCGGCCAGCGATTCTGCCCTGCTAACCCAAAGCACGAGGGCGGCTGCGCCGGCGAGGCCGATTGCAGGCGCTCCCCTTACGGCAAGGGTCTTTATCGCATCGACGACCTCTTCCCAGCTGCCAGTCTGGCGCACGAGGAGCTCTTCGGGCAAAAGGCGCTCGTCGACATAACTGAACAGGATTTCATCCCCAGCGCGTGCAAGTTCAACCGATCTCGGTATCCTGTCCAGTCGTAATTCCATGTGCAGCCCAATCTATCCCGCCATTTCTCTATCGCTTATTATTGCAGACGCCTACAATGCATGGCAGGATAATGCTGCAATGCCGCTAATATCGCGCCCGCGGAAGGTGATGCTCGTGAAGGAAGCAGCCGAAAAGGTCCTCATGGCCATGAGCGGTGGTGTCGACAGCTCAGTCGGCGCCCTCGTGCTGCGTGACGCCGGCTACGACGTCACAGGCGTCACGATGAAGCTCTTCGGCAACGACGATATCTTCGTCGAGGGCGAGAGCAGCTGTTGCTCGCTTGACGACGTCGAAGACGCACGTCAGGTTTGCCTGGATTTGGGCCTTGAGCATTTCGTATACAACTTCACTCATTCCTTCGCAGAACACGTCGTGGAGCGTTTCTGCCGGGCTTACCTCGCTGGCGAGACTCCGAACCCCTGCATCGACTGCAACCGCTACCTCAAGTTCGAGGCGCTCCAGCAACGTCGTCGAGAGCTGTCCTTCGATTACGTGGCTACGGGCCATTATGCACGCCGTGCCTTCAATGCCGAAACGGGACGCTACGAGCTCAAACGGGGCCTTGACGCGAACAAGGACCAGTCTTACGTGTTGTTCCACCTCACGCAGGACACGCTCGCCCACATGCTCTTCCCTCTTGGAGATCTCACCAAGCCGCAGGTGCGCGCCCTTGCTCAGGAACACGGGTTCTCGAATGCGCGAAAAACCGAGAGCCAAGACATATGCTTCGTACCTGACGGAGACTACGCCGCCTTCATCCGCAGACACGATGGCGACTCTAGCGCTTTTCACCCCGGGCCGATCGTCGACCGCGAAGGAAAGCTGCTCGGAAAGCATTCCGGCCTCATCCATTACACCATTGGACAACGAAAAGGCATAGGGGTGGCAGCGGCCGAACCACTCTACGTTTTCTCGAAAGACGTCGAGCGCAACGAGCTCGTCGTCGATACAGCTGAGCGCACGCGCTGTGACACCGTGAAAGTTCGGGATGTCAACTTCATCTCCCGTGCATACCTCGAACAGCCAGAACACTTCACGGTCAAGACCCATTACCGTCAAAAGCCGCTCGGCGCCACCGTCGAGCAAACCGACGAATATCGGGTCCTCATCCACTTCGACGAACCCCAACGCGCCTGCGCCGCTGGCCAAGCGGCCGTCCTCTACGATGACGACACCGTCGTCTGCGGCGGCACCATCGAAAGGTAACGGCGGAGCGCAGCTACCGCCATTCCCGCATCAACCCCTTGTAAAAAGGAGGGGGCCGAAGCCCCCTCCTCTCTTGTGCGGTTGTCAGCGAATAAACTACTTCGCAAGCGCGGCGCGGGCAGCGGCCAGACGGGCCACCGGCACGCGGTAAGGCGAGCAGGACACGTAGTTCAGGCCCACCTTGTTGAACTTGGCGATGGAGTCGGGATCGCCGCCATGCTCGCCGCAGACGCCGGTCACGAGATCGGGATTCGTGGCACGGCCGCCCTTGACGGCGATGTCGATCAGCTTCACGACGCCGTCGTCGACGGTTGCGAAGGGGTTGACCTTCATGATGCCGAGGTTGGCGTAATCCTTGAAGAACTTGCCCTCGACGTCGTCGCGGCTGAAGCCGAACGTCGTCTGGGTGAGGTCGTTGGTGCCGAAGCTGAAGAAGTCAGCCTTTTCGGCGATCTCGTCAGCGGTGACGGCTGCACGCGGCAGCTCGATCATGGTGCCGATTTCGATGAAGCTGAGGTCGACGCCGTCGCGCTCCTCGACTTCCTTGATGGCCTTCTCGGCTTCCTCGCGCACGAAGGCAAGCTCGGCTTCCATGCTAACGAGAGGAATCATGACCTCGGGCTTCGGGTCGAAGCCTTCCTTGATGAGCTTGCCCGTTGCCGTGGCGATGGCGCGAACCTGCATGGCAGACAGGCCGGGCATCGTGATGCCGAGGCGGCAACCACGCAGGCCGAGCATCGGGTTCATCTCGGCCATATTTTCGGCAGCGGCGAGCAGCCTCTTCGCGGCAGGATCGTGAGTACCCAATGCAGCGTCGACTGCCACCTTGATAGCGAGTTCGCGCGGCGAAGGCAGGAACTCGTGCAGCGGCGGGTCGAGCAGGCGGATGATGACGGGCAGGCCGTCCATGGCCTTGAGCATCTCGTAGTAGTCGCCCTGCTGCGCCTCGTAAAGCTTGTCGAGGGCGGCCTGGTACTCTTCCCCGCCCCTCTCGGCCAGGATCATGTCGGCAACGATCTGCTTGCGGTCGCCGAGGAACATGTGCTCGGTACGGCACAGGCCGATGCCCTGCGCGCCGAAGTCGCGCGAGAGCTTCGCGTCAGCCGGGTTATCGGCGTTGGCGCGAACATCCAGGGTGCGGAACTCGTCGGCCCACTCGAGGATGGTGTCCAGGTCGCCGGTCAGCTCGGGCTGGACCAGGTCGACAGCGCCCAGGACGACGATACCGGTAGTACCGTCGAGCGAAATCATGTCGCCCTCGCGGATGACGATGTCGGTACCGGCGATGGCGGCTTCCTTCTTCTCGGCGTCGATCTTCAGGGCCTCGACGCCGCAGACGCACGGAGCGCCCATGCCGCGGGCGATAACGGCTGCGTGGGAGGTCTTGCCACCATGGGAGGTGAGGATACCCTCGGCAGCGATCATGCCGGCGAGGTCGTCAGGCGTGGTCTCCCAGCGGACCAGGACCGTCTTCTTGCCCTCTTCGGCAGCGGCGACGGCAGCGTCAGCCGAGAACACGGCAGCGCCGACGGCAGCGCCCGGAGAGGCGTTCAGGCCGCGAGCGACGATGTCGTACTTCGCGCCCTTGTCGAACTGCGGGTGCAGCAGCTGGTCGAGCTGCTCGGGCTCCACGCGCATAACGGCCTCTTCCTTGCTGATGAGGCCTTCCTTCTCCATATCGATGGCGATCTTCAGTGCGGCGGCGGCGGTGCGCTTGCCCACGCGGGTTTGCAGCATGAAGAGCTTGCCCTGCTCGATGGTGAACTCGATGTCCATCATGTCGCGGAAGTGCTTCTCGAGCATCACGAAGATGTCCTCGAGTTCCTGACCTGCTTCTTCGAGGCCGGGAACGCTCTTGAGTTCGGATATCGGGGAGGTGTTGCGGATGCCGGCCACGACGTCCTCGCCCTGGGCATTGACCAGGTAGTCGCCGTAGAACTCGTTCGTGCCGTCAGCGGCGTTGCGAGTGAAGGCCACGCCTGTTGCGGAGTTGTCGCCCTTGTTGCCGAACACCATGCACTGAAAGTTGACGGCGGTGCCAAGGTCGTCGGCGATCTTGTTCTGCTGACGGTACAGCGTAGCGCGCGGGTTGTTCCAAGAACCGAAAACGGCCTCGATGGCTAGACGCAACTGCTCGACGGGATCCTGCGGGAACTGGATAGCGCCATCGACGACGAGCTCGGGATATTCTTCGGGGTCGACGGATTCTGTGAAGATCTTCTTGAATTCGCCGACGAGGGCCTCGAGGTCCTCTGCCGTCAGGTCGGTGTCCTGCGTGACGCCCTTGGCCTCCTTGGCGGCGGTGATGGCATGCTCGAACTTGTCGCCGTCGATGCCCATGACCACGTTTGAGAACATCTGAATGAAGCGACGGTAGCTATCCCATGCGAAACGGGGATTGCCAGTCTGAGCGATGAGACCCTTGATGGAGCGGTCGTTCAGACCGAGGTTCAACACGGTGTCCATCATGCCGGGCATCGACATGGGGGCGCCGGAGCGGACGGAAACCAGCAGCGGGTCTTCGTCGTCGCCGATCTTCTTGCCCATGCGCTGCTCCAGGTCCTCGCGGTACTGGGCAATCTCTTCAAGGGCGCCTTCAGGCCAGGTATTGTCGGCATTTGCGTACTCCATGCATGTCTGGCATGTAATGGTGAAACCAGGAGGTACGGGAAGGCCGATGTTAGCCATCTCGGCAAGATTGGCGCCCTTGCCGCCAACCACGAACTTCATATCCTTATTACCCTCGGTAACGTTGTTGCCCTGGGCATCCTTGCCGAACTTGTACACGCGCTTGATTGCTTCAGCCATATTGCACTCCTTAACTTAATGCTCCATTACGCTGATACGATCTGAGATCCAAAGCAGCTCCCTTAAGCCACTTTCACATCGTCTGATATGGTACCCCAAAATGAACTGAATCACTCAGGCATTCTGACTTATTGTTCACTGTGGCCGTACGTAGCCCGTCGACGGCGTAATAGCCCCAGTGCTTCCAACGCGAAAACTATTCGGCTATAGATGCATCGTAACCGGCGGCTTCGACGGCAGCCACAAGAGCAGGCGCCTCGAGACCATGGCCTTCTGCAGTTGCCGTATTATCCTCGAGGCTCACCGAAGCGCACGTAACGCCGTCAACGCCGAGAAGCGCCTCCGAAACGCGACCGACGCATTTCTGGCAGTGCATGCCGCTGACTTCCAACTTGACGGTTTCCTTTTTGCTGAACAGGCTCATGATGTAGTCTCCTTTCACATTCGATGTCGGCTTGACATGCCGACAGCCTTTACTCGCTTCTCGCTGCCGTAGTCCATTTCGGTTTCCACGCACGCAGGCGCAAGGCGTTCATGACTACGAAGATGCTGCTCAAGCTCATTGCCGCGGCTGCGATGTCGGGCGTGAGCGTTATGCCAAACGGCGAGAGCACGCCTGCTGCCACGGGAATACAGAGCACATTGTAGAACAGAGCCCAGAACAGGTTCTGCTTGATGTTTCGCATCGTGGCGCGCGAAAGCTGGATGGCAGCGGCAACGTCTAACAGGTCGTTTCGCACAAGCACCATGTCGGCGCTCTCGATGGCTACGTCAGTCCCTGCGCCAATCGCAATGCCCACATCCGCACGCGCCAATGCCGGGGCATCGTTGACGCCGTCGCCCACCATGGCCACTTTCCCATCGGCGGATAGCTCGCGGATTTCCGCGTCCTTGCCGTCGGGAAGCACGCCCGCGACAACCTTGTCGACGCCGACTTGCTTCTGGATGGCCGATGCCGTGCGCTCGTTGTCCCCGGTTAGCATGACCGTGCGCACGCCGAGTGCGCGTATCTCGCGAATGGCAGCCGCGCTCGAAGGCTTAACCTGGTCTGCTACGGCAATCACACCGAGCAGCTGTCCACCCCACGCGAAGAACAGCGGCGTCTTGCCTTGAAGGGCGAGCTCCTCGCCGCGTGCTTCGAGGTCTCCGAGCTCGATTCCAGCCTCCCGCATCATCTCGACATTGCCAGCAAGCGCCTCGGCTCCCTCGGTTGTTCCGATCAACCCTCGGCCGGCAACCTGGCGGAAATCCTTCACCGGCAACTGGTCACTCCCCTGTTCCTGCGCGTAATCGCATATAGCACGCGCAAGGGGATGCTCGCTTTTCTTCTCCATGCCGTAGGCCAGCATGAGCAGGTCACCCTCCTCGATGCCATCGGCAACGACGATGTCCGTGACCTCTGGAGCTCCTTTCGTAATAGTTCCCGTCTTGTCCAGCACGACGGTCGCGATGTTGTGGGAGTTCTCAAGCGCCTCCGCACTCTTGATGAGAATGCCCTGCTTGGCGCCACGCCCCGTACCGACCATGATGGCTGTTGGAGTCGCCAGGCCAAGCGCACACGGACAGCTGATGACGAGCACGGCGATGCCATGCACGACCGCCTTCGAAATATCCATGCCCGATATCACGAACCATATGATGAACACTGCGATGGCGATGGCGATGACTATGGGCACGAATACCGAGCTGATGCGGTCTGCCAAGCGCTGGATGGGCGCTTTCGAGCTCGTGGCGTCATCGACGAGCGCGATGATGTGCGCAAGCGCCGTGTCGTCGCCAACGCGGACGGCACGCATCTTGAAGTAGCCAGCCGTATTGACTGTGGCGCCTGTCACATCGCTTCCCACCGGCTTGTCCACCGGCACGCTCTCGCCCGTCAGAGCCGACTCGTCCACCACGCCGTTGCCCTCGACGACTACGCCATCGACAGGTACGCCCTGACCAGCACGCACGGCGAGGATATCGCCCGGCTTCACCTGTTCGATGGGCACTTCGACCTCGTTGCCGAAATCATCGACGAGCGTCGCCGTCTTCGGCGCGAGGCCCATGAGCGCCGTTATGGCGTCTGTCGTGCGACCCTTCGAGCGCGCTTCGAAGTACTTGCCCAGCGTGATGAGCGTAAGTATCATGCCAGCGCCTTCGAAATACAGGTCCATGGCGGCCATATGGGCTTCGTGCAACTCGCCAGCTCCTAGGGCAATGCCGATATGGTAAAGCTGTGCGATGCTGTAGATCATCGATGCAGTTGCACCCAGGGCAACGAGCGTGTCCATGTTAGGTGCACGATGGGCAAGCCCTTTGAAGCCGTTTCGGAAGAACTTGTAGTTCACCGCAACGATGGGCGTTGCCAGAATAAGCTGCGTCAAACCCATCGTCATGGCATTTTCGGCGCCGAGGAAACACGGAGGAAGCGGCCATCCGTACATCGCTCCCATATCCAGGTAGAAAAGCGGTATGGCAAAGATGAAGCTCACGATGAGGCGCAATCGCACCGACTTGGCCTCCTTTGCCGCAGCGTTTTCGGGTCGCGAGGTTTTCTGCGACGATGCAACCTGCGTTGAATCACCTGTCGATGAGGATTCTACGCGAGGAGATGCGCCGTATCCGGCTTTTCCCACAGCCTCGCTGATGGCTGCAATCGTGGCCGGATTGCCGTTATAGGTGACATCCATGCTGTTCTTCAACAGGTTGACGACCGCCTTCTCGACACCGGGCACTTCGCTTGTCGCCTTCTCGACTCGCGTCGAGCAGGCGGCGCACGTCATGCCGGTCACGTCAAATCGCTGAGTAGCCATCAGCGGCCTCCAAATTTCCTGATGAGGTCCATCGCCTCGTCGACCACGTCATCGTTCCCGCTACGCACTTGCTCGACGACGCAAGTATGCAGGTGGTTTTCCAGAATAAGCTCGCTTACGCGGTGCACGGCCTTCTCTGCAGCGGCCAACTGCAGCAGCACGTCGCCGCAGTAACGGTTATCGTCGATCATGGTTTTAACGCCACCCAGCTGCCCGATAGCACGGTTGAGCCTTCGCTGCAGGCTGGCCTTGAACTCCTCGTCGCGTGGCGTTTCCTTGTATCTGCAATTGCATTCTCTGTTTTCCATAAGACCTCGTCTATATACTCCTAGGGGGTATTTTTTTACATTTTATAGAAGGAAGTCTTCAAGCACAAGTCCAAATGCTCAGGATTATGAAGAGCCTGTACGCTTGTCAGGTTACAGGTGGCTTTCAGGTGCGTTTAAGCTTCTCGGGTAGAATTACCCTAAAGCAATCCGGCAGGAAGCATTTCGCCTTGCCAGGATCAACGAGGAAAGGGCATTCGGGGATGCAGATACTTATAGTGGAAGACGACATCAGATTGGCGCAAGCCGTCGGCAAGATTCTCGAGGAGAACAATTATCAGGTTGACATGGTCCACGACGGCCAATCAGGCCTGGACTACGCCGAAGCGGGCATCTACGACGTCGTCATACTCGATGTCATGCTGCCCAAAATGGATGGCTTCGAGGTGGTCAAGCAGCTGAGGCGCAAAGGTGTCGACACGCCGGTGCTCATGCTCACGGCCAGGTCTCAGATCCCCGACAAGATCGAAGGCCTCGACTCAGGCGCAGACGACTACATGACCAAGCCGTTCTCTCCCACCGAGATGCTCGCTCACCTGCGCGCCCTCACGAGGCGCACGGGACAGGTGGTCTTCGAAACGCTCTCATATGAGGACCTCGAGCTCAATCTGGAAAGCCACGACCTTTCATGCGGATCGAAATCCATCAACCTTTCGTTCAAGGAGTTCTCGATCATCAACATACTCATGTCCAACAAAAGTCAGATCGTCTCCAAGGACATGCTCATAGCTAAGGTATGGGGTGTAGAGTCGACCGCGGTCGACAACAACGTGGAGGCCTACATCTCGTTTTTGCGTAAGAAACTCAAGTTCCTCGGATCGTCGGTGCAGATAGAAACAATCCGAAAGGTCGGATATCGTCTGTCAACTGCCGTATAGACGGCTATACTTCGGAAAGGACCCATGCGTTCCCTTCCTCCCTTTCGAGGAGCGCCCATGTTCAAGAAGCTTCGCATACAGTTCATCTCCATCGTCATGGCCTCGGTTGCCATCGTGCTTGCAATCGTGTTCGCCGGCATCTGCGTGACCGAATACCAGAGAAGCGCAAACGAAGTGAACGAAGCCCTGGCTGCGGCCATCAACCGCGCGGCGGAGAGATCGCCCCGCTTCGATGACGGTTTTGGAATGGGCGGCATGATGCGCATGCTCGAGGACGAGGCGCTCGAGGGACTTGACGATTTAGATGATCTCGAGGAGCATGCCGACCGTTTCGATGACAAGTTCAACGGACCGCGTATCGGCGGACGCGGCGATAAGCAGCGGTCGACGGTTCCCGTCGCCGTCTACACGCTCACCTCGTCAAGCACTTTCACTATCGCATCCGGCTACACGACCGCATCAATCGATTCCGACGTGCTGCAGGTTGCCGCAGAGCGCGTTAGCGCCGTCGAAGAGGGGTCGGGCACGTTCTCCGATCTGGGGCTCCACTACCAGAAGAGAATCGCAGGGGACACAACCTATGTCGCATTCGCCGACACCGCAAACACCGACGGCTGGAAGTCGCTCGCGTTGACGTTGGGCATAGCGGCCCTCGCCACGCTCCTCGTGTTCTTCGCAATCGCCTTTGCGCTTTCCAATTGGGCTTTGAAGCCAGTCCGCGAGGCTTGGGACTCGCAGCGGCAATTCGTCGCAGACGCCTCTCACGACCTCAAAACCCCGCTAACGGTCATCCTGGCCAACAGCTCCATCCTCCTTAAGCACCCTGACCACACGATAGCCTCGGAAAGCCAATGGATAGAATCCACCCAGATCGAAGCGCAGCAGATGCAGGGCCTCGTTAACGAGATGCTCGAGCTCGCGCAAGTCGAAGCTGGCGAAAAGGTTAACGTCGTAAAAGAGAAAATCGACTTCAGCGACTTGGTAGACGGCGCGACGCTGCTTTTCGACTCAATGGCCCTCGAACGCAACTGCCGCTACGAATGCGATGTCGAAGAGGGACTGAGCGTGATGGGCAATTCCCAGCAGCTCCATAAAATGGTCTCCACCCTGGTCGAGAACGCTTTCAAATACGTCGATGAAAACGGCACCATCGAAGTCATATTGCAGCGGTCGGGAAGAAACGCCCTCTTGAGCGTAAGGAACAGCGGTTCCTCGATACCCCCTGAAGACCTCCCGCACATTTTCGACCGCTTCTACCGCACCGACAAGGCGCGCACTTCGGGTGCCGGCGGCTTCGGGCTGGGGCTTGCCATCGCACGCGAAGTGGCACGCTCCCACGGCGGTGACATCACGTGCACGAGCAGCGCCGATGAAGGAACGACCTTCACTGCGACCTTGCCCCTTGCGTAAGCACAATCAATCTTTCGAAATGGGACGTGATGTCTCTTTGATGCAGCCCCCTATGGCTTGCAATACCCGCACGGCTCGAATTCAAGCGCAATAGCCTCTTCTCGCGATCGATTGAACCCTCGCTTGTTCTTCGAGCTCATCTTCTCGACGGCTGGGCAATCGGGCTTATGGAACAAGCGGGAGTTGATGTTGAGTATGTAGGCGTATTCGTTGGTCTCCGAAGCATCCTCGGCCGAATAGGGCTTGATAACCTCGACCGCTTCGGAAGCATCCGCATCTTGGCCGGCGTTCGCGTTCCCCGACGCATCGTTGGCATCCACCCCATGAACGTCCCCAACAGATTCCGGCGCTTCGACCGTGCCATCGGCACGGCTCTCTCCCGTTGCGTAGTCGATTTCCACACCTGGTTGTACGTTATAGCACCAGCGGCAGAACTCGAGACCCTCTCCATCTTCCTCGACAGAGCGCGCCTCCATCAGCACACCGCGAGCAACAAGGTCTTTTCCCGAAAAGACCGGCGTCACACGGTACAGAACGTGGTTTCCGGTCCTGCGCAGGTAATAGGCGACGCAATCTTCCAGCGGTTCCATACCCTCCACGTTCAAATAGCGCGTGCCCGTGATCAGGTTTAGGGGATTGGCATTCTGTCCGGTCAGCTGATAGGCAATGAGATGGCAACGGTTGAAAAGGTATTTCCCTTCGATCCAATCGTATTTCGAGATCTTCCAGCCACTCGGGCGCACATCCCCGATGGCTCCGCGCTGTATGGTCGGCATCGATTCGGGACCGATGAGCGCAAACACGCTCCCGCATCTCCCCAAACTATCGAGCTCGGCGAACTCCTCGTAGCTTCCCGGCTTTACGTCGAGCTTACCGAAATACGCTTGATCATCGTTCACCTCGATAGACGCGCTTCCCGAATACGCAGGAACGTCGGTCAGGTTGAAGCTCTCGGATGGATTCGTCCTGAGCGCCTTCAAGGACGCAACTGAGAGCACTACCTCGCCGTCATCCGTGACCACTTCGTTTTCGGAAGGCGTCCTTCCCGCTTCGTGAACCCCGTTGAGGACACATCCCGTACATGCCATCAGCAAGATCATCGCCAACAGCATGCAGAGGCTGGTGTGTATCGTTCGTTTCATTGGTCTTCGACCGACTGTCCTCGTTTTATGTCCAATCATCGTTGGAAGTCGCCTGGCAATAGGCTCCGCAAAGCTGGAGATCACGCTAGAATCGCAACCTCGACGAACTCATTCTCATCGAAATCGCCTATGGCCAGCTCCCATCCGTCACAGACGAATGGGACAAGTATAGAGCATGGGAGCTTTCTCCTGCGCCTTTTACACGCGAAAAGGCCTTGCCAAACGGCAAGGCCTTTCAGATGTTTCATATGCGTATGCGCTGGTTATTTGGACTTGGCCATCTTCCCGAAGTCGGCAACGTTTGCGAACACGGCCACAAAGCGGTTGAGCAGCTTCATGTTGCTCGCGCGAACATCCTCATCCTCATCCATGACCATGACGTTGCTGAAGAAGTCGTCGATCGGGGCTCGCAGAGCGGCCAGATCGGCAAGGGCGGCAGCGTAATCATCGGCAGCAAGCGCTTGCGTTACGCTGGATTCGGCTTCGGCTACGGCAGAGGACAGCGTCTTGCCGTGCTCGTTGAGCTTCGACTCGTCAACGTCGACACCCGCTTCAGCGTCGCGCAGGTTGTTCGCACGCGCATAGGCGGTTGCCAGGTCGTCAAAGGTCTCCTTGTTCTCGGAACGGGCGCTCTCGAGCGCGCGGGCGCGGGCGACGATGACCATCGGCTCTTCGACGCCTGTCGCAAGCACGGCCTCGATCGTGTCGGCTTCGCAACCGCTGTCACGCAGCATGACGCGCGTGCGCGTGATGAAGAATTCGATGACCTCGGCGCGGACGGCGCTGCGGTCGAAGGCGATACCGTCCTTCTCCAGGATATCGAGAGCGGCATCGATTGCATCGATGAGCGAGACGTTCAGCCCGTCTTCGAGCATGGCGAGGATGCCGATGGCCGAACGGCGCAGGGCGAACGGGTCGGAAGAGCCGGTCGGACCCTGACCCACCGCGAACAGACCGCAGATCGTATCGAGCTTGTCAGCGCATGCCACGACCTTGCCCACCATGCTCGCAGGCGTGTCGTCGCCGGCAAAACGCGGACGGTAGTGGTCGGCGATTGCCTCGGCGACTTGATCGGTCTCGCCGGCAGCCTTGGCGTAGTAGCGGCCCATGATGCCCTGCACGCTCGTGAACTCGACAACGGCGCCTGTCACGAGGTCTGCTTTGCACAGGAACGCAGCGCGCTTGGCGTCGGCGGTATCGGTCTCGCCAAGACCGGTATCCGCAGCCAGATGCGCAGCCAGCTCGACGATGCGATTGGCCTTCGCACGCGTCGTCCCGAGGGACTCCTGGAACACGACCTCTCCGAGTTTCTCGACGTATGCCTCGAGCGGTTGCTTGAGGTCCTCGTCAGAGAAGAACTTGGCATCGTAGAGTCGTGCGGCCACGACGCGCTGGTTGCCGTCAATGATGTTCTCGCTGAACTCGGGGTTGCCATTGGACGTGATGAGGAACTTGTTGGAAAGCGTGCCATCCGCGTTGAACAACGGGAAGTAGCGCTGGTGCACGAGCATGGCGTCGACGGTGATCTCCTTCGGAACGGCCAGGAACAGCTCGTCGAAAGCACCCACCATGACCGTGGGATACTCGGTGAGGTTCACGACCTCTTCCATCGTCTTTGCGGGAAGCTCGGAGACCAGGCCGGTCTTCTCCTCTATGACCTTGACCTGCTCGCGGATGGAGGCTTCGCGCTCAGCTTCGCTCGGCACGACATAGTTGCCGCGGAGCACGTCAACGAGGGCGTCGGCGTCCGCAACCTCGAACGGGCCAGGAGCCAGGAAACGGTGACCGTACGTGACGTTCCCGGCCGTGAGGCCGGCGAACTCAACCGGCACGACCACGTCGCCGAGCAGCGCCAGCAACCAGCGCACCGGGCGGCTGAACTGCTCGCGGCGGCTGCCCCAACGCTGGGACTTCGGCCATTGGATGGAAGTGATCAGGTTGCCGAGAAGCTCGGGAAGCAGGCTCGCGACGTCGACGGAAGGCGTCTCCTTGACAGCGTAAACGTACTCGACGCCATTCTCGTCACGGCGCTCGAGGGACTCAGGAGCAACGCCCTTACCGCGCGCGAAACCGATTGCAGCCTTGGTGGGCTCACCGTTCTCGTCGAAAGCAATCTTCGCAGCAGGACCGCGGAAAACCTCGACAGCGGCTTCGGTCGCTTCGGGTACTTCTGCGACGACGACGATTAGACGACGCGGCGTCGTGTACACCGACACGTCGCCATGGGGAATCTTCGCGGCATCGAGCGCGGCGCACGCAAGGCCGCCAAGCTTGGTTGTGGTTGCATGCAGGTCGAAGGCCGGCATTTCCTCGGTGCCGATTTCGAAGGCAAGGGTCTTATTTGCCATCTGCGGCCTCCTTCCCCTCATCCGTCATACTGATGCCGACCACATGTTCGAGATAGCTTGCGGCGCAGGCCTTTGCAATGGTGCGGACACGCAGGATGTAGCCCATACGCTCCGTCGCCGAGATGACGCCGCGCGCGTCGAGCAAGTTGAACGAATGGCTGCACTTCAAGACGTAGTCATACGCGGGAAGCGGCAAGCCCTTCTCGAGTACCCTGAGGCATTCCTTCTCGTAGCGATCGAACTCGCCGAAAAGGAAATCAGTGTCGGCAACCTCGAAGTTGTAGGTGCTGTGCTCGCGCTCGTTCTCGAGGTAAACGTCGCCATACGTGAACACCGTACCGTCGTCACCGCGCGACCAGATGATGTCATAAACCGAGTCGACGCCCTGGATGTACATGGTCAGGCGCTCGAGGCCGTAGGTGAGCTCGGCTGGAACGGGATCGCACTCGAAGCCGCCCATCTGCTGGAAGTACGTGAACTGCGTGACCTCCATGCCGTCGATCCAGACTTCCCAGCCCAGACCCCAGGCGCCAAGCGTCGGCGACTCCCAGTCGTCTTCGACGAAGCGCACGTCATGCTCGTTGATGTTGATTCCGATAGCCGTGAGGCTATCCAGGTACAGCTGCTGTACGTTGTCAGGCGACGGCTTGAGCAGCACCTGGTACTGGTAGTAGTGCTGGAGGCGGTTGGGGTTCTCGCCGTAACGGCCGTCAGTAGGACGGCGCGAAGGCTGCACGTAGGCGGTGCGCCACACATCGGGCCCGAGCGAACGCAGGGTCGTCGCGGTGTGGAAGGTGCCGGCACCCACCTCGTTGTCGTAGGGCTGCAACACTACGCATCCCTGATCGGCCCAATACCGCTCCAGGTTCATGATGACGTCCTGGAACGTAGGCGCGTCGTTTCTCACCATCTAGTTCATCTCCTCTTTTCGAGCTTTCAATTCCTAACTAAAGAATGCCGACATCGCTAACCGGCCAATAGATCATAGCTGCACGTCCCGTGATGGTGCTTACAGGTATGGCGCCGAAATAGCGGGAATCCTGGGAAGCTTCGCGGTTGTCTCCCATGACCCATACGCATCCGCTGGGAACGGTGTAGGGATACTCTATTTCGACGTCGGGGGCAGTCCGTGCAAGGGGATATGATTCCTTCTCGCCGACATACGCCTCGTCAAGCTCAATCCCATCGACGTACACATGGCCATCTACAAGGTCGACGGTCTGCCCCTCTGTGGCTATGACACGCTTGATCAACGTGCGACCGGCAACCTCCGGGTCTGCGAAGGTCACGATATCTCCTCGTTGTGGTGCCCGCCTATAATAGGTGACCTTTTCAGAGAAGACCATATCGCCGGGCATGATGGTCTCTTCCATAGAACCCGATGGTATCTCGTAGGGCACGAATATGAACATGCGAAGTCCTACCGTAATGATCGCAACGATAGCAACCATCACCACGATGCTAAAAATGGTACTAGCCCAGCTCGTAGAGGTCTTTTGAGCGTGCTGGCCGGATGGCATGGTGGATCGTTGCTCCTTTTCTCGTCACGCGTCGAATAGATTGCTGTGTAAAAACCACGAATGGTTATGATACCGCGCCTACGTTCTCCTGGTGAATACGTGCGGAAGTTTCCAAATAATCACAATGATGATTGGCTGTTTTCCCCGCTGATGATCACTCACACCTGGGCGATCGATCGTCCCAGGGGTGAGTGGTCATTTGGCCTCTACTGCAACAGATCGGGGCGGAGACGGCGGGTGCGCTCCTCGCTCTGCTCGCGACGCCAGCGCGCCACCGCTTGGTGGTCGCCCGAAAGCAGCACGGGGGGCACTTCCCGACCAAGGAAACTGGCCGGTCGCGTGTACTGCGGGAACTCGAGCAAACCGTCTGTGAAGCTCTCTTCCAGAGCGCCCCCTTCGGCGCCGAGGACGCCATCGATCTTGCGAACGACGGCATCGATGACGACCATCGAGGCGAGCTCTCCGCTCGTCAGCACGTAGTCGCCAAGCGAGATCTCATAATCGGCAAGCTCGTAAGCCCGCTCGTCAATGCCTTCGTAGTGTCCGCAAATGAACATCAGACGCTCTTCCCGAGCGAGCTCGCAGGCAAGTGCGTCATCAAAACGGCGCCCGCAGGGGGTGAGGAATATCACCTTTGGTGCCGGAGCGCCAACATGACGCGGAGCCGGTCCGGTCGTCGGCTGCTCGTTGCCGGTCAATTCGGGTTTCATACCTACGTCAATGCCGGAAATTGCCTGGTAGGCTTCGTATATGGGGGCACACTTCATGATGAGGCCAGCGCCACCGCCGTACGGGTCGTCATCGGTCGTGCGATGCCGATCGTGAGTCCAATCGCGCAAATCGTAAGCCGTGAAGTCAAGCAGCCCCTTATCCTGGGCGATCTTCATCATAGACGTCCCCATGACGGAATCGAACATATGCGGGAACGTGGATAGCGTTTCAATGATCATGGCGCATCCTATCGTTGGATGATTCGGATGAGTCCGAGTGGGAGTGATTTCGTTAAGCGCCGGGAGGCCCGTAATGAAATCACAGGTCAAGTATGCCCTGTGGCAGGCGCGTGCGCACAAGGGATTGGGAGACGTCCACATCGTAGATTATCTCGTCTACAGCAGGAACGAGGGCGATGGAGCCATCGGGGCGCTGCAGTTCCAGCAAGGGTTGCAGCGGCTTGTCCACGACGCCTGCGACGAAACCGACTTCGCCGAGGTCGTCGTCCACGACAGCCCAGCCTTCCCAGGTGCCGGGCGATTCCCTGAACACGGACTCATCTACCAAATCGCGGCGGATAAGGCAGTGGCAGCCCGTAAGCCTCTGGGCAAGATCGAGCGATTCCACCCCCTCGAAGGCCACATCAGCCGAGTCATCGTCAAGGAGCCTGACGTCAAGCACCGTAGCCTGACGTGGCGCATCCGTCTGCGGAGGAACGAAGGCGACTTCGTCGCCCTCTTCGAGCAAAAAGGGAAGGCCCGCCGTGCTACGCACGACGAACCTTCCTTTTGAATTCCTTGTTTTCGCCAGGACCGCGACGTCAATCCAAGTGCGCATCTAATCGAGTATCTCGACTTCGACGTTCATGTCGTTGCGCGATGCCGCTGCACGCGCAAGCGTGCGCACGGACTTGATGACGCGTCCTTGACGGCCGATCACCTTGCCAGCGTCTTCCTCGTTCACGCTGATCTCGACGATGACGGTGTTTCCCTCTTCGCGGGAAGTGATCTCGAGGTCATCTTCGAAATCGACCAGGGGACGAACGACGCTTTCGACCAGACCGGCAATGTTGGCGCTCTGCTCGGTCATGAGACTATGCGTCCTGGCCGGACTGCTTGATCAGACGAGCTACGGTATCGGTGGGCTGGGCACCGCAGCCGAGCCAGTACTGCAGGCGCTCTTCGTCGAACTTCACGAAGGACGGCTCGACGCAGGGGTTGTAACGACCAACTTCCTCGATGAAGCGACCATCGCGGCGAGAGCGCGCGTCGGCAACGACAATACGGTAATACGGACGCTTCTTAGCGCCGTGACGTGCGAGACGAATCTTGACTGCCATGTAAATGTACTCCTTTTACTACTACAGGCTTAAGAAAACAGCAACTAGGTATTCTATGGCGCAGCTCCGCATTTGACAAGCCTGCATTTTTAATTCAACCAAAGCGCCACAAGAAACGAAATTGTCCTGGCACCGTCATTCGAACGCATTGGATGCTATCGTGCAATCGTCGGGGAATGACATGTCTGCGAGCTGCAAGCCCGTACCGGCAAAGACATGCGCCTCGACATTGGTGAGACCGTTGCCCACCGCGACGGCGTCGAGCGCTGAACAACCTTCGAACAATCCCTCTTCCAGATACTCGACGTCTTGGGGCAACGAGATGCAGGCAAGGGCCTTGCAATCCTTGAAGCAGCGCTGCCCTATCCAGCCGACGCTCTCGGGTATCTCGAGCTCGACGAGCGCATTGCAGCTTCTGAAGGCCTCGTTCTCGATGGTCTCCAACCGTTCTGGCAAAGCTTCCACTTCGAGCTTGCGGCAGTTATGGAAAGCGCTCGCGCCTATGCGCTCCAACGAATTCGGCAAGGTCATCTGAACGAGTTCCGCGCAGTGCTCGAAACAGCCCTCATCGATGGATACGAGGCTTTCCGGCAGGCTGACCGACTTCAACGACCGGCATCGGGCAAACGCCCTCCTGCCAAGCTCGGTGACGCCTTCGGGGATGGATACGCTGACCAAACGCCAGCAACCCTTGAAAGCTCCCGGAGCAATCTCGCGCACCGTCGAGGGGATGCTTACCGACACCAAGTTCACGCAGCTCGCGAAAGCCTCCTCGGCGATGACCTCCACGCCTTCGGGCAAGACCACCTCGCGAACGTAACGATTGCTCACGAACGCGCGCCGACCCACTTTCACGACGCCGTCGGGTACGACGACCTCCTTGTCACGGCCGCCATACGTTTCCAGCGTTATCAAAAAGGGGTTTTCCGCCATCAAATCCTAGCCCATCAAGTCTTGGATCTTCTTGATATCGGACATGCTCAGGCCGCCAACGCTCGGCATACCCATGCGCCTCCCGCGGCTTCCGCCCTTCTTGCCGCCCTTCTTTCCGCCCTTCTTCGGGCGTCCCTTGCGTCCAGGCCTGGCATCCTCTTCTGCATAAGCAGCCATCATCTTCTTGACCTGCTTGCGCGTTTCGCCATATTGCTTGAGAAGCTGGTTTACGGCCGTGACGGTCACGCCAGCGCCAGCCGCAATGCGGGCGCGACGGCTTCCGTTGATGATATCGGGCTTCTCGCGCTCCTGCTTGGTCATCGAGTTGATGATGATCTCGATCTTGTCGAGCGCATGCTCGTCGACCTGGCCTTGCGACATCATCTTGTCGCCGCCAGGTAGAGCCGAAATCAACTTGCCCACGCCGCCCATCTTGCGGATCTGGCGGTTCATGTCCAGGAAGTCGTTTAGATTCAGGTCCATGCGGCGCAGCCGCTCGGTGGCCTCTGCTTCCTCTTCTTCCTGCTGCACCTTTACGGCGCTTTCGATGAGGCTGACGACGTCGCCCATGCCCAGGATGCGACGCGCCATGCGATCGGGATGGAAGACCTCCAGCGAGCTGGGCTTCTCGCCCGATGATATGAACTTGATGGGCTTTCCGGTGGATTCGCGGATGGAAAGCGCGCCACCGCCGCGTGCGTCACCGTCCATCTTGGACATGATGACGCCGTCGAAGTCTACGCGTTCCGAGAAGGTCTCGACCACGTTGACAACGTCTTGGCCGGTCATGGCGTCGACCACCATCAAGACTTCGTCCGGGTCTGTAGCGGCCTTGATGCTCTCGGCCTCGGACATCATCTCCTCGTCGACGTGCAGGCGTCCCGCAGTGTCGATGATCGCAACGTCGCAAAGGTTGTCGATGGCGTATTGCAAGCCTTCCTTTGCAATCTTGACCGGGTCCGTGCCCTCGCCGCGATACACGCGCACGCCTATTTCGCCGCCGAGCGTCTGCAACTGGTCTGCAGCCGCGGGACGGTACACGTCGCAGGCCACGAGCACAGGGTTATGCCCCTCGCCCTTGAGCAGGTAGGCGAGCTTCGCGGCCGCGGTCGTCTTGCCCGAGCCCTGCAAACCCACGAGCATGATGACGTTGGGATGCTTGCCCTGCTTGAGGTTGATGCGCGCATCGGTGTCGCCGAGCAGGCTGGTAAGCTCTTCCAAGACGACCTTGACGACGTTTTGGGCAGGCGTCAGGGATTCGAGCACGTCGGCTTCCATGCAACGTGCAGAGGCCTTGGTAACAAACCCTTTCACGACCTTGTAGCTCACGTCGGCTTCGAGCAGCGCCATGCGAACGCGGCGCATAGCCACGCGGATATCGTCCTCGGTCAGACGCCCTTTTCCCCTAAGGTCGTCAAATACCTCTTGTAATTGGTCTTGCAAGCTATCGAACATGCAGCAGTCCTTTCAGAAGTTTCATGCATCCCGTATGGTAAACCGAAACAATCGCACGCCCGGCGTCATTCCAAGCGCCGCCGAGAATCTCCGAATGCTCAGCTGGACTTGTCTCAAGCGCTTATTCCCCAAAATCGCCCAGAAGGCCCGCGGCGTACTCGTGCGCATCGAAGTCCTTCAAATCTTCCAGCTTCTCGCCCACGCCCAGTTTCACGATGGGAAGCTTCAGGTAATGCGCGACGGCCACGGCAATTCCGCCCTTGGCAGTGCCGTCGAGTTTCGTGATGATGACGCCATCCAAATCCAACGCGCTGTTGAACTCTCGCGCCTGTTGCAAACCGTTTTGGCCGGTCGTCGCGTCGATAACCAAGACGAGCTTCACCGGTAGGTTAGCACGCTTGCGCACCACCGAAACCACCTTCTCGAGCTCGCGCATCAAATCAGCCGACGTGTGGAGACGTCCTGCCGTATCGATCAGCACGAGGTCGGCGCCGATCTGCTCGCCGCGCTCGATCGTCTCGTAGCACACGCTCGCCGGATCGCTGCCGCGCTCGCGCGCGCAGATCTCGACATCGGCGCGCTTCGCCCACACCTCGAGCTGCTCAATCGCAGCGGCGCGGAACGTATCGCCGCAACCCAGTATCACGGTTCGCCCGGCATCCTTCGCCTGCTTGGCAATCTTTCCCGTAGTCGTGGTCTTGCCCGAGCCGTTAACGCCGACGAACAGCACGACGGAGCCTTCGCCGCCCAAGATATCATCTCCGCCCTCGACGAATTCTGCGGCTATCTGGTCGTTGAGGGCCCCGAGCACGTCGCGCGCGCTGCGCAAGCCCTTTCTCGTGGCCTCTGCGCGGAGCTTGTCGACGATGGTCGCAGCCGAGTAGCCGCCCATATCGGACATGATGAGGGCTTCTTCAAGCCCATCCCAGAAATCCTCGTCAACTTCGGGGCTGCGGTTGAGCAGCAGGTTGACATCCTCGCGAAACGCCTCGCGCGTGCGTGCGAGGCCCTCGCTAAACCGGGTAAACAGTCCCATGCTCGGTTCCTTCCCTATTCTGCCTGTTCGAGCGCTCGCTCGAGCTTTTGGCTTATAACCTTGGTAACACCATCGGAATGCATGGATACGCCGAATAGGACGTCGGCCATCTCCATAGTGCGCCTCTGGTGCGTGATCATGATGAGCTGCGTGGAGTTGCGCAGCGTGTCTATGTAACCCGCCAAACGCCGCAGGTTGGTGTCATCGAGCGCCGCCTCGACCTCGTCGAGTATGTAGAAGGGCGTCGTGCGCGTCTTGTACACGGCAAACAGCAGGGCAAGCGCTGTCAGCGACTTTTCGCCGCCGCTCATGAGCATCATCTTGGTCAACCGCTTTCCTGCCGGCTGCGCCGTCACTTCGACGCCCGTGTTCTCGATATCGTCGGGATCGTCGAAGGAAAGATGGGCTGTTCCACCGGGGAACAGCTCAGAGAAGATCTCGCCGAAGTTTTGATCGACTTGCTCGTAGGTGCGCACGAAATCGTCTCTCATTCGCTCGTCGATGACCTTCACGATGCGCTTGAGCGACTTCCTCGCGGATTCCATGTCGGCAAGCTGCCCTGCAAGGAAATCGTAACGCTCCTTGACCTGCGCATACTCCTCGGCGGCATCGGGGTTAATGGTGCCCATGTTCTTGATCTTGCGCTCGAGCTTGAACGACTCCTCCTCGGCGCCCTTTCGGTCTTCGAGGACGGCGAGCTCCTGTGCCTGGTCGATCGGGGTGTGCAGATCTTCGGTGATCAAACTCAATGCCGCCTCGACGCGCATCTCCAGACGGCTCTTGTCCACTCTCACCTGAGCCATCCGCGCGCTCGCCGAATCGAATAGGTCGTGGGCACGCCTCGCGTCGTCCCGAGCCGAAGCCGCGTTCGCATGGACGCTGCTCGTATTCATCTCCGAAGCGCTCAGCGCCTCGTCGAGCAGGCGCACGCGCCTCGTAAGCGAAGCCTCGAGCCGCTCGATCACGTCGAGCACGTCCGAGGCGCGCTTTGCGGCTGCTTCCTTGACGGCAATGCCCTCCCGCGCATTCCGCGCATCGAAGTCAAGCGATTCAAGGTCACGCTGGCGCGCGAGCACGAGACGGTCCACGTACGTACGCCTCTCGGCCAACTGCGCCGCCTCGAGCCGCACATCCGCGTATTGCTCGTCGATCAACGCCGACTCCTTGCGCAGGGGCTCGAGGGCCGCCGAAAGAGATTCGCGCCGCGCCATGAGCTCCTCGTGCTCGCGAGCCCGGGCGTCGACCTCGTCTGATGCCTGTTGCAGGTTCGGTCGCAATGAGTCGAGCTCCTGGTCGGCCGACACCATCTGCCTTTGCACTTTGGAAATGCTGTCGACGAGCAGCTCATGGCGCTTTGCGCAGCGCTGCTCCTCTGCGAGCGCCGATTCGCGTGCGCCTTTGCAATTCGCAAGCTGTTGGCTTGTCTTCATCGCGTTGGCCTGAGCAGAACGGTAAGCCTCTTCAGCAGCTTCCACCGCTGCGTCAGCCCGGTCCTTGCTGCGTTCCAACTCGTCTATCCGAACGGCGATCTCGTCAAGGCGCCTCTCGCGTGCGATGACACCCTCCGAGGCCTCGTCTGCCGGACCGAGTACCTGCACCTTTCCCGAAGGCCAGATCACGCAACCGTCAAGCGAGAGGTAGCGAACGGCAGAGGACCTTCTCGCGTGCGCTGCGAAAGCGCTTTCGCGGTCCCTGCACACAACCACGTCTCCCAGAAGGGCTTCTACGACCGGCCTCATGTCATCCGGGCAGTCTATATCATCTATGAGCGCATGCTCCCCCGCGCCTTGCGAAGCGAGCTTGGCACGCATGGCCGACCCATCTTCGAGCATGACCATCGCCATATCGCCTGGAACGCCTTCGTCGGCAAGCGCATCGGCGATCTTTCGCGCACTGCCGGCATCTTTTACCGCCAGGGCGGCCAAATCGTGTCCGAGCAGCGCTTCGACGAGCGATTCGATCCCCCGCGAAACCTTGAAAGCCCGCGATACGGCGAAAAGGCCCTCGCCGAATCGGCCTGAATTCTTCATGACCCAGCTATAGGCAGGATCTTCGTTACGCAGTGCAATAAGTGCCTGTTCTATACCACGGCGCTCGGTTTGCGCCATATGCAAATCGGATTGGATTCCATCACGCTCCTTGCGAATGGAATCTCGCTGCTCGAAGCTGGCTATAAGCTGCGCTTGCGCGTCTTTGTCAGCCTTCTCGGACTCGGCTAGTTGCTCGTCAGCAAGCGAAAGCGCCGCACGAGCCGCATCGAGCTGCTCTTGCGCGGCATCACGTTCGGCATTCAGCTCTTCCTTGCGTGTTTCGAGAAGCCGCGCTTGCGCCACACCGTTCGCGAGCAGCTGCTGGATCTCGGCATGGCTGCGCTTAGCCTTGTCCCATGCCCGTTCGCAATCAGATAAGTCCCTCGCCGTTCCCGACATCGATAGCTCGAGCTCGCGCATGCGCTCCAAAGCATCCGTGCGGGCCTGGGACGCCTCTTCTTGGCGGGCTTTGGCCTCCTCGCAGCGCGCGCTGACCTCTGCGAGCTGCGCTTTTACGCTTTCGAGCTCTTCAAGCGCCGCTTGCCTTCGCATCGCCGCGTTGTCAAGCGCTTCAGCCATCGCGACCTTGCTGTCCTGCGCAGCCCTTCGCCTTTCACGCAAGAGCCTCTCTGCGCTGTCCATCCGCTCGCTGAGGTTCGAGGCGCGGCTCTGGTTGCGCGCGACCACGTTGGCGTCCTCTGATTCGCGGCGCATGATTTCCTGCAACTCGTTGACCCTGCGCTCGGCCGAGTCGACTTCGCGGCGGCGCGCGTCTATATCGGTGCTCGCCGTGCGCTCGGCCTCGCATATGCTTTCCCATTCCCGCTGCAGGCGACGCAGATCGTCAACCGCGAGTGCGAGCCGCACTTCGTGGAGCTCGCCTTTCGCCTTGCGATACGCTTCGGCACGCTTTGCCTTGCGCTCGAGAGGACCGAGCTGCCGGGCCACTTCAGCGGTGACGTCCCGCACACGTGCGAGATGGTTATCCATCTGTTCGAGCTTGCGGGCCGATTTCTCCTTGCGCCGTTTGTGCTTCAAGACACCGGCCGCCTCTTCGATGAGCGCGCGCCGGTCTTCCGGTTTTGACTGCAGGATGGAATCGAGGCTTCCCTGCGAGATGATGGAATGCGTGCCGGTGCCCAATCCCGTGTCGTGCAGGATGTCGAGCACGTCAAGGCGCCGCACGATGGCCCCGTTCACGAGGTATTCGGATTCTCCCGAGCGGTACATACGGCGCGTTATGACGACTTCCTCGTAATCGACGGGAAGCACGTGGTCGGAATTATCAAGCACCAGCTCGACTTCGGCTACCGAAACGGCTTTGCGCGCAGCAGAACCCGAGAAGATGATGTCTTCCATGGATTGCCCGCGCAGGTTTCGCGCCGAGCGCTCGCCGAGCACCCACAGCACCGCATCCGAGATGTTGGACTTGCCCGAGCCGTTCGGGCCCACGATGGCCGTGATACCCGGCTCGAGCACGAGCACGCTGCGGTCGGCGAACGATTTGAATCCCTTGAGAACCAGCGACTTGAGATACACGGCTCAACCTAGCTCTCGTCGCCTGCGTTGAGCGATCTCTGGCGCCTCTCGGCCTTCAGACGTTCCTTTTCGGCAATCTCGGCGGCACGCGCGGCAGCCTTCTCGGCCTTCGCCTGCTGCTGGGCGGCAACCTTGTCGACCTTTGCCTGGGCTTGGGCGGCCACCTCGTCAGCCTTGGCCTGGGCCTGGGCAATCAAGCGCTCCGAGCGCTCGTCTTCGGTGAGCCCCAATCCGAAGAACTCACCGAGACGCGCCAGCGTGCTTTTGGCCGCCTGGCTTTCGGCCTCCTTCTTCGTGCGGCCCGTTCCCTGGGCCAAACCGCGATCGCCAGCGAACACTTGGGCGACGAACGTTCGGTCATGGGGAGGTCCTTGGGTGTCGACGAGGCGATATGTGGGCGTAATGCCGTCTTCCTGCAGCTTCTCCTGCAGGGCGCTCTTGGGATTCTCGGGCTCTTTGGCCAAATCGAGCGACATGCGCCCAATCAGCGTGCGCTCCACGAACTCCGTCGCGACTTCTATGCCCGCATCCAGGTACAGGGCAGCCACGACGGCTTCGTAGACGTTCTCGAGCGCAGAATGCAAACCGCGCTTGCCCGTCCCCTGCTCGGACGAACCGAACATGATGACGTCGGCGAAACCGAGTTGCTCGGCAACCTCGGCCAAGCTCGCGCCCGACACGAGCGCGACCTTGATGCGCGTCAGGCCGCCTTCGTCGAGGTCGTGATAGGTGTTGAATGCAATAGAGGCTACGATTGCGCCCAAAACGCTATCGCCCAGGAACTCGAGCCTCTCGTACGAATACCTCACCGAACGCCCCTCCGTCGCCGATGGATGCGTTATCGCCGAGAGAAGAAGCTGTTCGTCGTTGAAGCAATGCCCCACGATCTGCTGTGCAGCCTCGTAGTTCTTGCGTTGTTCATCGTTCAAGGTCAGATCCTCGATTCGCTACATTCGCAGACGAATCAGCGTGGCCAGAGAGCAAGCCGTATCTTGCGCTTCGGCCATGCTATTCGTGCAATACTTAACTAACGCTCGATTGCACGAGCGCATTTGGATTGAATTTTAGAGCAAGTTTGTTCGCTTTACACCGTTTGCGCGATAATTTCAGAAACGCCCGAGCGAACGAAATCTGCGCTGGCCAGAATGCCGTTTTTGATAGCGCGTGCATTCGACGAGCCATGGCCCACGATGCATGCGCCTTTCACGCCCAGAAGCGGTGCTCCGCCGGCGGCATCGGGATCGATTCGGCCAAGGAGTTGTTTCAGGCCACCCTTCAACACCAGAGCAGCAAGCTTCGTCTTTATGGATGACTTGAGGATGGTCTTCAGCTCTCCGAACAGCACCTTTGCCGTACCTTCGATGGTCTTGAGGCAGACGTTGCCCGTGAAGCCGTCACAGACGATGACGTCGAAGGGTCCGTCGAGGACATCGCGCCCTTCGGCGTTGCCCTTGAAGTTGGGAACTTGCTCCTTCATGAGGGCATGGGCCTCCTGAGCGAACTGGGAGCCCTTCTCTTCCTCCTCGCCGATGTTCAGCAGGCCGACCGAAGGATTCTCAACACCCAGGACCTTGGTGGCGTACGCGCTGGCCATAAGGGCGAATTGCACGAGGTACTCTGGTTTGCAATCAGCATTGGCTCCGACGTCGCACAGCACGACGGGCTTTGCAGGAGACGGCAGTATCGTTGCCAGCGCAGGACGGGAGACGCCTTTTATCCGCCCCATGACGAGCGTTCCAGCGGCAAGGCACGCACCGGTCGAGCCCGCCGAGAAGAATCCTTGCGCGCGGCCTTCCTTCACCAGGCGGCATCCGACTACGATCGAGGAATCCTTCTTCTTGCGCACGGCATTGGCTGGATGCTCGGCCATGCCGATCTCCTCCGTGGTGGCGCAGGCCTCGCAGCGCTCGTGCGCTTGCGCGAACGGCTCTACCACCTCGGCAGGACCGCACAGTATGACGCTGAGCTGCCCGTCCTGCGCGAGCGCCGCCTCAACGCCCTCCAACACGACTCCCGGCGCGTTGTCGCCGCCCAGAGCATCAACCGTAATCGTCACGTGTTCAGCCATTGCCGCCTCCTTAACTGCCGCAGGCACTGAATGCCGCTTCATTAAACAAAACCTCCCAGCGCAGAGATGGCCAGGAGGTTTCTACCAAACGCTTATGGTCTTTGATTATTCGGTCTCGATGACCTCGCGGTTCTTGTAGTAACCGCAGTTCGGGCAAACGCGATGCGGAAGCTTGACCTCGCCGCACTGCGGACACACGCTGCGCGCGGGGGCATCGATGCGGTCGTGGGTGCTACGGCGCTGGTGGGTGCGGATACGACCCATTCTTTGTTTAGGTACTGCCATTGTGTTACTCCTTCTATATGCGCTTCGTATCGCGATACGGCACTTGTTTTCTTTGCAAACACGCAAAACGGTATAGTAGCAAAGCCGAGATGAGCTTGCAAGCAGCGTTTTCACCATCATCATTTCTTCGCAGTGGAAGGGCGCATGCCTGTTCGAAATCCCGTTTGCATAGCAGCCTTGCATGGGCGAGGAGCACCGAACTCGATTTAATCGTGTTATTCGTCGAACTTGAAATCGACAAGTGCAGCGAAGGGGTTGCTCTCCCGCTTGAAAGCCTCCAGCTCTTCGTCGGGGCCACAGCCGCAATCGCCTTCGTTGAGGTTTGCGCCGCAGGTGGGACAAAGGCCCGCGCAGTCATCGCGGCATAACGGCATGCTTGGGGCATCGACGAGAAGGGCGGCAGAAATGAGCGGCGTGAGATCGACAACGTGATCGGCGGGAAGCACGTCGAACTCATCGGCTCCCGGAGCGTCTTCGTCATCTTCGTCGTAGTCGGGCTGGTCAGAGCTTTCGACCAGGTAGTATCCCTCGATCTGGCCCTCGAAGTCATAGACGACGGGCTCAAGGCAACGCGAGCATTCACAGCGCGCGCTCCCAGATGCAGTCCCCATGACCAGCAGCGCGGCACCGGTGTTTGTCACATCGACAGACCATTCGACAGGCTCTTCGAAATAGAAGTCATCTGGGCCAGCCTGCAGGAGGGGCAGCTCCAGCTCGCCTTCAAAATGAGAGCTCTCCGCCATTGCGAAGAGCTCTGCGGGAATCTTGATCTTTGCGTCAGACATGGCCGCCTAGCGCCCCATGGTGGTGGCGTTCAGGCGATCGCGGCAGCGACGCACGTTCTGCAGGAGCGTATCGAGGCTCTGCTCGACGTGACCGAAAACCTCGTCGGCGTAGTCTTCGGCACCGGCACGGGTCTGACGCTCGAGCTCGCGTGCATCAGCGAGGACCTGATCGGCCTGCTGCTGGGAGATGCGCACGATCTCCTGCTCGCTCGCGATGGTCATGGCCTGCGAACGTGCATCCTCGACCATGCGGTTGGCCTCTGCCTCGGCGTCGTCGAGCAAGCCCTGGCGCTCGCGTACGATCTGGCGTGCCTGCGCGAACTCGCTTGGGAACACGTCCCTGATCTCGTCCATGATCTCGAATGCGGCCGCGATGTCGACCTGCCTCAAATTGCTGTTCCTACCGCCGAAACCAACCGGCTTGGAATCTTCGAGCAAAATGGACAACTCTTCGAGCAGTCCCAATACTCCGGTTTCGTCCATGATGTTCCTTTCGCCCTACCGCCTGTTCAGCTTTTATCGTTTATATAAGCGGTACATTCGTATTTCGATTCTAACAGGTTTATCCCTACAGCACAAACATAAACTTGCACGCTTTTGCTTGCTTTTACCAGGTGGCATCACGCGCCCGAACTGAGGGCAAGAAGGCGCGATGCGCAACCTGGAGAAAGTCGGCGAAGCTGGCAAGTGGCGGCTACACCGCCGTTCTCCAGGTTGCGCGTTCAGCCACCGCTCAACTAACGACCAAGCGAGTGATCGTGCTTGTCGCGAGCCTCCTTGGGATAGCGCTGCTTGTAGCGTACGTCGATGAGCTCGGCCACGATCGCGATGGCAAGCTCTGCGGGCGTCTTCGCACCGAACTTGAGGCCGATGGGCCGCTTGATCGAATCCCATTGCTCCTCGGTTACCCCAGCACCCACGACTATGTCATGAACGCTGCTGTTCTTCCCGGCGCAGCCCATCATGCCGACGTAGTGCACGCCCGCTCGCACCGCCCAGATGCAGCTCTCGGGATCGTACATGTGCCCGCGTGTAAGCACGCACACGTAGTCGGATGGATCTGCGTCAAGGTCTGCGAGCCCGGCAAAGCTGCCGCCTTCCAGCATGATGCGCTTGTAATCAGGGAAACGGCCTTCGTTGAGATAGGCGGAATCGTAATCCACGACGACGATGTCAAAGCCCACATGCTTGGCAAGCGGAGCAAGCTCGACGGCCACATCGGAAGCGCCGAGCAGCCAGACTTTGATCGGGTTAAACAACGCAACGCTTGCCCAGGTCAACCCCTCGAACTGCTCGTTGTGCATCGAGGGACCACGTGTGACGTCCTTCATCTGGAACAAATCGCGCGGCGAGGCCTCGCGGGAAGCCACGATCTCCTTGGCTTCGCTGCAGAAGAACACGAGGGGCTCGCCGTCGGCCGAGCCGACCTCGCCGTAATCCTTCGTGAAGCCCGAACCCGACTTGACCTTGGCCACATCAGGATCGTAGACGACCTTGAAACCCAGCCAAGCTAGTTCTCCTGCGTCAACCGCATGCAATGCACGCTCGAATGTCGGGATATCGGCCTGTGTCAGGCTCTGCGCGACCACGTCCAGGTCGGCAGGCGAGAGATGCTCGTTTCCAGCCGTGGCCTTCTCGCTAAACGCAGGAAAATCCTCGACCAAAAGCGATGGCGTCCTCCCCTGCTCCAAATCGGCGATGATCGTGGTCAGCACTTCCCTGTTCATTCGTTCTCTCTTTCCATTAGATGATTCAAGAATCGCATCTTCGGCTTATGAACTAGCTATTCGGCCTTGATGTGCACCTTGCCGTCATCGCCGACCGATACGCGACCCTCGGCGATCCAGCCCAAGACCTGAGGGAAGAGCTCGTGCTCTGTCTCGTGGATGCGCTCTTCGAGCGTGTCGACCGTGTCGTCTTCGCGAACGATGACTGGGCGCTGGGCGATTATCGGGCCCATGTCGTACTGGGCATTGGCAAAATGAACGGTCACGCCAGTCACCTTGACGCCAGCATCGAAAGCGTCCTGTATGGCATGCGCCCCGACGAAGGAGGGCAACAGCGCAGGATGCAGGTTCACCACACGGTTGGGGAAAGCGTCGAGCAGCACGTCGGTCACCCTACGCATGTAGCCAGCCATGATTACGTATTCCGCTTCGGCAGCTTTCAGCGTCTCGGCGATCATCGTGTCGGCTACTGCGGTGTCTTCGTAAACGCTCCGATTCAGAACAAGCACGGGAATCCCCGCAGCCTTCGCGCGCTCGATGCCATAGGCATCAGGACGCGAAGAGACGACGTAGACGATCTCGACCGGCAGACCTTGCGCTATCTCGTCAATGATAGCCTGCAAGTTGGTCCCGCTACCCGAAACCAGAACTCCGACCTTGAGCTTTCCTGTCATTTCTTTCCCTTTCAGATGCTAGTCAATTCAAACACAGTAATAACAACCTGGGAAAGGGGCTTCGCTCCATGCCATCGTTGACTGCGAGGAGCAACGGTGAAGCGGGAGCGAGGACTGTCTGAGGCGGCGAAGCCGCCGAGTTCCGCAGCTGCTTCGCCGAAGCAACGAGCGTTTAGTCAACGCTGGCCTGGAGCGAAGCCCCTTTCCCGGGCGATGGTACGAGTTTTCCTAAAGCAACGTCCCTTCGTTCTCGTAGCGCACGATTCCCGACCCGGCTTCGACGCGCCCGACGACGAACGTCTTCTCGCCGGCAGCTTCGGCGGCCGCACGCACTTCCTCGACACGCGCCGGATCCACGATCAACACCAGGCCCAAGCCCATGTTGAAGGTCTTGAGGGCTTCCGTCTCGACGAGATGGGCTGCCTCGCACGTGTAGCGCACGACCGCCGGCACCGGCCAACTACCCAGCTCAACTAAAGCGTCAACGCGCTCGTTCAGCGCGCGGTTCAGGTTCTCGGTGATACCGCCGCCAGTTATGTGCGCAAGGGCGCGCACGGCTCCTGGACAGGTATCCATGACGGCACGGACCGGCTTCACGTAGATGCGCGTGGGAGTGAGCAGCGCCTCGGCGACACCCATTCCACCGAGGCTCTCGACAGGCTCGGTCACCTCGTCGAGCGTTTTCCCTTCCAGGCAGACCTTGCGAGCGAGCGAGTAGCCATTCGAATGCAGGCCGCTCGACGCAAGTCCCACGAGCACATCACCTTCGGCCACGGCTTCGGGGTCGAGCATCTTCGGGCGGTCGACGATGCCCACGCAGAAACCCGACAGGTCGTAGTCGCTCGGGTCCATGACGCCGGGATGCTCAGCCATCTCACCGCCGATGAGAGCACAGCCAGCTTGGCGGCACCCTTCTCCTATGCCGCCCACGATTTCGGCCATGGCTTGGGAATCCAACTTTCCGACTGCCACATAGTCAAGGAAGAACAATGGCTCGGCGCCAGTTGCAAGGATATCGTTTGCGCACATGGCGACCAAGTCGATGCCCACGGTGGCATGCTTGCCCAGCATCTGGGCGATCTTGAGTTTCGTCCCCACGCCGTCGGTTCCGGAAACCAGAATCGGGTCTTCCATGTCTTTTGCCGCAGCGATGGAGAACAGGCCGCCAAACCCGCCGATATCGCCTATCACCTCGGGCCTGTAGGTGGAATGGACCGTATCCTTGATGGCGCTGACCGCACGGGCGCCTTCCTCGATGTCCACTCCCGCCTGGGCATATGTTACTTGGCCGGTAGCGTCTTGCTGATCGCTCATGGTACCTCTCCTATCGCATATCGAAATACCGCGTTATTCCTTCACTTCCAATTCTTCCACAAAGCCGCTCGCATTGCCATCCGACATCTCTATGCCAATCGTTCCCGACAGGCTCTCGTCCGAGGCATCCTCGACAGAGGCGTACAGGATGTACCTGCCCCCTGATGAGTTATCGCACGTCGAAAATGCAAATACCTTGCCCATTTCGGAGACGTCCGGAATGTCCTGAACTGACACGAGCGAATGTACAATCTTGTCCTGAATATATTCGCGCATCTGATCGCTGTCGCCGAAAGTCGCAAGGACTACCTCGGCATCAGAGGAGATGTGGGCAAGCGCGAATGTCCTCAATCGGAAATTGCCCCTCGGCGAGAGGATGTAGACGGTTCGGCTCGCGTCGAACCGCGCCTGGTCCTGCAAATTGGCTATATCGGCGAACATCGACCCAGCGTTCATGTGGTGGCCGTATATGAAGTAGATCTGGTCGCTCCAGTCGGGATTGTTCTTGTAGTCCATGAATATCGCGCCGTAGTTTGCCAGCCAGCCAGCAGAACCGTCGAAATCGTATGTCAGGTAATGCTCGTTGTCTTCTCCCTTGACGATCGGATAGTTTATAGCCGTGCCGGGAATGTACACCCAGCCAACGGTGTCGGGGTTGGCGGCGAGAAGCGCATCCCAATCCACCTTCACGACATCGTCGATTTCGGTTGCGACAACCTGGCCACTCAAGGTTGCATCCAGATCCGATACGTTGGCAGTCTCGGCCACACCGCCGTATTTCTGCTGCCCTTGGATATAGCTATATGCTATGACGCCAAGCGCTGCCATTGAAACAACGAAGACAAGGAGCGCAATGACGAACACGATTCGCCATATGCGCTTGCCCTTGCCGTCTCTTGCAGATCTTTGATCTCGGTTGTTGGACGCGGAACTGTACTCTAAACCCTGATCATCCATTCCGATTTACCCCACATCACCTATTTATCACGGTGCAGGCGACCCTCGAGCGCCTCGTTGATCGCGCGAAGCGCCTGAATGCGTGCGTATTTCTTGTCGTCGCTCTCAAGCAGGATCCACGGCGCAAACGTTGTGGAGGTCAGGCGGAACATATCGTTTACGGCTTGCTTGTACTGGGGATACTTGTCCCGGTTGCGCCAATCTTCCTCGGTGATCTTCCAAACCTTCGTCGGATCAATCTGGCGCGCCTCGAAACGGCGCAGCTGCTCTTCGGGAGTGATGTCCACCCAGAACTTCAGCAGGATGGCACCCCATTGGACCATCTCGTACTCGAAGGAGTTAATCTCGTCGTAAGCACGCGACCACTGTTCGGGGGATGCGAAACCCTCGACTCGCTCGACGAGGACGCGTCCATACCAACTGCGATCGTAAATTCCCACGTGACCAGCCTTGGGCAACTTGGTCCAATACCGCCACAGATGAGGATGCATGAGTTCGGGCCTCGTAGGAGCAGGCGATGGGTAGACGGTATAGGCGCGCGCATCGATTGCCTGGGCGACGCGCTTGATGTTTCCGCCCTTGCCTGCCGCATCCCAGCCCTCGTACATGAGCATGAGCGGCACGCGCTTCTGGAACATCTCCATTTCGAGATCGTTAAAGCGCTGTTGCTCGATTTTCAGCTGCTCTTTGTACTCTTCATCCGATGCAATGCAGGGCTTCTCCTTCGTGTGGTCAATCTCGGGATAGCCCGCCATGATGATGTACTTCGAACTCCGGGGAGCCTGGCTTTTCTGCAGCATGGCTTCAGCATTTGCGGCTGCCAGCACTGCTTCGGCATCGTCAACGACCTTGCCTTCCGCACCGCCTTCGGCTATTGCCGCCGCCGCGCGTGCGGAGTTTGCAGCCGCTTTGGCTTGCGCTTCCTCGGCAGCCTTGTCGGGACCGCTAGCGAGGGCGCCCTCGATGGCGTCCACCAGAGCTTGGGCGATCTGGATGTTGGCCGAGCGCCTGTCCTCGCCGTTAATCAGCGTCCAGGGCGCGAAGGCGAAGTTGCTGTTCTCGAGGAGACGGTCGTAGAGGATGTATGCCTGGTCGTAATACTTGATTTCGGCGAGCTTCGCATCGGAAACGCGCCATGCGGTGTTGGGGTTCTCGCGCAGGCGCTTCAGGCGTTTGCGCTGCGCTTCCTTGCTGACGTGCACGAACAGCTTGATTACGATGTAGCCATCGTCCACGAGCATTTGCTCGAAATCGTGCGCGATGCGCTGATAGCTCGCCACGACGTCCCGATGGAACTCGCCACGTGCCTTGGAAGCAGCGTCCTCGATACCCGAGCCGGCCTTCGCAGATTTTGCAAACATCTCCACAGCCTCGGGATCCCTTTGGCTCAGCTCGAACATTGCCTGAGAGATAGCAGCCGTATACCAGCCCCTATCGTAGAACGTGATCGTTCCGCGCTCGCCGAGCGACTGCCAGAACTCCTGCATGACCGGCTTGAAATCCGTGACGCCCCATTCGCGTCCGACAAAAGATGCAGCTGCATCATAGTCGAAGTCCCTGGTGACATGAACGCTGGTTGCACGCGCGTCGAGTTCGTACATGAGGTCAGAGATGCGGCTTCCCTTGCCGGCACCGCCCCATCCTTCGAACAGCACCACGAGGCCAACGCCCGCTGCGCGAGCCTTTTGCTGGAGCATGACAAGCTTGCCGATGAGTTCCTTTTGGAGGGGCTTGTACTCGTCCCTCGACATTTTCTCTTTGCTGAAATCTATCTGTTCGAGCATATAACTTTTCGTCCTTCCGTTACTCGACAGGTCGCCCCCGTAATCGGAAACGTTTAAAACCGTATAGAGAATCGAAGCAACCGTCTAGCCAAATAGACGGGCAAAGAAGCCCTTCTTCTTCGGCGGCATTTCCAGTTCGCGATGAGGCTCGTCGAAGAAGTCAACCTTGGGCTTTTCTTCCTCGTCTGCAGCCAGCTGCTCCTGCGCAGGCACGCCATCCGTACCTGGGGCCGGTTGCTCCTGCAAAGGCTCCTCTTTCTTTGCCTCCTCGAGCTGCACAGCCATCACCTGCTCGACCGGCGCCATGATTTCCTCGATTGTAAGCTCGGTGAACGGCACCCCGTCTTCTATCGCAGGCGTTTCCTCCGCCTGGAGGTTCACATCGACCTCTGCTTCGGGCCCGCCATCAACATGGCCGCTATCGGAAACCAACGAGGCGGAAGTGGACAAGAGATTTTCGACGGACATGTTGACAAGAGGCTCGGCTACCGCCTTCAGCTGGGGCATCGACCTATCTTCAGGCTCGAGCTCCATGTCAAACTCCAAGTAAAGATCGTGCTCGGAATCGAGGTCTGGCGCGTCTTGTACGTCCTCGGATTCGATTATCTCATCTGAGACAACGACTAAATCGGGAACGCATTCCGCATCTTGTTCAACAACCTGGTCGGTTGCACCAAGCAGCTCAAGTTCGACCTCAGGTTCGACCTCGGGTTCGGG